>CAZKYC010000050.1:0-33335 GCA_964556895.1 uncultured bacterium | reverse complement strand
TGAGTTGGATTGTCTATTATTGAAAGGACGAATATCGTTTTTTGACCCAATTCCAAGTCATCCAGCAAGGGAAGTACTCAAATATCGGAAGAACCAAAAATTATTCCTCCGCGTTTGAAACCTCGATCAACGCTTGCAGTTTTTTGTAAGCGGCGCCTGATTGCAGCGTTTCGCGGGCGAGTGCGACCCCTGCTTTGATGTCGCCTGCCTTGCCTGCGATGGTCAGAGCAGCGCCAGCGTTTAGTAATGCAGCGTCGCGTTTCGGGCCAGTCTCTTCATTCTTGAGAATCGCCGTCGCCAGCGCGGCGTTGTGTTCGACGTCGCCGCCGAGCAGGTCGTCGATCTTGCAGGCTTCCAGCCCGGCGTCTTGCGGGGTGACTTCAAACGACGAGATAGCGCCCTTGTTCATTTCAACCACTTTTGACGGGCCGGTGAGCGAGAGTTCGTCTAAACCGTCCGAGCCGTGCGCCACCCAGGCGCGTTGGATGCCCATCTTGTGAAGGCATTGGGCGTAGAGTTCCACATAGCGCGGGTCGCTGATGCCGACCAGTTGAAAGGTCGGCTTGGCCGGGTTGGTGAGCGGACCAAGAAAGTTGAATATGGTGCGAAAGCCCAGTTCGGCGCGCACCGGGGCGGCGTGTTTCATGGCGGGGTGGACCATGCGCGCGAACACCACGCCGACGCCGCATTGGTCTAAACACCTAGCGATGCCGTCGGGGCCAAGGTTAATGTTGACGCCGAGTTGTTCGAGCAGGTCGATGCTGCCGCACTTGCTGGTAGCCGAGCGGTTGCCGTGTTTGGCGACCGGCAGGCCCGCGCCCGCGACGATAAACGCGGTGACAGTGGAGATGTTGAAGGTGCCGCTGTGGTCGCCGCCTGTGCCGCAGGTGTCAATCAAACCTGTTTGATTTGTGGGGATGGGCAGGGCATGGTCGCGCATGGCGAGCGCTGCGCCGGCAATCTCGTCGAGCGTTTCGCCCTTACAACGAAGAGCCGTCAATAGGGCCGCGACCTGGGTCGGCGCCAATTCGCCGCGCATCACGGCTGAGATGGCCTCTCCGGCGGCGGCTTCTGAGAGTGATTGTCCTGAAATGATTGGGTCGATCCATTCGGCGAACGGCATGATGCTCCCCCGTGATTGAGTCTGGATAAACGTTTTGAATTAAAGGTAATGGAATACGAAGCGGGGTTCAACCGCGCCGCTTCATGTGGAAGAGCAGGCGTCCGCAGCCGTGGATGGCAAAGCCGAAAAACAACAGATTGAGCGCTAAGAATAATTGGGTATTGAAGATCAACAGCGCGAGACCGATGAAAAAGATTGCGCCGCCGATGACTTGCATGCCGGAGCGGTGGTAGAGCACCACCAGCATAGAAAAAAACCAGACAAACGCGCTGAACAACGTCGCTGCGAGCCCTGGCCCATATGCTTGTGTGACATGTTCGATAATCATCGGTTTTACCCTAGGTAAATTATATCACAAGAACACTCAGCCGCCCATTGGTTTGTAATGCGATCGCAATCAACAAAAAAGGCGGCTGATTCGCCGCCTTTTTGAATTTGGATGATCGCTACGTTCTCACCCGACGATGTCTTCGCCGCCGTCACAGAAGATGACGCTGCCGCGCACCCAGTCGGCCTCAGGGCGCGACATGAGACAGACCACCTTGGCCACGTCTTCGACCGTGGTCATGCGCCCCGACGGGTTGCGGGCGAGCGCTTCTGAGATGAGTTTTTCATGCCCGGGAATCTTCTCTAACGCTGGAGTCACCACGACGCCCGCCTGGATGGCGTTGGCGCTGATACCATCTTTGGCGCCTTCGAAGGTGATCTGGCGAATGTAAGATTCGAGCGCGGCCTTGGCGGCTGAAACCGCGCCATAGTTGGGCCAGGCAGTGTGGCTGCCGGCGCTGGTCAGGCCGAAGATGCGCGAGCCGCTGGCGATCAGCCCGGCGCGGCGCAGGTCTTGCACCCAATAAACCAGGCTATTGGCCATCACATCCAGGGTCATCTCCATTTGTTTTTGGGTGAGCTCGCCGTCTTCGCTTTCATCGATGAAGCGTTTGAGCGTTCCAAAGGCGAGGCTATGCAAGAGCGTCCGCAGGCGCTTGCCGCCGGTGTGTTCTTTGATTGATTCGATCGTGGATTTTCGTTTGTCTTCGTCGGCGGCGTTTTGGTTATAAAACTCGACTTCGACGCCCTGGTCTTTCATCCAGCTGATTTCTTCTTCGACTTTTTTCATGCCCGAACGGCGGTCGAAGTGTACGCCGAGAATATTCATGCCATGCGACGCCAGGGCCTTGGCCGAGGCCAGCCCCATGCCGCTTGATGAACCCAGAATTAATGCCCATTCCCCTTCAAAACATCTGTCCAATTGCTAACTCCTTCTGGTTGCTAGTGAATCTGTATTTTGTAGGCGCCGCACGCTGCGCCCCTATTTTTTACCCCCTCTTTCTCTGGGAGAGTCCGCCGCGGCGGATGGGGTGAGGGGGGCGGCCACGCCGCCAATTGTTTTTTGAGCAGCTTCAAAAACCAGATCCCCCCGGCGCTATGCGCCACCCCCCTTAAAAAGCGGGGCTGGGTTGAGGGGGTCATGTTGGTGGGTTAAAACCCGCCCGGCCTTCGTTTTCCCCCTTCCCCCAAGATGGGGGAAGATTAAGTGGGGGGAAAGCCTTTTAATTCTTACTATGTATCAGAAAACCCGTTTTACCGGATCCCCCCGGCGCTATGCGCCACCCCCCTTAAAAAGGGGGGCTGGGTTGAGGGGTTATGTTGGTGGGTTAAAACCCGCCCTACAAACTCTACCCTACGCGCCTTTGCGCACCGCCTCTTTTTGTTCTTCGCGCTCGGCTTCGAGGCGTCGAATGTCTTCTTGCATACGCGCCTTGATGGCTTCCATCTCGGCGGGGTTGCCCATCGCTTGTTTCATCTCGTTATCGCCGAGAATCTGGCGTTCAGCGACTTTGGCTTCGTGTTTGTTATCAATGTCTGACAGTTTGGCTTTTTGTTCGTCGGTCAACGCCGGGCCGGTTGGAGATTCTTTCTCCAACCGTTCCATCGCGAGTTCGTATGCGCTTTTCATCGCCTGGCTCCTTGTTTACCTTACATTTCAAGCGGGATCAACCGCCAAAGACCTGTTTAACGCGCTCAAAAAACCCATTGGATTGCGGGTTGGTTTCTTCACCGCTGAGTTTGGCGAATTCGTCTAACAGTTCTTTTTGTTTGGCGTTTAGTTTGGTCGGCGTTTCAACGATGGTGCGAACCAACAGGTCGCCGTTGCCATACCCTCTCACGCTGGGCATGCCCTTGCCCGCCACGCGAAAGATCTTGCCCGTCTGGGTTCCGGCGGGGACCTTGAGATTAATGTTTCCGCTCAGGGTCGGCACTTTGAGTTCCGTACCCAGCGCCGCCTGAGTGAATGAAATGGGCACTTCACAGATCAGGTCGTCGTTCTCGCGCTTGAACAGCGGATGGGCCGCCACCCGTAATACAATATATAGATCGCCCGACGGGCCGCCGTTAAAACCGGCTTCGCCTTCGCCCGACACTTTCAACTTCAACCCGGTCATTGTGCCAGCGGGAATCTTTACGCGCACATTGTTATGTTTTAATACACGGCCCGAACCGTGGCATTGAACGCACGGTTTGGTGATGATTCGTCCGTTGCCGTTACAGCGGTTACAGGTTCGCGAGATACTGAAAAAGCCCTGAGTGATATTGATCTGGCCCGTGCCCTGGCATTGGGGGCAAGTCTCGGGCTGGTAGCCCTTGGCGCAGCCGGAGCCGCTGCAGGTTTCGCAGGCGTCCTGGCGCGGCACTTCGATCTGTTTTTCGACGCCGTTGAAGGCTTCGACCAGGGTGATCTCCATGTCATAGCGCAGGTCGTCGCCGCGCCGCATGCGTGAGCGCGAGCGCCCCCGGCCGCCGCGCGACCCGCCGAAAATTTCTTCGAAAATGTCGCCAAACCCGCCAAAAATATCTTGGAAATCGTGAAACGCGGCTGAATCATGAAATCCGCCGCCGCCCGCGCCGCCGACTCCGGCGTGGCCAAACTGGTCATAGCGTTGGCGTTTTTGTTGGTCGCTTAACACCTCATAGGCTTCGGTGGCTTCTTTAAATTTCTCTTCAGCCGCTGCGTCGCCCGGGTTTCGGTCGGGGTGATATTTGAGCGCGGTTTTTCGATACGACTTCTTAATTTCATCCGCAGACGCATCTCTAGAAACGCCTAAGACGTCATAATAGTCTCGTTTGTCTGCCATTGTGGCCATATCCTTACCTCCGGTCACGAAAATATACGATTGACGCAAACGAAGAGTATTCGGTAAAAATCACTTCCGCCTGTGATGGGCGTGAAGGCCTGGCTACTTGTGTATTCTGAGAGGACCAGGCTGTCTTTTGAGAGCCTGGATGCGGTGAACTGACACCGCGCGAGCGGGTATGCCTTCGCCCAATCCGGCAAAGAAGATATATTATTTGCCTTCAATGTATTAGGGAAGCTCTGAAAACGACAGTCCTTCGGCGTTTCAAGAGAATACGAACAAATCAAGAGTTACTTAGATATAGGTCGATCATGAAACGAACTCACTATTGCGGCGACTTGCGGGACACTCACATTGGCGAACCGGTCACACTCTGTGGTTGGGTGTGGCACTGGCGCGACCACGGCGGGGTGATCTTTATTGACCTGCGCGACCGC
Organism: uncultured bacterium; assembly: GCA_964556895.1. Lineage (GTDB taxonomy): Bacteria > Hinthialibacterota > Hinthialibacteria > Hinthialibacterales > Hinthialibacteraceae > Hinthialibacter. The sequence goes on along the minus strand of CAZKYC010000050.1, from coordinate 28,641 downwards.
ACCGGACACTCACAGCTGGTGTTTGACCCGCAAGAAAACGCTGACTTGCATAAGCAATCAAACGACTTGCGCAGCGAGTTTTGCATCCAGATTACCGGGAGGGTCCGCCAGCGCCCCGATGGCTCCATCAACCCCAATCTGCCCACGGGCATGGTTGAAGTGGTCGTGACCGAGCTGGAGGTTTTCAGCGAAGCCGAAACCCCGCCGTTCCCCATCGACGACCATGTCGATGTCGGCGAAGAGGTGCGCCTTAAATACCGCTACCTCGACATGCGCCGCCCCAGCCTGCGCGATTCGCTAGTGTTTCGCAGCCGCGCTTACCAGACCGTGCGCAATTATTTCTGCAACGAGGGGTTTGTCGAAGTTGAGACGCCCATCCTCAGTAAGTCAACGCCTGAAGGCGCCCGCGACTTTCTGGTGCCCAGCCGGGTCTCGCCCGGCGAGTTTTTTGCGCTGCCGCAATCGCCGCAGATATACAAACAATTGTGTATGGTCGGCGGCCTCGACCGCTACTTTCAGATTGTGAAATGCTTCCGCGACGAAGACCAACGCCGCGACCGCCAGCCCGAGTTCACCCAGATCGACGTCGAGATGGCGTTTATCGACCCCGAAGACATCTATTCGATCATGGAAGGCCTGATGGCCAAACTGTGGAAAGACCTGATGGGCGTCGAACTGACGCTGCCGTTCCCCCGTATGGACTATTGGGACGCGATGGAGCGCTTTGGCTGCGACCGGCCTGACGTTCGCTTTGGTATGGAGTTAAAACAAATCGACGACATCGGCGCCGAGAGCGATTTTAAGGTCTTTCGCCAGATCGTCGACAACGGCGGCAAAATTTCGGGCATCTGCGTCAAAGGCGGGGCGTCGTTCAGCCGCAAAGAGATCGAAGACCTCACCAAAGAGGCGGGCGTCTACGGCGCCAAGGGCCTCGCTTGGATGAAACACGGCGAGTCGGGCCTTGAGTCGAACATCGTCAAGTTTTTCAACGAGGGCCTTCAGGCCAAATTGATCGAGCGGTTTGAGTCAGAGTCTGGCGATATTCTCTTGTTCGTCGCCGATGAGCCTGAAGTGGTCTACGCCGCGCTGGCGCACCTTCGCTTGCACATCGCCGAGCAGAAAGAGTTGTTTGACCCGAATGAAGACAACTTCTTATGGGTGGTTGACTTCCCACTGTACAACAAAGACGACAACGGCAGCCCAACCCCGTCACACCACCCGTTTACCCATCCACACCCCGACGATATGGACTTGTTCGGCGAGGAGCCATTCAAGATTCGTTCGCTGGCCTATGACCTGATCCTAAACGGCATCGAACTCGGCGGCGGCAGCATTCGTATTCACCGCCGCGACATTCAATATAAGATGTTCACCGAATTGGGCATCAACGAAGAAATGGCCCAGGAGAAATTCGGTTTTCTCTTAGACGCGTTTCGTTTCGGGGCGCCGCCCCACGGCGGCATCGCCTTTGGCTTTGACCGCATGATTATGTTGATGCGCCGTCTGGATAACATTCGCGAGGTGATGGCGTTCCCCAAAAACCAACGCGCCCAGGCCGTCATGGAAGACGCGCCCTCCGCCGTCGACAACGACCAATTGAGAGAATTAGGGCTGAAGTTGAAGGGGTAAGTGAGTATTACAATTTAGGATTATCGAACGGAGCGGCTGAACGGCTGCCCCGTTTTTTTTATGTGTGATATGAATCAAAAAAATGGATGAATCATAAATCGAAGGAAATTATTCTTCGTCTATAGACATCGCTGATTTTTCTTTCTCTTTCACTATTTTCTGCTTCAAAACTTCAGAGAAGTTGATTGTTGGAAGAGTGTATTGCGGAAGTAACCCCTGACTGAAAATTGGGCAAAGGATCCCCCGTGCTATACCATAAAGCATTGCGACAGGGTTAAGTGGTAACAATTTATGCAATTCGTCGTCAGAGATCACCTCATTATTGACTTCAAAATTTCCATAAATTTGGAAAGCATATTTTACAGGAAATGAGCCCTTGTTTGATTCATAACCAATTGAAAAAGATAGGTGAGCAGTAATGACCCCATCTTTTCTGCGGTAACATTCAAAGTCAATGTCCATTTCTTGATTTTGAATTATATCTTCTGCTGAAACATTTTTATCAGAAGAAAAAAAATCAAGGTTATAATCAACCTTTAGTTGCGTTACCAAGTAGTTTTTAAGTTGAAGCCCTGATAATGATTTCATGCTGCTTTTCCAAGATCATTCATGGATGTCTCAGGATTCGCAATATAGCAATGAAATTTTTCATTTCCTACACTAGGTAGAAGTTCTCTCGATTCCTTAAAAGTCGGCTTTTTGTTATTCGATATTTTCTCCATTAACTCGTTACTTGCTAATTGCTTGATCGGCTTCCATGTGACTTTAAATTCTTTTCCAAGCGTCATTGCGATTTCAACGGCGGTCAGAAACGTCAGGTTATGCTCAGCGCCTAAGATGCGGGAAAGCCAGGACGGCTGCTTTCCCATTTTTTTGGCCAATTCACTCTTGCTGATATTTTGTTCTTCCATTGTCTTGCAAATCATTTCAGAAAAATCGAGCAAGACGTCCTCCAGCGCATAGCGCGGATCGTCTTTGAATTCATCTTCAAGATTATGAAACCAATCTTTGAACGATTGATTGTTATTGTTCATTTTCTTTCTCCCATTGCAACCTGAATTCTTCGGCGCGGTCTAACTCGCTTGAGTCTGCTTTATCTGTTTTTTTCAAGCAGCCGTTCGTAAAAACAAATTCCATTTTGCCTTTGTAAAATCCGTAGATACGAACTTGGCCCAATTTCAAAGCAAAAATCTTTCCTTGCTCATGCTTGAACTGCTCTTCATTACTTGGTATCTCACCTTTGTCTGACCAGCGCCGAATACGCTTGATAAATTTGATCTTTTGTTCTTGTTCTAATGAATCAACAAACTTGGTGACATTACATCTGACAGTTTTGTTGTTCACATAGACATAGAACGTGATCTTGCCTTCTACTATCGGCTCTATACTCATATTTTTAACATAAAAGTGAAATTATTCAACGGGAATTCACATTTTGTGCACACTTTAAGATTCTCAAAAAATTACATTTAGTGTTATTTGTGTTATGTTTATACACTTTATCGCAAATACAGCAAACAATTCTCTCACAATATACAGCATGTTTCAACTACTGTCGCGATATTAAGTTCGATAAGAGGTGGGGTATGCCAATGAGATCACTAGTTTGAAAAATGTACTATCGCCGACCCCCCTGGTTTTTCTGGAAGGAGGGTCGGTGTTTCATATCGGCCTTCACACCAGGCGCATGAACGATTCGATGCGGCGTTTGGCGGCGTCGGCGTCATATAGGCCTTTTTCTTGCAAGTGAACCAGCGTTTCTGAGTAGGTTTGAAACGACTTTACCCGGTCGAGAAGATCAATGTGATGATGAGGCGCGAAGCGCGCTTCGGCTTTGACCGCGCTGCCGTTCAGCGCCAGTTCGAGGTTCATCAGCCAATCGGCCAGGCGCTTGGCCCCAGTCTGGACGGACCGCGCATTGTTGACAATGAGTTGATATTGCGCCCCGCCCCACGACTGGGTGGTGCCCCAGTTGCGGCCAATCATAAACGGCGCCAGATGAAGCGCCGAGATCACCTGTTCGCTGATCGCCTGCAGGCTCTCCGTCCATTGGCGGGCCTTGCCGTCGGGGCCGATATAGTTGATGTCGACGTTTTCGTAGGTGAGAAGGTTGCTGTCGACGGTTTTGTTTGACACCTCGTCGCGCAACGACCGCATCTCGCCAGATAAGCGCTCGCGGTAATCTGAAATTGGCTCGCCGCGTTCTTGGGGCGGGGGCGTAACTTTGAAATGCAGCGTCGGGTAGCCCGCGTTGTGTTGCGCCTGGGCCATGTCGCGCAACATGCGTTGTTGCAGCTTCACCATCAGCGGCAGCGCCAACAAGGGCGAGCGCCCGTAGGGCGACAAGCCGTCGGCGTCCATCCCATAATAAAAGAACGACGCCGGGTTGAGCGCGATCCTGCCGCCTTCAGACAGAAGTTGAAACGGAAGATGGCGCCGCGTCTTATCATCATAGCGAAACCGCACCGTCGCCGGGTCAATCACAATAAACTGTTCGATGCGGCGGCGGTTGGCAGACAACACCACCTCGCCCGCGAACGCGCCATAAGTAAACGCCGACAAAAACAGCGCTCTCATCAATGCTTCAACGCCTGGCTCTTGTTCGCCATGGCCGCCGAAGATGCGCGCGTCTAATTCATCTAACACGCGCCCGGCATGATTGATTTCTGTTTCGTTCTCATTGGCGAATTCACGCCCCATCGGGGTGGAGCACATTCTCACCCAGGCCCACACGCCCGCTGACACATCTGGAATATAATCGCGCAGGTTGCGCAACAATGGAAACAACGCGCGCGGATCAAGCCCCGGCGGCGGGACATAGCCGTCATCCTGCGCCCAAAACGGCACCCGGCTGTCAAGCGTCCGGCTGGATAGCGGTTCCGCTGACATTGAGCGTTGCGGCGCCCACTCGGCGCATAACAGGGCGTTGGATGATGAGTCGGCCTGGCCGGCGTTCCATTCGCGATACGGTTTCCACATAGTGGTCTCCAAAGTGAAATTGAAATCTCACCCTATAGAGACCTTGCCGCAAAAACACGTCCTTAAATGGCCGCTCGCCCCACCAGCGGCTTGACGAGATGCGCTTCACAATGCGAACATAATTTCAGACAGTACACTCGCGCCGCCTCTGCGGCGAATGATTGGAGAAGCACCATGAACCGTATCCTTACCCTGGGCCTGATATTCACATTCTCATTTGTCTCACTATTGGCGCATAGCAGCGAATCAGCCGGCAAAACCATTTCGCTCTTTGACGGCAAATCTCTCGACGGGTGGCATATCTTTGTCAAAGACAACGCCGCCAAGCCAACCGATGTATGGAAAGTCAAAGACGGGGCCATCTGGTGTAAGGGCGACCCCTTGGGCTTTATTCGCACCAAGAAACAATTTGAAAACTATAAACTGACTCTCGAATGGAAATGGGTCGACAACCCGACAAACAGCGGCGTGTTGGTCCACATGAGCGATGAAGAAACCATGTTTCCGCTCTGTATGGAGGCTCAGCTCAAACACCAAAGCGCGGGCGACGTGGTCGGTATGAACTGTGATTTTAACGAAAACCAAAACAAAGAAGGCGAGTTTTTCCGCGTCGCCAAAAAACAACATGAGTCGAACGAAAAAGAACCCGGCGAGTGGAACTCATACGAGATCATTTGTAAGGGCGACGCCATGACGCTGAAGGTGAATGGCCAGTTACAAAACCAAGCGACGGGGATGTGCGCCACCAAAGGTTTTGTCGGCCTTCAGAGCGAAGGCTCGCCGATCATGTTTCGTAACATCAAACTCACCCCGTTGAAGTAACCGGAAAGGGTGGGTCGCGCTGTATCGACCCACCCTACTTTCTTTCTTGGGAAAAATTTCCTGACACGATCTCAAGGATGATTTTTTTTCGTCGTGTTTGGCATGGGTACAACTCTGCTCGCTTCAGTGCGGCTCCGCCTTTTTGCACAGGCGCTCCCTGAGTTGCACCCATGCCTGAGTTGGATTGTCTATTATTGAAAGGACGAATATCGTTTTTTGAACATATTCCAGGTCATCCAGCAAGGGAAGTACTCAAATATCGGAAGAACCTCAATTAATTCGTCTCGTCGCCCCAGACGCGTATGAACAACAACAGGTCGAGCGCGTCGACAAAGTCATTCTGGTCGAGATCATGTTTCTGCTCAAACCTATGCCATTTGGTTGCGAACCCAAACAGGTCAGCGGCGCTGATTCGCCCGTCCCCGTTAACGTCGGCCAGTGAGCGTAACTGCGATAACGGGTCAGGCGTCGGCGTGGGGACGAACGGCTCGACTAGGTCTGGGATATCCCACACTCGGGCGGCGCCGTCGACGCTGGCGGTCATGACCCGCGTCCCGTCGGGTGAATAGTCGACCGACTGGACCCAATGGCCGTGGCCCTCAAACGTACGCATGGCTTCGCCGGATTGCGCGTTCCACAACATGGCGGTTTGGTCATGCGACCCGGTCAAAACGGTTTGGCCGTCGGGGCCAAAGCGCGCGCTGGTCAGGCGGCTTTGGTGTCCGGTGAAGGTTTGAAGTTCGGCGCCAGTGGCGGCGTCCCACAATTTGGCGGTTTTGTCCCAGCTGGCGGTGAGAAGTTGTTGGCCGTTGGGCGAGAAGCGCACGTCGGCGATGGACGTGATATGGCCGCGAACGGCGCGAATTTCCTGCCCGGTGGCGATGTCCCAAATTCGGGCGCTGTTGTCAAGCGAACTGGTGACGACTTGAGCGCCGTCGGGGCTGTGTTGAATCGAGGTCAGGCCCAACGTGTGCCCCGCGAAGGCGCGCACCAACAGCGCGTCGGGCAACAGAAACATACGGCCAAAGTTATCTTCGCTGGCGGTAACGGCGAGGTCGCTGACGGGCGACAGGTCGACGCCGTTCACCACGCGGTGGTGGTCGGCCAGGTCTGAAATGAGTTGTTGGGTTTCGAGCTCCCACACGATGGCGCGTTGGTCTCTTGAGCCGGTGATGGCGCGCTGGCCTTCGCGGTCGAGTTCCATCGAGACGACCTCGTCAGTGTGTCCGCGCAGGATGCCCACCACCACGCCGCGGTCGATGTTCCAGAGGTGGACGTCGCCGTCGAGTTTACCGAGCAGGGCGAGCGTTCCGTCGCGAGAAAAGCGGGCGACGTTCACTCCGCCAAAGCCGCCGTTTTGAGTGACCGAGTAGGTTTGTTGGGGAACCCCAAACTGGGCGTTCCAACGGATCGCCTGGCCGGCGTCGCCGCCGGTAATCACTTCATCGCCGCCCTGATAAAACACAGCGGCCTGTACGGTATTCGCGTGGCCGCTGTAGGTTCGAAGCAGCGAGCCGTCGGCTACGCTCCAGCGTTTGGTAAACCCGTCTTCGCTGGCGGTCAGCAGTTCGGCGCCGTCAGGCGAAAACGCCACGGACGTGATATCGGCGTCATGGGCGTTGATGGTTCGTTCTACTATTGGAGCGTCAACCTTCCAGATAAGCGCATTGCCCTCACTCACGGTGGCGACGCGAGACCCATCCGGTGAATACGCGACTGAAAATACATACCAGTCGTGCCCCGCGAGTGTATTCAGTTGAACGCCGCTATCGACATTCCAAACGCGGGCGGTGCGGTCCCAACTGCCGGTAATCAATAGTTTGCCGTCGGGCGAGAACGCGATAGCGTCGATGCGCCCCAGGTTGGGGCCATGGCCGACAAAGGCTTGTTGGATGTTCCCGTTGCGGACGTTCCATAAGATGGCGACGCCTTCATCGCCGCCCGTGGCGACAAAGCGTCCGTCAGGCGAGAAGGCGGCGGCGGAGACTTCACTTTCGTGACCTTCGAGCGTCTCGAGAATTTCTCCGGTGTCGGCGTCCCAGATGCGGGCGAGGGCGTCGTTGCCGCCGGTAACAACGCGGCTGCCGTCAGGAGAGATGGCGATGGTGTTGACTTCGCCCAGGTGGGCGATGAGTTCGCGTGAAATCTCGCCGGTCGACATGTCCCACACAAAGGCGCCAAAGGCGCGGTTGGCGGTGGCCATGCGCGAGCCGTCTTGGCTGATTGCGATTGCGTTGAAGGGCGCGGACCCGAGTAGAATTTCACCCGACGGCCCAACGAACGTACGGGCGGACGCGCTTAGTTGACAGAGAAAAATGATTAAAAAAATACAAATCCGATTCTGCATGAAAACAGCTTATCTCAAAACACAAAAATGCTCAAATCACTTCGTCTGGCCAAGGGACGACGCGCACCGCGCTGTGGGAGGCGAACCACAGGTTGTCGCCGGGCGCCTGATGATCGACGCCAGCCCGCTCAAAATTCTCATATGAATTGTGGCGGTCGGCATGGGTACAACTCTGCTGGCTTCGGCGCCGCTCCGCTTTTTTGCACAGACGCTCCCCAGACAAGATGTCGTTACACCATCATGACATGAGCGAATAGACATCGTCTAGCAAATTTTATATTGAACATTCAATCATGCAAATTCACTCGCTTGTTAGATTTTGGTTTATTCATTGTTATTTGTCTCTCAATGATTCATAATTAAATTAGTCAACTTAAATTGGAGAAAAACGATGACTGTTTCCCGCCGCCATTTTATGAAACTCAGCGCCGCCGCCGCGCTAGGCTTTAAGGGCCTGAATACGGTATACACCAGCCACGCCGCCCCGTTTACAGGCGACATCCCTTACGGGTATGGCGATTTGGTCTCTGACCCCAGCAAAATTATGGACCTGCCCGCTGGTTTCTCTTACAAAATCATCGCCCGCCGCGGCGAGGCGATGAGCGATGGGCTGACCGTCCCGGGCGCGCCTGACGGCATGGCGGCGTTTCCTCGTGATGATGGAAAGACAATCGTCGTCTGTAACCACGAGTTAGACATTCGCCAAACCGGCGAAGGCCCCTTTGGCGAGAACCATTCGCTGCTCAATCAGGTAAAGCCTGAGTTGGTCTTTGACATCGGCAGTCAAAAAGCGCCTTGCCTGGGCGGGACCTCAACCATCATATTTGACACCAAAACCCAAACCGTTGACTCACACTTTATGAGCCTCTTAGGAACCGCACGCAACTGCGCCGGCGGCTCTACCCCCTGGAACTCATGGATCACCTGCGAAGAAACCGTCCAACGCGCTGAAGATACTTTCGAACAAGACCACGGGTACAACTTTGAAGTGCCCGCCAGCGCCGCCTCGCCTGTGAAGCCTGTGCCGTTGAAAGAGATGGGCCGCTTTAACCATGAGGCGGTCGCGGTCGATGAAAAAACCGGCATCGTCTATGAAACCGAAGACCGTGACGACGGCCTGATTTACCGCTTCATTCCCAACACGCCGGGCCAATTGGAGAAAGGCGGCAACCTTCAGATTCTCGCTGTCATTGACCACACCAGCCTGGACACGCGCAACTGGAACGAGCCAGGCAAAATCAAACCCGGGCAGAAACTCACCTGCCGTTGGATCGACGCCGAAGATGTCCAGTCGCCCAACGACGACCTGCGTTATCGCGGTTTCGACCAAGGCGGCGCGCGCTTCGCCCGCGGCGAAGGCATGTGGGCGGGCGACGATGGAATCTACTTCGCCTGCACCAGCGGCGGCCACAAAAAAGCGGGACAGATTTGGAAGTACGTCCCCAGCCCCGATGAAGGAACGCCCCAAGAAGAAAATAACCCGGGCGAATTACTCTTATTTGTCGAACCCAACGACCGGGGCGTCATTAACAACGCAGACAACCTTACGGTTTCGCCCTGGGGCGACTTGATTGTTTGTGAAGACTGTTCGGGCCCCAGTTATCTAGACGGCGTCGCTCCGTCAGGCGATATCTATAAATTCGCCCGCAACGTGAATAACGAGTCAGAATTGGCAGGCGTGTGTTTTTCGCCAGACGGATCGACCTTGTTTGTAAATATCCAAAACGACGGCTTGACCCTCGCCGTTACCGGCCCCTGGAGGTCTGTGTAGGTGGTTGTCGCGTTTTAGACAAAACCGGCTGACAAGCGCGCCGCTGTCATTGAGTTGTATCTGGGGTTCATCATCGTTGTCTCCCCACAGAACGAATAGAAACAGAATAAAATGATCGGACAGTGAGTGTGGTTTCACCGGATGTGATTTCACCCAAAAATTCGGTCGCGTTCTTTTTGGTTAAACTCGAGTTTTTCTTGGGGCGACATTGAATCCCACGGTTTGGGTTTCTTTGGAGACGGCTTGAGTTCGTCTTGGGTGACGGGCGGCAGTCCGCTCGGCTTGGGCGCGGCGGGTTTCGGCGTGGTTGGCGCTCCAGCGGGCACAGTCGCTGACGACGGCTTTCCGCCATAGCTAAACACTTGGGCGGTGAGTTGCATGTCGTCCTGAAGGCTGCGTTCGGGTTTGATGTTCAGTCCCTGCAAGACGCCGTGGTAAGCCGCCACCGCTTCATCGGGTTCGATGTCGCCATCGACGATCATACGCAAAAAATGAATGAACGACAGTTGGTGTTCGCTGTTGTTGATCTTGCGTCCATAGAGCGCGATGCGGGCGCCGTATTTTTGGGCGTCGGCGATGAGTTTAAAGGCGTCGTGGGTGGTGCCTGACGAGCCGCCCATGACGCCGATGACCAAGTCTGAGTTATAGGCGACCAGTTCTTCCATCGCTTTGGGGCCGTGATAGACCACCTTTAAGAAAATTGGCAGGCCGCTTTTGGTGACGCCCGCCAGCGTGCGCGCAATGGCGTCGTTGATAAAGCCCGGCAGTTTGTCTGGGTCGACAGCGTTTGGCGTGTTGGGGTCAAACACTTCGAGAAAATGGCGAAAGCCTTTGGCTTCGGCTTCGATGCGAAACGCTTTATAGGCCTGAAGAATCTCAAGGTCGCGGGTGAGATTGTTGTTGAGGGTGATCGAATAGAGGCCCAGGTTACAGCCCCGGTTGCGCTCTTCGGGGGCGCACTCATACTTGCCGCATTGCATATGGTCGATGGTCGCGGTGCGAAACGGGCGCGAGGCCATCGAGTTGTAACACGACCCGCGCAGCAGGTGGATCTCGCTCGTGTCATTGGCGCGCGCGGCGGGGGTAATGTGAGAGTCGTCGAACAGGCGCTCTTGAATGGTCAACACTTCGTTGGTGCTGGCCGACATCAGCATGATGTCTACCAGGCCCTGTTTGACCACCTGGCGCATGATGTCGCGGTATTCTTGAATGGTGCGGTAGCGCAGCTCGCCGTGGTGGTATTCGGGCGAACGCGCGCCGGTGCTGCTGACGCCAAAGGCCATGTCGGCGTCTTTGGCGTCGGCGATGATAAACGCCTTAGTGTTTGGGTTGGCGTGAATCTCTCTAAGTTTTGTATCGAGCGACTTTTCAACCATGGTTGACCACTATGCTTTCTCAGAAACAACTCATAAGACTATACCCTTCAGCGCCCCTAAAACTCAAGATATGCCAAACCGCTGATTCAACGCGCCGGCGATTTGGGCGGCGTTAGTGGATATCTCGTCCTCGCCGTTAACCTTCAAGTCAGCGTTGGCTTTGTATGGCTCAATGAACTGTTCATGCATCGGTTTGACGGTGGCCTCCCACTGGTGGGCGCTGAATTCAAACGTACGCCCGCGCTCGGCGATGTCACGCCGCAAGCGCCTCAACAGGCGTACATCCGCCGCGCAATCAATGAAAATTTTGTAATCAAAATTCGTCTGAACATCAGCCAAGGCAAAAATCAAAGCGCCTTCGACTAACACCAATCTTGTAGGCGACAGCGTTTTATGGCCCGTGCGCGTATGTTGGCGAAAATCATAAACGGGCGCGGAAATGCTGTGGCCTTGTTGTATTTCTTTAAGCTGGGCTCGTAGGAGTGTGCTCTCAATCGCATCAGGATGGTCAAAATTGACTCGCCGCCGCTGTTCAAGCGTCTTGTCGCTTAAGTCTCGGTAATAGCGGTCTTGAGACAACAGCGTAACCTGCGATTGCAATGTCTTCACCAACGCATGGGCGAGGGAGGTTTTGCCGCTGCCGCTGCCGCCGCAGAGTCCAACAATCAAAACAGAATTTGGGTTCGGTTGGTTCACCTGATAACGATTACGGATTATAAAAATTTAATCAAGTGTAGGCGGTTTTTTGACTGGGGGTCGCGCTCGTAATGGACTTCATCCATCAGGGTCTTAATAATCTGAAGGCCATAACCGCGTTTGCGGGTGCGGTCGGTCAGCCCGGTCATGGGCAGGGCGCGATGGAAGGGGTCGGTAAAATCAGCGCCGCAGTCGATCACCGTGATGTGGATGCTGCCATTGGTGATGGCGACTTCGAGGCGCACCTTGCATTTGTCAGGGTCGGCCTTGAACGTCTCGACCGCGTTGATCGAGTTGGCGCAGGCCTCATCGACGCACATCTCAAGTTGAAGCGCGTCTTCTTGTGAAAGGTTTAGGTTTTGGGCGAGAAGGTTGACAAATTCGCGCACAAGATGAAGCCAACGCGAATTCGCGTTGAGTTCGAGGGCCAGGTCGGTCGGTGCGCCGGGCCGGTCCGGCATGTCTCACACCTCCTCCCACTTCAATCCAAATGCTTGGCGTTCTAGTTAAATCAATAGCTGTCTTCCATCGGTGTGGTTTCGGCTTCGCCGCCGGCGTTGTCGTCAACAAACGCCTGTTTGGCTGATTCTACGTCTTCATAAATACGAATCAGGCGTGAGAACCCTAACATATCAAACAAATTTCTCACTTTGGTCGACATGTTGGCCAGTTTTAGGTCGCCGTCGTTTTCGCGCGCTTCTTGAAGCATCCCCATTAACACGCCGAGGCCGGCGCTGCTGATATAATTGAGTTCGCCAAATTCGACAATAACGCGGTTGTGGCCATCGTCGATCAGTGTGTGCAAGTGGTCTTGCAACTCCTGAAACGTGCTGGAATCTAAGTAGCCCTTCACGTTTACTACTTGAACCGGGACGTCATTGTTTTGTTCTTCTGTCGTGGTGAGGTCAAATTTTTTCCACATGGAAATCCTCCCCTGCCTTGGTGCATTGCGTTTTTGTGTCGCAGCCAGTTGCAGGATTGAACGCTGCCCAAGCCCATTCCAGCGCGCTCTTACAAGTATATTTACCATAAATCCCCCAAGTGCGCAACCAAGGATTTGGTCAAACCATATAAAACCTAGCGAGACTTCACCTCACAACCCTTTGATTATTCAAACATTCGGCGTTACCCTCGCTAGATAGACGCCATTGGCGGTTGAATCAATTTCACTCAGGAGACGCTAAATGAGCGGGCTGGTCGTCTTACTTGTTAAGTTGATTGATATTTACCTAATCATGTTGGTTGTGAGAATCATCTTGTCATGGATTCAGGTCAGCCCCTACAATCCCATCCAACAGTTTCTCAGCCGGTTCTGCGACCCGCTGCTTGACGCGACCCGTAACGCGTTTCCGTTTCTGGCGATGGGCGGCATCGACTTCAGCCCGATTGTCCTCTTTTTCTTGTTACGAATCACCCAGTCATTTATCCTCTCACTCACCTAACACGTTTGTGATACATTAGCGGCATAATTAGTTTTTAGGAGAACTCGGATGAGATATTTATTGACTTGTTTCGCCATTTTTCTGTCGTTCACTTTTGTGAGCACCGCCCAAGACGCTGTCAGCGTAATGACCTTTAACATTCGCTACGACAACCGAAACGACCCCAACCCCTGGCCTGACCGTAAAGGAGAAGTGGCGTCAATCATCAAGCGGGCTGACATTGTCGGGCTTCAAGAAGCGTTGAAGACCCAGATCGACGATCTGGCTGAGCGGCTGCCGGGCTATACCTGGTTTGGCGTAGGACGAGACGACGGCAAGCATAAAGGCGAGTTTACTTGCATCTTCTACCGCAAAGACCGCTTTGAACTCAACCGCGAGGGCTCCTTCTGGCTGTCTGAAACGCCCGAAGTGGTCGCCAGTAAGTCGTGGGACGCCGCCATCACTCGAATCTGCACCTGGGGCGAGTTTGTCGATAAGAAAAGCAAAAAGCGCTTTTTTGTTTTTAACACTCATTTTGACCATCGAGGTCAACAAGCGCGCGCCGAAAGCGCCATCATCATCAACGACAAAGCCAAAGCGATTACTGGCGACGCCCCGACCATTCTCATGGGCGACTTCAACAGCCGTGAAGACTCAAAGCCCTATCAAACCCTGCTAGAAATGTTCTACGACACACGCTACATGCCGGGGCGCCCCTGGGATGGGCCGCACGCGACCTTCACTAATTGGAAAGAAGTCGGCCAGGGCGGCCCGATTGACTATGTTTTCATCCGTAAGGCCAATAGCGAAAAGTTAAGAATTGTTCGGCATGAAGTGGTCGACGATATGTTTCGCGGCTTTTACCCCTCAGACCACCTGCCCGTCATGGCGAAAATTGAACTGAGGTAGAATTTGCCATCGTGATTGATTAAAGCCCCCCCCCTTGAAGTGGGGGGGTATCTCAAACGAATCAAGGGCTGTCGTCGCATCGGGACGCACTGCCCAGACGGCCGGCTCAGACTGCCTTTAAGAGAAGCGACGAACTATCGTCTTGCCAAATCAGCATACCGAAACAGACCAGCTGATATAGGCCTGGGTGCAACTCTGGGAGCGCCTGCGCATATACGCGGAGCGGCGCCGAAGCGAGCAGAGTTGTACCCAGGCCTATCGCAATTTAAAGTTACAACTTGAATTGCCTACTTTACGGGTTTCTCAGACAAAAATATCGAGGCGGCCGCCGAGGCCGGCGGGGCGGATACGGTCGCGCAAAAGCGAGCGCTTTTCTTGGGGTTCTGTTTCGGTCACGTTTTCGCTGGCTTTTTGGGCGCTCGTGTTTCGCACGGCCTGAAAGTTTTCATCAACAAACTCGGCGGTGCGTTGAAAGTGTTCGGCGAGGTTTTGCTGTAGTTCCGATGCAGGCACAGGGCGGAACAACGAAGGGCTTTTGACGGAATGGTTTATTGGATTGAGCGTCATGATCTTGTCCAATCAATGAATTGCCATACTAAATGGCAACCGACATGCCAAAGCCGGCCACACAGCCTTAATAATAGATAACCACCTTTATTTATTAGTTTTATACATTCTAAGTCACCAGAGTTGTCATCAAATAAATAAGCGCCTACAGGAACATTTTGCCGGGCGAAAAAGGCGCTTGGTAAACCATTTTTGCCCTTGGAGAAGCGCCCCGCCTCAGGTAATGTGGTGTATTGATTATTTATGGGGAGTCACTATTCATGGAAGACGCTGCGGGAATTCGGACGGGCGATTTAATCACCCTTCTCCTTTATTTCGCGGTCACGGTCGGTATCGGCGTGTGGTGCGCCCGGCGGATGTCGTCGACCGAAGGCTATTTTGTCGGTGGGCGCGCCATGCCCGGATGGGCGGTGGGCATCTCAATTATCGGCACCGCCATCAGCTCGGTCACCTTCTTAGCCTACCCCGGCTCAGCCTTTGTTGGCGATTGGAGCCGCCTGGTTCCAAACTTTACCATCCCCGTTGGCGCCATCGTCGCGGTGTTGGTGTTTGTGCCGTTCTACCGCCGCGCGCGAATCGTCAGCGTCAACGAATATCTCGAACGCCGCTTCGCCCCCTGGGCGCGGGCGTATAGTTGCGTTATGTGGTCGCTGATTCAGTTTTTCCGCATGGGCATCATTCTGTTCTTGATCGCGCTGGCGGTGAACGCCATGACCGGCTTCAGCATTTCTTTATTGATCGTCGTCTTAGGCATTTTAATCATCGTCTATACCGTGATGGGGGGCATCGAAGCCGTCATCTGGACCGATGTCATCCAGACCATCGTCTTGATGGTGGGCGGGCTGGTTTGTATCGCGGTGGTGTTTTTGTCGGTCCCCGGCGGGGCGTCGGGCGTGTTTAGCCAAGCGATTGACGCTGATAAATTTCACCTCACTGCCAAACTTGATTGGGATTTCACCACCATGACGCTGTGGGTGGCGATTTTATTTGGGTTGAATCAGAACATCCAAGAATTCGCCTCTGACCAGACCAAGGTACAGCGTTATTGCGCTGCAAGCACTGATAAACAGGCGATCAACGCCACCCTGTTCGGCGGCATCGGCTGTATCCCCGTATGGATCGTCTTCATGTTCGTCGGCACCTGCCTGTGGGCGTTTTATACGGTCGCGTTTCCGGCGGTGTTGCCTGCGAGCATTATGGAAGACCAGGTGTTCCCGTATTTTATTCTTACTGAGTTGCCGATTGGCGTGTCGGGGTTTGTGATGGCGGCGGTGATGGCGGCGGCGATGTCGTCAATCGACTCAAGCCTGAACGGGACTGCGGCGGTCATTACCAGCGACTTGTATAAGCGCTTTTTTGTTTCGGGCAAAGACGACGCCCATTACCTCACCGTTGGACGCAAAATTACCATCGTCTGCGGCGTAGTGATGATTATCAGTTCTTGGGGGCTGTATAACATCATCACCGCGGGCTTCATCGAACAGAAGACCTTTCTCGACTCAATCTTCTTCTTCTACGCCTTGCTGGCGGGGGGCGTCGGCGGGTTGTTTATGCTGGGCTTTTTCACCACCCGCGCCAATAGCCAGGGGGTGTTAATCGGCGTCATCTTCGCGGTGATTGTCACCCTGTGGATGAGCGCCAGCTCGCTGGGGTTGATGACGGGCGAGTCTGCCTCGACGTTCCATAAGTTAATGATTGGCGTGGTCAGCAACGTGGTCGCATTCGCGTTGGGGTACGGTTTCAGTTACCTGTTCCCCAAACCGAGTCACGACAACCTCAGCGACCTGACCATATGGACGTGGAATAAATACGGTTCGCTTCCCCGCTAAAATTATGCCCCTTTTTTACGAAGGGTTGTCGCTAAAGGCGATAGGGGGTATCAATGAAACCCCTCGTCTGTTTAGTTCGCGCTACACCCTTTGTCTCTCACGGTATCTTCAACTCAATATTTTTGTATTCGACCTTGCAGTTTGGGTGATGGCCTTGGAAAGCAATGAAGCCGCGCTTGAAGGTTTCATCATTTTGCTCAACAACAATTTCATCGTTGATCAAAATCGTGAATCGATTGTTGATGCAGCGAACTTCCATTGAGAGCCATTCACCGTCTTGTGTGAAAATAGAGTTTGCTGTTTGAATTTTATACAAACTGCCGGTTGGGTTTTCTGAGTCATTGTTATCAATCTGGGCTTCATAACCGACAGGCCAGGGGCGTAGGCCGAATCCGGGATGTTTTGCGCGAAAGAAGACGCCGCTGTTGGCGCCGTCGCTGGCGCGAACGTCTAGCGACAAAATGAAATCGGTGAATGTGTCACACGCCGACGCCAGATAACCAAACCCGCCTGTGACTGACAACACGCCATTGTTGACTCGCCAGCGCCCAAGCCCGTGGGCGCGCCATCCCGTCAGGTCGCGCCCGTTAAACAGCGCTATCGACGACCCTGGCTCGGCGCGTTGAACGAACGCTTCGATAGATTGTTCAACCGCGGCGTTTCTGACTGGCGACGTACAACACGCGACTGACGCGACCACCCACGCCGTCATCACCAGACAAAAGCCAATGCCAATTTGCGGCGCTTGTTTCATCGCGCCTGCAATGTCATCCGCGATTTGGCCAGCGCCTCGACTTTTTCACGCGACAGCGGCGCGGGGTGCATCTCTCCACTCTGCCATAAATCGTAGGTCGCCTTGCGATAGGGGCTGTCAGGGTGTTCCGAATTGCCAATCGGCAACAGCGAACGGGCCGTGTCAATATCGTGCATGGGGACCCATTGCGTATACGATTGGGCCATTTGAGAGAAGATGGTTTCGCCGTCGGTGTTGCGTAGGTTGGGCGCGGTCAAATCGTGGGCCGGGTCGAGCGAACCGAAGCCGTCGAGCGTGTCGAAGTAGCTCAGCCGCCGCTTTTCACCGCGCAGGGTTGCGATGGAACGCCACTTCGCAGGGTCGGCGCCTAACTGTTGGCTGGCTTGGCGCCAGGCGTTTGACAGCGTCTGGTCGATAAAACCGGTTTCGTCTTCGCTCCAAGCGTCTTTGGATTTCTGTTCCATGCGCGTTTGTACGGTTTTCAAATACAGGCACAGGCCTGACTGCCCGCCGCCGTATGTCGCCGCCAGGGGGGTCTGCATGATGCGAAACATAGTGCTTATCCTATTGACCAGTTCTGTACCGGGCGAGGCGTTGTTGATGATGGCGCCGCTTTCATGCCACGGCTTGAGATAGTCGAGCGCCGACTGGGCGGGCGGCGAAAGTTCGTGTTTCAACTCATCGCGCAGGTAAAAGCCCGCCGCGACGATGGTGCGCTTGGGCGCATTGACCGAGTCATAGTGAATATCGAGTATGTCTTCAGGCGAGAATATATTTTTTGCTTCCAGCCGCTCGCGCAACCGCCATGAACGGCTGGTGTCGCCGCCTGAACCTGTGCTGATG
This sequence comes from uncultured bacterium, assembly GCA_964556895.1. Lineage (GTDB taxonomy): Bacteria > Hinthialibacterota > Hinthialibacteria > Hinthialibacterales > Hinthialibacteraceae > Hinthialibacter. Next base: position 10,698 of record CAZKYC010000050.1, on the reverse strand, counting down.
CCGACCGGGGCGGGATAAAACGAGCCAATTGGGCGGTGGTTTCCGCTGTAGGTATACCCGCGCCCAGGGTTGATTACATGAGGAAGCAGGCGCTGAGGCATGTAGCCCTGCCAATCATTTTTCGATGTGAGAGCGTCATGGGCGACGTTGCCGCCGTCAATCGCCGAGGCCGAGCGGATCGGAATCGCCGCCCCTAGGCTAAAGCCGACTCCGCCGCTCGAGTCAGCGAAGATCGAATTCAAACTGGGGAAGCGCCAGTCGCCCAGCGCGTCGAACAATTCATACACGTTTTTGGCGCGCATCATCTTGATCGCCGCCTGAATGGTCTCGCGGTCAGTTTCACACACGGGCACGCGCTTCATGGCGAACAGGTCGCCGGGTTTCACGGCGGGCGCGATGTCACTGACGATCGGCCCCAAGATTGACTCTTTAATGGTGAGTGGGACTGGGGCGCCGCCTTTGACCTTGATGGTCTCTTTGATGAGTTTGAGTTCTCGCCACTCGCCGTCATAGAAATATTCGTTTGACGAATCGGCCTCGGGGTCGGTCCTGAGTTTAAACTGGTCGGCCTGGTCGGCGCCCAGCGCAGTCGCGCCCCACGAGACGTGTTCAGTCCAGCCGATCAAGAGTATTGGGCTGCCGGGCACGCCAATGCCGCGCGCGTTAAACGTCTCGCCTTGGATGTGATATTCATAAAACAGCGACGGGTTGCGCACCGGGGTTTGTGGGTCGCTCATCAATACCGATGAGCCTGTCGTGGTTTTACCGCCGCCCACCGCCCAGGCGTGGCTGAATTTGGGGCCGTCATCTAACACGCTCGCTTCTTGTGGGAACCCTTTATAGCGCATGAAGGCGAACACTTCATCCAGCCACTGGTCGGTGACGTCTTCGCGCTGGACGACCGCGGCGCTGTCGTCGACCACACGCTGCGCGTTTTCCATGCGCCGTTCGAGTTCTTGGGCTTGTTCGCGGCCCATGCCGCGCATGCCGCCGCGCGGCAGCGCCCCCCGCGTCCCGGCGAGGCGGCGGTAATACTGCATGGCGTCATTGAGGCCTTCTTTGGCGAAGAAGCGACCGATGTTCCACCAACAGGCGATGCTGTCGGCGGGCGTCCAGCGTTCGGGCCTGGCCCCGAGTTGGGCGAAGAGCGGGTGAAGCGCCTGCCCCTCTTTGAAGAAGTAGTCGTTGACGCCATTGCTATAGGCTTGAAGCAGGCGTTTGGATTCGGGATCGAGATTGAGGGCGGTTTGTTGGGCGGCGCGGTAGAAGCCGAGGATGCGCATCTTTTTGTCGAGTTCGACAGTGGTGCGGTCGCGGCTTTGATGTTTGATGTCGCCCAACACTTCGGCGAGGCGTCCCTGGATGGTGCGCAAGGCCAGCGTCATTTGAAAGCCGCGGTCTTGGGCGGCGGCGAAGCCCAGGCCATACATCGCGCCTTCGTCGCTGTCAGCGAAAATATGAGGAACCCCCCATGGGTCGTAGAGAATGTCGACGTCTTCCGCCGAGAGGCTGAGAGCGAATAGAAAACTACAGAAAACAAGAATTGAAGAGATCAATAAGCGCATGGCCGCGTCTCCCTGTGAAGTGATAAGCAGATACACTCTACCATGATTTTATCCAAAGCATGAAGCGGAGATTAGCTAGCAGATAGTTGTTGTTATGATGAACCTCGACATGTATGCCATAGGGTATGGTAAAATTTGGCGACATTGTTGATGAAAAATCTGTATGGATTTGTATTGAGTGAAGGGAATAACAAAACATGAGAACCATACTTTCCATGATAATTTTCATCTCGCTTGTTTGGGCGGTAAATGTCTATAGCGAAGATGAGGTGTTCTTGCTCTCCTTTTTCAAAGACAACGGCCAGGCTGGCGTGTTTCTCGCCTATAGCGAAGATGGATACAAATTCAACACGCTCAACAACGACCAGCCGATATTTACTCCACCCGGTTGGGAAAACCAAAACCTGACGCGCGACCCGTCTATCGTGTTTCACAACGGAATGTTCCACATGGTCTGGACAACCAACTGGGACGGCTCTGTCTTTGGCGCCGCCACATCAAACGACCTAAACACCTGGTCGAAACCGGTCATGGTCAAGCCGTTTGAATATTGGCCGAAAGACGACGCGCCGCGAAACGCCTGGGCGCCCGAACTTCATTATGACCCGGTCCGGGATGATTTTTTTGTCTTGTGGTCGTCTTCAACCCAACGCGTTGAAGGAACAGGCGGGCATGACTCAGGCGGAGTAGAAAATGAACCTGACTCAACCGTAAAAGAAGACCTGCGCTATCACAGGACCTTTGTCTCACGCTCATCTGATTTCAAAACCTTCTCTCCCGCTCAGTTGTTCTTTGACCCTGGCATGAGTGAAATCGACGCCTCACTGGCGTTTGACGACCGTGAGACAGATGACCACGCTGATGACCGCTGGGTGATGGCGGTCAAACATGAACAGTTTCGAGAACTTGGCGGGAAGAACCTACGAATCACAACCACGGGCGCTTCGCTTCCTCTATACTCGCCAGCGAGGTTTCACGCGCCCGGCGACATAGACCGCGTCTGGTCGGGTGCGGTTGCGGGGCCAGGTTCGACAGTACAACCAACCCACATGGTTGAAGGCCCAACACTGATGAAATATGAAAATGAGTGGCGATTGTATTTCGACCGTTTTGATACGCGAAAGAACCGCTACGGCCTGGCTGTGTCAAACGACTTATTGACATGGAAAGACCAAACCGACAAAGTCGTGGTTCATCCTGACGCCCGGCACGGAACCGTGTTTTTAGCGCCGCGGTCTGCTGTGAAGTTTTTACCGTAACAAATTAAAAGTTTTCAAACGGTGAGAAGAGAACGCTGACCGATTCGCCGTTGTGGATGCGGCTGATGGCCTTGGCGATCATCTTGCCGACCGAGAGCACCTTGATCTTGTCAATCGCCTTCTCGCCCTCGACGGGGATCGAATTGGTGACCACCACTTCACTGATTTTCGACTCTTGAATGCGCTTGACCGCTTCGCCGCACAACACCGGGTGAATCACCCCCGCGCGAATGTCGGTCACACCCAGGTCAGCCAAAATTTCTGCGGTGTTGATCAATGAGCCGCCGGTGCTGATTTCGTCGTCAAAAATCAACGCGCGTTTGCCTTCGACGTCGCCGATGATGTGTTTGGCGACCGCCTGGTCTTGGTTGCCGATGCGGCGTTTGTCGACAATCGCCAGCGGCAGCTCCAGCAGCATGGCGTATTTTTCGGCGCGCTTGGCGCTGCCTGCGTCGGGCGCGACCACGACCGTGTTTGACAGGTCGGTCTTTTTGAAATAGTCGATCAAGACCGGCGTCGCCAGCAAGTGGTCAGAGGGGATGCGAAAAAAGCCCTGAATCTGAAACGAGTGGAGGTTCATGGTCAACACGCGGTCGGCCCCCGCCGCTTCGATCATGTCAACAATCAGCCGGGCGCCGATCGAGATTCTGGGCTGGTCTTTTTTGTCAGACCGAACATATGGGAAGTAAGGGATCACGGCGGTGATGCGCGCGGCGGACGCATGTTTGAGCGCGTCGATCATCAGCAACATCTCCACCAGCCGGGTGTTGACCGGCGACGCCGACGTCTGAATGACAAACACGTCGCATTCGCGCACGTTCTCGCCAATTTTCACAAACAGGTTTTCGTTTTTAAATTCGATGATTTCGGCTTCGCCTAGGGGGATGTCGAGGTGGTTGCAGATTTCGTTCGCAAGCGGACGGTTTGATAATCCAGCGAATACTTTTAACATTTTGCTATTGGCTCGCACAGAGAACCCCTTCCATCATGTGGCGGATTGCAGTTTTTCGTAGGCGGCGCGGGCGACGATCAATTCTTCATTGGTCGGGACCACCCAGACGGCGGTCGGTGATGACTCGCTCGATACGAGAGATTCGCTGCCGTTGCACTGGTTATTTTTACCCGCATCCAATCCAATCCCCAAGTGCTCCAGCCCGGATACGCATTGTTGGCGCACACGGGCGCCGCGCTCGCCGATGCCGCCGGCGAAAGCGATACAGTCGACGCCGCCCAAAATCGCGGTGTAGGCGCCGATATATTTCTTGACCGCATAACAAAACGCCTCAAACGCCAGCCGCGCCTGGTCGTTGCCGCCGTCCATCGCGCTCTCGATGTCGCGCATGTCGTCTGACACGCCCGAAAGGCCTTTCAGCCCGCTCTCTTTGGTCAGTTGATGGACGGCGTCGTCGATGCTTAAGCCCGTTTCTTTCATCATGTAGAGAATCGCGAAGCCGTCAAAATCACCGACCCGGGTCCCATGAAACAGCCCGGTTTGGGGCGTGAAACCCATGGTGGTGTCAATTGACTTGCCGCCCTGAATGGCGCACATCGACGAACTGCCGCCCAGGTGACAGGAGATCACATTGACTTCGTTTGGGGCTTTCTGAAGCAGTTCAGGCGCGCGCTGAGAAACATAGCGGTGAGACGCGCCATGAAACCCATAGCGTTCAATCGCGTGGGTCTCGCGCCAGTCTTTGGGGATGGGGTAGGCGCGGGCGTAATCGGGCATGGTCAGGTGAAACGCCGGTTCAAACAGCCCGATCAAGGGCGTGTCAGGCAGCAGCTCTTTGAACAGACGAATCGCTTTGACGTAGGGCGGGTTGTGTGCGGGGGCAAGAAAGAAAAACTCTTCCATCGCGTTCAGCACGGGTTCTTCAAGCAACTCACAACCGACATAGCCTTTTGAGACCACCGTCTTAAATGCGATGCAATCGAGCTCATCGACCTGGCAGGCGCCGTCGGCGCTCAATTGGTTGAGGGTAAACTCGACCGCCTCGCGATGGGTCGAAAAACTCGCCTCGTTCGAACCGGGCGACTCGCCGTGTTTCCATGAGGCCGCGCCCTGTTCGCCGCCGATGCGTTCAATGCGCCCCTCGGCGAGCGACTGCTCTTCAGGCAACTGGTACAGGCGGTATTTGAAGGATGAACTGCCGACATTGGCGACTAAAATTCGCATTAGGTTTTCTTTCGTGATGGTTTCTTTTTAGCGGTGGTTTTTTTATGAGAGGCTTTTTTCTTTGTCGTTGCCGTCTTTCTATGAGACGCTTTTTTGGGCTTCTGACTATCAGGCTCTTGAGACCTAAAACCTCTTGCATCTATTAAAGGTAAAATTAACTTTTTATAGGGGCCGTGAGCTGAAATCGAGGCAAGTTGTTCTCTAACAATGCTGTAAAGCGTAGCAGGGGCATTAATTAAATAGAGAGGTTTATTCGACTCCTCAAGATGGTCATCGAATGAAAAAAATCCCACAACTTCAATACCAAAAGAATATGGTAGACACCCCGTAGAATTGACAGAGATGTTGCATTGTATCATTTTATCCTCATCTTCACCTTGTATAGCAAATTCGATTTGATAATCGTCTTCTTTTACAAGATATGCGTCTCCGCTATCATCGCCGGAACCAGGAACGGCTTTGACCGCAGTATTGGTAATGAAGTAGTAATCAAGACGCAATGGGAAGGTAGACATTTTTCTTACCTTTATGAACACTTGTATTAAAACGCGTGGTGTTAACCTGTGGCTCTTTGAATCGAGTCTTTATTTCTTGTTTTGGTGTGTTTTTCGCTTTATTCCATTTAGCAAATTGTTCAATCTTTGAATCAAGTCGAAACGAAAACTTGCAATTTAACCTTCGTGCAACTTTAACCATGGTCGCGATACTCGGGTTGGCGTAACCGCTCAAGAGTTTTGAGACGTATTGTTTCGACAGGCCGAGTTTCTCCGCGAGTTGAGATTGATTGAGATTTTGCTCTTCCATCAGGTCATAGATTTCATCGGCGAATTCCAATTTCGCTGTTTCGATGTGATACACATCATGCGTCATGATTTCGGCGAATTTTTGTTCAAATTCTTTCCTTGAATCTATGATTTTCACTTCGCCTTTTGTTTCCATGCTGGATACTCTTTTCGTTCGTTTTGCGCTGATTTTATATAGCGTTTAAGCTGAGCGTCTTTCGCTTTGTGAAATCCATGCGTACAAATAATGAGTTTTCCTTTGTCGTAAAAACAAATCACACGAGAACCAGGATTGGTTTTATTTCAACCAATTTTTCTGCGTGGATTCCTCTTAATGCTCTCATTTGTCGATTGTTTGATGGTTGGCCGCTTTGAGCGATATGGCGTATACGCGTCATCAGCGCCCGGTATTCAATTTTATCATGTTGTTCAAGGTCGTCTAAAAACTTGCGTACACTGTTTTCCCGCTCTTGTTCGAATGAACAGATTTCAAAGGCTTCCCCTTTCAATATACGAAATAGCCGCATCATAGTCAACCTATAAGCTTACTCTTTCAGGCGTTTGAGACCCCGCCTGCCTATCTCCCTTCGAGGTAGGCGATTATTCTAGTTTTGAGATAAAAGACGTCTCATTATTTCAGAGGCATAAAGGTATTTGCATCCCTGTACAATGACAAACATGGCCAAGACCGCTTCGACGTTTTCTGCGCAGAACGAAATCATGCGCCTCTGGAAGGCCCCGGTGCTCAAATGGGCGGCGGGCGCGGCGGTGGTTGACGCGTTTTTGTGGGGGGTCTATTTCGAGACATCGCGGCGCGGCGCCATGGCGGTGGTGGCGTCGCATGAGTTCTTTACGTTTTTCGGTCTACTGGTCTATGCGCTGGCGGGGCTGGTGTGTGTGTTAATCTCTGGCGCCGCGCTTCAGCTGGGGCTCAAAGACGGCGCCTGGAGCGACTCAGACCGCCTGGTGTTTCAAGGTGGACTGTTGATCGGGTTTGTCTTTCTATTGACCGGATTTCAATTTATCGTGTTTGGCGAATGGCGCCTGTATGACCCGCTGATTTTTTACGGCTACCAGATCACCATTCTCGTTTGTTTGGTAGTCTTTTTCGCCAAGATTTTGGCGTTTGAATGGCGGCTGAGGCGTGAGAAAGAATCGGTTGCTTCACAACCTCAATAAACACTCTCTAAACGCAGAATCCATCTCAACCGGTGATCGCATAGCGGTAGGCATGGGCGCCGCTCTATTCGCTTCGGCGCCGTTCCGCTTTGTTGCACAGGCGCTCACAGAGAGCCGCTCATGCCAGAGTTGGCTGGTCGATTTTTGACAGGTTGATTTTATAAGATACAAAGAACTAATAAAAAAACGTTACTCGTTTTTGCCCTGATGGCTGACGACTTCAAGCATGGCAATCAAAATGAAGATGAAAATGGTTTGAGAGAGAATCACATACGCGCCAAACGGGTCTTCAGTCAGCGGCAACACCAGCGCCGAGCTGCCAACCGACAAGGTCAACAAATGAATAAAGAACACCGCCCGGCGGTGGCTCATGCCCAGCGCGACCAAGCGGTGTGAGAAGTGGTTTTTGTCGCCTTCGTATATGGGATTGCCGTTGCGGATTCTGATCAAGATCACCGACACCGTGTCAAACAGCGGCACCGCCAATATCACAATCGGCATGACCACCGACCACGCGGTGGCGTTGGCTGTATCTGTTTGGTAAAACGTCGACTGAATGGTCAACGCCGACACCAAGAAGCCTAAGACCATTGAGCCCGCGTCGCCCATGAAGATACTGGACGGATTTAAGTTGTAGCGCAGGAACCCGGCGATGCATCCCGCCAAGACAAACGACATTGACGACATGAAGGCCTGGTTGCTGACCAAGTGAGTCGACAGCCCCAATAATAACAGGCAGATCATCGCCACGCCGCCGGAGAGGCCGTCCATATTATCCAGCAGGTTGAATGAATTGGTGAGCAAGACGATCCAGCCGAAGGTCAGTAAGAAGTTAATCAACGGCAGGTCAATAAACAATGCGATTTGGATGCCGACACAATAGAGAACCACTGCCGCGATCATCTGGCCGCCCAGTTTGACAAAGGGCGACATGTCATAGCGGTCGTCAATCAATCCGATGACAAACAACAACGTCGCCCCAGAGAGCAGGCCGACCAGCTGGCCCCACACGCGTTGCAGGCCCAAAACCAGCGGCGCCAGGCTTGAAACTTGCTCGCCGATCCATCCCGGCAGGCTAGCGTTTGACTGGTAGAGCCAATATAACACGCCCAAGTCGCCTATGATACAAATCATGAACGAAAGAAATATCGCGGCGCCGCCCAAGAGCGGCTTGGCGTTGCTGTGCACCTTGCGGCGCCCTGGTTGGTCAAGAAAACCCAGCCCCGGGGCCGCGTTGCGCATGACGGGCGTCAAAATGACCGCAAGAAAAAACCCTTGGCCAAATAATACGAAAAAATGAATCCAACTCATGGTACGCGTGTTCCCCACGGGCCGCTCAATTGTTCAGCAAACCGTTAGCACTATATCAGCCCTACTTTGAGCCAACAAGGAAGCGGTTGGCGTCTGCTTCTTTTTTCAAGACGCCGCTTCCTTGATTTTCACGTCAAATTGACACGTTTCCCCTGGAACTTCAACCCAACGTATGGAACGATAGAGGCGGCTTATTTGACAATACCATGTGGGCGTTCTCTCACATGATACCGAAGCAAAGGGGACAAGCATGACCAAACAATCTTCAAACTCTCGACGGTCGTTTTTACAACGCGCAGCGGTCGCCAGCGCAGGCATGACTGCGCTCAACGGCATCGCGCCAGCCAGCGTGGTTGGCGCCAATGAGACCATTCGCCTGGGCGTGATCGGAACAGGCGGCCGCGGCCAATGGGGGCTAAAAGAAGCCAAGATGCGCGGCGCCCAAATCGTGGCCGTCTGCGACGTGTATGAACAACGCCTCAACCAAGCGCGGGCGATGTCAGAAACCGACGACGGCAAACTCGCCGATATGTATTATGAACACGAAAAACTGCTCGAACGCAGCGACGTCGACGGCGTCTACATCGGCGTGCCCGACCATTGGCACCACGACGTATTGATTGACAGCGTCCAGGCGGGCAAAGACGCCTATTGTGAAAAACCCTTCTCAAAAACTATCGAAGAAGGCCAAAGTATGGTGCGCGCCGTTCGCGCCGCCAAACAGATCGTCCAGGTCGGCAACCACCGCCGCAGCGGCGAACACTGGAAACGCGCCCGCGAGGTGATTCGCTCCGGCGCGTTGGGCAAGGTTTGCGTCATTAAAGTGTGGGACAACCGCAACTGGTCAGGCGGCGACCCCTTCGCGGGCAACCTCAAGGTCAGCGGGCGCCTCGATTGGGACCGCTTCTTAGGCAAAGCCCCCAAACGCGCTTTTGACCCTTACCGCTATTACGCCTGGCGCTGGTATTGGGATTATGCAGGCGGCCTGATGACCGACATCGGCGCCCACCAACTCGACGTCAACCAATGGCTGATGGACGTCGACGGCCCCGTCAGCGTCGCGGCCAACGGCGGCAACCACTACTTCGACCATTGGGAAACGCCCGACGTGGTTCACTCTGTCTTGAATTACGGCGATTTTACCACTCACTTCAACGTCCAGTTCATCAACGACCGCGACAGCGTCGGCGCCATGTTCTTAGGCTCTGAAGGGTCGCTTACCTGCGATGATCGCGAAGGCTTTAAGGTCTTCCCGCAGGGCGCCAAGATGAATGAACCCATCGACGCCTGGCCCCGCACCTATGAAGGCGGAGACCATGTGGCCAATTTCTTAGACTGCATGAAAACCCGCAAAGAGCCCAACTCACCCGTCGAGATCGGCCACCAGGTCATCAACGCCGCCCACCTGGGCAACATCTCATACCGCACCGGCCGCCGCGTCAAATGGGACGCCAGCGCCGAAGAAATTCTCGAAGTGCGCCGCATCCGCCCCTCCGACGCCTGGATGAAAAGTATGATGTAGGGCGGGTGAATTCTAGTAACGCCGTTGTTGTAAAAAGACAGCGGCGTTACTTTTCAAGTTTGAATGAATTGGGAAGCAATTCAGATATTCTTTTTACTTGGATTCCTTCTTCAGAATAAAAAATGATCTCAGTATTTAAATCTGAAAAATCTGCGATGACTTGTCGACATGAACCACAAGGGGAAATAGGGACATCATCTGCGCGACAAACGGCTAACCTTTTTATTTTGAGAGGCTTATCTAAGTTAATTATTGCATTATGAATCGAAACCCTCTCTGCGCAGATTGTTAGCCCATATGAAGCGTTTTCGATATTACAGCCAGTAAAGATTTTTGAGTCTTCTGTCTCTAAAGCAGCGCCAACTGATATTTTAGAATATGGAGAATAACTTCTAGTTGCTGCTTCTTTTGCCTTTAAGAGAAGGGTTTTACTTAAAGAAGTCATTATTGAGAGCCTTTGGTGAAATTTTGTTCACCTGGGTTGACATGTCTTTTGATTTTTGCTATGATACTATCAAATGTCTATAATAAATAGACTTAATGTGTTTTAAACCACATCAAATCTAACTTTCACCATGGTACACGATCCAAATAGACGTTATGAATTTCGATGCCCGGTTTACGGTTTCATTGAATTAAATGAGGCTGAAGTAGATGTAATTAATCATCCAGCTTTTCAACGATTGAGACGAATCAAACAATTAGCATGGACTGACTATATCTATCCAGGAGCAATGCACACTAGATTTGAGCATTCTTTGGGTGTGATGCATATGGCATCTTTGTTGTTTGATGGTATTAAAAATCGCTCTGAAGATGTCTTGAAATCAGAAAGGTATTTTTCTGATGAATGAACCTCTCCCCATTCGTTGGACAAGAAAGCGAGAAAGTTAAGATGGTGGCT
>CAZKYC010000049.1:0-33739 GCA_964556895.1 uncultured bacterium | reverse complement strand
GGAGCGCCTGTGCAAAAAGGCGGAGCCGCACTAAAGCGAGCAGAGTTGTACCCATGCCAAATACAACGATAAAAAATCATCCTTGAGATCGTGTCTGGAAATTTTAATTCAATTTGAGAAAAAGTATCCAAATCCCGGATGAGCCTTACTTATACGCAAACAACTTGCGAAAGCGTTTTTGACTGCGCTTTCGCATGTAATTCTTCCATTCTTTCTGAAACCGCTTACGAGCGTTTTTGCGCTGGCGGCGAAAAAATTTAATCAACGCTGATACTGAGTTTTTATCGACCGCGTTGAGTTCTTTCGCCAGGCGCTCCTGATTGTCTTTCAGTAGTTGGATATCGCGGGTGTGGTCTTGAATCAGCCCCAATGAGGATTGCAATACCTTGGTCTCTTTGATGACAGGCTGAAGCCGCCCACCATAGGCTTCGTCAAAAAACTCACAAAAATAGCGCAGCCACTTACACCGAATGCGGAATTTATGCAGTTTTTTAAACGAAGCCGCCTCGGCGTTGTTAGTTGTTCCATTGATATAGTCGAGTAAACCATTTAATATCACAGGCGAGTGTTTCTTTATTGTCCGCTTCTTGTCATTATCGTTTGACTTGAGAAACTCTACCAAAAGTTCCACCCACTGTTGGTATGACTCGCCGTCGATTTCGTCTATTACGCGCTGCATCTGTATTTTGCGAATTTTCTTGTAATCCTTCTTGATTCCATCAACAGCGATGCGAATTTTAATACGCAGGTTCTCCCGAATTCGGCCTAACCAGGTGATAAACGAATCAATGTCTCTGACTTTACCTAGAACAGAGCCAGATTGGCGCATTTGCTTGAGCAAAGCATCCGCCATGTCTTTATCAATGTACGGCTTCATGATTTGCAGAGTGGTGCGCATTCGCCGGATGGCGATTCTCATCTGGTGAAGGTCGTATGGTTCATCAGAATTTTTCGCCCCGTCTTGGCAACGCAAGACGATGGTCAATTGGTCGGCGAGGATCTTTTTTATCGCATAAACTACTGAATCATCTTCGAATACGGGAGAAAGAAACTTTTGGGGGATATCCTCCAGTTGTATAGACGCCTTAGGCATATAATTATAAACTCTCCAATCACAGAAAAAACGCTCTCAACGCTTGAATTTTGTACACAAACGGATATCTTAACACGTTACTATACGAAACTGGAGTAAGACAAATGGCTCACGTAAAAAGCGGCGGCGGAAAACAGAAAAACGGTCGCGACAGCAACCCACAATATTTAGGCGTTAAGCGCTACGGCGGCGAGTTCGTCACGGCTGGTTCTATTATTGTTCGCCAGCGCGGTTCCAAGTTTCATCCAGGCGAATTCGCGGGCAAGGGCAGAGACGACACCATCTATGCGAAAATCGACGGCCATGTAAAATTTCACACCCGCCGTAACCGCAAGTTCATCTCGATCGAACCGGCTTCCGTCTAATTGCGCCAACCCCATCGTTTGAGTTACACTAGCCCCGTACCTACGGGGCTTTTTCATTTTACAGGCATGAACTATCACTTATGATTCGCACTCTCATTTTTGGCTCAGGCGCAGTCGGCGCCCTCATCGGTGGATTACTCGCCAATGCAGGCCATCCGGTCTACTTTGTCGGACGCCAGTGGAACATTGCGGGCATTCGCTCGAACGGAATCACCATCTCGGGCTTATGGGGCGCCCACCAGACCCGGCCCCAGCCCGCATACGAATCCATTGATGAAATTCCTGAACCAGAGCGCGTGTTTGACCAGATCTTCATCTGTGTGAAAGCGTTTGATACAGCGGCGGCGATTGAAGCCTGCAAGCCGGTTGTCGGCGACTCGACCATCGTCATTTCGGTTCAAAATGGATATGGCAACTGCCAGACCATCGCCGAAGCCATCGGCCAAGACCGCACCCTGGGCGGGCGTTTTATCACGGGCGTCGAATTGACCGCGCCCGGCGAGCTGAATGTCACCGTCCATTTCGACGCGATTCGCCTGGGCCACTATTGGCGTGAGTTTCCCCTGCCCCACCTTCAGTCGTTCGCCATGACGCTGTTTGAGGCGGGCGTACCATGTGAAGCGACCGAAGACCTCGAACAATTCATCTGGGCGAAAATCATGTATAACGCGGCGCTCAACCCGTTGGGCGCGATGTTGGGCGTTCCCTACGGCGCTTTGACCAAGAATGACAATACCCGGGCGGTGATGGATGACATCTTAAACGAGGCGTTTGAGGTCACCGCCGCGCATGGCATCCCCCAGTTTTGGCAATCGGCTGACGAATACCGTCAGGCGTTTTATAACAAGATGGCGCCCGCCACCGCGGCCCACTTTCCATCCATGTTACGCGACCTTGAAAAAGGCCGCCGAACCGAGATCGACTCGCTTAATGGAGCGATTTGTGACTTAGGCGCTGAAAAAAACATCGCCACCCCAGTCAACCAAACCATCACTCGCTTATTGCGCGCGAGAGAACGGCAATCCTCCCAATGAAACAGCCTGAATCGATTGAAGAACTCAACCAATGGCTTGATCAACTCGCCAAGTCGGTAAAATTGCGTGAAGGCGTCGAAGGCGTGACCCGCGCGTTGTGGTCGCTCTATCAAAACCCGGGCATCTCGACTCACGATTGGTCTTGGCATGTTCAGATCCCTGTGCCCGTCATGGCGGCGCTCAGGCGTGAGCTCGAAAAGCGTGATGTCCTTAAACACGTCAGAACGCTAATCACCACACCCAACGGCGAAGCCGTTTTAGAGCGCTTGTTCGGCAACCCAGAGGCCTTGCCTTTTATTTGTTCATCATGCCAAGGCCGTGGAAATCTCCTGCCGCCTCAAGCGATGGAGATCGTCGAACAATTCGCCGAAATCTGTGACGAACGCCCCGACCCCAACGTCACCCTAGACCAAAGCCACGCCACACCAGAGACAGGCATACTAAAAGCGCTGTTTTTGTTAAACAAAGGCCTGCTTGGGCGATCGTTGTTCTTTATGGGAGACGACGACCTGGCCAGCGTCGCCTGTTATTTGGTGCGTCAACAGGTTTATTCAAGCCAAGAGGGTCTGGGCTTGATCGCTTCTGTAGACATCGACCAGCCCTATCTTAAGTTAATCGAAAATGTCACTAAAAGAACAGTCAACACATATTCGTATGACGCGCGTGACAATCTCCCAAAAGACCTAAGCGGATCATTCGATGTCGCACTGACCGATCCGCCCTATACATTGAATGGGGCGACAACCTTCGCCTATCGTTGTAGACAAGCAACAAAAGACCAGGCCTCCTTCATTTTGTCGATGCCGCCGCCGGGTATCGACGAATGGTGGGATATCCAGCACAGTTTACTACAGATGGGTTGGTCGCTGCGCGAAACTCACCCTCAGTTTAACGAGTATGAGGGAGCGTCGATTCACGCCCATTCGTCATCGCTCTATTTATGGGAAAAGAGTTCTCGCCCATCACCTGAAATTGAAATCGATTTACGTTATACTTCTTTTTATACGGGCGAACGGCGAACGCCGTCCGGCGTGTATGCCTGTACTCTTTGTGAGGCGGAATATGACGTCGGCCTCGACAAAGCCTATAAAACCGTTCAAGAATTAAAAGCGAGCGGTTGTGACGAGTGTGAAAATGATAGGTTTCAGCGGTTATCAAAACCCCATGAAGCCTGTTAATCAAATAGACTAAAAGCCTGATTTGCCGGAATGCGGAGAATAGACAATGAAGAGCAAAAAAACCGTTGGTATCGTATTAATCGTTGTCGGATTGGCCACGATTGGGTGTTTACACCAATTTGTGTTTGCGCCGATGAAGGCGGAACTGTCCCAACACCAACAAGCCCTAAACGGCCTACAAGGCAAATACCGTCAAATTGTTTCGACCATCCAACAAGAACAAGGCGTGGTGCGTGACATTGGACAAGACATGGATGCAATCATCACCAATATTGAAAACACCAACACCCTCTCGCAAGATAGTTTTGATAAACTTGACCAACAACTCAAACTCATCGACCACTTTGATTCTTCGGTCAATTTTCGCAATGAAATTTTCAACGAAATCAACCGCATGCAGCAACTCGAACAAGGCGCCCAGATCACCAAACTGCGCGTGTCAAACTCGTGGGGCGTCAACCACGGCATCCGCGATGGGAAGTATGGCACTGGCTACTACGCCGAAGGCGGACGTTCGATGGCGTTTTCAAACCTCGGCATGCGCAAAGTCATAGACCCTTCCAAGGGAACAGTCGAGTTTTGGGTGAAACCTGATTGGGATCCAATGGACCGTGAAGTCCACCACAAGTGCTTATTCATGGCTATCCATATTGACAAAAAATCGCGTCAAGATTTACAAGCCCAACTTGAGGCCAAACAAGACGAGTTAGGTCGAAACCAAGTCCAGTTGCCTCCTGGCCAGGGCAACATCACAGTTGAAAACTATGTTACGATCTACAAAGGTGAAGGCCCGACCCTGACATTTGAACTGAACGACGGGCTCACACCCAGCACAGTCACCGCCAACATCAGCGACTGGAAGCCCGACCAGTGGTACTTGGTTTCCGCCATTTGGGAATCAAAACGCCAGGCCCTCTATATCAATGGTCAGAACAAAGGCGTGCCTTTTATGTCCGGCATTTCCATCCGTGACGCCAATGATGAAGACGAACTCGGCATCATGAGCCTTGGCGGCATGGGCATGGGTATGGGTATGATGGGCGGCATGGGTATGGGCATGATGGGCGGCATGGGCATGGGCATGGGCATGGGTATGATGGGCGGCGGTATGGGCATGATGGGAGGCGGTATGGGCATGATGGGCGGCGGCTTCGGCGGCGGACGGTCCATGGGCGCAACCGTTGGCCAAACCCTGACCTCTAACATTTCGCTTCCACAAACCATTTCGGGCGTCTATTTGGGCGCTGACGAAGAAGGCGCCTTCCCAGCTGACTGCGCATTCGACGACCTGAGAATCCAAGGCCGCGCAACCACGGCGTTCGATACGGCCCGTGAACTTCGGGCTGGGGAAACGACCTTGCTGCTCGACAACTTTGTCGACGATCTCCCTCCACCCGAATTGTTAGAAGAACTCCTCGCCAGCACAGAAGAGGCCCAGCGCCGTAAGGTGCTCCAGGCGGTTGCTGACGATATTCGCGAGCGATATGTCAGTGAATATGAGTTGACGCGTCACGCGCTTGGCTTAGACCGCAGCTACCTCCAAGGCGGCGACGACACCGTCAAAGCCATCCGCCAATTGTGGACGATGGAATACATCCGCAAAAACACCGGCAAGACCTACAACGATTTGATGGACTTGTTTGAAATCGACCCGCAGGAACTTCGTAAAGAACTGCTCCATCGTATCGTCGAGTTCCAGCGTCTGAGTTATGACCTGGCCCAACAAGCCGTCGAAAACCAGATCATCGCCTTGAATGACGTCATTAACAAAGGCCAAAACTATAACGTCAACGACGATGAGCTAAAATCATTCTTTGACTCCGAATTTAAGAAGATTCAAAATGACCTCTATGGGCCTGACGGCTTTGTCGCAGATAAAACCCTCAGCGCCGGCGGTATGGGCATGATGGGCGGCGGCATGGGCTATGGCATGGGGATGGGTATGGGTATGATGGGCGGCATGGGTATGATGGGCGGTATGGGCATGATGGGCGGCGGCATGATGACCTTCTATGACGAGAACGGCGACCCCATCCGCGACCCGGCGATTCGAAAAGAAATACAAGACAAAATCGACGGATTCAAAGAAACTCTCAAAAATTGGAACAAGTTTAAGAAAGACGAATTGATCCCGCCTGAAATCATCGACAGTTATAACAATTCAATGGAAGAACAGGGCGCGGATTACTACATCAAACGCTCACTGACGTTAGATTTTGACGCCGATTATCGCTCAACCATGGAATATTTCTATGACATCGAGTTTGCGCGCCGAATCAACACCATCAACAATATCGTCATCAATAACAAGGAAAATGATGTGGTGAATGTTCAAATCGACGTTGAAGGCCACTTCGTCAAAAACCTCGAAGACGCCAACGACGGTCTAGCAACCGAAACGGCGCCGCAAATTGGCATGAACTAATCTATTCTCGTATGACCAAAGTGATTCAACCAAAACAAATTTCCACCAGGACGGCGGTCTTCGCGGCTGCCGTCCTCTTTTTATCCCAGATTATTTCGGCGCCGGTTCAAGCTGCGCTCAAAGACGACCTCAACGCGCTCTTCAAACAAGAAAGCAACCACCAATGGAGCGTGTTGGTCCATCCCGTCAACGGCAAACAGCCAATCTATTCGCTGGCGCCTGATAGAACGTTGATCCCGGCGTCGAACGTAAAACTGTTTTCCGGCGCGGCGGCGCTGCTTCACCTCGGCCCTGATTTTCGCTATGAAACCAAACTCTACCTGTCGGGCAGTCAAACCGGCAACGTCTTTAACGGCTCATTGATTGTTGAAGGCGGCGGCGACCCCAGCATCGGCGGGCGCTTTAACGGCGGCGACCTGACCGAGTCGTTTCGCCAGTGGACGGCGAAACTCAAACAAAAGGGAATCACCACCATCGACGGCGACATCATCGGCGTTGACGACTATTTTGACGACGTTAACTTGGGACTCAATTGGGACCCTGACTATCGCGAAGAATGGTATTCAGCCGAGGTCAGCGCCTTGTCATTTAACGACGCCTGCGTCGACCTTATCGTTCGCGGCGAGGCCAAAGCCGGCCAGCGCGCCCATGTCTCACTCGACCCGCCGACTTCTTATTTAACCCTCGACAACAGGCTTACAACCGCAAGCAGTTCGAAAACGGCGAAAGGGGTCCACATCCAACGAATCGACCAAAGCAAGACGCTGCGCGTTTCCGGCTCCGTCCGCGCCAAGCGGACGACGACTCATTACGCCAGCGCGCCCAACCCTACCTTGTTCTTCGCCACGGTATTGAAAGAGACGCTTGAGCGCGAAGGCGTCGCCATAACGGGCGCCGCCCTAGACGCTGACGAGGGTGAAGCGCCTCCACGCGAAACCTGGAACGTGTTTCATGTACACCGCTCAGAACCGCTTGAACGTTTATTGAGCGCCTGTCTTAAGAATAGCCAGAATTTATACGCCGAACACTTCTTAAAAACCCTTGGCGCCGAGATGTATGGCATGGGCAGTTACACCATTGGCGCCATGGCGGTCAAGAATGTTTTGTTTCAACACGGCTGCAATTTAGATTCGATCTATCTCGCCGACGGCTCTGGCTTGTCGCGTGAAAACCGCGCCAACGCCAAAGCCTTCGTCGACTTGTTACGAATTATGGAACAGACGCCGCACGCCGCCTTATTCAAAAGCCTGCTGCCCGAAAGCGGCGCCAGCGGCACCTTAAAAAGCCGTATGCGCGACACGGCGGCCAAAGGCCGCGTCTTGGCCAAGACAGGAACGCTCAACGGCGTACGCGGCCTGTCGGGATATATCAAAAGCCGCAAGGGAACAACCTACGCGTTTTCAATGATCGGCAATACCTCTACCAAGGCATTTCGCATCACTCAAATCATTGATGACGCCTGCGCGCTGATCGCCGAAAAAGGCTAGGCGAAAATTTCCTTCCGAATCAACGCTTCCAACGCTATATTATAGATAGTATCACTTAAGTTCGGGTTGAGGGGCCCATGTTACTGTACCGTCGAATGGTTGTCCGTTGGGCGGCGGTTGTGTGTGTGGTTGGGGCGGTTTGTCTCAGCCAGACGGGAGTATTGCGCGCCGCTGACACCAGCGACCCACTACATGTTTTGTTTTCTCTTCTCAGGATGAGCCAAAACTGGCAACAGACCGTTGAGCCGTTCACCAACGGCGACACCAACGGCGACGGCGTCGTGAACTATGAAGACCTAATTGTTGTTGTGAATGATTATACCGCGGCGGCGACCAGCGAGCCGACCGCTCCGCCAGCTGAAACGCCAACGCCTGCTGAAACCTCAACCCCGGCGCCGACCTCAACCCCTGACGCAACACCCACGGCCACTGTCGCGCCAACGCCTTCAGAAACCTCGACCCCGGCGCCAACCTCAACGCCTGACGCAACGCCCACGGCCACTGTCGCGCCGACGCCAACCCTGGCGGTTTCACCAACGCCAATGAGCGCGACCCCGACCGCGACGCTAGAACCGACGGCTACCCCGACTATCGTAAGCGCATCAGAAACACCAACCGTGTTCCCGACGGCTTCGCCGACGTTCACGCCAACGGTTGATCCACTCGCAACCGCGACAGCAACGGTTCCACCGGGCAGCCCGACCGCGACGCCGGTTAACCCGACATCAACGCCCACACCAGACGCGACACCGCCTGCGCCAACGCCTGACCCAAATGTCCCAACACCAGAACCTGTACGCCTGTGGGGAGTCCACCGCGCGCTCGAATTATTTTTGGAACCCGTTATTATTCCGCGCATCGGCTACCTGGCCGACAGTCAGTTGGGCTACACTGCGTTTGGCTACAGCAACAGCGGCGACTCGCTCTTTATATCGTTTGACCGCTTTGGACGAATTTTTAGCCGTACGTTGCCCATCCCATCAGACGATTATTCAGGGGTGTCGCTGGCTGACGGCGGGTTGTTATTTGGCATGTTCTTCGAAGGCCCAGCGTTTACGCGGCGTTTTCGCTTTGAACCGTTCACTTTTTCTGGTCCGGTCGGCACGGAAGTCGATGTTGACCACTTGGGCGCGAATGACTTTCGCTGGGCGTTCACGGGTTCAAACCAGGGATGGGCGATGGCGGTCTTGCGCTTCCCCAACACAATCAGCCTACACCGCATGAACGCCATCGGCGAGTATCTGGGCGTCACCAATATCGAAGCGCTCTCAAACTTTCCCAACGACCTCGACTGGGTCGCCGCCGAGTGGAGCGGCGAGCGCATCATGGTCGCTTACCCTACGTCCAGCAGCGGCTCGCCAATTCATGCCTGGGTGTTTGACAAAGACGGCGTGTTATTACACCCATCGCCCATAGCGATTCCAGTCCCCTGGATCGAAGGCGCCATCGCGGGCGATGAAAACGGTTCCTTTTTTTTGTTAGGCAACAGCTCATTCGGCCAGCGACTGTACCGCCTCGACGAAAACGGTCTTCAACTCGACCGCCTCATTGAAGACGCCGCGCTCGCTGACATCGAATGGCTTGAGAACCGCGTGTGGGGAATCGACCGCACCACTCAATCGCTGCTCGGTTTTGACAGCGAAGGCAATCCGCGCGAAGGGCCGATCAATGTGTTCCCGCCGGGTTGGACGCAGTCGCTTTCATGGCTTGACCTGCGCAAGAGCGGGCCAGACCTGGGCGCGTTTTTCTTTGACCCCGGTTCAGCCGATAACATTTATTACATGCAGGTCGAGGCGGGGCCGTTGGTCACGCCGACGCCGACCCCTGCGCCGGGCGTCCCCACAGGAGAGACCGTCGAAATCGACCTGGGCAACGACATCACAATGGAGATGGTGAAGATACCCAAAGGCTCATACATTCGCGGCGCTGACGATCTCGATCCACACGCGCGCGAAGTCGAGCGCCCCGCTCACACCGTCACCATCACCAAAGACTTTTGGATCGGTAAATATGAAGTCACCAACGCGCAGATGCGTCAATTCTTCAGCGCCCATGTTGTCTCGGGCGGCGGCGACTTTTCATTGGATGATGACAACATGCCCGCCGCGAACGTCACCTGGAACCGCGCGGTTGAATTCTGTGACTGGCTGACCGAAAACACCGAGTTTACCTTCTCACTGCCGACCGAAGCCGAGTGGGAATATGTCGCGCGCGCGGGCTCGATCACCCGGCGGCCCTGGGGCGATGATTTTACCAACGCCGATACCTGCTCTCACGCCAACATCGCGGGAATCGAAGGCGCGACGAATTTTAACTTCCCGCTGACCTTCCCTTGCGACGACGGTTTCCCGGCGGTGGCGCCGGTCGGGTCGTATCCCGCGAACAGCTTTGGCGTGCATGACATGTTAGGCAACGTGTGGGAATGGTGTGACGACTGGTTTGCGTTTTATTCCAGCGAGGCTCAAGTCGACCCCGCCGGGCCGGAACGTGGGCGGTCAAAGATTATCCGCGGCGGCTCCTGGCAAGACGGCCCGCAGTTCGTGCGCAGCGCCGTACGCAGCACCTTCCAACCCGACGATGTCTACCAAGCCCTCGGTTTTCGGGTCGTCATTCGAGAGTGAATTTACCATTCAAATATCTCATCCTGGGCAGGCTAGACTTGCTCATCACTAACTATACGAATTAATTAAAGATTAACCTGAAATCAATTTTTATATATATCTATATAATAAATTATTACGGTTTATGTAATTTTTATTTATGTGATTTTTTTATTGACACCCCCCCCCGAATAAGGATATATTTAATACAACAACAGATGGAGGGGAGAAACAAGGTGAATAAAAGAATTGTAACAATCACAGTTTTATTGGCTTTGTCATTTCTTATAACAAACTTCGTGAGTTTTTCTACTTGTGATGAATGTACTCACACCATTGTTGTGTTTGAAGACAATTGCACTAGCAGTTGCATTTCCACAAAATATTGGTGGCAGGGTCACGCTTGCTGTGATTTTTATGGCACTTCAGCAGATACATGTGAAAAACACCTTGGAGTTGCCCAACGTGAGGATTGGAGTCTTAGCGGCGGCTATTGTGCTGGGACATATACTGAAAAATGCTCTTCAAGTACGGCATGTTCTAACATAATGACATACTCGAAAGTATCTTTCGATTCATGCGACTTAGTGTCTCTAATAGGCAGGGGTACGAACGCGACATCGTATTGCGGTTCTTTATAAAGGAGAAATGATCATGTTTAAAACATATATCCATATAGTTATTGGCTTACTACTAATTCAAGGAGTAGCCATATCTCAACAGACTAATTTAAGTGACTTTTCCGAGTCACTATTACAAAACTTTGAGACTGTTAACAACACCCAAATCACTTATCAGGCATTAGAGTATTACGAAATCAATATGCCTAATTCTATGAAACAAGAATACTTGGATGAAATTCAACAATACCAGAAATTGATAGATGATAGGAGACGCGGAACTTTATCAGAAAAGGATGAAGAAATGTGGTCTCCAATATCTGATGATGTTTTGATAAAAATGATTCAGGAAAGACAATATTCTCTGAACCCTCAACCCAAAGAGGCAATCTATATTTTTTCAACTGATGGAGCGAAAATTCGGCAAGACGTATTTCGCCTCAACGCAATCAACACAAAAGAGTTTTTCTATC
Organism: uncultured bacterium; assembly: GCA_964556895.1. Classification (GTDB taxonomy): domain Bacteria; phylum Hinthialibacterota; class Hinthialibacteria; order Hinthialibacterales; family Hinthialibacteraceae; genus Hinthialibacter. Next base: position 22,464 of record CAZKYC010000049.1, on the reverse strand, counting down.
TTTATGACGGTGTAAATGGATCTCTGACGACCCAAGAAGATAACACTGTGCGCACGGGAGATTTTTTAGCGCACCGATGGACTAATTTTAGTTGCTTCGCCCGTTTTGGTTCAGGTATGGAAAAAGTGTTTAAACAACATGTAGATTATGAATCACACCTTGTTCTGAAAAATGGTAAACAGAAATTAATTGTTGAAACTGCCTATTTGCAAAGAAAAAACCGTTATGTGGAATTTACTTTACTTGACTCAAACCCTAACTATTGGGCACAGTGTGACCACATTCACAATGACGTTGTAATTACTCGGTACATTTGTGAAGAATTTGAAGACCACAACGGTTTTCTAGTTCCTAAGATTGTTCGAAATCAAAAACTTTACGAAGACGGCCTTCGCGACGAGTATGTACTAACATTAATCGATGTAAAAATAAATGATATCGAGTTTGGCGACGATTTTTTCAAAGCATCGACCTCAGAAACACCAATAGTAAGACGTATGGATAGGTGAAACAACTCTTTAGCACGATTGTAGGGGCGCAGTGCGCTGCACCGGAATCCCCCCTGCGCTTCGCGCTTCCCCCCTTAAAAAAGGGGGGGGTTATTTTTTTCGTAGGCGGGTTTTGAAAGCATAGCGGCGAAAGATGGAGTCAATCTCAATTTTGCCTGCGCCTTTGTCTTCGAAGGTTTTGAGAAAATCAATCAGCTCCGGCTCATGGCGAACATGAAACAGCGCCAGCCACTGCCGCAATATAAATTGAAACCATTTCGGCCATCCGCCCTGGTCCCAAAAGTCGACAATATAAATCATCCCGCCTGGCTTGAGATTATCGAGCGCAGTCTGGATAGCGTCTTTCCAAGTGGGGATCATCGATAGAGAGTACGAAAAAATCACCGCGTCGAACGGCTGCTCTAATCCAAACGTTTCTTGATGTGACACCTGCTCAGCCAGCGCCCGTTTTAAGACAATGCGCTCAGTCAGCCCCGCGCGGTTCACGTCTTTCTGCGCCGTGTCGAGCATCTCCTGCGACGCGTCGATACCGTAGCAATGGACTTCGGGGTTCATCTTTGAAAAGAGAATCAGGTTGCGCGCCGTTCCACAGCCCATTTCGAGCACGCGCTCGCCGGGGCCCATCGTCATTTCATCGAGAAGCGCGTCGCGGCCTAAGAGATAAAACTTGCGGGTGATGTTATAAATGTAGCGCTGGTAGCGGTACACTTGGTCCATCAGTTCGGCGTGATTGGTCGATTCAGGCATGATTACGCCGTCAGTTCATAGACATGAAACCCACCGTAAATCGCTGAGCGGTCTTGCATAAACCACGCTTTTGACGCTTCTTCTTCATAGACAAACCGCTGGCGCAACTCATCCGGCAGCGCGGTTTCGATAGGCGATTCCCACGACGCAGTGCGAAAGATGACGCGGCTGCCGGGTTCGCCAGTGCGGGCGATTTCGGTCCACAGTTCGGTCATGTCGTCGGCGTCCATCCAGTCCATCGAATCAAGCAAGACATAGCGGTTGAGGCTGTTATCGGGCTGGGCTTTCAAGAAGTTTGTGGTCGAGATAAGTTGAAGGGTGACGTTGTCTAGGCCGGTTTTGACGGTCTCATAGTGTTCTTGCTTCAAATAATCAGGGACGGCAACGCGGTTGTTGGTGTCATACTTACGGTCAAACGCCTGCCAGGCGAAATAGTTTTCTTCGATGGCGAACTGGCAGCACATGCGCTTGATGCGCTGGCGGCAGAGTTCGTTCAATTGGCCGTTGCATTCCTGTTTCATATAGTCGAACTGCTGTGGGGGGATGCCCAGGCTATAAAACATGAACGGCATTCGGCCTAAGAATTTGACGATCCAGGTGTCAAAGAAGGGGCCGTAAACTTTTTCAAACAGTTCTTCGCGTTTTTGTGGGTCGGTTTCTTCGAGCATCAAGCGCGGGTGTTTGGCGAACCACGCGCAGAGTGTATGAACAAAGCGAATAAAAAACCCCATGGCGCCGTAGTTGTATAAATTTTTCTCAAAATATTCGATGCGCGCATTTACGCCAAAGGCCGAACCGTCCCAATATTCGCGGGCTTCGTCAGGCAGGTTGTCTCTCAGGTATTTGTTGTAGTTGTCTACATTGGTGTGTTTGTTGGCGAACCCATAAAAATCAAAAAACGCGTCGTAATTGGGCAGATGGCGCAGCGCGGTGAATTTGAGCGTCGTGAAATAAATATGATATTGGTTGAGGTCGACCGCGTGAATCGCCGCTGGTTTTGAGGTCAGGTAATTGAGGATGTTGCAGCCGCCAGACGAGATGGTCATGATGCGGCTGTTTTCATCTAACTTGAGCGCTTCAGCGTCAACGCGCGGGTCTTCCCAAATTTGGTTATAAACAAACCCGTCAAACCAAAACGAAAACAGGCGTTCGAGAAAGCCTTTTTTTGTCACAACCGAATGGTGTTCAACCGCGTCTTTAATCAGCGTAGGAGAATCAACGCTCATAAATCGTTCCTTTGCCGCGCAATCGTACGTAAGGAATGGTATGGTAAGCCATTCGCCTCAACCAGACAACCGACTGGCTACGCGAGATTGGGGATTTCTAGCATCTTGCGGATCTTGCGGGCTTTATAGTTTTGAGAGCCAAGATACAACAACGAAAAGAACCCGGTCTTGGCGATCTTGCGGAAAAACGACTCCATCATTGGAAACACGCGCGGGTAATCTTCGTAGGTATTCATCGCGAAAAAGTTGATCAATTCGTCAACGGTCTTGAATCCCGTGATGCGTGATTTTTCCCAATCAACGTCATCGAGGCTAAACATCACTTCGATCCATGTGGCCATTTCATAGTTCAGGTTTTTGATGTTTAAATCTTGCGGCACGATGTACGCGTTGCAATTGGCGATGTTGTTGAAATACTCAGCGAATGTATCGCCTTGCGACAGCGTATACGCCCGGCCGATCTTGCCGATATGCGAGTCAGTTGAAGCGATGACGCCTTTGTTGTATTTGGCCGCTAGCCAAAGCGCCATCAAGTTTTTCTTACGCACCCGCTTCATGTTGTATTCAATCACCGGAAACAGTTCGATGATCTCATCGACGGCTCGGTAGTTTGGCTTTTCTTTCGGCACAAACCAGAAGGGGTGATTATAGGTATAGGGCAGCCCTTGGTCTTTGGCGTACTCTGTGAACGTCTCAATATTGCGGTCTTTTTGGGCGATATCCATCAAGTCGTTAAATTGAGACTTGTTGAGTTGATAGACGTTCACATGAATGGTGTGGCCTACCCGGACCGGATCGCACAGCGTGATCTCTACGCCGGGAACCAACCGCTCGCGCTCCCAGCCAATACTGTCATAGGCGTCCATGGTGTCATGGTCGGTAATTGATACAAACGCGAAATCTTTTTTGATCGCTTCTTGGTAAATCGATTCTGGATGAAAATCAGGGAACGGCAACACATCGTATGAACACGATGAGTGAACGTGAAGATCAGACGGGCGAAAACCCAACTCTAATTGATCGACGCCTTGTTGTTGATCAAGGATACGGTTTCTATAGGATGCGGGCAGTAGCATCATTCGCGTTATTCGGTTATGTATATGCTTTGGTGGTTGTATACAAAAATGTTGTTTCTTTGATGGAAAAAAGACCATCAATCTAGTCAAACTTGCTATAAGAGTACTAGAAAACCCAACTTATGTCCAGACAGTCTACTCTTTTTTTTTGCACGCCTATCTACATGTTGGTATATTAGAATCCTGGCAGGCCAACGTCGGGCATAACTACTAAAACATGTGACATTCCAAACACTTACTTGCGGTTAATCCCATCATCATACGGTGGGGCATCGGCTTAAAGAAACGCTGAGGCGGACGCGGCGCCGGGCCCTGGGCCGCCAACGGGCTATGACATGTCAGGCATGAGGCGTCGGGAGTGTGATATGACGCCGCCGGAATCGGGTCAGCGCTGGCTTGGTGACACACCAGACATTGATCGTTTCGATGGCAAACAAGACACTTACCCCGGTCAAACGACGCCAACACCCCGTGAGTTTTATGGCGGAACAGCGCGGTGTGGTTGCGCGGCTTTTCAATGGAGTGGCAAGTGTCGCAGGTTGACTCTTGGTGACACATCAGACAATCTTGCTTGCCCTTAAAAATTGCCGCCTGACCGTGGATGCGGTCCCAAGAAGAATTATGGCTGGCCGGGGCCGTCCATTCATTTAATTCGCTATGGCATACCTGACACTCGTTCGAGAAGCCTTTTTCATCATGCACGGCCATCGAAATTTCCATAGACGGGATGTTGTCAACCGTTGAGCCTTTCGCGTTGGCGACGTTGGCGTGACACAACATACATTCGGAGGCGTCTTCCCAATAGGCGGCGTGATCGTATTTTAACTCTTTAATCGAGTCGGGAATTTGGGCGGCAAAATTGTCCTGGTGATTGACCAAGAGTTCCAACTTATCATCCGTAAGTTCGAAGCCGGTCTTATCGTGGCATTCCTTACAGCGGTTATAGGCTTCGTCTTCTTCGATGTCGTGACACATGGTGCATGTCTCGACGCTTGGCATGGTGATGCCTTCAGGCTCAATCGAGTGACAGGCGTCGCATTCGATTTCTTGTTCGATATGGGGGCCGTGTGGGAAGGTCTGAGGCGCCTCATTGGGGTCGCAGCCGACCACACAGACAGCAGCAAGACCGATCACCAATGGCGCGATATAGTTTCGAATGGCGTTTTGTATCATGATTAGAACGTCACTCCTGCCTGCAGGCGTAGGGCGAACCACTCTTCGTCTTCATAGTCGCTGTCTTCGATCTCAAACGATGCCTTGGTATAGACTCGGCTGGTGGGCTGCCATTTGACGCTGGCATAATAAGTAATCACATCTGGGCTGATGCGAAATACGCGCGATTCGCCAAAGAAAAGCAAAAACTCATCGCGATATTCTTGGACGTATTCGCCATATTCCGCCCCGGCGGCCAGCGTCCATTTCTTGTTGGGTTTGTATTCAATTTCGCCCGAGATACCTGTGAATTCATCATCCGGGTCGGCGCGCCAGAATTCTGCGTTAGCGCTGATGGTGAGTTGTTCTGTGGGGTAGACTTCAACGCCTATCGTCCCACGCACGTAATCGCGGTTGTTGAATTCTTCGACGGTGGTTCCGTCATCCGCGGCGCGATAGTCAACGCCGCCGGCGAGGCTCCAATATTTGCCCATGCCTTTGATGGTATAGAGAGAAATATAATTGAACGGTTCGTAACCATTCAGCAAAGGAAAGAATGGGTTGAAGTTAATGGTATGGTCTTCGACATGGTCAAACAGCGTCAACCATTTAAAAAACACATCCAGGTCGTAGTTTTCAAACCGGGCGTAGACGTTATCTTCGAGCATGTAGGGGTCGCCGTCTAAGAGCGAAAATTTGTCGTGAGTCATTAACCAGGGCGTGATCTGGTTCCATAATTCGATCTCAGCGATGTCGTCGCGAAACGGGTCAGAGTCATAGCGGTAATAACGGGCAGCGATTCGTAAGCGGTCTGAGTGGCGATAGTCGACGTTGGCGCCATAGAAGGCGTCGCCGCCGCTGCCTGAATAAAACGCAACCGGCGCGCCGCCAAAGAATTGAAACTCAAACTTCTCTATCGGTGAGAAGCCATAGGTGGCGCCGTCAAAATGGGCGTAGTCGATTTCTTCTAACACCTGGCGGCCAAGCCGCAGCCAGCTGCTTTCGAACCCCAATTCTTTCAGCGTGACATATCCGGTATAGGCGCGAAACTTTCGGTCAGCCGCCTGGTCGATGTCTAAGAACGGGTCATAGGCGAAACTGCCGCCCGTCTCGCCGTCCAGGTCATAGTGCCAGAAAAACGAGAAGGCGCCGTCCAGGTGGTCTTCGACGATATCATCGAACTGCATGGACAGGTATGTATATAGGTCGTTATCGTCTTCGCCGTCGACGCTGCGAAAATAATAGGAACTGTTGAGGCTGCCTTTAATTTTCATCGCTGAAAACGAGTGGGTCGCGCTTTCAACCTCCGCGCCGACCTCTTGAGCGGCGGCGGGCAACGAGAATGCGCCCGCCGCGCACATGAGGATTAAACTGAGAAAGAATCGGGAGATCGTGATGTTCATACCAGCTGCGCCATTGTCCTTCATTGGTTTCTACAGATCGCCGGTCTTGGGCGGTTTTTTGTCAAGTTTTTCAAATACTGCGCTGTGGTTAACTTTGACCACAGCCGCTTCATAGATAAAGCCGCCTTTTTTGCCCTTATATTCATAGCGTTCAGGGTCCCAATTTGGGTTTTTTTCGTTGTGGCATTTCTCACATGCTTTCGCGTCTGGCTCCCACGCATGAGGGATCACGTTATCTTTTTTAGATTTGTAGTGTTTGCCGCCGGGGCCGTGACACATTTCACATTGAACACCCGCTAATTTTGGCGTTTCTTCTAGGCTGACAAAGCCGCCGGGTTTACCGTAACCAGTGGTATGGCAGGCGAGACATTCGGGGTTCTTTTGTTCATCGCCTTTTAACAAATCAAAGGCTTTCGCGTGTTTGTTTTCTGACCAGTTGTCGTGAAATTTGCCTGAACTAGTCCGGTTATGGCACATTTTACATTTCGCCGCGCCAACGAATTCAATTTCTTCTTCGTCGCTAACGGTGACTTGCGACGGAAGAAGCATTAGCCCAATGACGGTCAAACAACATGCGAACAAGATAATTTTTTTCATGATGCATACTCCTTAGGTTGAACAAATTAGTATGATGGCCAGTCTATAACGTTCACTGAACCAACAGTAAACGCCGTGGGGAAATCAGACGCAAAGTCAGTCTCCACCAAAGCGCTATATGACTTTTGTAAGACTTCAACGGTGAAACGCGCATTGTGAATGCCGTAACTACCGTCGTTGTGCATCAAACGATAGTTGTGAATGACCGCTTTTTCGTCAAAACTCATCGCTGAAAATACGTTCGATGGGATGCCCAACGATAAATTGTCATTGATTGTGATGTCTGGATGACGCTCTTGTAATTTTGCCGCCACCAACGCCATCAACCCTTTAATCTCAGTCTGGATTCCTTCTCTGATTCCATTGCCGTTATAGTCTTGGCCCGACTCAGGCAAGAGACGATCAACCCCAGTCATCGTCAGGTGGCACGACAGACAGGCATTGCGATGATTGTCGATGCCTGCTTCAGCGTTGACGATAGCGAAACTATGGCCGCCGATGAGCGTCCCCTGTTCTTGCGTCCAACCGTTTTCGGGAACAGCCGCCATGTGGCAGGTGACGCAGGAATCTTGAAGCACATAGTTATGAACAGACTCCTCAGAGACAAATTCGGCCCCGAAGTTCCAGGCGTTTACGCCTAACATCACATCGGCTTGGGTGCCGTGGTGAGGCCCGCGCGCGCTGGTATTGATATAGGCCTCAAGGTCGCCGCTGACCTGCGAATCGTGACAAGTCGCGCACAGCGCGCCCATGCCGCCTTTAAAAGTATGGCCGCTTTCTAAGACGACTTCTTCGCTGATTCTCAATTGATTGGGCAGCGTGGCCTCATGAGGGTCATGACACGCTACACAGGTAACGCCATGTGGATCAACGCCAGCGTCTAAATTCGCCGTGGTTCCACCCTCAACGGCGAGAACGACAAAACCTTCAGACGAGTGACACTTGGCGCAGTCTGACTGTAGTAACGTTGGTAGAATCGCAAACAGGCCGGGCAGGTCTGAGTGGGATGAAAAGTCATGCGAATAGGGATGGCCGTCAAAGCCCTGCGCGTCATGGCATTGGTTACAGGTATTTGCGTTCCATGGCTTGAATATGTTTTGTGTAACGCCGCGGTGTTGGCTGCCGGGGCCGTGGCACATTTCACATTGCACGTTGGCTTGAGCGCGAACATCAGGGCTTAGATCGTCCCACGGCGCGATATCATTATTGGGGTCGTCATCATTGCTGACATCAAACGCCAAGTTGGCTTGATTAGCGAGTTCGCCTAAATTAACGCCTGCCGCGGCGACAGCGTCATCAAACCCGCCATTGGGCGGCAAGGCGCCCGGGCGGAAGCCAAGCGTATGGCATTCAAAACATGATTCGTCATATTGGTTGGTGCGCATTCCATTAAGATGCAATTCTAGCGTTTGCCCGTGCGTCGTGCCTAACCATTGCTCGGCGTTAGCGGGGTGGCACACTGCGCACTCAGGAAAACTGGCTGCGCCGTTGAGATTACCGACGCCTTCGTAGGCGCCTGCGATGATGCTGACGCCTTCATTGACAACTTCGCCAGACGCCAGAGCCGCCGCAACATTGACTTCATAGACGCCGACCACATCAGGCACAAACGCCGAGACTTCAGAAGAGCCGTTCATAAACACAGCCGTCGAGCCGGACGGCTGGCTTGAGAAACTCCAATTCAAAGAAGCAACCGCGTCGGAGGAACTAAATTGTAAAAATGTCTTCGACCCCAAACCAACCACGGGGGAGCCAGAAGAACTTACATCAAAAAAGTCAGAGACTGATTGGTTTACGATTCGGGGCGAGATGGGGAGAATATCGACTCGGGCTTCAACACCTGAAGCGGCGAAGAGTACAACTATCATAGAAGACAAAACGAAGATGTTGCGTCCCATTCTGCATATCCTAAAGATGAAGCGTTGATGCTGAATCGTTTGATAGCTAAACAGCAATAAACAAATCTAACACACTTTAGCCATTCTTGGCAATATCTTTACTGATTTTTTCTTATATTTTTTTTTGCCGCCTTCATACGTTTAATCGAGATGAAATACAATTTTGTTCCAAGACAAATAGTTCACAAAATTTATAAACTATATACTATATTTTGTTTTTATAATCATCTCTCGATTTATTTTATACTCATTCTCCTATTTTCCTTCCAAGAGTTACTTTAATAGCTAAATAGGAATATAATCTGGATATCAAAGCAATTGGTATTTCATCGAGGTTGACATGCAACGCTTTTCTTCTTGGAATCTTACTTCAACGTTCCTTCTTGTTTTTCTGTCTTTCATTCATCCAGCCTTCAGCCAAGAAGTCGACGATAATCAAACCTGTATTGAGTGTCATGGCGAAGAAGACATCACTGGTGAAATCAATGAACGCGAAATCTCAATGTTTATTGATAGCACGAAGTATGAAAAGTCTATTCACGGTGAGTTCGCCTGCATCGACTGTCATGATGATATCGAAGAAATCCCTCACGAGTTTGAACTCAATCGAGTTGAGTGTTCCAATTGCCACGACGACCAACTTGATGTCTTCTCAAAAAGTGTTCACGGCGTCGCCGCGCTAGAGCGCAATGACGCGCTGGCGCCGAAGTGTTTCACCTGCCATGGCAAACACGATGTGTTGCCGCCAACCGACCCCGAGTCTAAAACCTTCATTTTTAACATCCCAGCCACATGCGGGCAGTGCCATAAAGAAGGCACACCCATGACCGAAACCCACGAGATTCACCAACACAATGTTGTCGCGAATTACTCAATGTCAATTCATGGCGAAGGCTTGTTAAAGCGCGGGTTGACGGTCACAGCGGTCTGTACCAGTTGTCACGGCGACCATGATATTCTCCCTCATCAAAACCCCAACTCATCGATCAACATTGCCAACCTAGCTTCAACCTGCATGACATGCCACGGCCAAATTGATCTTGTCCATGAAAAAGTCATTGAAGGGCGCCTGTGGCAACAGGACCCAACGAAACTGCCTGCATGCATCGATTGCCACCAACCCCATGAAATACGCCGCGTCTATTATGACGATGGGCTTCGCATTAGCGATGAGACGTGCATGACCTGCCACCAGGATGAGCAACTGCACATGGAAGAAGACGGCGAGATCGTCGACCTGTTTGTCGACCGGGGCCCGCTTCAAAACTCAATTCACTCCAAGTTAGCCTGCGTGAGTTGTCATATTGATGTTCACCCGGAAAACACGCCTGTGTGCAAAAACAGCCAGCCAGTTGATTGCTCAATTTGTCACGAAGAAATGTCTCAAGACTTTTTGAGTGGAATTCACGGCCAATTAGAAGTGCGGAATGATCCCGACGCGCCGTCATGTGTGTTTTGTCATGGCGACCATGAAGTGTTGTCAAAAACAAATTCTCAGTCGAAAACCTTTTCTCGCAACGTCCCTGCATTATGCAGCCAATGTCACGCCGACGGCCAATCAGCGGCAATGAGAAACCCCGAAGTCAGCCATATTCAAGAAAATTACAGTATGAGCATCCACGGCAAAGGGCTGTTTGACAGCGGCCTGACGGTCACAGCGATGTGTACAGACTGCCATACCGCCCACAAGGCGCTGCCTGCATCAGACCCGAATTCATCCGTGAACCCGGCGCATGTTGGAGAGACTTGCGGCAAATGCCACCTAGGGATCTTTGAAAAATTTAACCAAAGCATTCACAGCCCATTGACCAGCCAGACGGAAGAGCATCTGCCCACCTGTCATGACTGCCACCAGTCTCACTCAGCCCAACGAACCGAAGAAGCCGGTTTTCGTGAACAGATTATTCAACAATGCGGCCACTGCCATGAGGAACTGACCGAATCTTACTTTGAAACCTATCACGGCAAGGTCTCTAAACTTGGCGACACGGTCGCCGCCCGGTGCAACGACTGCCACGGCTCTCACTCAATTCTTCCGACCTCTCACCCAAACTCATCCTTGCATTTCAATAACATCATTGACACCTGCAAGCAATGCCATCCGGGTTCGCACCGTAAGTTCACCGGGTTTTTGACTCACGCGACCCACCATGACAAAGAAAATTATCCGAGCCTGTATTACTCATTTTTATTTATGACCACGCTCTTGGTTGGAACATTAGGGTTTTTTGGAGTCCACACCATCTTGTGGTTCATCCGCTCGTTAATTCACCACATCAAACACGGCGGCCCTATTGTCAAATATGAATCGAACCAGAAATTTATTCGCCGATTCAGGCCGATTCACCGCATCCTTCACTTGTTAGTAATCGTGAGTTTTTTAAGCCTGGCGGCGACGGGTATGACGCTCAAGTTTCCTGACGTCGCATTCTTTGGCTGGTTATCAGACGCCCTTGGCGGCCCTAGCGTGACTGGCGTGATTCACCGAATTGGCGCGATTGTTACTTCCATTTATTTTGGCGCTCACTTGTTTATGATCGCCAGGCTGTTCTCTTCTGGCAAAATCACCATCAAAGGCCTGTTTACCGAAGACTATTCAATGGTCCCAAATCTTCGCGACTTGCGCGAGTTTGGCGCGAATTTAAAGTGGTTTGTCGGCCTCGGCCCGCGCCCCACCTTCGGGCGCTGGACATATTGGGAAAAGTTTGATTACTTCGCTGTGTTCTGGGGCGTCTTCATCATTGGCTCGACGGGCCTGATTTTGTGGTTCCCGGTGACGGCGACGTTCATCCTGCCGGGATGGGCGATCAACATCGCCACCATCATCCATAGCGACGAGGCGCTGTTAGCGTCAGCGTTTATCTTTACCATTCACTTCTTTAACACCCATTTTCGTCCCGGCGTGTTCCCGATGGACCCCGTCATCTTTACCGGACGCATCCCCATCGAGCATTTTAAGGAAGAACGTAAGCGAGAATATGACCAGATGGTCGAAGCGGGAGAACTAGAACAATACATCGTCGGCCCGCCGCCCAAATGGCTGGTCGTGAGTTCATGGATATTTGGCCTGACATTTTTAGCGACCGGGCTCACGTTGATCGGCGCCATCATCTATGGCATGTTGTTTGTCTATATGTAAAAAGAAAACGAGTCGATTTATTGTATATAGCGTTGTGTTTCACAACGCGAATCGCCCCAACAGGAGAACACACTATGATTCGAACGGCGGTTCATTCGTTCGCCTTACTTATTGTCGCGAGTGTATTTCTGCTTTCTTTGGGCCCGCCGAGCTCTATCGCCCAAGACGTTGACGACAATCAATCGTGTCTGGAGTGTCATGGAGAACCGGACGTAACCGGCGAGATCAACGGCGTCGAAGTTTCAATGTATATCAATCCCGAACTCAACGCCCACTCCATTCACGCCGAATTCGCCTGTATTGATTGCCACGAAGACATCGAAGAGGTTCCACACGATGACGAATTGGCCGTCGTCAGTTGCTCTCAATGCCACGACGATGTTCAGGAAGAACTGACCGAATCCGTCCATCAAGGCGAACAAGGGCCTTCCTGCGTCATGTGTCACGGAGAGGCCCACTACATTCTCCCCGCCCATCATGAAGACTCGCCAGTTGAATTATTTAACGTGACAGACACATGCGGCGCCTGCCACTCTGACGATAACATCATTCGCCATTACGATACTGACGCGCCTAAAATGGAATTGCTCTATCGAGAAGGCGTCCACGCGAGAGAGTTGGCTGCGGGCAACAAAAACGCTCCGTCCTGCGTCAGTTGTCATGGGTATCACAGTGTTTTGGCTTTGAACAACGTCCGTTCAAAAACCAATTTCACCAATGTAGCCAACACATGCGGCGCCTGTCACACCATAGAGCGAGACCAGTTTTTAGAAAGCGCCCACGGCGTCTCCGCCACTGAAGGCCATAAAGACGCTCCCATCTGCACTGACTGTCACGGCGAACACGCCATTTTTAGGCCTGACGATGAGCGCTCGCCGGTCTCATTCTTCCAATTGTCGGATAACACATGTGGACGCTGTCACGACTCTATTGTCATTAATGAAAAATATAAAATCCCTGAAGGAAAAGTGGATAATTATTTTGATAGTTATCACGGACTGGCCTTACAAGGCGGTTCAAAGAAAGTGGCGATTTGCAGCAGTTGTCATGGAAACCACTTGATTCTTCCATCAACCAATCCCCGTTCGACCGTCAGCCCCGAACGTTTGGTCGAAACCTGTGGAAAATGCCACCCTGGAATCAGCGAGAATGTCTTAGCGGCGCCAATTCACTCTGATGTAACTCTTCGATCTGAATATATTGTTGCGTGGGTGCCGCGCATTTACATCCCACTCATCATTTTAATTATCGGCGGTATGTTGCTTCACAACGGCGTCATCATTTGGGCGCTAATGAAAGAGAAATTTCGACGAGAAGACGGCCAACCTTCATACCAACGCTTTACCGGTTTCGAAATTTTCTGCCATGTGATGCTTTCTATCACGTTTATCTCATTGGCTATAACCGGGTTTGCGCTGATTAGCCCCAATTCGTGGTGGGTAACGATGCTGTCTTATGTCGGATTTACAGAATATATCCGCGCGTTTCTTCACCGCGTCGCCGGGGCGACAATGATTGTGACCTCGGTTTTATATGGCGGCTATATGCTGTTGACCAAACGCGGACGAAGCGAAACGCTCGCGTTCCTGCCTGGCCCGCGAGATGTTGTCCACTTCTGGCAACATATGATGTATTACTTGGGCAAGCGGCCTGATCCACCAAAATTCGACCGCTACGATTATACCGAAAAGATGGAATTTTGGGCGTTAATCTGGGGCATCATCATCATGGCCGCAACCGGGCTGATCTTATGGTTCCCGATTTTGGCGTTTGAATATATGCCAAAATGGCTTATCGACATCGCAGAAGAAATCCATTACTATGAAGCGATATTGGCAACGTTGGCAATCATTGTCTGGCACTTCTTCTTCGTGATTTTCCACCCAGAAGAATACCCGATGAGCGTCACCTGGTTAAACGGCAAGATGACCGTAAACCACTTGAAGCATCGCCATCCGTTAGAGTATGAGCGTCTGAAACATCAGAACATCATCAAGGATGGAGACGCGTCGACACCAGAAGAATAGGTGCTACGACGTTTCTCCAAGGGGAGAGACACCATGGATAGACGTGCTTTTTTTCAGACAACTTCATTTGCCGGGGCGGCCTGTATATCAGGCCGTCCCGTTTCTGCAAACGAAGCAAAACAAAACTTGGCGGATGTATACGGCGTATTAGTAGACGTAACAAAGTGCATCGGCTGCCGCAAGTGTGAGTGGGCCTGCAACGAGTCAAACCACTTACCCACCCAAACGTTGGAGTCATGGGAGACCCAGGATGTCTTTAGCATGCAACGTCGTCCCGACTCTGACCACTACACCATCGTCAACCAGTATCATCCGCCCGCCGCAGAGAAACCATTAAACGTAAAATTCCAATGTATGCACTGCGACGATCCGGCCTGCGTGTCAGCGTGTCTTGTGTCCGCATTGGAGAAACGGGAAAACGGCGCAGTCGAATATGACGCCGGCCGTTGTATGGGGTGCCGCTATTGTATGATCGCGTGTCCGTTCCAGATTCCCGCGTATGAATATGATGAGCCGCTGGTTCCCAAGGTACAGAAATGCACCTTCTGCATTGAGCGCATCTCTGACGGCGGCGTCCCGGCTTGCGTCGAGGTTTGTCCTCCGCAGTGTCTGACCTTCGGCAAGCGGGACGAGTTAATTACGCTCGCCCATCAGTTGGTGGACACGCATCCCGATGATTATATCGACCATGTCTACGGCGAGCATGAAGTCGGCGGGGCTTCATGGATGTATATATCCAGCCAGCCTTTTGAAGACACCGGCCTGCCGACTCTTGGAACCGAAGCGCCGCCGCAGATTACCGAACCGCTGCAACATGGCATTTTTAAGCATTTCATCCCCCAAGCGGCGGCGTTTGGCGTGTTAGCCATGACGGCGGCATTCACCAAACGGACCAAAGAAGTCAATGAAACAGACGAACACATTTCCCATGCAGCCCCGGTAGAGCGCCAGTTTATCACTCCCGGCGTCATTGCGCTGATGCTGGTCGCTGGCGCAGGACTGCTGGCTGGGCTATGGCGCTTCATTTTCGGCATAGGCTCCGTAACAAACCTAAATGACCAGTTCCCTTGGGGAATCTGGATCGCCATCGACGTCGCCACTGGCGTCGCGCTGGCAGCAGGCGGTTTTACCACCGCCGCCGTTGCGCATATTTTCCATCGCGAAAAATACCACGATCTGGTGCGACCGGCTCTGTTAACGGCGGTGTTGGGTTACACTTTCGTCGTCATCGGTTTAACGGCGGATTTAGGACGATATTACAACGTCTGGCACCCCATGATGCCGTGGATGTGGTCGGGCCATTCTGTTTTGTTTGAAGTCGGCCTGTGTGTTACCTTTTACCTCACGGTTCTCTACATCGAATTTTTGCCCATCGTGGCGGAACGCTTCAAAGGCCGCGTCAATCTGCCGAGTCCACTAAGCGTATTTAATAAGCCAATCGACTCATTTCTGACCATTGCCGACGCGACGCTATCGAAAGTGATGATGTTCTTCATCATTGCAGGCGTGGTGTTGTCATTTATGCACCAGTCATCGCTTGGCGCGCTGATGATGATCGCGCCCTGGAAGATGAACACGCTGTGGTATACGCCTATTTTGCCGTTGCTGTTTTTGCTCTCGGCCATTTCGGTCGGATTCCCAATGGTGATTTTTGAATCGGTATTGGCGTCGAAATCCTTCAAGCGAAAACCAGAATTGCACCTGCTGTCTTCGCTGAGCAAGGCGATTCCCGTCTTGCTTTTGATTTACTTGAGTTTCAAGATCGGCGACCTCGCTGTTCGCGAACAACTTGGCTTAATGTTTGACGGCAGTACGCACAGCCTCTTGTTCTTAATAGAGGTTGGATTGGGCGTTGCGCTGCCGATGATCATGCTCTGTTTTGAAAACGTACGCCGTTCGGTTGCAGGGTTAATGACTGCTTCAACGCTTGTCGTCTTAGGCGTCGCGTTCAACCGTATCAATGTGTTTCTGTCGGCGTATCGTCCGGTCTATCAAGTTGAGCGCTACATGCCAAGCATCATCGAAATCCTGGTCACCGCAGGATTAATCTCGGCTCTCGTTTTGGTCTACCGTTTCATCGTTATTTTGCTGCCCGTCTTGCCCAAAGAGCATGACGCGCTCATTGACTCTTAGGAGATCCAACATGAAAACGACACCACTGTTGATCCTACTTATCGCGTGTTTGACGGCGCCTCTTTTTATTACTGCGCATGAAGACCAACCCATTGACTGCAAACAATGTCACACTTGCTTACATCCAACGGCGGACGAGCCTTGCCTGGTTCCCTGCCCGCGAAATACAAGTCAAATTATTCCATTAGAGCGAATGGGGCCAGACATCGTTATTTTAGACGAGCTACAACAGATCGAAGATTTATATGTGCCCGTGCGCTTTAATCATGAGACTCATGCACACATGTCAAGCACAGCGGAAGGGTGTATAACCTGTCACCATTACAATGAGAACAGTATAACTCCCGCTGCTTGCATCACCTGCCACCCGATGGAGATCATCCATGAAAACCTGGCGCAACCCGGCTTGAAAGGCGCTTATCACCGCCAGTGCATCGGCTGTCACGTTCAATGGGACCCAAACACAGACTGCGTCATTTGTCATGAAAAGAAAGCGGGAGGACGGCTTCACGGCAGTGCTACAACCGTATCAACCGAGCGGTTTTATCCTGTCATACCTATGCGCGATTTGATTGTCTATGAGACAGAATATGAAGAAGGCGACAAGGTGCCGTTTCATCACCGCACCCACGCCATGAAATATGACCGCAATTGCGGCGACTGTCACATCGACCAATCCTGTGACGCCTGTCACACACAAGGGATGACTGACTTAAAGCCAATGGGCGATATTACGCCAGATGAGATGCACGACCATTGTTTTGTCTGTCACGGTGAAGACGAATGCGAACATTGTCATGGACGCAGTGTTGATGATGTTTTTTCACACGACATTACAGGCTGGCCAATGAAACCTTATCATGATCCGGCGCATTGCCGCGATTGTCATAACGTTCGCGGAGAATTTACGGCGCTGGACCCAAAATGTAAGACGTGCCACCCCAGCGGGTGGAAATTCGATGGCTTCGATCACGCGATCACAGGCGCGGCGCTTGATGAGATTCATAGAGAAGCCGATTGTGAAAACTGCCATGGCGGTTCATTGACTACGGAGGGAGGCGTCATTCTACTTCAACAAGAAGTGATTTCAATTTCTTGTAGTGAATGTCACGACGAAGACTGGGCCTACGACCCAGAGGTTGGGTTTACTTCAACAAGTTCAGAATAAATAAGGCGCCCCGCCGCCAATCATTTGACGGTGGGGTCTTTTTGATTTTTGGTTTGGTTATCGCTGAGGCCAGTCTTCGATTAAAGTCTCTTTTACAATGCCTTCCATTCGCGCGGTTGAGCACACCACATAGTTTTGTTCAAGCGAGTTGTAGTATCGCAAAAACGTGTTCGCTTCCGGCGTGTCATACGACTGCATATCGCGAATGAACGGATACGAAACCGATTGATAGAGCAGACGCGCTTCGACCGTAAAGGGGCCGTCGTAAGTAGCGACGTCAACGTCATAGGTGACAAAGTCACGACCTTCACTTGGCGCGCCTCTTTGAAGCGTCAACCTGTCCGGGCGGACAGGTTCGGGAACGGTCTCAGAAAAGAAACCGATCGGGGGAATTCGATTATCTTTTTCATACTCATTGGCGAGCAATAGCGTCTGGGTTACCTGGTTGTTTGAGTCGGTCATAATTGCTTCATAAATTTGCACCTGGCCTGGCTCGCTAATCGTGTTGTAATTTCTGTCGGACTGAAAATTCATATCCTCATCATCGCTGTTCGCGCCTTCGATACGTCCATCTTCAAGCGGACGGCCTGACTCGAATATCACCGAGCCGTTCACATCTATCGTCTTGAAATGAATCCATGCTCGACGCGAAGGAAACCCCGCCGGGAACTTATGGCCCGTGTGGTTTAAAACTTTAAGATACACCTGCAAGGTATCTCCACCACCCACAGCGTCAATCAAAACTTCTGCGCTAGATTGTTTGAGTTGGTTGAGAGTTCGCTCAAGGGTCGCGTCAAAGTGGGCGTCACTTGCGGTGACGTTTAGTTCAGCGCCGTTGGCTTTTAGAATTTTCAGCATTGTCGTGTTGCCGCCCACAAAATGATGTTGATTAAACGGCGCCCTTGGCGACACATGAGGCGGCACAAGCGAAATTTTCACGCCGCCCTTCGCCTCTGGCATGTGACAATCCTGGCAGCTCTTGTCATCGTCCCCCTCGCCGTCTGCGTAGGCGCTATGAAGCCATTCAAAATAAACCATCTGTTCCGGAAACTCGCCGATGATTTCGCCCGCCTCGTTTACCGTAGGAGTAAACAAGGTATGGCATGACGCGCATATGGTTGATTCAGACAAGTGTTCGCCTAAGACTGGCGTATAACCGCTGCCCATGATCATGGGCTGTGCGAACGGGTCGTCATACGGCCCAAAGATTTGTCGGTTTGGCTTTTCTGTCTGGCGGTCGATTACATAGCCGCCGCTAAATGTTTGCTCCTCGCCCAAGCCGTCTGGCTGAATCTGGTGACACAATGCACAAGACACCCCGTCCATACCAATTGCGTGATAGGGGTGATTGGGATTAGTAATCCCCTCGCCGAATATATTTGTCGATTCACCGTTAACAACCGCCTGTTCATGGGCCATGCCGAAATGACACGTGGCGCACTTGTCTTCAATCACATCACGTAACGCCGAAAAGCGTTCTACTTCGGTAGAGACCTTGGCGAGAAAGAACGGGTCGCGCGCGCTATTGGCCATCATGGTCGAGCGCCAGTGGGCGTCAACCGACACATCAGCGCCCGTCTCATCGGTTAACAACTGGTGACACAATGCGCAGTTGCCTGACCCCACCATCAACGAGGTCGCCTCAGTCGGCAGCGTCTGGGAATACCCCGAATGACAAACGAGCAACGTAAAAAGCAGAATCGAAATTTCAACTAAAAAATAACGAGGCATCAAATTCCTCCATTGAAACAAAACTCCCCGAACGATGTCCGCCCGGGGAGTCATCTTCTCAATATTATATTTACCGCTTACCGGAACAACGTCCACTGGTCGATGCCTGCAGCGGGAACGCTACGTACGCAATCGTCGCCAAAGTTGAACGATTTCAAAGTAGTGGCTTCTTGAGCGGTGAAGCCCAGCGATTCATAATTTAACACACTGTTTTCGCTGTGGCAGCATGAGCAATTCAACGCTTTTTCTTTGGTAATGCCGTGGCTAATGCTAAAGACGCATTCGCTTTCTTTGAATCCAGCGAATTCACCTGGAACCGGCGGCAAAGTTGTGGTCGCTAAGATGTCATCATTTATCATGGCAGTGTAGGCAGCCAAGCCCTGATTCAGCGCTTCTTGCAGGTTACCGGTCTTGAACAACACGCCCCATTTTAATGGAATCGGATGGCCGTTTGCATCAACCGGCTGATTGAATGCAACCGTTTTGTAAGGATAAATCTTGCCGTTGCCTTTTGAGCCGTTTGGTTCAATTTCACCTTTGACGGTACCGTTAAACCAATGGAAATCGAGTTGGAAATTATCGTCAGCAAACTCAACCTTCACGCCATACAAGCCGAGAGGATCGTCTGCGTTTGGCTCGGTTGTGACGGCGAAGTCTTTACGAATCGCGCCGCCTTCTGAAGTCGCGTGGCAGCCCGTGCAAGAAATGAACCCGGCGTGTTGATTATAAGGCGAGCCTTCTTCGTGCGGGGTTTCGCTATGGCATTCGAGGCACATTTGATCTTCAACAAATGTGTCAAACGCATACAGGTCGTTGTTTGGATTGCGTTTGGTACGATGGTCGCCGTCATATTCACGAAGCGAGTGGCAATCGGTGCATGCCATGCCCGCCGCAGCGTGAACGTCGTTATCTGCATCAAAGATCGAACCGCGTTTGAAACTATATTCCATGTCGTCAAGCGCAACCTTGCCACCGCCAGCAGCCGCGTGGCAGCGATTGCAATATTCCGACTTGGGTTTACCGACCGTCTTGGCCGCTTCGGTCATACCGCTGAAATCCAACGCGCCGTCAACAATCGGGGCCGCCATCACCACTGCGGCGCCGTTCATTTCGCCTGCATATAATTTGCGCGAATAATTTTCCGCATGACAGACAAGGCAATCAACGTTATAGGTTTCATTTTCGGCTGGCGTATCCAACCCTGTCGCGGAATATGGCTTGTAACCAACGCCGATGTGGCACTTGGCGCATCCGCCCGGCTTATCAATATGCGGTGTAGTCGGGTCGTCTTTCAGGTTGCCCATCCAGTTATATTGAGGAACAGTCGTCGGAAATCCGCATAATTTCCACAATTTACCCGAGACTTCGGTTTCGTGCGGCGTCACGCCGTCTTCTTCAAACAAATAGCCTTCGGGAACGGGCGACTCAAACTTGTAGTGGACCGTCGTTTGAATGTGCTCTACGGTACCTTCGTGGCAAACTTCACACGTCTTCGCTCCTTCATAATTTTGGATCAGGAACGAATGATCCATTTGGGCGATTACCGGTAATCCTAAACAGCATACCAATACAAACGCTCCAAGAATACATAGGTGTTTTCTCATGATGCAAATCCTTTCCACACTCCTTAATATAAAGGGCTCGCAATAACAAACCGCTAATGCTTGCAATGTGGTCTTCTTATAGCGCCAGTTTCGGCCCGCCGTATGACGCCATTTTGTCCAAGTGTTCTTTGAGTGAAGAACACATGTACTGGCAGAAAAACTGAAGTCCCTCGCCTTCGACATGATAAAAGGTCTGGACGCCTTCTTTTCTCTGCCCAACGAACCCATGGCGAAACAAGATCGCCAAATGTTTTGATACTGTCGCCTGACTTTTTTCGACGTTATTAGCCAGTTCTCTCACGCAATACTCCTGTTGCATCAAACAGTGCAGCAGATGAATGCGGGTGGGGTCTGCAAGTGCGCGAATACGTTCGGCCAGCATGCGGCGAAACTCAGGGTTGGCGATTTGCAGGGCTGCTGATTCGTTGTCCATAAGACACTCTCCGCTGTTAGCTATATTCTATTTTAGCTATGATTGATCATCAATCTGAAATGCAGTTTTTGTGCTAGAAATTCATAGGGGAAGGTTGATAGTTTTAATTTAATTTATCAACTTATTTATTAAACAGGACATCTTTCCATACCTATCATTAACCCACTCTAACAAATAAGTTTAGAGAGCGTTTTATGTTGTTGAACAATGTTATTTTTTAGAAAATTATGCATATTTTTTCTTTAATGATTACTAAAACAGCAATCATTCAGCTGACCCTTTCTACAATGAACAGTGAAATTCTCAACTACAGGGATAGAGAGTTGGTATTATGCCACACCCAACGACGGCATAACACCCAGCGCAACACTAAAAAAGCTAAACCTTCATTATCGCGTTTTAAGCATACGCTCAATTTTGGGGTGTAGCATGGTTGACCACAATTCATACCCGGCTTCGTTTAGGTGAAGATCGTCGTCGTCAAAAAACTCTTTATCCGGTTTGCCGTCGCGACCAATCATCGGCGAGTCAATATTAAAGAAGTCGAGTGTGGGGTCATTCAAACAGTCCTCTAGAATCAACCCATTGGCTTTTCGCATTTTGTTGACCAACGCCCACCGTTTGATGCTGGGTTTAATCGCGACAAAAATCAGTTTAGTGTGAGGGAGCCTATCTTTCATCTGTTCAACAAAATACCGAAAATCGCTGTGGACGCGGCTTGGGGATTTCCCATAACTAATGTCATTATCGCCTGCGTACAACACGATGACTTTTGGCTTGTAGGGCGTGACGATGCGGTCAAAGTAATAGTTGCTGTCTTCGATGTGAGAACCGCCAAACCCGCGGTTAAGCGCGTCCAAGTTCGGAAACCAATTGTCTAAGTTCCATTTTCGAATGCTGGAACTACCGATAAACAAGACGTCAACCTGTTTAATGACGCGCTCTTTGTCTTGTTCTTCAAATTTCTGAATAACGTCTTCCCATTTAGTCGGGTCATACGGCTCGTTGGCGAAAACTGACAAGCAGAATACACATAAGGCCCAAATCGAAATCTGAATTCTCATTGTGATGACTCCATTGTTTTAGATTATGCAGGCTTGTCGGCGCTCAGATCAAAGCGTTCATACGCCCAAGCCGTACAGACAAACAGAACAACCCACATAAACCACTCGCCAGTAATGAAAACCAGCGACCCTAATAACAGTAACAATCCTGCCAAATAACAAAGGCACGCGGTTCATCATGAGCAGGTGAGTGCTCAGGTCTTCGACCAGGTTTAACAAATGAGAACTGATAACCACGCCCGCGCCGTTGGGCCCGACCATACCCATGATTTCCCCCGGTTGGACGGAAAAACTCAGCCCCTCGACGGCGACCAAATCACGATAGGTTTTGTGAAAATCGACCACTTCGATCACGCTGTAATCTCCTCACGCAATATAACATCGAGAGCGCCACTCGACATACGATACAGAAAAGCGTATTAAATCTCTACAGACAAAGTACATCCACTTCGGGGGGACGGCATCATGAGACGAATCTCATCCAGCCTGGTTATTGTTTGTTTATTTCTGATTCAATCATTGTTTTGTTTCTTTGTTTCTTCAGAGGAAGATTGGAG
>CAZKYC010000048.1:0-34080 GCA_964556895.1 uncultured bacterium | reverse complement strand
AGTTGGCCTCAAGAAGCCCAACCCGTTTGGGCTTTATGACATGAGCGGCAACGTGTGGGAATGGTGCAGCGACTGGTATGGCGACTACCCTGTCGAAAATCAGACGGACCCAACAGGGCCAGCCAGCGGCTCGGGGCGCGTCGTCAGAGGCGGCGGCTGGGGCAGCGACCCTGACTTTTGCCGCTCTGCCCAGCGCGAATCGCCGCCGCCCACCATTCGCAGCTTCATCCTCGGCCTGAGGCTGGTGAGAGAACGGTAGTGGGCTAGATTGAGTCTGAAGGGTTTTTGATTAGGAATGCGATCAGCGCTCCGGTTAAAAAGCCGCCGACATGCGCCCACCAGGCGACATGGGCTGGCTCATTATCATACAGGCTCAGTAAGGCGTATCCCAATTGAAACAGAAACCAAGCGATGAAAAAAGTCAGGTTAGAAACTTCCCAATACTCAACCACAACGATCAAAAACACTAGCGTCCTTACGCGAACAAAACGAAGTAAGATTACATAACCGCCCATCATCCCGGCGATCGCGCCGCTGGCGCCTACGATGGGGATGTCGCTGGTGATACTCTTTACCCGAATTGACAGTGTGTTAGGAGACTTAGGATGAAGATTCAATTGGCGTATGGAAAACAAGGCGTTGACGTTGACGTGCCTGACCAAAACCTGGCCAGCGTGATTCATATGAAAGAAGCCGCCCCGGTCGCTGACGCCAGCGCCGCCGTGCGTGAATCGCTCACATCGCCGATTGACTCAAAACCGCTCAGCGAAATCGCCATAGGCCGCCAGTCGGCGGTGATCGTCATTTCAGACATTACCCGGCCTGTGCCCAACAAAGTGGTTCTGCCTCCCATCTTAGAGACCATCGAAGCGGCGGGCGTGCCCCGCGACAACATCTGCATCCTCATCGCCACCGGCATTCACCGCCCCAACCTGGGCGACGAACTGGTCGAGTTGGTCGGTGAAGACATCGCAAACAACTACCGGGTTGAAAATCATTACTCTGAAGACGACGAAGCCAATGAATATATTGGAAACGTCAATGGCGATATTCCCGTGTATATTGACAAGCATTACCTCAACGCCGACTTGAAAATTCTCACCGGGTTGGTCGAACTTCACCTGATGGCGGGCTTTTCAGGCGGACGCAAGGCCGTCTTGCCCGGCATCGCCTCGCTGGAAACCATGAAACACATGCACGGCTATCGCATGTTGCAGAAAGATGAAGTCTGTAACGGCAGGCTGGAGGGCAATCCGTTTCATGACGCCGCCGTCAAAGTCGCACGCCAGGCGGGCGTCGATTTTATTTTGAATGTCACCCTCGACGAACACCGCAAGGTTACGGGTGTATTTGCGGGCGAGCTCGAAGCCGCCCATGAGGCCGCCTGCGCCCACGCCGCCCAGGCGACCATGATCGCCATCGAAGAACCAGCCGACATCGTCATTACCTCCAGCGGCGGGTATCCACTCGACAAGACCCTCTACCAGGCCATCAAAGGCTTTGTCGCCGCGCTCGAAGCGGTCAAACCCGGCGGGACCATCATTCTGGCCGCCCAAAACGAAGAAGGCTGCGGCAGCGCCGAGTTTGAGGGCCTGCTCAGGCGCCTCAAAGACCCGATGGAGTATTACAGCGTGGTCATGGGCCCCAATTACGTCGCCAAAGACCAATGGATGGTTCAAGAACTGGTCAACGGCCTCCATCGTTGTGAGTTGCTCTATTACACCGAAGGCATCAGCAACGCCGATCTGCGCGACTTTTTGGTGCAGCCCATCGCGTCCGTCCAAGACGGCCTCGTCCAGGCGCTTAAACGCCACGGCGATCACGCGCGGGTGATGGTGATCCCCGAAGGCCCTTACGTCATGCCCAAACAAAAACAAGACGTCGCGGGGCTATATTCCTGGCAGACGGCTTAGCCATCGACGCTACGCTTGTGCTATCATATCGTCCGGCTGATCTCAATCGTTGGACGACTATCATGCTTCGAAATTCAATCGTTGTTCTACTTCTGGTATTCTCATGTTCGGCGTTCGCCGCGGGGCGTCCCGCCGCGTTGGGCTGGTCGCTTCAGAATGTTGAATTGGATGATTTGCGCCTCACTGGCGGCCAGGGCGACGTTCAAATCGAAGACGGCGCGTTGGTTTTTCGGCTGCCGCCCAACCAGACTGCTCAATGGCTATTGACCACAACCCCCATTTGGCCCGATTGGTTCCCTGTAGTGAAGACGTCCTACCGAATCGACTCGGCGCAGGGCGAATATTCTGGACGCATTGAACTGTTGCGGCCTGTTGAAGATGGGTTGGTCTCTATACCGTATACCGTTGTTGAATTCAGACCAAACACAGCAACGGCGACAGTCATTCAAGAACAAAACAAAGTCACAACAGTTCAACAGTCGCCTATTGATCAAATTTCTATTGAATTGACCAGCGCGAGTTCGCCGCTGACGTTTATTCTGTTTCAACTCGATATAATCAACCCAGCCATCGGCGGCGAACTACTCTTAAAAGGGTTTCCGGCCCTCGCCCCTGATGAAACTACGCCGCCGCCCGGGTGGCACTATCTCGCGCTGCCTGATTCTTCTTTCACATTGAGCGGCGTATCACCAGACGCAAACTCAGCGCCGCTCGAGTTGCGCGGCTCGACAATTTCAGGCAAGTTATTTGAGTTACATGAAGACCGCCGCCTGGTTGCTACCAGCCTGCCGCAGCCAGAGCAGATTGAGATTGACGTGAACGCCAGCGGCAGCGACTTGTTTCTTCTCATGGGCGCCCGCCTGATTGGTCGAGAGCTGCATCAGGGATTCACAGAACGCACGGCGGTTCGTTCTATTGACTGGCTCTCGGTTGAAAAGAGATACAGCGACGGCTCGGTTGAGTTTTCGTTTCCATTTTCCATTGACGGCTACCGCAATGAAATCCAACACGGCGAGTGGGGCGTATATCACGTCGCGGTTGACCCAACCAAGACGCTCAGGCAGGTTGTGATTCATGACAATATGCCCTTCGGCCAGGTCTATCTGGCGGCGGCGACGCTCAACCCCGGCCCCACCAGTATGTCACACATTCAACGAGAACGCTTGATTCAAACGCTGCCGCTTGAAACCGTGACTAGGCCCAGCGCGCCGCAAGTTTCGATGAACCCGCAAAAGCAGTTGAGCATCTCAAATGACTATTATCAATTCAGGTTTGATACCCAAGAAGAATTTTCGATTTCTTCGATCAAACAAACCGCCAAGAACAGAGAGTATCTTCAAAACCCGTCGCCGCTGTTTTCGGTGATCGCCAATGGGTTGCGCGTTCCTGACAGCGACTGGCGCATGGCGGGCTATGAGCTGAATGGCGCGACTGTCACCTTCACACTGAATAACACCGACCAGGCATTGCCGCTAATTGCCCAGGTTATTATATTGCCGACCACGGGCGACGCTTGTCAGATGCGCTTGCAGATCAATAACACAGGCGCGACGCCAACTTCGCTGCGCGTCATGTTCCCCGCATTTCAATCAATCAGCATTAACGATGGCCCGAACCAAGACATTTACTTCTTGCCGACAGAGCGGGCCGCCTGGGGCCGCGGCGCCATCAAGTTTGAAGCGCCCCATTCGGGCCAGATGCCCCAGCAATGGATCGACCTCTATTCTGACGAACATGGTTGTGGACTATCAATACAGACTCGCGACGTCGTGCTCCTGCCCAAGCAGTTTCGCATGTCAAAGTCAGACGCCGGCTGCCGAATGGGCGTCGATTATTTTTTTGACGAGCCAATCGTCTTGCGGGGCGGCGGTCTGTTTGAAACGCCCTCGACCATCATTCAAATTCACGGCGGCGATTGGCGAACCGCGTTCGCTCTCCATCGCGACTGGGTCGCGTCACTCAAATCCGAGACGGCTTCGCCCAACAAGCCGAGCGAC
Organism: uncultured bacterium; assembly: GCA_964556895.1. Taxonomy (GTDB): domain Bacteria; phylum Hinthialibacterota; class Hinthialibacteria; order Hinthialibacterales; family Hinthialibacteraceae; genus Hinthialibacter. The sequence goes on along the minus strand of CAZKYC010000048.1, from coordinate 30,170 downwards.
GTATTCATCTGCTGGCGCGACTACCCCTATCGCGGGTCTGGTTTGATTTACGACTCTAAGATCAACGCCTACCGCTTTAAGCCTTTGTTTGACGAGTTAAACAGCGAGTTTGGCGGCGTCGATATGATAGAACTCGCGGGGTGGATGCAGAAACGATCGGATGACGATTCATCTCACCCGACGGTCACTACGGGCGGCCCAAACCAACTTGCGATTGGCAGCGAGGTGAACCTACGCCGAAATATTGATGACATGAATTCACTAGGCGTCGACGTGTCGCTAGTCGCGAACCCGTACTCGCCATTGGATGACTTCATCGTTCAAGATTATAGTGAGTACGACATAAACGATATTCTGGTTCCCTCTGGGTCAGTTATGCAGATGAACCCAAATTTCGAGCCGTGGCGCGACCATGCGTCAAACGTATACCCCGAGCGCGCGAGCTCGCTGTCAGCGTCTCTGTATTACGACCGGGTAGGGCTGAGTTCGATTGACGTGCTGCCCGGCGAAAACGCATTGCTTCAGTCGACTCAAGCCAACGCCGAAACCACCGCGTTTTTTGTCGAGCGCGCGCCCTCTGATGTTTCAACACTCTATATTGAAGGGGCGCACTCGTATTCGTCAGCAGGCGGGCGCTATCCTACCCAGGCGCCAATCAATTTGTTGCGGTTCACAAATCCAAACCTGCGTATATTACAAAAAGTCCATCCCAGCGTGTATCCACATCTGCTCGGCCCCGAGCGCGCGAAATTGTGCGTGTTTCAGGGCGAAGGCCTCTGGCTCAAAGGGCGCCCGCGCAGCTGGTATAGCCAGCCGTTTCGTCAATTCATCCGTGAGATTCTGCCGATCGTGCGTAAACACCAAGACGCGTTCTCATCGAGCGATGTTGAGCCGATGCTGCCTACTGGGCGGGGCGGTCTATTCGCCAACCGGTTTTCAACAACAGACAAACATGTCATTACGCTATACAACAACACCCATGACACCATCTCGGGCCAGCTGGTCGCTATTTCAGTACCAAACGGCGAGGCCGCGCTTGAATATGGCTTAGACGATTTTGACGCTGGTTTCTCGAATGAGGGCGTCGTGATTTCAGGACGCATCCACCCCAACGATGTCGCAATTGTTGTGATCGAACCCGACCAACCTGATGTAGAACAAGGGACAGAATAAATTTAACTTAAACTAACCCCCTCGTTATAACCATTCAAATACGGTTCTTTCGGTATTTGAGTACTTCCCTTGCTGGATGACCTGAAATTGGGTCAAAAAACCATATTCGTCCTTCATGGGTGCAACTCAGGGAGCGCCTGTGCAAAAAGTCGGAGCCGCTCTGAAGCGAGCAGAGTTGTACCCATGCCAATTACAACAAAATAAAAATCATCCTTGAGATCGTGTCTGGAAATTTTAATTCAATTTGAGAGAACGTATCCAAATCCCGTATGAGCCTTAAATACTAAGAATGTTCTAAAAAAGGGAGTCAAGGTTTTGTCTACGGTTCCGATAACAATAAGGCAATAATTTATAATTTCGTTCAACATTTGACCGAAGGTGTAGCCAACCATGAAAGACGTATGGGCCCGGTTATTCATTCCTTTATATGTTGGATTTCGGTTGAGGCGATATCTATGGCAATTGAGGTGCTCAATCATGTCCAAGACCTGCGAGTGCAAGCACTGCGGCGCCATGACCTCATCCGTGATTTGCCCCAGTTGTTTTTTGCGCTACGACCATCGCGCCTATGGCGAGATGCCGGAAGAAGAGGTTGACGCATTGTTAGCGGCGGCGTTTGAACCGGCCAACCAAAGCGCAGACAACGAAGAGGCGGTCTCGTTTCAGCGTGATACCAAGATGATGGCGTCGGCAGAAACCATGATGTCATGGTTTTCGCGTATGCCGCGAATGCAGTAACTCCGACACATTCCAGAGCCGACAAACGAAAACAGGGCTGGCCAGCGTCAGCCCTGTTTTCTATAGTGGTAGCCAGAATTATGTGCGGATTGAGTTTACATAACGGTATCTTTCGCTGTCCGCCGCGGCGGATACGGGCGCGCTTACCGCACGCAATTTTGTCAAACGCTCTATGCGTGCGCATAAGCGCTGCTGCCAATTCCCAAACCGCATGAAATGTTTTAAGATGGCCTATATTCTTACCAAAAAGGACGGGACCAACATGGAACGACGATCTTTTCTCAAACAATCCGGGGCCATCGGGGCCGCCTCAATTGGCGCCATGACAATGGGCCAATCTACCAGCGCCGCCGTCGCACGCGATTATTTTGAGCTGCGCGAATATCACATTGACGCCGAAGACCAAAAAAAAGCCCTGGGCGGCTTTTTTACCGATGCGATGGTCCCGGCGTTAAACCGCCTGGGCGTCAAACCGGTTGGCGCCTTCACCCCGCGCGAAGGCCTTGGCCCGGTCTATGTTCTCATGCGCCACAAAACCCTACAGGCGGCGGCTGAGGTGACCCAAAAGCTGCTTGCCGACAAAGCGTTTCTCAAAGACGGCGCTGATTTTCTTAACGCGCCAGCGACCCAACCCGCCTATAAGCGCGTCGAGAGCAGTTTTTTTGTCGCCTTTGAAGGCATGCCGACGCTCGAAACGCCCATTTCCGCCGACCAAGACCGCGTCTTTCAACTGCGCATCTATGAAAGCCCCAGCGTCAAAACCGGCCAGACAAAAATCGAGATGTTTAACATCGGCGAGATCGACGTGTTTCGCGAAACCGGCCTGCACCCGGTTTTCTTCGGCGAAGCCTTAATCGGCCCCCGAATTCCTAACCTCACCTATATGTTGACCTTCAAAGATGAGGCCGAACAAAAAGCCAACTGGAAGACCTTTGTGAATAGCGAAGGCTGGCAGAAACTCAAAGTTATCCCCAAATACGCGGACAAAAAAATTCTCAGCAACATCACCAATATCAATCTGAAGCCAATGCCTTGTTCTCAGATTTAACTCGAAACCAATCATCTATCATTGGACCCGCCTGGCGCCAATCCATCAGGCGGGTTTTTCATTGGCTGATTCTGTGAGTAAATAGTTTCTCTTAACGCCAGCGAGCTGCGCAGCGCCGAGCGATCGGTTCAAAATACAAATCTAACCACTCGAAACTTTCCTGGAAATCCAAACAATAAAAAATAAATTTTTTGTTAAAGGTTTCTGTTAACTCGCCGACAACTAAAGCGACAAGGGGAAAATCTCAGAAGAGACAGGCAGGGATTGCACCCAACAAAAGACAGATTGAATCGAACAGGCCGAGGGCAGGCGAAATGGTTAAAATACCAGAAAACAGGCAAAAAAAAGGGCTAAATCACTTCGTCCGTCTGCTCGAACAAGGCCTCGGAAACCACCGAACAATCAGAAAGACGAGAGTGAATTAACCCGTTGTAAGTATATCGAAAAACTGCTTTCGATTCAATCAATTACGTAAATAGTATCGGCTGAGACGCCGTAAACATTAACAGATTTGTAAGAAATTATCCTGATAAAGGAGGTGCTCAACTCTAATCTAGCCAAAGAAGTCGGTGAGGGCTGAATGACTTCGTCCGTCTGCTCGAACAAGGCCTCGGAAACCTTACATTCGGACACTCAAGAGACGCTTTTCTCGCGTTCCTCCAGTTTTTCAACACTCACCCATCGAAGTTCAAAACCAAAACGAGTATGACGCTCGCTTAGGCGCTTGACAGGTTCTCTCTACATGCGGTCGCAGGGAGAAACAGTCAATCGGTTCCTATCACGCGAGCGTTTAAGGCCTAGTGCGCTTCGCGCCCGGCACTGGATGTCGGGGCCAGAGTCTCAAGGAGGACACAAACGATGGGAATCAATCGAATTGCAACCAATATCACGTCTCTCTCAGCGCAGAGAAATGTGAACCAAACAGGCTTAAATCTTCAGCGTTCTATTGAACGTCTGTCATCAGGTTTACGAATCAACCGGGCTGGCGACGACGCGGCGGGCCTCACGGTCGCCAACCGCCTTCGCACCCAAAGCCAGGGCTTGAACGTCGCAGTCGCCAACGCCCAAGACGGCATCAACGTCATCAGCGTGGCTGAAGGCGCCCTCGAAGAAACCACCAACCGGCTCAGCCGTATTCGTGAGTTGGCGCTTCAAGCCGCCAACACCGGCGTCAACGACTTCGGCGCGCGCTCAGCGCTTCAAGACGAAGTCTTTCAGAGTATTGACGAAATCACTCGAATCGCCAATACGACCTTGTTCAGTAACAACTTCCTGCTCAAAGGCGACTTTTCTATTACTTCTGAATTAAAGGACGGCGTCCAGAATGTTGGCGCCAATCTCGACGTTTCACCCGTCGCCAGTAACTTGGGCAACGGCACAGCATTTTTGAACATTCGCCAGGTCAAAGACGGCTTTAAACAAATCACCTCTGGCGAAGCATCTGGCCAGCAGCAAATATTGAACACAGGCATCACCAACCAAAGTGACGTCGCGGTCAGCCTCGCGCTGTTCACTGAAGGCGCGGTTGGTCTGCAAAGTAGTTTGGCGACAGGCCTAGATGCAACAGGCGACTCTCTCGCCGCTTCATTCTTCAATGGCGTCTCAATGGCGCGAGATGATATTTTTACGTTTAGCGGCTTGTTGTCAGACGGCGTCACTTCGTTTAATGGCGCTCTCAGTGTTGTTCATGTTGGCGGGGCGATTACCTTTCAAGGGATTACGTCCGCAGTCGGAGAAGCAATCGCAGACGCCGAAGCGGCGCTATTTGGCGGAACGGCCAATGTGCCCGCCGAATTCCGTACGATCGCAGCTGCGTCAACTACAGGCAGCAACGCTGGGCGAATCTTGCTAAGAAGCAGCGAAAATTCGTTCAGCGAAGCTGACCTGAATATCACGTTAGTCAACGCAAACGGTGATATTCGAACTTCGTCTAATGGCGTGGTTCGCGCCCAAGAAATCGGCAACCAAAGTTTTCTGGCTGGCCAAGGCCAAGTCGGCAACCTGGTTACCGCTGTCACCGGCTCGACCTTCGCGGATGGCGAATTCGCCATCCAAGTTGAAGACGTCCAATCCGCCCAACAGCGAATTGTCGAAAATTCTCTCGTCTTTCGCGATGGTAACGGCGCTATTTTAAATAGCACAACGTCGCTTGTGACGAGCGGAAATAGCAGCACCTTGTTGTTGAATGGCACCTTTGTCAGCGGCGTATTCACTGGCGGAACAACGTTGCGTAACGGCGACACCGTCGATTTTACGGGGACGACATCAGACGGAACTACGTTCCAAAGCACGTTTACGTTTAATGGGGTTCCCGGCGCAGGCGATTTTGACGCGGATCTCGGTGATTTTACCTTCTCGAGCATCTCCGGCATCATCTCAGAACTGAACTTCAGAACGCGCGACTATAACAATACCGCCGCTCCTGGCGCTACTGATGGTGAACAAACTCGCTTCGAGGATGCGTTGTTTACATTCACCGCTGGCGGCCAAATTCAATTGATTGATGACCTTGGCCGAACTGACTCACAATCAAATTTCACCTTCACGTTTAATTTCTCCGCAGGAGGCGCTCGAACATCAAACTCAACCATTCAAGATGACGGCAACTTGATTAAAGAAGGCTTCGCTGAATCGGCCACCTTCCGAGTCGATGGCGGTGAAGCGGTCCGCGCAGAAGCGGGCGATGTTGTCACCTTGTTTGGTGAAGAATCAACTGCTGAAGGCGTCCCGTCGCCCCAAGTTACGATTCGCGTCGGCAATGGCTTTGCCGCGGGGAATGATACGTTTGAAAATGAGCGCGACTTGTATACTGGCGCCCTCAACGGCGGGCCTATAGTCACCTTCCAGGCGGGCGACCAAGACGTTGTCTTCTTATCGCAGACGACAGGCGGCGAGGCGGCCAAGTTTGTTACCTTCGACTTTGAGGATGTCATTGAGGTCACTAGTACGTTCACCGGCAGCGACCCCGGCTTTACGGTCTTGATTTCGACTGTGAACAAGGGCCTTAACTTCCAGATCGGTTCTGGCGCTGACCAAAACATCAAGTTTTCACTCGGCGACCTTCGCGCCGACAACTTGGGCTTTGGCCGCAGCACTGGACGAACGGTGTCTGACATTGACATTACGAGCCTGACAGGCGCAAACGAAGCGATCCGAATCATTGACGAATCGCTCGACCAGGTCAACCGTACTCGTTCGATTCTCGGCGCGGCGACCAACCGCCTCGAATCCACCGTGGCCAACTTGACGGTCGCGTCTGAAAACTTGACGGCGTCTGAATCGCGTATCCGCGACGCAGACATCGCCGCCGAAACAACGAGATTTACTCAAAACCAGGTCCTGTTACAGGCCGGCGTGTCCGTCCTGGCGCAGGCGAATTTCCAAAGTCAGGGATTCCTACAGCTTCTCGGCTAGAGAGGTGAGCGAGGCCGATGAGCGGAGCCTAGCCGTTCCGCTCATCGGTCATATCGTAGGGAAAGGAGAGCATTATGTCTCAGGATGGCGTAACCGGAACTCCAGCCGTATCACAGTTGGTTTTCTCTGTGGGCCCTCGTCCCGACGGCGTCAAAGTCGCCGAAGGAGCGGTTCAACCGGTCGCCAAGGTCGAGGCTCCGGCGCCGCAACCCGAACAAAGCGCGCAAGCCGCGCCCAAGGGAAGCGACAAGATCGATCTGACGGCCTGAGAAAATCGCGGCATGTTCCAAAAAGTCCCGCATCAACGCGAGGCCCGCGCCTCGCGTTTTTGTTTATGTAGCCATAACTTTAGAAGCGTTTGTGTGATTTAGTATCGTGGGTTCTTGCTCCACCAGATGCATATTGGTTTGTCTCTGCATCCATGTAGATGAAATCCCCCCCTGTCCGCCTGCGGCGGCCTTCCCCTCTTAAAGGGGGGGGCTTTTGGGTTGTTCAAAGATGCTAGATGCACCCATGCCCAGCACAACATAACATCAAGCAATATTGAAACCGCGTCTAGTCGTGATAGGCGGGGAAGTGCATCGAGAAGATTGATCCTTTGCCTTCGTCTGATTCAAGCGAAATATGACCTTGATGGGCTTCCACAATGGTGCGAGTTATACAAAGGCCTAATCCCGTTCCGCCGATGCGGCGGGTGTTAGCGTTTTTGACTCGGAAGAATTTTTGAAATAACCGCTGTTGGTCGGCCTGGCTAATGCCAAATCCATTGTCAATCACTCTCACAACCACACCGTCGCCGTCGCGCGAGGCTTTTACTGTTACTGTCCCCTGTTCGGGCGTGTATTTAATGGCGTTCGAAACCAGGTTTGTCAGCGCCTGTTGAAGGCGGTCATTGTCGCCTGATATAAACAAGTCCGGTTTGCTTTCTCTCACCAACGTGATGCTCTTCTGCTCTGCCTGGGGCTTGTGAGACAAAAAAACATATTCGCACAAAAAATTCACATCAACTTTACCAAACGTCATGTTGAGTTTGCCTGATTCCAACCGCGACACGTCGAGCATGTCGTCGATCAATGACGCCAAGCGGTTGGCGTTTTGAGAGACGATGGTGAGATAGTTTTTGAGCGAATCAGGCGCGCCCCCTAAGTCGCCGCCTAAGATCAAATCGATGTACCCCTTAATCGATGTGAGCGGAGAACGCATTTCATGGGAGACAATTGAAATCAAGTCGGCTTTTAGGCGGTCTAATTCGGCCTGTTTGGTGCGGTCAAGAAGAATCAACACAAACCCGACAAACCGCCCGTCTTCAACAATGGGTGATGAAAAAATTCGTACATCCCGCCCAGCGATTGTGAGGTTTACGTTACGTTTTTTAATCGACGCCGGGTCATCAACAGAAAACCCGACTGCGTTCGACACCATCGGGCTGACTTCATGAAGCGGCTTGCGTAAGGCCGAGGTCTTATCAATTTGCAGCAACCGCCCCGCGAGGTCATTAAACTGGACGATGGCGCCGTTTTCATCACAGCCTAATAGGCCTTCATCCATGCCGTTGATAATGGCTTGGGTCTTGCTTTTTTGTTCGGCGAGTTGGGTGGTTTTGTCTAAGAGTTCACGGGTGACAAAGGCCAATTGTTCGCTGAGTTTTAATACACGCTCATCATTCGTCCGGGCGGCTTCTTCAAGTCGGTGCAAGCCGCCTTGTTCAGACTCAATCTCGATCAGAAACAGGGCGCTCTCTGGCGTTTGGGTAAAGTTCAGCGGAACGACTCGAACAAAAGTTTTGTCACCTTGCCCGTGAAATGTTAAATGAGTCGATGTCGGCTGATTGGATTGGCGCGACTGTTGAAGCGCCAACGTGAGCGGGCCGGCGTTGTCAGATAACGCGTTGATGTTTGAGACGCCTTGAGAAAAAAACACCAAGGCCGACGGGTTGTGGTCAACGATCTCGCCGTGTTCATTCACAATAAGAATTGGGTTGTTGGCTAGGGCTGATGGAAAAGTATCGTTCATGGTCTCTCTTAGGGAAACTAGTTGTCAGAATGTCATTCAGAGCTCGTTTTTTGAATTCGGCTGAACGCGCTTTAAGGTTTCAACAAAACGGTCTCTCAACCAGGTTTCAATGATCACGGTCCTCAAAAAGACATTGTCATACACATCTCGTCGAAGCCAATACACTCTCATGGATTGTGTATCATATTTTTCGCGATGAAAGCGGCCAATGATCGTTGAGCGGCCCAACTCGTTCAACAATAATTCATAATACCCTTCAGGAACAGCGGCAGCGTTGATTGTTCCTACAAGCAGTTGCCGTATGGTTTCGCGTGGAGAATAAAACGCTTTCCATTCAATATCGGCAACCCCTTCATCGGTCAATTGATTGAGTTGCATGCCGCCGCCATTGACTAGATCTGGCGAAACAACGCCAAGCAAATTCTCATTTGACAGCCCGGCGCTGCTCACAATCAACTCGGCTTGGGCGGAGAAGGGCTCTCGAAACTGCAATACCGGCTCATATTGAATACTGATTGGATTCAGGTGGGCGTATCCAAAACTCAAATCGGCTTCGACACACTCCGGTTGGTGTTCGGTTAAGAGGTGCAAAAACTCTAGCAATGAATCGCTTTTGGGCTCAAGAATAAGCAGGTCTTTCTGCACATGCCGATAGATGCGGTTCTCATGCCATGCATCTTCGAGGTCAGAAGAAGGCAAGTCTAACTCTAGCGTCGTTTCTCGAAGCGGCCAGCGTAGAAGTTCCCATTGTTCGGTCTGCTGCGAGATCACAGCAGGCGAGGAGGCGACAATCATGATGAGAAAAAATCCCAAAATTCGCGTCATTAACAATATTTGCCCCTTTTGTATTGCTTGGCTCTTTGTCTATTTTTACTCTTCTGAGATTGTTTCGAAAGAATTGTCTAGGGCTATCAAAAAAATTTGACAGATATAACCCTTTTTTTGTAACAACATGCTTAAATTACAAGGCTTAACTCAAATCTGACCTTCATAGTTATTTTTGGTAAATTTTAAGATAAAGGGTTACACATTGTTGAAAATCTGATATATTTTTATATGGTTGAATCAAAAAAGCGAAAAAAGAGACCTCAAACGAATTATTCCCTCATCTTAGCTAATCATCAAGTTGTCTCAAGGGGCATTTTCATCTAGGATTTTAAACCAGACAACAATGGTCATCTTATAGCAGGAATAGTTCTTATGAGATTTACTCAAAGTGTCGACATGGCGCTTCACGCCTTGTGGTATATGGCGAAAAACAGTCGCCAGTGTCCGATACAGATCAAAGACTTGGCCAAAAGCGTTCATGCGTCTGAGACCTATCTGGCCCGTGTGATGCACAGGCTGACAAAATCAGGATTGTTAAAGTCAATTCGGGGCAAGAACGGGGGATTTGTCTTTAAACAATCACCAGACCAGATCACCATCGCCGATGTTGTGATGGCGATTGATTGCGATGCGGCGCAATTTACATGCCACTGGGAAGAGCGCAACTGTGAGATTCTCGATTGTTGTTCTCTTGCTCACTTGTTTCATGAAGCGCAGCAGAGCATGTTGGAGGTATTACGAAAAATGACGATCGCAGACATTGCCAACGATCCAAGCGAGTCGCTGGGACGGGCGAAATGGTTAACTCCTCAAGGCGATGGTCTCAACGTAATCCAGCCGACATGCAAGCCCGCCTCACAAACAATCGTGGCGTGACACCTCTCGCGTTTGATCGTTAATTGATCAGTTGGCGTGAGGCGGAAATTCAATGAAGAACCCTGTATCAAGAAGGAGATGGCTGCAATGACGTTTAGCCTCGCGAATACGAGCCTGTATAAAGACGAAGATTTTTTAGACGACGAGTCGATCAATTTCACGCTTGAAATTGACGAAGAAGAAGAACAGTTATTTATTCCGTCGATCCATCCTCCTGTCGAAGGTGAGATGGACAGCAAAGCGCTGCGCAATTCGCGCCGCGCCGCCCACAATAGCCTTCGTCTCTATCTCCGCGAAATCGGCAGCATCCCGCTGTTGACCAAAGAAGACGAACAAGAAATCTCACAGCGCATGCAAGACGGGCGCAAAAACATTTGCATCGGCGTGGTGCGCAGCGTCCAAGCGGTTGAGTATCTACAAGCAATTGTCGAAGGCATCAAAAAAGGCAAGCGTCGCCTTGATGTCGTCATGAATACCGTCCCTGAAAACGCCAAGACCGAACGCGAGATTAACCGCTATATTGGCGGCTTGAAACGCAAATTAGACCGCGTTCACACCAAGGCGCTTAAAGCCATAGACGTGATGACCAAAAAGCCCGACGAATCAATAGACCTTTTTGATAAGGCGGGTGAAGACCTCTATAAAATTGCGTTTGCACCTGAAACAGTCCAGGAATCCGCCGACGACCTCAAGCGCCGCGCTTTTCGCGCCGACCGCGCCATCAAAGAATGTGAGCGCATCGAAAACCTATTTAAACTGACGCCCAAACAATCAGACCGTCTGGCGTCTAAACAAACACACACCGACAAATCGATTCGTCAATTGTGTATGGTCTCACACTTGAAGAAAGAAGACGTACACAAAGAGATCAAAAAACTGACGGATTCCAAAGACATTCTTCAATCGTTGTTTGACGCCAATGACGACCCCTATCGCTTGTTCCGCGCGGTCAAGGTTATTCGCAACGGCGAAAAAGAAGCCCAGCGCGCCAAGATGGATTTGGTCCGCGCCAACTTACGCCTGGTCGTTTCGGTCGCAAAAGGGTTCCGTCATCGCGGCGTTCACCTGCTCGACTTGATTCAAGAGGGCAACATCGGCCTGATGCGAGCGGCGGAAAAATTCGACCACTTGCTTGGTTTCAAGTTTAGCACCTACGCCACCTGGTGGATTCGCCAGGCGATTTCACGCGCCTGCGCCAGCCAAGCCCACGATATTCGTATCCCGGTGGGGCTGCAAGGCACCTGGCACCGCATCATTAAAGCGTCTGAGGAATTGCAACAAGAACTGGGCCGTGAAGCGACGCCTGAAGAAATCTCTCACCGGGTGGATATTCCCGTGAAGAAATACATGAAACTCGCCCGCGTGGTTCAGCGCGCGGTTTCGCTTGAGACGCCCATCAATGAAAGCGAAGACAGTTTTCTGGGCGACTTTATCGAAGATGGTTCGGTCAGTTCGCCTGTTGACGAAGCCAGCCATGTCTCGCTTGAAGGCGAAATCGAGCAGGCGCTTGAAACGCTCACCGAGCGTGAAGAAGCCGTGCTTCGGCTGCGCTATGGTTTGGATGACGGCCAGCCGCGCAAGTTAGAAGAAGTGGGCAACCGCTTTGGCATTACTCGCGAGCGCGTTCGCCAAATCGAAACCAAAGCCATCCGTAAGTTGCGCCACCCATTGCGCGCGCAACGGTTGAAAGGGTTTCTTGACGGCTTAGCGGGATAATCATCAAGTACATAACTAACATTGAGCGGGGCCGTGATTCACGGCCCCGTTTTTGTTTGTTCTGATTGGTCTAATTCTGTTTGCCTTTTCATCTTCCATTTCATCAACGCATAATCGATTAGCAAACCAACGATAAACCCGATAAACAAATACTTCATGGCGCCTGCGAATGGAGTCAGCGAGTAAGGCGGTAAAGTGAGTGGATAGCGGACAATAGAGTAAACCAACCGCGCGGCTGCGCCGTTAGTTGTCTCTAACTCTAGCCAGCCCATGACGCCCGCCACGCGCATATACCACATCGCCGGCCAGAACAACACAAACATCAACAGTCCCAACCTCACCGCCCATCCGCGGAGCCATTGTTTCACATTGGTTGGTTCAAAGGGGCAGCCGTCTGCCATTTTAGAAACTCAGAATTGGATATTTATTCTGCAAAGACATCATCGGCGCTGGCTTGGAACGATGGCAGCAACTCACTGGCCGCCAAACCAGACGACACGGTTTGGTTTAGCGTCAACAGATTATCTTCCAAACAATAGACTTCGATGGAACGGGTGTCAGGGTCAATAATCCAATACTCTTTCACGCCATGCCGAGAATAGAGTTTCAATTTTAGATCGCGGTCTTTCTCAATGGACGAAGGAGAAAGAATTTCACACACCCAATCAGGCGCGCCCTGAACATTGGCCTCTGTTACAATCGATTTGCGTTCCTTTGATATGAACAACAGATCAGGCTGAACGATATCATGATCAGTCAACACGACATCAACCGGGGCTATCCAAAGATCGCCAAGCGGCTTAACGTTTAAATACTCTGTAAACATCTGGGTTAGGTTGAAAATAATTCTCTGGTGGCGGGTTAAGGGTGCAGGAACCATGTAGGCGTTTCCATCGATGATTTCATAGCGCTTGTCTTCAGAAAACAGGCAATAATCTTTGTAAGTATATTTGAGTTCGTCTCTGACGGCGTGTTGTGTCATACCGATACCCTGCTAAGAATTTATTCATAGTATAGCAGAAACGGCTTGCCAATTGGCAAGCCGTTTTATGACGATGTAGCGCTGGGCCCTTCGGGCGCGCTAAACCGAAGTCCTATTTCATAAACATATTCTTGACCGCTTGTTTCAGCGTATCCTTATTCAACGCCGCGATAGAGCGAGTCAGCGGAATATCTTTGGGACAGACGCGCACGCAATTCTGGGCGTTGCCGCATTCATGGATGCCGCCGTCTTCCATCAATGTATTGAGGCGGTCTTCGGCTTCAAACTTGCCCGCCTTGTTGTTGTTAAACAAAAACGCCTGGCCAATCGCCGCGGGGCCGACAAAGGTGTTTTCTTTTGTGTACTGCGGGCATGCATCCACACAGCAGCCGCATGACATGCACCGCGCAAACTCGTATAACTCTTGTTGTTTCTTGGGCGGCTGTTTTTCGGCGGGGCCTAAGTCGTATGTACCGTCTACCGTCACCCAGGCTTTGACGCGCTTAGCGGCTTCAAACATGCGTTCGCGGTCAACCACCAGGTCGCGCACGACCGGGAACTTGCGCATCGGCTCTAAAATAATGGGTTGCTCTAATTTGTCGACAAGAGCGCTGCATGATTGCCGTACCTGGCCGTTAATGACCATGCTGCATGCGCCGCACACCTCTTCAAGGCAACTGCAATCCCACGAGACCGGCGTGGTTTTGCGCCCTTCGGCGTCTGTTGGATTGCGCTGAATCTCTTGCAACACCGTAATGACGTTCATGCCTTGTTGATACGGAACATGAAACTTTTGCCAATAGGCTTCGGTGTTTGCTCCGTCTTGCCGTTTGACATGGACTTCAACAGTCGACGCCATCTACCAACCTCCAATTTGTGTTTCTCTCAGTGTACCTGTGTCCTATCAACTTCGCTTGTCAATGAGGGCAAAACTCAGTCATATCGACGGGGCACTGGTTTGACAATGCTGGTATCAATCTCTTCGTACGAAATCTGAGGGCCGTCGTCAGAGTATTGGGCGATCGTGGTTTTTAACCATTTTTCGTTTTGCTCGTTCCACTGGTTCATGTAGTCCTGATATTCAGGCGAGTTTTGGTCTTTGGGCTGCTCAAGTTTAAATTCAGGCTTGAGGTGGCTGCCGCGACACTCATCACGCATCAGCGCGCCCTTGTTGATGATCTTCGCCAGTTCAATCATGTTCCACAACTGGTTTACAAACAACGCCGACTGGTTTCTCGTCTTGCCGGCGTCTAACACGCTGCACTTCTTCCAGCGTTCGCTGCAGTCATTGAGATAGGTGATGTTTTCTTCGAGGTCGTTGTTATGGCGAACGATGGTGCAGCGGCGAATCATCATTTCTCCCATTTCTTGATGGAGTTTGAATGGGTTTTCTTCGCCCTCCATGCCCAAAATCGAACCAAAACGGTCGCGCCATTTGGCTTCGGCGTCTTCATAGATTGAGCTTGGTTTGTCGTTCGCTGAGCCATTGAGGTTTTTGCTGTATTCGACCATGGCGGGGCCGCCGACCATGCCCGAGAAGATACAAGACAGAAGCGCGTTTGCGCCCAAGCGGTTGGCGCCGTGATATTGATATTCACATTCTCCCATGGCGTACAGCCCAGGGATATTGGTCATGTGAACGCGCGGGCTTTTTCGGTCTAACATGCCGTCGTCGGTGCGCTCGTAATCGACCCACAGTCCGCCCATGCTGTAGTGAATCGCCGGGAAGATCTTCATGGGCACGTCGCGCGGGTCGTCGCCGACGAACTTTTCGTAGATTTCCATGATGCCGAACAATTTGCGGTCGAGTTCTTCGCGTGGAATATGGGTCAGGTCAAGAAAGACCATGTTGCCGCCGCCTACGCCATTGCCTTCGTTGACGCAGACGTTGTAAATCTCTTGGGCGGCGATGTCGCGAGGGACCAAATTGCCGAAGCGCGGGTATTTTTCTTCGAGAAAATACCATCGCTCGCTGTCGGGAATCTCGCTGGCGGGGCGAGTGTCGCCTTTTTTCTTTGGAACCCACACCCGGCCGCCTTCGCCGCGCGCCGATTCTGACATCAGGCGCAGTTTGTCTGTGCCCGGGATGGCCGTCGGGTGGATCTGAACAAACTCGCCATTGGCGTATTTGACGCCTTCTTGGTAGGCGGACGACACCGCGCTGCCTGTATTGATTGTCGAGTTGGTCGAGCGGCCAAACACCATGCCGGGGCCGCCAGTGGCCAGAGAGACCGCGTCCGCTTTGAACGATTTGATCTCCAGGGTGTTCATGTCGATGGCAACGATGCCGCAACAGGCGCCGTCAGAATCTTTGACCATGCCCAGATATTCAAATCCTTCAAATTTTTTGACCAGGCCGTCGACTTCATATCGGCGCACCTGTTCGTCGAGCGCATACAACAACTGTTGGCCGGTGGTCGCGCCGCTGAACGCTGTGCGGTGATGGAGTGTTCCGCCAAAACGGCGAAAGTCGATCATCCCTTCATTGGTGCGGTTAAAGGTGACGCCCATGCGGTCCATCATATAAATGACGGCTGGCGCGTTCGAACACATGTCTTTACAAAACGCCTGATGGGCGAGAAAGTCGCCGCCTTTGACGGTGTCATAAAAATGGATGTCGGGCGAATCGCCTTCGCCCTTGGTGTTGACGGCGCCATTGATGCCGCCCTGGGCGCAGACGGAGTGAGAGCGTTTGACGGGGACGACTGAAAACAGGTCTACCTGGTGTCCCGCTTCCGCTAATTTAATCACCGTCATCAATCCGGCGAGTCCGCCGCCGACAACGATAAAACGCGATTGAGCCATGATCGCAATGCTCCCTTAAGTTTGGTTGTTACGCAGTTGTAAAGGCGTAAAGCGAAGCCATAAAGAACGAGAAAATGCCAATACCGATTGCGGCGCAAATGTAAGCCGAAACGGTTTGTGACCGTTCGCCGACGGTGATGCCCCACTTGATGCAGAAGTTCCATAACCCGTTGGCAAAGTGAAACGATGTCGCCGCAATGCCTATAAAGTAGAAGACGACATGCCACAGTTCTTTTTGGAAATACGCCGCGACATAGCCCGACTCGATAATCTTCATATCGGTCGTAAACTTCCACTCGATGCGGAGTTTGTAGACGTGATAGGCAATAAACACGATGGCGATGATGCCGGTCCAACGCTGGAGGGTATAAAGCCAGTTGCGCCAGTAGCCGTAATGTTGAACATTGGGTTCACAGAAAATCCAGATATAAAAGCCGAGTAAGGCGTGAAGCAAAATCGGCAGCCCGATCAGAAATATCTCCATGTAGATGAGCAAGGGCAGATTGTTGATGAAAATGACCGCTTCGTCCCAATGGTCTAGGCCTTCAAAATAGGCGAGGGCGTTCGTAAACCCGTGCTCGGCAAAAAAAACGCCTACCGGAATGATTCCTAACAAAGATTGAAATCGTCGAAGAAAAAACGGGGTGGGGTTGGGTTCAGCCATATCTGTTCCTCAAACACCTCAATGGGTTTGCATCCCTAAATTTTGGGCAATCGATGCGTTTACCGTGGTGAATTGAATTTATGACATTGTAACTTACCTCGTCTTCATGGAAAGTGTTAATCTAACAAAATTCGTCAGTTTTACATGAGTTACCTACGTTTACAGCCGGCACAACGTATGAGGCCGTGATTGAGGCTGCCCTAAAAAAATAGTTTACTAGATAGATATACTTTGTAAGGAACGGCCATCTTTGATATAATCTATAAAATCTAATGTTTTGAAGGAGAATATGTGATGAAAAAAGTATTGACGTTTATGCTTGCGATTGCTGTATGCGGGGTGATGATTGCTCCGTCGTTCGCGTCAGAAAAAGCCAAGACAGACCAAAGTCAAACCATTAAAGCCGCGCTGGAAAAAATGGCGCATTTGGAAACTCAGACCGTCTGCCCCATGACCGGCAGCCCGGTCAATGAAACCAGCGGCGTGGTTTTTATGGGCCACAACATTCGCACTTGCTGTGACGATTGCGCGGCTGCCGTGAAGAAAGACCCGCTTTCGGCCATCAAGGCGTTGCGCGCCAAAGGCCAAAACCCGGCGTTGGCTGAAGGCTATCACATTCAAAAAAATTGTCCCATGTCAGGCAAGGCCGTCGCCGAAGGCATGTATGCAATCAAAGATAACATGTTGGTGACGCTGTGTTGCGCGGGTTGCAAAAAAGCCGTTGCTGAAGATATCAAAACGGTTCAATCAAAACTGAAAGAAAGCAAGGCGGCCCCGGTGATTTTGACACTGGATCAAACCAGGTGCCCGATTACAGGCGGTTCGGTTTCAAAGGAAGTGTCAGCAACCGCCAAAGGCAAAAAAGTGTACATGTGCTGTGCGGCATGCGTTGACGCGTTCAACAAATCTCCCGAAAAGTTTTTGCAGGCCATGGCTGATGAAGGCGTTGTTCCTGAAAAAGCCAGTTAATTACAGTCAGCATTGAAACCCAGAGCCCCTGGTTTTTACCAGGGGCTTTTTTGTAGGTAGGGCTTGGGCGCCAAGTTCTGAAATAGGTTCAACACAAAAGCGGGCTGCGCCTCTACTATTGGTTTCTCAGCTGTTTAGCCCCCCTTATTAAGGGGGGACGGCGCGTCAGCGCCTGGGGGGATCCAGTATTCTTCATCAGAATCGCCCTCACCCCGACCCTTGCCTGGAGCAGGTTCTCTCAGAGAGAGAGAGGGGGCAGGATGAGTAAGATTCAGGTTATGTGTTTTTATCCAACCGAGGAAACAGCGCCGCGCCAGGAACAACGGTCTTGCCAGCGGCGGCCTCATTATCAAGCAAATCCATCGTCGGCGTCCCTTCAATCGGGCAACCTAAACTTGCCAACATCTCCGCCGCTTTTTCTGGCATAAACGGGAACACCATCACCGCAACATAACGCAGCGACTCGGCGAGGTTATACAACACCGCGTCGAGTTTCGCGGCCTTAGCTTCATCCTTCGCCAGTGCCCAGGGTTCATTCTCGACGACATATTTGTTGCCCTCAGAAATCACGTTCCAGATCGCCGACAGCCCATTATGCAGCGCAAACTGGTCCATTGCCCGGGCGTAGTCTACCCGCGCTTGTTTGGCGAGTTCTAACAGGCCCAGGTCAGACGCGTCTGGCTGAGGGACCACGCAATCGCGAAATTTCTTCATCATTGAAAGCACACGCGAGAAGAGGTTGCCCAAGTCGTTGGCCAGGTCAGCGTTGTAGCGATTGACCAGCGACTCTTCAGAATAATCGCCGTCTTTGCCGAACGCGATTTCGCGTAACAAGAAATAACGCATCGGGTCGCGCCCGTATCCCTCAACCAGTTCCATCGGGTCGACGACGTTGCCAATCGACTTCGACATCTTCTCGCCCTTGTGAAAGATGAAGCCGTGGACGAACACTTGTTTCGGGACTTCGACCCCAGCCGACATCAACATCGCCGGCCAGAAGACCGAGTGAAAGCGGTTGATGTCTTTGCCGATGATGTGCGCGTCCGCCGGCCAGTACTTATTTAAGTCGCCGCCGCTTTGGGGGTAGCCCACGCCCGTTAAATAATTGGCCAGCGCGTCAAACCACACATAGGCGACGTGTTTTTCGTCCCACGGCAGCGGCACGCCCCAGGTGGTGGTTGCGCGAGAAATACTGATATCTTGAAGGCCGCGGTCGAGCAGCGCGAGCATCTCGTTGCGGTAGATGTCAGGCTGGACGAATTTAGGGTTCGCGGTGAAATACTCTTTGAGTTTTTCGGTATAGGCGCTCAACTTGAAGAAGTAATTTTCTTCTTCGATGTACTCAATGTTCTGACGCTTGTCGGGTTCAGGCAGGTCGCTTTCTTGGATGTAGGCTTCGTTGGTGAAGTCATACCAACCACAGTACGACCCCTTATAGATATCGCCATTGTCATACGACCGCTGCAGCATCTCTTTCACCGTAATGTGGTGGCGCGGTTCGCTGGTGCGAATAAACCCGTCAAGTTGCGTGCCGAGTTTGTCATGGACGTTTTTGAATACGTCTGACATCAGGTCGCAGTATTCGCGCGGCGGCAGGTGTTGGGCGGCGGCGGCTTTTTCAACCTTGGCGCTATGTTCGTCGACCCCAGAGAGAAAAAACACGTCAAAGCCCTGCATCCTCTTGTAGCGCGCAATTGCGTCTGACGCGATGAACTCATACGCGTGTCCGATATGGGGCTTGGCGTTTACATACGAAATCGCCGTAGTGATATAAAAGGCCTGGCTCATGTCTTGCTCCGAAATCCGTTCAAGAAAAACGAATGTTGTAGGGTGAGTTCTTAACCCACCAAATGAAGGCGTAGTCCCTTCTCCCTCTAGGAGAATCCGCCGCGGCGGATACGGGCGCGCTTCACGCACATTTTTTTGACAAACGCTCTAAATGTAAGCCCTCACCCCAATCTTCTCCCAGGGGGAGAGGGAACTGACTTGCTCAACTTGTTATCGTTTTATCTTACTCATGCCACAGGCTATCGGCAACGAACACAGCGGGCATTTATTGAATTGGAAACTCGCGCTTGGCCCCGCCCGAGTATTCAATCACACACGTTATACGCAGCGGCATGGGGATCGGCCCTTCATAGATGTTGTGGGCGAATAGCAGCAAGCGCTGGTTGCGCGACGGCGGCAGGTGAAGCGAGCCGTCGTTCTGGTCGCATCGCCGCCCCAACATGTCTAACACGCTAATCGTTCTGCGGTGGGGGTGTTTCGTAGAAAAGACCATGTCAGGCTTCTCGGCGCCGGTTTCATCTAACATGGCCAGGGTGAGCGCTCTGACCTCAGAGGGAGCGCGTTCGAGAGTAAATTCCAACAAGAAAATCATATCGGGCTTGCCGTCGGCGTGGTTGCCCAACTCGCCGACATGGTCGACATAATTGCCCATAAACCTAAACGATTCTACGAAAGGGAGATTCGTCGTTTGAAAAAGCAGGACGAATGGAGCAATCGACAACCCAAACAGTAAAACCGAAATGGTTTGATGAATTTTGGGCGCGATTCTATTTGACGGCGCCGGGATTGAATTCACCCAGCGATACAATGGCGAGACAGCAACCAACACAATTAATACAAACAAGCAAACCAAACTGGCGATCATTGAATATCGATCAAACCATTCGGGTTGATACCGTAATTCAAAAACACCATCTTCTGCCTTGAAGCCGATAAACTTCCAGGCTTCTTCGGGCTCGCCGCCGCGAGCGGGCAAGAGCAGACCAAGCGGTTCGCCGTTGAGTGCGCCCTGCCATTTTCGATAGCGCGAAATGCCCATTCTGAAATAGGACGACTCATTCGTCCCATCAAACCGAAATCGCAACCCCCCGCTTTGGTCGTCCAACCGTTCGACTGTTCCCGATCCGCTGAGTATCCACGGTTGGGCGGTTGAAGGCGTGCGTTGATACACCGTCAGTTTATCGTTCTCATACCAGACGTTCAGGTTTGGTTTTTGGTTGATGTTCGGGTCAGGCGCGCCTTTGTCTTCGATAAAATAATTGACGCCAGCCAGATCGAGCGTCCATTCGTCGGCGTAGAGTGGGCGCGTGCCGATGACATTGGCGGGAAGATACCCGGTCACAAACAGCCCCAGCGGCGTTTGGGCCGCGACGGAGGGCATGCGCCAGGCGATGTGGGTCAAGGCGCGCGCGGGCGGAAACGGGTCGTTCAACAACGCGCCTGGCTGATAAGGCATTGTTTGAGAGAGATGCTGCTTGAATTCTTCAAAGGGCTGCCAAAATCCGTCCCCAGGGATGGAGTAAATTCGTTTCAATGCGGGGCGAACTTCCCAAAACGCCGTTGCCCGCGCCAAGTTGTCAACAAACAATCCCGCCGGGACCAACACCAAAAACAGGCCGACGATAAAACCAATATCGGATAGGCATTTTGTGTAATCCGTCCAATTCATTCGCGCGGCGCCGTGGGGCCATATCCAGGCGCCTACGCCGCGCCACGCGCGCTGGACATGGGATGTAGATACAAACAAACGCCAAGTCTCAGCGGCCATACACGCCAACAACAACAAACATCCCACCTTGGCGACCGCAAACAAGCGCTCGGTCTGCATGTGAACAAAAAAGTCGCGATAGGCGTCGAACGAGAAGAAATAGCGCGCCGGTTCCGTGCCTAAAAAGAGATTTAACAAGATGAATACGGATATTCCTGTGATGAACAATTTACGAGACGCGACGCCCCACAGCAACGCAACGGTTCCCAGCAGCGACAGATAGGGCGCCGCCTCGCGAAAGAACGCGGCTTCGATCATGAGCCGCCCAGGCTCGGGCATGAAGCGGCCCCAATAGCCGTACGAGAAGATCCACTCGCGGCTTAGCGCGAACGGCAGCCACCAGAACGCTGACAGGCCATACCCCAGCGCGAAATAGAACAACCGCTGCGGCAGGTTGATGATTCGCGACGGGTCGCGCCATCCGCGGCCCATCCAAAGCAGCCAAACAAATACGATCAGCCACAGGCCATTGAGAAAGACATAAAATGGGTGCAGCAGAATGCTGCCCGCGATACAGGCGATGAATTCGGCCATTCGCCAGCGCGATTTGGGGAAGGTGGGGCTGGAAACAACCGAGAACGCGTTGACGCACAACCCCAGCCCCAGTTGCATCGCCCACAGGCCGCCGTCGAGCGAACTGGGCCAGCTAAAATACCAGTCGCCGTCATCAAGAAACAACAGTAACAATACAGTAGCGCCCGCCAGGCGGCCAAAATGCGCGCGGGCGACCTTGTAGATCAATAAGGCGAAGCCAAGATAGCCTAAAAATACAGTGGTTGCATACACCCGCTCCAGCGATACAAGCCCAAGGCCCAGGGTATGCAGCCCAATGACTACGAGATTGCCTCCCGGCGGGTAAAGGTCGTTGAGGGGAAAGCCCATGCCCAGCGCCGAACACCAGGCGCGCAGGCTGCCGTTCTGCCACAGGTTTTGTTCAGTCAGCGAGGCCAGGGTGTAATGAAGCAGGTTGTCGCCGGAGGTGCGCACGCCGTCCCACAACGGGTCGATATCGACCATCAACATCAAGATGACGTATGACGCTGCCCAGACACATTCAAAACCAAGAAAGAAGCGGTTTCGTATTGTCTCATTGGCTTGGGTGAACACGGCGGCGGCAATCAACACGATCAATAGCGACCCGACCGTCGCCCTCGCCATCAACAACCCTGGCGCGCCAAAGACGGGGTTAGTCTCTGGCTGGCTGAGCGCGTAGCTCAACATCGCCCACGCAAAAACCAGCGCCGCCGCAACCACGCAAAACCGAAACGACGGCAGGCGTCGGTGATTAAATGGCGAGTTCGTTGGTTGAATCTGGTTCATGGTTTTCAGGCGCTTTATTCCTAAGCGCCCTTGCCTTCGGCGGTTTGGTTGGCATTGCTACAATCGGAGCCATTCTAAACGATTCTTGAGGAACTTGCTATGAAGTATGAGCCAGTCATCGGCTTTGAAACCCACGTCGAGTTAGAAAGCCACGCCAAAGTCTTCAGTACGGCCCGCCAGGCCTTCGGCGGCGAGCCGAACGAATATGTAAACCCTGTGTGCCTGGGGCTGCCCGGCACGCTTCCTGTCTTGAATAAAGCGTCGATGGAACTCGCGCTCAAAGTTGCGCTGGCGATGGAATGTAAGATTCCTGAGGTCACGCTGTTTGACCGCAAACATTACTATTACCCCGACCTGCCCAAGAATTATCAGATATCCCAAGAGTATGAACCCTTGGCTCGCAACGGCCATATCAATATCACCATGCCCGACGGTGAAGAAAAAATGGTCCGTATTCACAACATTCATCTCGAAGAAGACGCCGGCAAATTGGTGCACGAAAAACGCGGCGGGCGCTGGGTGTCGCTTGTCGACCTCAACCGCGCGGGGTCGTCGCTGCTCGAAATCGTCAGCGAGCCCGACATTCGCAGTCGCGAAGAATCCGAAGTGTTCATGCAGACCATGCGCAGCCTGTTGCGCTACCTGGAAGTGAGTGACTGTAAGATGCAGGAGGGGTCGCTGCGCTTTGAATTGAACATCTCGCTGCGGCCTGAAGGGGCCGAAAAATTCGGCACGAAAGTCGAAATTAAAAACGTTGGGTCGATAAAATCCGTTTTGCGGGCGTTTGACTACGAGGTTGAGCGCCAGACCGAGATTCTTGAAGACGGCGGCCGCATCATTCAAGAAACCCGCCTGTGGGACGATGACCGCAATGAGACGCGCTCTATGCGGGTCAAAGAGGGCGCCAAAGACTATCGCTATTTTCCTGAGCCTGACTTGCCGCCGGTAGCGCTTGACCGCGCCTATCTCGACGGACTACAGGCCCAACTGCCTGAGCTGCGCGACGCCAAGCGTAAGCGCTATATCGCTGACTTTGGCCTGCCTGACTACGACGCGGGCGTTCTCGCGGCTGATAAAAACGTCGCCCATTTTTTTGAAGACTGCGTCCAGGCCCACAACGCCCCCAAGGCCTTCAGCAACTGGATCATGACCTACCTGTTGGCCGAGCTCAAAGACGAAGACAGCGACATCAACGATCTGGCGGTGAAGCCCGCCCACCTGGCCGAACTGGTCCAACGAGTCGAAGACGGCAAAATCAACCAGAACATCGCTAAAAAAGTGTTCCGTGAGATGGTAGAGAGCGGCAAGACGCCGGGAACCATCGTCAAAGAAAAGGGCCTTGTAGTGGTCAGCGACAGCGGCGCCCTCGAAGGCTACATCGACGAGGTCATCGCCGAAAACCCCGGCCCGGCGGGCGAATATAAAGAAGGCAAAGATAAAGCGCTCAACTTTTTGTTGGGTCAGGTCATGCGCAAAAGCCGCGGCCAGGCCGAACCGGGCCAAGTGCGCGAACTGTTTGACAAGAAACTCAGAAACTAAGAGAACCCTGCCTGCGACAGGCTGGCTCTTTGAGAGGCAATTCGTTTCTTTGCGAACGACGCAAGAGAGACATAACAGCACATGGCGCGAAAGCGGTTTCATTATTATGAGTTTTTTGCTGGCGGCGGGATGGCGCGGCTAGGGCTGGAACCGCGCTGGCGCTGCCTGTTCGCCAATGACAACAGCCCCAAAAAAGCGCGCGCCTATCAAGAAAACTTCAACGGAAACCACTTGCTCTGCCGCGACGTGGCTGAGATAACCATCGGCGACTTGCCGGGCCGCGCCGCGATGGCCTGGGGGTCGTTTCCGTGCCAGGATCTCTCGCTGGCCGGCCAGCGCGGCGGGTTGCGCTCAAAACGAAGCGGCGCCTTCTGGCCGTTTTGGGGCCTCATGCTTGCGTTGATCGACGATGGCCGCCCCACGCCAATCGTTGTGTTAGAAAATGTCGCAGGCGCGCTCACATCACACGGCGGCGATGACTTTCAATCTCTGCTGAAGGTCATCACCTGCGCTGGATACCGTGTCGGGCCGCTTCTGGTTGACGGCGTCTACTTCACGCCCCAGTCACGGCCGCGTTTGTTTCTGATCGCAATCCGAGACGAGTTGAAGCCCCCCTCCCACATTATGACTGGTCAGACGGATGACCATTGGCGCCCGGCCTCGATTCTCAAGGCGTATGATCGGGCGAAACCGTCCATCCAATCAAAATGGCTGTGGTGGAACCTGGCCGCCCCACCGCCGCGCACCCTCACGTTAAGCGATTGCCTCGAAGACGATCCACGCGACGTCTCGTGGCATTCCCGCGAAGAAACCCAGACGCTGCTCGACAAGATGAGCGAAGTCAATCAAGAAAAAGTCAAACAGGCCAAGGCCTCAAAAAGCCGCCAGGTGGGCGCGGTCTATAAACGCACCCGAAAAAACCACCAGGGCGAGAACGTTCAGCGCGCCGAGGTGCGTTTTGACGGCGTCAGCGGCTGCCTGCGGACGCCAGCGGGCGGGTCAAGCCGCCAGACCATCTTGATCGTCGAGCGAAACAAAATACGCTCGCGCTTGTTATCGTCGCGCGAAGCGGCGCGCTTGATGGGCGTGCCTGACGATTACAAGTTGCCCGAAGCTTATAACGAAGCCTATCACCTGATGGGCGACGGGCTGGTCGTGCCCGCGGTCGCCTGGCTCGATCAACACATCCTCACGCCGCTCGCTAAAGCCGCGGCCTCGTTGTCGAAGGACCAATCATGATCAGCGAACAGCCGATTGTCTTTTGTGAACAGAGCGCTGTTCGCCGCGACGCCGTCAAAGCCTACGCCGAGGCGCTCAAAGAAGCCGCGCCGCTGATCGGCAATCACGGGCTGACTATAGAAGAGTTTTGGGAAACAGGCATCTTCAACAGCGCCATCGAAAGCCTGCGCGGGACCAACGCGGCGTCGATGGCGAAGAAGCGTGAATTTATCGAAACGGTGTTTCATCAGTTGCAAGAAAAAAACGAAATTCAATCGTGGTCATTTACGGGTTCGGGCGAGCGTTATGACTATGAAGTCGTCATGCCAGACGGCTGGCGCAGCATCGTCGAAACCAAGGGCTGTCTCGACGGCAACAACACCAACATCTTCGAGCGCCCGCCCCAGGCCGACGAATTTATCATCTGGTCGCTTTGTCAAAACCCCGGCGCCGACCCGCGCAAGAACGTCACTTCAGGAATCCACACCCGCCTCGGCGCCGAAGTCATCAAGAGCCAACAGCGCGTCGACGGCCTCATCGTGTGGGACATGGTGTGTGGTTCTGTTGGGCGGCGCTGTCCTAAATTGGGCGAAGACCGGGCCCGCGCCGCGTTTACATTCAACGGGCGCAAGGCGCCGCCGCCCTGTTTTTACCTGTTCCCGCGAAGCGTCCCCGACCCGCGCAACAACCCGGGACCGCATCCCTGGCGGCTGAGCGAAGTGCGCCTCATTGCCGCGATGCACCGCGCCTTCCGATGCGACGCTAACGATGTCGTCGATGTGCGCATCGAAGCGAGGCGCTCCGGCGCCGACATTCAACGCCGAACCTGCTTGACGCGTAACGGCTTCGAGTTCATGGTAACCAAATGGACGACGTTAAAACGGGCGCGCTAATGGACCTCAAACCTATCACTATACTCATTCCCGCCTGGAACGAATCAGCCTCAATCGGCCAAGTTGTCATTGGAGCGCGCGAGTGTGTATCCGAGAATGAAACCGAAATCCTGGTCGTTGACGACGGCAGCGACGACGACACCGCCGTTGTCGCCGAAGCGGCGGGCGCAACCGTCATCCGCCATTGGAAACAAAAAGGCTATGGCGCTTCGTTGAAGACGGGCGTTCGACAGGCCCAAAACGAACGGATCGTCATTATGGACGCCGACGGCCAACATGACCCCAACGACATCCAGCGTCTGTTGGAGAAATTCAGCGAGGGGTATGACAGCGTCATTGGCGCCCGCGACAAGCGGTCGTATCAATACGCCGCACGCATCCCGGGCAAGGCGTTCCTGCAGTGGTTTGCGGGATTTTTGGTTGGAGAAACGCCCGACGACGTCAATTCAGGCCTGCGGGTTTTTCGAAAACAAGACGCGCTTCAATATATGAATATCCTGCCCAATTCGTTTTCATTCACCACCACACTCACCTTGGCGATGATTAAAGACGCCTACCGGGTCGGCTTTGTCTCTATCGAAACCAAACCGCGCCAAGGGCGGTCAAGTTCGGTCACGTTTCGCGACGGGCTGCGCACCCTGATGCTGATCATTCGCATCGCGGCGTTGTTTAATCCGCTCAAAGTGTTTCTGCCCATCAGTGGTCTGCTCTTCGCCATCGGGCTTGGCTATGGCGGGTGGAACCTCTTTCGCGAGTTCAACATTCCCAGCGGCGCGGTGTTATGCCTGACCGCCGGGATCATCGTTTTTTTCTTCGGCGTCTTGGCCGACCAACTGGCTTCTATGCGCCGGGGACGCTAACTTCGCGACGACAAACAGCCAAGTTGGATCCCCCCTGTCCGCCTGCGGCGGCCTTCCCCCCCCCTTAATAAGGGGGGCGTTAAACCAGGAACGGAGAAAACCACGATTTCTATGAACTGGAGCGTGCGTGTGGACACACGCATTCCCACGTCCACTATGGACAAAGGCGCTCCGTATGATTCAATAAGGGTTCTTGCACAGATGTGATTAAAATGATTCAGGGCGAACGAACAAGCCCATTCGCCCTAGGGGGAACTTAGAGAAAAACATTACACGTTCAAGTTTGCGACAGCGTCTTCCGCGGTATCTGCAACCAAGACATGTTGATAAAACTGGCCGGTTTTCATCACTCGGTGGACAGATTCGTTCATGCCAGAGAGCGCAATCTTGCCATTCATCATGGTCAATGCGCGAATCGGAGTCAACATGCCTTGCAACACGGTGCTTTGGGCGGAGTGGATACGTTCCATATTTAATACAATCTTAATGCTGCCTGACTGGCGGACTTCCTGAAGTTTTTCCTTTAGTAATTTAAATCCGTCCATGTCGAGGGTGCCTGAAAGATCTAATACTGTGACTCCGTCCACTTCACGTTTACGCGCATCAATCATTTGATCGTTTCTCCTCTTGGCTTTCGTCTGAGGCTTCTCTATCCGGCTGTTGATCGTCAACGTCTTGTGTCGCGTCTTGGTAAGGCCTGTCTAATTCAGGTTCATCAGGTTCTTGGCTAATGACAGGCTCTAGTTCGGGATCGGGTTGAATTCCTAAAAAAGCCTTGGCGTCGTCAACGCTCTGAAACACATTGATAAAGCGCTTCCAGGTTGTTCGTTCGATGGCGCTTAAAGCAGGGTCTGGAAAAGCGGCGAACACGATCCGACCGCCCATTTGACGATAGATTCGAAACGAACGGGTCAGACGGTTGAGTTCTTTGGTCTGAACATGGCCTAGGCCTTCGCCGACAAACAGCACACTGGCGCTGCCTTGGCTTCTGACCAGAGAAATTGTATGTTCGATTTCATCGACGGCGCCGGCGTCTATGTCACCGTCGATTTTTATCATATCCGTATTCCCAAATTGAGTACAGGTAATCTTTGCCATAATTTGTATCTTGAACCGAGATGCGTTCTAGCGGTAGGCTTTTCGGACGATTTATGCTAATTATGATACGATTTGTTATCAGACGATGATGCGAGATTCATCGCAGCAACCGAATTTGCCAAAAGGAGAACCACCTTCCATGAACCGAGGCAGCCTCATGGGGAAAACTATTTCTTTATTTATCGCAGGAGCCATCCTGTTCGCGGCAGCCGGATGCATCCAGGCGCCATACAAAGAACTGGTTTACCAAAACCCCTATATCGTTGATAAATTGTATAACGGCTCGACCAAGGGCCAACAATATGGCGGCAGCTTCTGTAACGTGGGCTGGAGCCCCGGCGTCGATGGACAGATTGTTTATGATTTGCCCGGCATGCCCCAAGGCCAGATCACCATTCAAGCGACTGGCCTGAGCCGGCTGGATGACGGCGGCGTGTTTGTGACGCTTTATCAACCCGTCAGCAGCCAATATGTCGATCCATTCATCACCAAAAACCCCTATTTAATTACGTTGTCGACTATGAATTACCTCAAACACCCACGCTCGACCTTTGCCCTGCTTTGGAGCATGAAAAATTTTGCTGCTGACGCCTCCGACGACGAGCGCTACAGCGACGCCATGCCCGAAGGCTCCTATCAACAGACGCTCGCCAGCGGCGCGGCGGCGCTCTACCCCGACGAGTCTCAAACCCTCACATTAACCTGGATGAACGGCCGGGCGCGCCTCATGCTCGACGGTGAAGTCGTCATCGAACACGACTACGCGCCCCAGACTTTCAAAAGCAACGCCATGAAATTGGTTCTCGGAAAAAGCCCGATTGAAGATGAACTTGGCTTGAGTGGTGTGACCTTCCAAAAAGTTGTGGTGGCATACCCCGGCATGTAAGCAATCCATGACGTGACTCTGATGAATAACGGGCCGACTTGTTTCGGCCCGTTTTGTTGAGAGGAGCCGAACCATGTTAGACCGCTGGTTTCACCTGGCTGACAATCAAACCACCATACAGCGCGAGGTTCTTGGGGGCGTCACCACCTTCTTTACCCTCTCATACATTATCTTCATGCAGCCCGCGCTGCTCTCAATCGCAGGCATGGATATGGGCGCCGTCATGGCGGCGACCTGTATCTCGTCCGCCATCGCCTGTCTGATTATGGGGCTTTACGCCAACTACCCCATCGCGCTCGCGCCGGGTGTGGGGCTGAACGTATTTTTTACCTTCACTGTCTGCGTTGGTATGGAGATTCCCTGGCAGACCGCGCTGGGCGCGGTGTTTATCAGCGGGGTTCTCTTTCTTGCGCTAACCGCGCTGGGCCTGCGCACAATGATTATGAATATCATCCCGCCGTCAATGAAAATCGCCATCGGTGCGGGCATCGGCCTGATGATCAGCCTATTGGGGTTTCAATGGGGCGGTGTGGTTGTCGACGACCAGGCGGTGTTAATCAGCATCGGCAAGTTGACCTCGCCCAGCGTCATCGTGTCCGGCGCGGGGTTGATTGTTGCGGTTATTCTTCTCGCGCTTGAAGTGCGCAGCGCCATCCTGGTAGGCATGGCGGTCTCGGCCTGTCTGGGGCTGTATTTTGGCATGTTCACCTACCAGGGCGTCTTTGACGCCCCTCCTTCGCTGGCGCCAACCTTTCTACAGATGGACCCCATCGCGGCGCTGAATATGGGCTTTCTGAGTGTTATCTTCATCTTCTTTATCGTTGACCTGTTTGACACTATCGGCACCTTGGTCGGCGTCGCCGAACTGGGCGGATTTATGAAAGACGGCGAGCTGCCCCGCGCCAACCAGGCGCTGCTCGCTGACGCCGCCGGCACCACCCTCGGCGCCATGTTGGGCACGTCGACCGTCACCAGTTATGTAGAATCGTCTGCAGGCATCAGCTCGGGGGCGCGCACCGGCCTCGCCAGCGTGGTAACTGGGCTGTTATTTATCGCGGCGCTGTTTTTGTCTCCGCTGGTTCAGATGCTGGGCAGCGGCGTCGAGTCGGTCACCGGCGCGACAGTGTACCCCGCCATCGCACCGGCATTGATTATCGTAGGGTATTTGATGATGCGCGCGGTGAAATTGGTCCCCTGGGATGACATCACCGAAGCGCTGCCGGCCTTTTTGACCATTGTCTTGATCGCGTTCAGTTTTTCAATCACTGAAGGCATCGCTTTTGGCTTCATCAGTTATACCTTGTTAAAATCGGTGACAGGAAAATACGGCGACGTTCACCCGCTGATGGCGGTTCTCGCGGTAGTGTTTATCTTTCGCTATTTCTTCATGACGATTTGACCCTGTGGTTATTGTCTCTAACTGAATTGTGAGACGCCCCGGGGGTATTTTGGCTCATCTGGGATTTGGATACATTCTCTCAAATTGAATTAAAATTTTAGTCACGATCTCAAGGATGATTTTTTTTATCGTTGTATTTGGCATGGGTACAACTCTGCTCGCTTCGGCGCCGCTC
>CAZKYC010000047.1:31915-34701 GCA_964556895.1 uncultured bacterium | reverse complement strand
GTAACTGTATCTATCGCTGTCCGCCGCGGCGGATACGGGCGCGCTTTACGCACATCTTTTTGACAAACGCTCTAGATGCTTGTTGAATCCCTGCTTCGGCCAGGGATACGCATTCGACCCGGCGACAGTCGGGGTTCATCAGTAGTTTCCACTTGCCGTAGCGAATCGCCAGGATGGGGCTTTTGTGAAGGGTGTGACCAAAGACGCGGTAGCGCCATTCCCACATAAGCGCTCTAGTACGCTCGGTGTCTCTTCCAACAAACGCCGCCGCTTTGTGTTTGACGCCCCTGGCGTTGAGATGGTTGTAGGGCTTCACCTGTTCTTCAGAGGGGTTGAGTGTGGCGTGAGAATCGACAAACCAGGCGTTGACATAAAACGGGGTGAAGCGAATGCCCTCGCTGGCGAGTTTGTCTAAGTGAGGCGTCACCCTACCAATCGCCGTTTACTTGCCTTCGGCCTTCCAATGATTGAGTATGGCGATATTTTTTTGAAGCTGTTTGTCTCCTTCGATTTGCCCCCGGCTTACTTTGCCTTCACTGTAGGCTTTCATATCGCTGTCAAACATGGATTGAGGTTCGGGCATTCGCCCCTGGTCATCAGACTCGATCACCCAATTCGCCAAATCGGCGCGCAATTCACGCAAGACCTCTCGATAGTCGGGGTCGCCCGCCAGGTTGTTGATCTCCCACTTGTCTTTACTTACATCATAGAGTTCTTCTTCGGGGCGGGTTTCAGCGAGTTGCAGCATTTGAGTCTGGTTGAGTTTGCCCTGGGCGCCCAGGTCTCGATAGTGTTGCATCCACGGCTTGTTGTCTTTATAGACATTGGGCTGTAGGTAGGGCCGCTCGGGGTAGAAGTTTCGGATGTACTTGTAGTTGCGTTTGCGTACGCTGCGGATGCGGTCAGTCGTCTCATCACAACGGTCGCGGGCTGTGACCACATACTCGCGTGGGTTGGCTTGCGGACCAAACAGTGGGCGGCCTTGCATGAGTTTGGGGATATCGATCCCCGCAAAATAAAGCGAGGTCGCAGCGATATCAATGTGTGCAACCAGTTCATCGCGCACGCTATGTGACTGGGTTCGCCCATCCCATACGATTAGAGGAACTTTCGCTCCTTCATCGTAGTTAAATTGCTTGCCGCGCGCCTGGCTGACGCCGTGATCGGTAAAGAAAAAGATGATGGTGTTATCAAGAAGATTTTCTTGTTTGAGTTGCTCGATGACACCGCCCACTTCTTGGTCGGTGTATTGAACTGTGTTGAGATAGGCGGCCCAGTCGTCACGAAACGGCTTGGTGTCAGGATAATACGGCGGCAGGGCGACGTCTTCAGGTTTGATGTAATTGTCTAATTCGGCTTTACATTTTTGGTTCCATTTTTCGAGGCTGCCGCGTTTTTTTCCGCCGCTCAGCTGGACCTGCGCGAAGAACGGCTGGCCGGCCTTTCGCTCTGACCAGTCGGGGCCGTCATAGAGCGACTGGTCGTCATACTCAAAGTTGTAATCGGTTTTACCCTTCTTATAGTTCTGGCTGCCGTTGCAGACATAATACCCGGCGCCTTTAAACAGTTCGGGCAGCGTCTTGATATGGCTGGGCAAAATGTTTTTGACTTCGCCGCGCGCGCTGCGGTGGTGGTGGGCGCCGATGGCGGTTTGATACATGCCCGTAATCAGCGCCGAGCGGCTGGGCGAACAAACCGGGCAGGTAACATAGGCGTTGGTGTAGACCGCACCCTCGCTGGCGAGACGGTCAACGTGGGGCGTCTTAACTAACGGCTCGCCCTGGAAGCCAAAATGACATGACATGTCTTCGACGTTAAACCAGACGATGTTGGGGGTTTTCGAATTGCTATGGGCTGGTGCGGCGCCTGCCAATAGAGCAGTACACGCCAGCCCGGCGGATGAAGAAATAAATTGTCTGCGAGTTGGTGTAGTCATTTTCGGTCTCCACATTTATTGAATTTTGAACGTTCGATAGCTTCTCACTGGTTCGCCGTTGTTCGGCATAAACTCGGCGATCAGTTCATAGTCTCCCGAATCGCCGGGCAATGTCAGATCAAATTGAACAATCTCTCGCCCAAGCGAAGCGACGGTGATCGCCTGAGACTGTTCAGAAACAATCTTGCCGCCTCTATTCAGCTGCAGCCGCAGCGAACCATTGGCGTCGTCATATAAATCATTGATGACATAGACCGACACGTCATGTTTCGTGTTCGTTTGATATTGATCGTCCCACAGGTCGATCATCACACCGACCGGGGCGAACGAGTCTTTGACAAATTTCTCAAAGTAAGGTTCGAAGACCAGGTTTTTTACGTCGATGAAGTTGTCGCTGGTGACTCCGGCGGTGGGGCGGTCCATCAGGCCGGGCCGCGAATAGCCCAGCCCACAGAAGTGCATCACCGCCGCGCATTCACGGTGCGCCCGCCAAAATTCGGTCAGCGCGGCGAGAAGGCGCGCATAGGTCTCGCGGTGTTGGTTCGCCGTCGAAGACTCGACCAACAAACTCGCATAGGCTTTGTCGGTATAGATTGTCGGGGCGCCGTTTCGGTCGAGCCACAACCAGGCGTATTCATTCAAAATGATCGGACGCTCAAACCCTTCTTGCGGTTTTTGCACCCGGGGGTTGCCTGACTTCTCTGCCAACTCGCGCATATGAAACTCGCCGCCCCAATGAAATGTCCCGAAGAAATACGGATGAGACTCGAGCGTGTCGTATGGCCCGACGGGTAGGCCCCAGCCGTTGTCCCATCGGCGGTTTGACAGGTCTAAGTGGCGCACCTGCTGA
>CAZKYC010000047.1:0-31905 GCA_964556895.1 uncultured bacterium | reverse complement strand
CTTTGCCGGTTTCGTCTGTCGTTGATTCATTCTGGGCGTCCCACATGACGACGCTGGCGTGGTTCCAACGTTCACGCATCCACTCACGGTATTCCTTCGCGATGGCGCCGCTTTTCAGTTCTTTGGGCCATTCATTCAGCGACCAAATCGGGAACTCGTCCTGAACGAGGATGCCGACTTCGTCGGCGATGTCATACCAAAATTCCGGCGGGAACCCAATGCAATAGCGCACGCTGTTCCAATGCATCGATTTGAATTTCTCATGCAGGGCGCCCACCCACTCCCGGTTCCACGGTAAAGCGCCGCGGTCGGCGTCTTCAAAGAAGCGGTGAATAGTAACGTTGGTGCCGCGCATGTAATAGGGCTTGCCATTCAACAACGCCCGCCCCGTTTCAGGGTCAAAGTCAAACGAGCGCATGCCGAATGTCGTGTTTTTGTTATCGCCTTCGGTTATCAGTTCGAGCTGGTAGAGAAATGGGTTTTCTGGCGACCATAATAATGCGTTATTGATTTTCGCTGAAAAATCTATTGTCTTTACAGAATGTTTGTTTATCGAAATTGATTCGATCTCACCAGAGTCGACAACCAGTTGAGAGACTTTCTCGCGAACAATATACGCCGCGCCGCCTTGGTATGAATCGCCGCTGGTTTTGAGTTCGGCGCGAACACGAACCGTATTGGTGTTTATATCCGGCGCAATTTGAACGTTTTGGATATATGGCGTTCCCGTCAAAATTAATTCGACATCGTCGTAGATTCCTGGAATGTATTTGTACTTCTCAAAATCCCACCCGTTGGGCATCGATTTGGGTACAGACTCAAGGTGGGCGCCGACTCGAATGATTAATTCGTTTGGTTCGCCATCGCCGTTTAGGTGTTTTGACGCGTCAAAATACCCCGGAGTGAAACAGGGCATGTGTTCGCCTAGTTTTTTACCGTTTAAATAGACGGCGGTTCCATACTTGGCTTTATGAATTTTCAACATGGCTGTTGGTGGAACTTCGCCCTCAATCGAAAACGTTTTCTGAAACCAAAAACACTCGCGGCGTTTACTGGGGACGCCCACCTCAAAAAAATCAGGCGAACTCATATCGACCAGCCCGGGTACGGGCGCGAGATAATGAAACTCGATGGGGATCGTATTCATTCGCCCTTCAGCGACGCGCCATGTCCCGCTCAGGTTGATGGTTTGGCGAATATCCACTTCAATTGGCTGGCTGGCGTTGGTTAACAGCGCGCATAAGACAAGAAAGAGAAACGAGAACATCAAGCAGTGGTTTGATTTCATGATGGCTCTCCCTGATACAAGTAGATGGTTGATTGTCTCGCAGGCAAGCCAAGAAAGTCAAGCAGGTTATAACTTGTCCTGAAACGTTGAAGTTCTTAGCAATACAAGAAAACGGTTGCGCGTTACCACAAATTGTGGTATTCAGTTGGTTGATGACGCTAGTTTTGTATTGAATTGAACGACTCAGTCTATTTGGGGATCAAATCGATGAGCATCTATGCAGACCGGTATCAGAAATTTGTAGGGAAATTTTGTGAGATCACATGGGTAGAAACTACTGAGGAGATGGTTTCGGGCCAGACAAAACCCGAGAAGAAAAAAGAAACCATCGTAACGCGGGGAGTGATCGAAGGCATTCATGAGCCGAAGTTTGGCCGCGACTATCTCGCTATCATCGATGACCGCGACATTTACCTAGACTCGATTAAAGCGATTCACGAATTAGAAACTGAAAAATCACCAGTTTGAAACTATCGACAAACAAAAATGGCGCGCATTCAGCCTGCGCGCCATTCGCATGGTTTGATATCCTTAATTTTCGCTATGAATAAAACTCACCGATTTTCTCAATCACATAATCTTGCATCTCTGTAGTTAATTCGGGGTAAATCGGCAACGCGATGGTATGGGCGGCAGCATGTTCGCTGTGAGAAAAATCTCCAGATTTATACCCTAAATACTCAAAACACTCCTGTTCATGAAATGGGACAGGGTAATACACTTCATTGCCAATCTCATTGTCAGTTAAAAATTTTCTTAGTTCATCTCGCCGATCAGGAACGCGAACAACATATTGGTTATAAATATGATAGTCTCGTTTGTAGGCGATTTTAGGATTAATTACGCCTTCAATCTTCAAGTTCTCATCATAATACGCCGCGTTTTTCCGCCGTTTTTCATGCCACGAATTTAGATGAGGCAACTTGACCAACAACACCGCCGCCTGCATGGGATCAAGGCGAAAATTTCCGCCAACCAATGCGTGATAATATTTTGGCTTCGCACCGTGATTGCGTAACTTCGCCAACTTCTCAGCCAGCGCATCATCGCTGGTCACGACCATTCCACCGTCGCCAACGCCCCCTAGGTTTTTGCTCGGGAAGAACGAAAAACAACCAATTGCCCCCATGGCGCCAGCTTTTTTGACGCCGTCTGCGCTTGGATATTGAGACCCAATCGCCTGGGCGGCGTCTTCAACCACTGGGATGTCATGTTGACACGCGATTGTACGTATGGGGTCCATATCAGCGCATTGACCATATAAGTGGACGGGCAGAATCGCTTTGACTGAACCAATCTCTTCATCTGAAGCAGAATCAAACCACTGTTGTAATTCGTTTGGACAAAGGTTGTAGGTGGTCGGGTCAATATCAATCAAGACAGGGGTTGCGCCCAAACGGGCGATCACGCCCGCGGTGGCGAAAAATGAATAGGGCGTAGTAATCACCCAGTCGCCCGCCTTTACATCAAGCGCCATCAGCGCAACCAGCAGCGCGTCTGTCCCTGACGAAACGCCGACGCCGTGCGTAGCGCCGACATAGGCGGCGATTTCTTTTTCAAGCGCCTCCACCTTCGGCCCCATGATGTAGCGGGTCGAATCAACAACATCAATAACCGCCTGTTTGACGTCTTGTTCGATGGTTTGTAGTTGGGCACGCAGGTCTAATAAGGGAACTTTCATGTAACTTTCAATCTGTTTCATTTATCAGGCATTGCAGAGTAAATCCGTCTAAAAAAATTAGAAAAGCAATTCACTCAATCTGAATCTGCGACAAGGGTCATTAATTCTTCATTTCTTGAGCATACCAGTCAATCGTTCGTTTCAAACCCTCTTCTAGAGACATTTTTGCTTCAAACCCACACTTATCACAGGGCCGCTTTGTGTTCTTCCATCCATGCCTGCAACATGATAACTGGCCAAATAGCATACGGTTCATCCAGCCGTCCATCGCGGTGGGCCTGCCAGAATGCGGTTATCTTTTTGGGATGAAACACCCCGCTCGAGCGAAGGCTTTCGGCTGACATCAAGTGGTCAGCCCAATCGCGCAACTCATGTCTCACCCAATGGCCGACCGGGACGCCAAACCCTTTTTTAGGCCGCTCAAACAGTTCACGGGGCGCATAGCGGTGTAGAAGATTGCGCATCACTTTCTTGCCAACCGCCTCATCCACTTTCAGCGCTTCGGGCAGCGACCACGCCCACTCGACAATCCGATGGTCTAACAAGGGGACGCGCGTTTCGAGACTGGTCGACATGGCGGCGCGGTCAACTTTGGTCAAGATATCGCTGGGCAGATAATTCATCACATCAGCCGCCATGCCATGATGATAGTTTGATAACCAGTCAGGCACGCCCGGCTCAATCGAATCTTCAACCGGGGCCTCAAGAAAGGCGTTTATCATTTGATAACTCGTCATGTGGCCATGATAAGCTTCAGCAAAACTCTTCGGCGACGCCTGACGCTCTTTCATCAATAACCAATGAAACAATGGAAACTGGTTTGCCGTCCACGCGGCGGTTTTGCTATGCGTAGCGATGAACGCCGCTAGTTCTTTTATGGGTGAATAGATTGATTGAAGGCGCTTCCAGGCTTTATCAACCTGTCGATACCGCGTATAGCCGCCAAATAGTTCATCGCCCGCGTCGCCGCTAAGGCTCACGGTGACTTGCTTTCGCGCTAACTGGCTCACCAAAATGGTTGGGATCGAACTCGAATCGGCGAAGGGCTCATCATAGATCGAACACAGCTTCGGCAACACATCACGCGTTTCGCTGGGGGTTACGATTAACTCTGTGTGATGAGTGTTGAGATGGGCTGCGACCTTTCTCGCATAGGGCGCCTCATCAAAGGCCGCATCTTCAAACCCGATTGAAAAGGTGTGGACCGGCTTTCCCTCGATAGACTGCATCACCGCAACCACGAGAGACGAATCAATGCCGCCCGACAAAAAAGCGCCGACAGGGACGTCAGCGACTTTTTGAAGGTTGATCGCGGCTTTGAGAAGACAATCAAGTTGATCGGCGGCTTCGTCTTCTGTGATAGAAACGGGGTTGCGCTGGCCCTGTTCGACACAATCGACAAACGACCAATAGGGCGTCTCTTCAAACGATTGGTCTTGTTTGATGACGGCGTAACAACCAGGCCGCAGCTTTTTGACGTTTGAATAAATGGATAGTGGCTCAGGAACGTATTTATGGTGCAGATATAATTGGACGGATTTGGGGTCAACCCGCCGTTCAAAAAACGAAAAGGCGGTGATCGCTTTCAACTCACTCGCGATGACCCAACCCGTTGACGTCTTCGCGCAATAACATGGCTTTTCGCCTAAACGGTCGCGAGCAATAACCAGTTGCTTCGTTTCGCGGTCCCACACCGCGAAGGCAAACATGCCGACCGTTTTACCCAGCGTCACTTCGACGCCCCAAAGGTTGATACATTCAACCAAGACTTCTGTGTCTGTTCCGCTATTAAAGCAAACCCCTTTTTGAATCAGTTGTTGTTTAAGTTCGGCGAAATTATAAATCTCGCCATTGAAGGTTATCACCCAGCGGCCATTTTGAGATTTCATGGGCTGTGAGCCAGATGTCGATAAATCAAGAACTGAAAGCCTTCGATGCCCCAAATAAATATGGTTTTCGCGGTCTAACCAAGTTCCACGCCCATCCGGGCCGCGATGAACCATCTGATCGAGCGCGTTGTCAAAAACCTTGTCGTCTACATCAACAGACTGATTTGTTACTAAGGCTAATATTCCACACATAACTTATTCAAAAAAAAGTGTTATAGATTGGGAAGCAACGAAATGAGCCTAGTCTAAAAAGTAGGGGTGTTTTGGCAGGCTTCGCCCCTGTCAGCGGCCCAAAGGACGAACGCTTCAGGGGGCAATCAATATTCAAAATATGAACATAGAATATAAGAACTCCCGCCCCATGTCAAGAAAATCTTGTTTAGATTGACAAAAAAAAGAGATATTGAATGGCTACTGCGAAAATTTCATGAGAAAGTGCGTTTTTGCTATTGTTTTCGCCTGGAACTCGCTTAAAGTCTTGAGTCTGCAACGAAAACCACGGAGCCAATGATGAAATTTATCTCATGGAACGTAAACGGCATTCGGGCGGCGCTGCGCAAGGGGTTTCTTGATTTTGTCGCCCAAGCCGACCCTGATGTGATTTGCCTGCAAGAAGTGCGCGCCGAACAAGACCAGGTCGACCTGCCCCTGCCTCAATACCAGATTTATTGGAACCCGGCGGAGAAAAAAGGCTATTCAGGCGTCGCCACCTTCACCAAAAAAAAACCCACCAATGTGATCTATGACATGGGCGTCGAAAAACACGACAAAGAAGGCCGCATGCTCACCCTCGAATATCGAAACTACTTTTTGGTCAATGTCTATACCCCCAACGCCCAGCGCGGCCTGAACCGTCTCGACTACCGCACCCAAGAGTGGGACGTCGACTTCTTATCTTTCGTCAAAGACCTTGAGAAAACCAAGCCCGTTATCTTCTGCGGCGACCTCAATGTTGCCCATACCGCGATCGACCTCGCCAACCCCAAGAGCAACGAAAAAAACGCGGGATACACCCTCGAAGAGCGCCAGGGATTCGATAACATTGTCGAGAGCGGGTTTATTGATACCTTTCGCGAGTTTACCAAAGAGGGCGGCCACTACACCTGGTGGAGCAACTTTGGCCGCGCGAGAGAGAAGAACGTGGGCTGGCGCATCGATTATTTTTGCATCTCGCCAGCGCTGAGAAAAAAACTCAAAGAAGCGACCATTCTGCCTGAAGTCCAAGGCTCCGACCACTGCCCGATTCGTATGGTGTTGAAGTAAGAGGCAGTAGCCCACCATGACAGAACGGCTCTATTGCTTGGTGGGTTAAGAACCCACCCTACGATTTCACGTTACCCCTCACTCCCCATAGTCGGCGCCGAGGGAGACAAGAAAGTCGCGCAGACCCGCCAGGTAGGCTTCTTCTGAGAACAGGTGGCCGTCGTTGTGGTTTCCTTCAATTTCGAGAAAGCGTTTTGGCTCCGGCGCGGCGGCGTAGAGTTTTTCGCCGTGATGAAAGGGAATCAGCTCATCGTCTTTGCTATGCACCACCAACACCGGCGCCTTTATGTTTGGAACACGCTTGATCGATTCATACACAATCACTCCCACCCGGCGCACCGGCAGGAACGGATACAATTCTTCGCCCAGATCGGGGCATGAGGTAAACCCGCTTTCAATGATAACGCCGTCACACTCGACCTGAGAGGCGAGGTCGGTCGCCACCGCCGCGCCCAACGAACGCCCAAAGATAATGAGCGGGCGCTGCGGCTGCTGTTTGAGCAGCCACTCATAGGCCGCGCGGGCGTCGAGGTAGGTGCCTTCTTCGCTAAGGTCGCCATCGCTGGCGCCATAGCCGCGATAGTCAAAGATAAAGGTATCGAGTCTGATAGAGTGAAACTGCCGAAACGATTCAAGCCGATAACTGATGTTGCCCGCGTTGCCGTGACAAAAAAGCAGGGTAGCGACCGGGTGGTCGTGTTTGATATACCAGCCGGTGAGTTTGACGCCGTCTGAGGTTTCGAAGGTAACATCTTGATAGGTCAACCCGACTGAGTCAGGCGTGGAGACGAGTTCGCGGCGGGGGATCCAGATACTGTTTCGTTCAAACCAGCGCAATGCGATATAGACCAAAACAAGAACAAGAACGAGAATGCAGGCAAGTTTCATTAGTAAGAACAACGCGCGTTTCAATCCATACCCCCTTATGCACTAAACGTGTAGGCAATACCAACAATCAATGAATTGAAACGGAAATACAGGGCGAGAACGGAGGAGGAGGGATTCGAACCCTCGATACAGTTTCCCGTATGCCGGTTTAGCAAACCGGTGCCTTCAGCCGCTCGGCCACCCCTCCACGGATATACCACCAAATTGTAGACGCCATCCCGCCAGGCGAAAAGTGAACGGTGGGGGTGGGATTCGAACCCACGGTACGGTTCCCCGCACACTGGTTTTCAAGACCAGCGCCTTAAACCAGCTCGGCCACCCCACCTGTTTACTTTCATAAATCGAAGTTTGGAAACCTGTTCTAGCGGCCGGATTCGCCTACTAGGGAGGTTATAACTCAATCCCCACAAACGTTCAAGGAATTCGGCGTCTTCCCAATCAGCCTGGATGGTCAATTTGAGTTGAATTCGATATACTTAGATTATATTTCATCGGGGAGCAGTTTGGTTGCGTATCAGGTTTGTCATCATTTTCAGTTTACTCTTCTTCGCGGCGCCTGCTCAGTCGGGCGGCCCTCTTTTGGTGTGGGACGACCAGCCGGTGGTTTGGAGCCGCGACTCGTTCCCTATCTCCTATCACATTGATCAGGGCGCGCTGGGGCCGTTCACCGCCGAAGAAGCGAAGTCGTTAGTTGAAAACGCGTTCGCGTTGTGGTCTAGCGTCTCGACATCCGCCATCACGTTTATGGCTGGGCCGGCGCTGCCCGAAGATGTAAACGGCGCCAATTATCAGAACTACATCAACGCCCGCATCCCAAACATGAACCCGATCATCTTCGATGACGACGGCAGCATCACCGAAGACGTGTTCGGCCAAAACGCCAAAAACGACATCCTGGGGTTCGCCAACATCACCAACAGCGACCGCACTACAATTCTGTCATCTCAAGTCGTTTTCAACGGCGCCTATCTGACCGCCCAAAACATCACCCCCGCCGCGTATCAGGCGACGGTGTTACACGAACTCGGCCATTGGATCGGCCTCGACCATTCTCAGTTGTTGCGCCACATCGCCAACGACGGCGTCGGGTTTAATGATGTCTGGACGCCGATCATGTTCCCCACAACAACCGATGATGAAACCCAACGTACGACTCTCTCTGATGACGACCAGTTAGCGATATCAAATTTATACCCCATCGACAGGTTCATTGAATCGACGGGCGCCATTCGCGGCATGATTCGACAAGACGCCCAAGAGAAGCCCGGCCTCAACGTCATCGCCCGCCGCGTGGGCCATGTCACCAACCAGATCTATTCGACCGTCAGTGGAGCGTTTGACACCCTGGGCGGTTCGTTCGAATTTAGCGGGCTGCCGCCGGGAGACTACCAGGTTTACATTGAACCCATCGACCCGCTCTATCAGGGCAGCTCGTCTGTGGGGCGTTACGCGGCGACGTTTAACAGCCTGTCGTTTCGCGACCCGCCCCCTGCGCAGTATTACCACCTCGACGGCGAACCGTCAGAACGAAGCCGTTGGACGCCAATTGAAGTAACAGCCAATTCATCAACCGACGGCGTCGAGTTTGGTTTGAATTTTGATATTGCCTCGTTTGACGAAAACAACTCACAATTGATTGGCCTGCCAGATAGCCACGTCGGCGCGGCGCCGCCCAACCAGTCGACGCGGTATCAATATATTTTGACCCTCAGCGGAAACGAAGCGGCGGTTGAAATCACCGCGAAAAGCCGTCCTGAATCTTCGTTTGACTTGCTCGTGGGGCTCGAGCGGCGCCCGGGCGCGTTTGACCTGCCCACCGCCAACAGCGTCAATGGCGAAGCAAGCGTACTCTTGACGCCAACCAGCGGCCCGCCCGTTCAGGCGGCGCGCTATTTTATTTCTATACGAAACCGCTCGCCGGAAGACACTCTATTTACTCTGACAACTCGCGTTCCGAGAGCAAATATACAAACCGATTTTGAACTCTATCATTAGACGCCATCGCAAAAATAGAGACGGCGTCTCATTTACATACCACTCGTAGCCGTCGAACCGTTTTCAATGAAAGTGAAATGACAGGTGTTGATGAATAACTATTTGTTTGGTCTTCTCGTGATTGTGATGGCGCTTAGTATAATCCCGGCCAACGCGGGCGGCCCGCTGATTGTTACCAATGGGCGTGTTTCGGTGTGGCCCTCGTCGCTCAGGCCGGTGCGGTACGCGATTGACCCCGGCCCCTTGGGCAGTTTGTCTCACTCAGAAGCGGCCAGCCTGGTCGAACAGTCATTCGAAACCTGGAGCAATGTTGACACTTCAACCCTCACCTTTCAGCGCCAGTCTACTATCTCCCGCGATATAGACGGCTCCAACTATGAAAACATAAAGAGCATCGTCCCCTCTGGCGTAAACCCGGTTATCTTTGACGATGACGGCGAGATCATCGAAAGCATATTTGGCATCGGCTCGAAGCAACAGATTTTGGGCGGGGCGATTCCTGAATCGATTGGCCGCCAGATTGTCCGCGCCGAGATCATCTATAACGGCTTGTTTTTTCGCAACAACAACTCAAGCGACGCTGACATACTGTCGACGATGAAACACGAAGCCGGCCACCTGGGCGGCCTCGACCACACCCAACACTCGCGCCAATACGCCAACAATGGTATTGACCAGGATGACGTGGCGCTGTCGATCATGTACCCCACCACGTCAGACAACGACGCCTTCAGGCCCGAGCTCAGCCTCGATGACCGCATCGCGATATCAAACCTATACCCCGCCCCCAACCACCTGCCCAATTCTGGTCGGGTGACCGGACGGGTCAGGCGCAGTTCGAAAAACCTGCCCGGCGTCAATGTGGTTCTACAGAATATCGAAAACCCGCTGGTAAACGTCATCACAACAGTGACTGGGACGTTTGACGCCAATCAGGGAGCATTTGATTTCATCGGCGTGCCGCCAGGGCAATACTACCTTTTGGTTGAACCCATCGACGAGCTGTTTATGTCGGCTTCGAGCGTCGGCCAATTCGCCGAGTCTAACAACGAGGCGTCGTTTGTGAATCCGGTCAAGATAGAATATTGGAACCAGTCAGACGGTTCATCTGAGGGGCGCAGCGAAGCCGACATCATCGAAGTCAGAGAAAACCAATCAGAGAACAATATCAACATCCAGGTTGATTCGGACAATTTCACCGATGATGAATACCGTTTTGGGTTGCTGCCGATTGACGGCGAGTTGCTCGGCTTTACTGACAACAGCCGTTTTTTGTTTGAACCCAACGGGAACGAAAGAGAGATCATTCTTCGCGTCGACTATGAGCGCTCAAACCGCTATTTTGTCGAAGTTAAACGCGAACGCTCGAACGGATCATTCGAACGAAAGACCTTCTCGCCCATTCAACCGCAAACATCTGTTGAAGTCGAACTGTCAAACAATGGCGACCTAGACCTCGACGATTCGCGTTATTTCATCACCGTCGCGACGATGGAGTCTCGCAACATCGAATTTTCACTGAGAGCGCTCACTGACATAGACCCTACGCCCACGCCAACAAACACGCCCACGCCGCAACCGACCGCGACGCCTGTTCCATTGTCGATTGCTGATGTCAACCAAGACGGCGTGTTAAATGCGCTGGATTTGTTTTCGTTTGCTGAAGACTGGCGCCTGCGCCACGACCGCGACGCGCGGTTTAACAGTTTCTTCACAGGAGACGGCTCAGGCGAGGTAGACCCTCTCGACCTCGCCGCCTGGATTCATCTTTATATAGAGGAACGTGAAGAGAGCCAATAGCCGGTAGAAGCAGCCCTTCCGCCGTTCACGCAAACTTTTTCTTACTGTTCCTGCAGTTCTACTGTTTGCGGTGTTTGCGGCTCGCCGGGTTGTTGAGAAAAATCAAACAAAATTTCTTTTACATACAACGCGAAATAATCCAACATGGCTGCGCTGCCGCTTTGAATAAACTGCTCATTGTTCTGCTCAATCAACGCCATGTTTTGTTCAAGAAAGTTCACATCAGCGGTTTTTTGTTTGAGGCTGTCAATTGATATGTCGTTAGCGTCAAAGTTCATTTGGCCGGTATTGATATTCATGTCTCTGATGGCTTTGTGGCCCTCGTTAAACGCGGTGACATAGTTGTCCCAGATGGTTTGCCCGGCTTCAGATTGGTTCGCGCCGGCTTTTTCAAGCGTTCCTAAAATCGTCTTCGTATACCAGACATACTCTTGAGGCGACATCTGGGCTTCACGCAACAATTTCAATTGTTCATTGCCGATGGCGGCGGGCATCATCGCGGCGGTTTTGGCGATCTCGCCAATTTTGCCCGCGCCAGAGAAGAATGACCCAATGCCTCCTTGGTCAAACGTATTGCCAATGTCATCACCGATTTGGCCGATCTTGTCATTCATCTCTTTCGAAAAAGCGACCGCGGCCGAGCGTATCTTTAAATACTCTTTTAACCGTTCATCCGTCATTTGTTGGTCTTCAGGCGGGGTGAATGCGAATTGCTGGTCAAGTTGGTCATAGTCTTGCGTGAGGGTCGCATATTTTTGTGTAATTTCCGTCCCAAACTGGACGGCTTTGTAGGCGAAAAATCCAGTGCCGCCTACCAATAAGAGTATGAGCAGCCCCAAAAAACCGCCGCAGCCTAAACAACCCCACAGAAATATCTTTTTACCGTTCGCCATGTCTGTATCCTTTAAATTGACTTATTCAACCAGTTTCATAATCATTCACTAATGTCATTAGCATAACGACAGAACTATGGGGAGGGCGAGTCTCCCGACGAGCCGCGAAGGCGCGATACGGTTTCACTCTATTGCGGCTCACCAGGAGGTTCGCCCTC
Source organism: uncultured bacterium (assembly GCA_964556895.1). GTDB lineage: Bacteria > Hinthialibacterota > Hinthialibacteria > Hinthialibacterales > Hinthialibacteraceae > Hinthialibacter. The sequence goes on along the minus strand of CAZKYC010000047.1, from coordinate 20,050 downwards.
CCCTATTTATCTCAATTCACCGCTGTGATCGGTTTGTTCTCTTGCGGGTGCAGCACGCTGCACCCCTACTTATGATTCTGCACCAAATGATAAACAGTATAGAGCAACCATAACACAACGATGTTACGCCAATGTTGCTCAGCTTATACCAAAAAACCAATCACGCGAAAAGAGGCAGTCTCTAGGCGTCTTGGACCTGGCCCAGGCGCAGGTTGCGGTTTTTGACGATGTAGGTGGTCAGCGCGATACAGGCGGCGATTAACAACAACAACACGAACACAGACAAAAACCCTGACGCCGACGGGTGGTCGCTCAAAAACGCCAAGAGGGCGTCGCTGACAGAAGGCTGCCCCGCCTGGACGTCGCTGTGAGAGAAGATCGAGAACAAATAGTGGCGCACGGTCAGCTGATAAGCGCTGCCGGGGAAATACGCGGCGATGGGGTCCCAGACAAACAAGAGAAAGATGCCTAAAAACAAGCGGTGTTTGGTAAACACGCCGACAAACATCAACACCGCGCCATAGGCCGATAATCCAAGCGTAAACACCATCCAGTCTTCGACTACCATATCGAGGTTGGCGGTGATCAGCCCGGCGTCGGGGATGCTGCCAATAATGAGAAACGCCAACACCAGCGAGACGCCCAACAGCGCCGACGATACCACCACATACGAGAGAAACTTGCCTAAGACCAAAATGGTGCGCGGCACGGGCCGCAGCAGCAAAAACACCACCGTCTCGTTTTCGATCTCTTCGCTAAAGACCGACATGCCCAAAAAGATCGCCAACAGCGGGACGTAAAATTGCATGTAGAGGGTGCTGCAGAATATGGCGTACACGGTGTACGGATCAATCCAGACGCTTTCGAGCGCCGCGGTTTTTGACAACCAGGCGTATACCAGCCGCCACAAAATTACCGGCATCAACGACAACAATACCAACACGATGGGAAAAAGCGGGCTGCGCCCCAACAGTTTTAACTTGGCGTTGACGGCCACCAGCGCAGCCAGGCAATTGCCATAGTGAGAGATGCGGCTCGTAGGTTTGTTCATTTCACCAGATACTCGAATACCGATTGTAAGTTATCATCCAGCGTGTTCATTTGGGCCACGTCGATCTCGTCTTCAATCACCAGATTGGCCAGTTTCGGGAAGAAGACATCCGGCGAATGGGTTTGTACGATCAACTCATTGGGGTCTTCGCCAAAGCGGATGGTCTTCACTTCAGGGAACTCAATTAACTTATTCGACAGCCGCCTCATTTCGGGCGAAATGATCTGGACCTGGCGCGGCTGTTCTTCGATCAGCTCGCGAATTTCCTGCACCACGCCCTCCGCGAGCAACATGCCGTTGTTGAGCAACAAGATACGGTTGGTCATCTCTTCGACTTCATGAAGAATATGGCTGGAGACGATGATGGTCTTGCCTTCAACCCCATACTGTTTGATGCGTTGAACCACGGCGTGGCGGCCAATCGGGTCCATGCCCGAAAGCGGCTCGTCTAATAGCAACACCACAGGGTCGTGTTGAATCGACTGGGCGAATTTCACCCGCTGGCGCATGCCCTTGCTATAGGCGCCGATGGGTTTGTGGGCGGCTTCGGTCAGCCCCACTTCGCCGAGGGTGTGCATGGCGCGTTCGCGGGCGTCGCTGTCAGAGTTGCCATGCAGCCGCCCCATGTAGGTCAAAAATTCCAGCCCGGTGAGTTGTTCGTAGAGCGCTTCAGACGAGGGGCACAACCCCATTACATGAAAGATGTCGGGGTTGTTCCATACGGGCTTGCCGTCGATGGAGACGCTGCCAGTGTCGGCCCTCATCAACCCGGTCATCACTTTAAACAGGGTGGTCTTGCCCGCGCCGTTGGGGCCCAGCAGGCCGGTCACGCCGGGCCGCAGCTCACACGTCACATCGCTGACGCCGATCACTTCGCCATACCAGCGGGAAACGTTCTGTAGAGAGACAATCGCCATCAGGTCACCACCTCCACCGCGCGAATCTGGCGGTACAACAAGGCCGCGAGCAGAACACAAAACACGATAAGCGCCGAAAGGTGAAACCATACGGGCAGCAGGAACGTCGGCTTCTCTAAGAACAAATACGACCCCACTTGTTCGAGCATGGTGGTCAGCGACAAGATTGACCACCACTCAGGGTCGTTGGCCCCCCACAACCAGCGGCCAAAAACCGTTCGAAGCGCCTGAATTAATACATCAGGCAGCCAATAGATCGCCGCAAAAAACGCGCCCGCCGCTTCTTCTGATTGAAACAGCGACGACAGCGTTAATACCAAAATCGTGAGTGGAAGCGACACCACCGTCGAAAACGCGAATATCTTCATCGCCAGTGGAATGTTGGTAAACAAATAGCTGTAATTTTCGGTGAAAAAGGCGTGTAAGAACATCAAAAACCAGCCGGGCAACAAGGTCACACAATAGAGATAAAATATAATGATCGCCGCTTTGCCAAACAAATAATCCATCGGCGTTAACGGGCGTGACAAGTAAAGAATCAGCGCCTTACTGCGCCGGTCTGACGCAATCGCCCCCGCGCCCGCAATCAGGGCGATAAAGAAGTACCCTAAATATACGGTTTGAAAGTAGTTGTAATAAAACGCATCGCTAACGGTAAAAATCGTTTTAAAGCGGTTGTTGATTTGGTTGCGGCCAAAATCGTCGATTCTGATTCCGGTGTCGGCGTTGAGATTGATGCCAAGAAATTCCAGAAGTTCCATATTGGCTGCAAGATAGAGCCTTGCGACTGACAAGAGAAAGATGGCGCCAGTCATCCACAAGATGGTGCGAATGCCTTTGTTGGACCACAGCCGGGCGATGCCAGTTTGGGCAATGACCGTCCAGCCGAGAGAACGGGGGCGCCATTCGCCGGTGTAATGGCGGTATGTTTGTGGATATACGGGCAACGGTCCGTTCCTTTCTTATGCTGCCTGGATCGCTTTTGCGAAGACTTCCTGTAAGGTCATCTCTTCTTGAGTCATGCGGCGAACCTGGACGTCGCTATCGCGCGCCGCGATAAATATCTCGCGTTGCCCCAGCCCCTCGCGCAAGGTCACCCGCAGCAGGCCGCTCTCTTTTTCGGCGCAGTTGCCGCCAAAGCGCTGAATGGCCTCGCGAAAGCGGTTTTCGTCGCCCTTAATGGTGACTTCAAACGCCCGTTGGGCGAGTTGTTTGAGTTGGTCGATCTTGCCCGATGACACCACCCGCCCCTGAAAGAGCACCAACACCGACTCGCACACCGCCTCGACGTCGGGCAGCAGGTGGCTGGATAAAATGACCGAGATGTCTTTGTTTTGGGTAATGTCAGCGATCAGGTCTAACATCGATTTTCGGCCTTCGGGGTCAAGCCCGTTGGTCGGCTCATCGAGAAGAAGCAGCTTGGGGTCGTGAATCAGCGCCTGGGCGAGTTTGATGCGTTGTTTCATACCCGTCGAGTAGGTGTCGATCTTTCGATAGCGCGCCTCGCCCAGCCCGCAATAATGTAAGCACTGATGGGCGCGCAACACCGCTTCATTGGAGGGCAAGCCAGACAAGCGGCCATGATATGACACAAACTCAACCGCAGTCATTCCAGGGATATACGCCTCTTCTTCGGGCATGTAGCCCAACATCTGACGCACTTCAGCGCCATTCTGAGCGGCGTCGACGCCAAAAACCAGCGCCTGGCCCTGGTCGGGTCGGATAAACCCCATAATGGTCTTGAGTAACGTGCTTTTGCCCGCCCCGTTTGGCCCCAATAGGCCAATGCCGCCTGATGTCATTTGCACGGTCAGGTCATGTAATATGGCTTTGGAGCCATACGATACAGACAGGCGGTTCAGGTCTATCGCGGCGGGTTCATTGGTCATATCTCAATCGGCTTCCGAAATCCTTACGTTTTGCTCGTCAATAATTACGGCCTTACTTAATTCTCCCTCCTCCAAGTCGAGGATTAAGGTTGGGGGGGGTGTTTGATAAGCAATACTCTTCATCAAGGCTTTCTACCCCCTCTGCGTCCAATGTCACTGACATAAGATTCTTACCCCATGCTTTTAGCCCCCCTTTTTAAGGGGGGTGGCGCAGAATGCGCCGGGGGGGATTCGTTTTATTTCAAGGGCAGTCGGCGCCTGTCTGCCGCAGGCAGAGCCAAAGGCCGACGCGGCGATCTCATTTATCGAAAAACGAGATTGCTTCGGTCGTTCTACTCCTTCGCAATGACACGAATTCTCTGTATAGGATGACTCTGTCAAATCATACAAAAATGCCGGTCTAAGTATACGCGCATCCACACTTTTCGTGACATTCAATTGAAAACCAGTATGATTCATCTTATGCACCCATTTTGTTCATCATAATGCAACACACTGGTCTATACGAATGAGTGCGCTTTTTCTTTTAGAGCGTTTGTAAAAAAAATGTGCGTAAAGCGCGCCCGAAGGGCTAAGCGATAGATACAGTTACGTAAACTCAATCCGCACATAATTCTGGCAACCACTATAAAAAAGGTTTTTTATAAAGATTTTCAGCAAGAATTCCGTATTGGCTAGTGGAGGCAGCGGCCAAATTGATTAAACCTGAAAGTCACAAGCAATGGTGTTAGACATGGCGCCCCCAGCGGCGAACGACGCCTATGACCCTGTCTCTGACCGGGAGATCGACGCCCAGTCGCTGCGGCTTTGGAAAAACGGCGGCCAGCGGGGGTATAACGAATTGGTGGAACGCTACCAAAAGCCTTTGTTCCACTTTATTTACCGAATGGTGCGCGACCGCGACGAAGCCAAGGATTTACTTCAAGAGACCTTTGTCCGCCTTTACCGCTCGCTCTCCTCGCTGCGTGAAGACAAAAGTTTGAAATCTTGGCTGTTTCGCACCGCCAACAACCTGTGCATCGATCATTTTCGTAAACATAAACCCGGGCGCGTCACTGCCTTCGACTATCAGGCGCCCGAATCGCTGGCGTTGATTGAGTCGGCGTCGACCGCTGAACGCACTGACGTTCGGCCCGACGAAGCGGCGATGCAGTCTGCCCAACAAGAGAAAATTATGGAGGCGATTCAGGCCCTGCCCCAAAACCAGCGTATGGTAATGGCCCTGAGAAGCTGTGATGGGCTGTCGATGAAAGAAATCGCCGACGTGATGGAATGCAGCGAACAAACCGTCGGCACGACACTGTTCGCTGCGAGAAAAAAATTGATGAAACGCCTTCAGCCCGTGCTGCAAGAAGTCTACGGCGCGGCTGAATAAGAACGATACAGGACAAAAAACTATGGCGAACCAACCCATTACGCCCGACATGGTATCGCGCTACTACGACGGCCTGCTCGATGACGACCAGGCCCGCCGCGTCGCCCAACATCTTGAGAGCGGCCCCGAAGACCAGAGGCGATTAGACGCTTACGCGATGTTTGACCAGGCCATGCAGCCCGACCTGTCAGACGATGAAATTGACCACTTGGTGTCTGATACCGTCCAACAAGTCCATCAGCGCTTGGCGCGCCCTGTTCGCCGAACCAGCAACGGTTGGAGTTGGATGTTGGCGCCGCGCTTTATCATGGCGGCCTGCGTCGTCTTGGCGTTGTTTACTGTGGTTGTGGTTCCTCAGATACAGGGGCCGTCCCTCCAAATTGCTGAGAATCCTCAACAACCAAAACCAGAGATCGACCCGGTTCAACAGCAGGCGCTGTTAGCAGTCACCCATTTCGCTAGCAGTTACATCTCATCCGGCGTCAACGCGGTCAGCGAGCGTAGCGAAACATTGGCCGAAACCTATAAAGCCCTCGAAACAAAATCAGAAGCGTCGATCGCGCTCAGCGCAATTCGGAAAGAGTTTAACGCATTGAATACCAGCGATGAACCAAAGACTGATAGCGCTGTCGCTACAGAGCAGTTAGACGCTGTCAGCCAACTCGAAGAACTCAAGCGCCGCCAAGCCATGATTGGCCTGGGGGCCTCGTTGTTTACTTTTATGTCGATGATCTAGCCTGAATCCGGCGTCAACCGCCAACGGAGCCACGAAGATGATCAACACAATTCGCCTTGCGATATGCCTATCGGGATTCTTAATCGTCATGGGCGCGGCCAGCCAGGAGGCGCGCTTTGACCAGATTGTTCCGGCGGATGTCGTCTTCTATGTCGAAGCCGACGCGTCGCTCAACGCGCCCCAGTCATTCACCCATTTTGACGAAGCCATGCGCCAACTGGGCGAAACTATGAGCGACGTGTTGGAATGGCGCGTCATTATGGACGAGTGGGACGCCGCCCTTCAATCGGCTGACATCGGCGAACTCGACTCAATCTTCGGCGCCCGCTGGTGTCTGGCCGCCACCGGGTTTGGCAAACAGTTCAACCGCATCCCGACAGTCATCTACCTGGCTGACGTCGCCAATGAAGAGCAGGCGCAGGCCTACATGCGCCAATTGTTTGAGGCCCTGGTCAGCATCACGCCGGTCGTCAAAATTGAAGACGACTTTTATGACGGCCTGCCCATCATCTCTTTGTTCGGCCCGGGGCGCATCCCCGGCCTCAGCCTGTCATACACCCTCTATAACAACAAGTTGATATTGACCACATCCAAGCCGCTGGTGATTGATTTAATCGACCGTTTTGACTACCCCGGCGACGCCCTGGCTGACAACCCCGACTATCAATCGTTCATTCAGCGAATGCCAGAGACGCGCTCCTGGCTGTCATACATGCCCATCGCGGGCATGGTCGAAAGCGTTTCATCCATCGCCAAGACCGCCAAAGGGTTCGCCCAACTCACTGCCAAGGGTGAAGACAAAGAGTGGGCCGACGCGTTATTTAGCGGTGTCGCCGCCGGCCTCGACGCGGTGCGCGCGGTTCACGCCAATGGCATCGCGTCGATTCTTCACGATGGCGGTTTGCAGCAAACCACCACTGTGGTTGCTCTTGATTCAGAACGGCTCGCCCCACACATCAAAGATATCTTCAACCGCGCCAAACTGGTGTTTCCGCTTGAAAACTATTTGCCGCGCCAGACCGGCTCGTTCTCATACACCAATGTGTTTACCCTCAAAGACATTTGGTTGATCGGCAATGACGCGTTACAGAAAATGCCGCAAGGCGAGAAAATCAAAAACGATCTGACCGACTTTATGAACAAAGTCGGCCTCGACATTGAGCGCGACTTGCTCGCCTGGATGGACGACGCCTTCTGTATCGTCAGGCCGCTGGCCGACCTCAACGCCGTCGCGCCCGCCAACCACGCCGCGCTTATCATAGGCGTCAAAGACGAAGCGCGCTTACAGCAGTCGCTGACAAAAATCCAAGATGCGTTTGTAAACACCATGCTTCAGTTCAACATCCCCATTGGCGCCAATGAAGAGACCCACCGCGGGGTCAAGATCACCTCGATTGGCTCCGAATTGCCGTTTGTTCCCATCACGCCAAGTTGGTGTGTTGACGAAGGACGCTTTATTCTTTCAACCAGCGTCAACTTTATTCGCGAGATGATCGACGTCCGCAACGGGCGCCGCCCCAACATCGAAAAAAGCCGCGACTACAAAGCGCTACAAGACAAGATCGACAAACCCGCCCACAAGGTCGCGTTTCAAGACGTTGCGTCTGAGTTTTACCAGACGCGCGAATCGTTGCTGCGCATCACCTCGTTCACTCAGTTAGCGGACACGACGCCTGAGCAAATTGAAATGGCCGAGGCGCTGGTTGACCGCATCGCGTATTTGTTGGGCTGCATGCAAATCTACCGCGCATCGGTCAAGCATACGGCCTTCAGTGAAGACGAGATTCGGTCTGAGAAGTGGGTGTTGTTAAAAGACCTGCGCGGCGCGCCCAGCGCGGCCAATATTAAGCGGCGCCCGATCACGCTGGGCATGGAAGACCAGGTCTATTGGTGGGCGAACCATTGTCTCGATACTGGCGACACGAACCGCGCCGCCAGGCTGTTTCAAAACCTGATCAAACACCGCCCCGCCAACACAGACTATCTGGCGGGCCTGGCCGCGGTCTATCACGCCCAAGGCAACCCACTGGCCGCCCAAGAAGCCTACACGCTGGCGCTTGAGTCACAGCCAAGCGTCTCGCTGGTCATTGCCCGCGAAGCCGCGTTGGGCGACAGCCGCGAAGAAAGTATCCGCGCCCGCATCAATGAAGCCGTCAACGCCTACCCATCGCTTGATAGATCAACAGCCTATTTTGGCGCCGCCCTGATGTTGCGGGACCACAACCGCAGCGAATTTGCGCACAGCTTATTGAATGATGCATCGTCATGGTTTGGCGAGTCAGAATTTATCGACGCCGCCAAACTCGAAAGACGTCTGATTGATCATGAGTTGAACGGCGATTTTGTCGAAGACATCGTCGCGCCGGCTCAAACCGCCCAGCCGCCAGAGATTGATGGGGCATGGAACGACTCCGCAACCGACGCCAACGCGACGATTTCGCTACAACATCCACCCAATGCGATTGCCCAGTTTTCTCAATCCGGCGATGCACTATACATTGGGCTTCAGGTCTCTCAGTCAGAGCTGACCTCTGATGAAGCCGAATTTCGCGTCTCGCTCAGCCCGTCTCGCGATTACGCCAGCCGCTATGATTTTTCAGTTATCGCCCTCAACAGCGGCGGGGATTGGTCGATCGTAAGACAATCAGCCCAAAAAGTGGCTGACGATCCGTATGATTTTCAACTCAATTCAGCCAATGAGTCGAGTGGAAGCGACGTGATCGAAGCGGTAAAGACCATAGTACATGACGTGACTGACGACCAATTTGATTGGCTTGACGACAAGTTGTTTAAACAAGATGAGCCTAAACCTAGCCTGGAATTCCTCTCAGCGATTGGCCTTGCGGGTGAACGGTTGACGCTTGAAGTTTCTATTCCACTCAGCCAGTTGAAAGATGAAAATACAAAAACCGTTTGGATGGTAAACACAGCAATTGGACAAGATAACGGCATCCAAAATGATTATCTCCGCTACGTTCCAGTCGAAATTCGATAGGCGTTCGGTTATCGGTTTGACTTGATCTTCGAAGCGGACGTCATGCCTCATGATTGGTTTGATGGCCAAACCTGTCTATACAAATCAAAGGCGCGCGAATCCTTACGCGTACTTCTTAGAAAAAAACTGCCCCATCTCCCGATTATTAGAATTGCATTAAATCAATGCCGTGACCTGTTTAAGATCACTTGAAGTTTGTTATAGTATGAGCGATCTTGGGGGGATTTGGCTTCCCAGTGGTTATTTCGCCCAGTCAAAATGCTGCGCTTCGTAGGGATATCTATGATTGACTCGACATTTTTTATTTACACAGCAGTCGCTGTAGCGGTTGGCATGTTGATTTGGGACACAGTCGAAGTTGGGCGAAACGACGCCACCAATATCGTCAACGCCGTATTCGGCGCTCGAGTCATGCGGCGTAAAAACGCTGTCTTTTTGGCGGGGCTGGCTGTCATCATCGGCGCCTGGGCGTCGTCGCCCGTCATGGAAACCGCCCGTAAGGGCATCTTCTTACCCGAAACCGTCACGATGAGCGACGCCTTAGCGATTTATCTCGCGGTATATATCACTGACACCGTCTTGCTCTATTCCTTCTCTGCGTATGGCATGCCCGTCTCAACGACAGCGGGGCTGGTTTTCGCGCTGCTGGGCGGCGGGTTGATGTTGGGCGGGTTTGACTCAGTCGACAATTACAAAAGCATCCAAGTCTTAATCGCCATTGTCTGCTCCATTTTCGTGAGTGGAATCGCTGGCTTTCTCATACAGAGAGCGTTTCGAGGCGCCATAGGAAAAGACTGTACAGAGATAAGAAAAATAAAATTACACGGCCCCTGGATCGCCGGGGCGCTGATGACTGGTCTTGTGTATTTCATGATCTTTAAAGGCATGAGTGGCGTTGCAGCCGTCAAGGCGTTTAAATCAGAAACGCTTGATGTGTTAAGCAACTCAGACTATATCGGGGTAATGATCATTGTGTGGGGAATCCTGTCGTTCATTACATTTATCATCATGCAAATCGGCGGCGATAAAATCCGTGCCCGCCTGTTCCCCATCTTGGCGATCATCGGCATGATCGCCATCGCCATCGCCTTCGGCCAAAACGACCTTGCCAACGCCGCCTCGCCCGGCCTGGCCGCCATTATGATCTTACAGAAAGGCGAACTCGCGCATCATTATGATGTGCCATCTTGGATGCTTCTCTGCTGCGGCATCTTGCTGTTTCTCGGCATGACCACCGTAAACGCCCAGCGAGTCACCCGCGCTGAGGTCAATACCGGCAGCCAGAGCGATATCGTCCGCCTCTATGCGCCCAAATGGTGTATTTGGATAGCCGGGTTTATTGTTCCTAAACAAAAAGACGATGAAGTTCTCGCGCCAAAATCTGAATTCACCGAAGATCACAAACTCCAACACTACGACGCCCTGCGCGCGTCAGTCATTACATCCGTCTCGGCCAGCGTGATTGCCTTCGCGTCTGGAATCGGGCTTCCGGTATCGACTACCTATGTCTCGTTCGCTGCGGTGGTTTCAACCGGTTGGGCCGACCGCATCTTTCACCGCGGCGACGCCCACCTGAAAATGGGGCGTACCATCTGGGTCATCACCTGCTGGTTCTTGTCTGCGTTTCTGGCGATGATCACAACCGCTCTTGTCGCCAAACTCATCAGCGTATTGGGTACGCTGGGCATCTTTATCGCGCTGGGCGTTAACCTGACCGCCCGCAGCTTCGTCAAACAAAAAGCCCAAGACCAGGAAGATCGCATGCAAGAAGAAGCCGCAGAACGAAAGAAAAAACTCGGCGAAAATGTGAAGTTCGCATCAGACATCGACTCAGACGAACTGTAATATCCAATCAGAACGACAAAAAACCGCCGTTGGGAGAGCAATCTCACGGCGGTTTGTTTTAATCCTAAACTACAAAAACCGTTTTCAGTGTTTCTCAATCCCCGTGAGTGCGGCCTGGGTACAACGATAAAAAAATCATCCTTGAGATCGTGTCTGGAAATTTTAATTCAATTTGAGAGAACGTATCCTAATCCCGGATGAGCCAAAAATTTGTTTAAGGTAGATCGAGAAAAGGCCAAGCATTTGCTTGGCCTTTTGATAAACGATTGCAACAAACTCTACCGTTTCGAGAATTGGAAGCGTTTGCGGGCGCCGGGCTGACCGTATTTTTTACGTTCGACCATACGCGGGTCGCGGGTGAGGTGTCCGGCGGTTTTTAGCGCGGGGCGGTATTTGCTGTCGAATGCGCAAAGAGCGCGGGCGATGCCGTGGCGCAAGGCGCCTGCCTGGCCGCTGAGGCCGCCGCCGACGATATTGGCGTAGACGTCAAACTTGCCGATGGTTTCAGTCACGTCAAACGGTTGGTTGACGATCATTTCCAACGATTTTCTCATCAAATAGTCCGGCGCTTTACGTCCGTTAATGACGATTTCGCCAGCGCCGTTCTTCAAATAGACGCGCGCGATGGCGTTTTTGCGTCGGCCTGTGCCGTATGAAATATAAGATTCGCCCATCGTTCTCTACTCTCCTAAGCCTTTACTTCTAATGGGACCGGCTGTTGGCCGGTGTGGGGATGACGCTCGCCTTTATAGACGCGCAGTTTTTTTAACATCTGGCGGCCCAAACGGGTCTTGGGCAACATGCCCCAAACCGCCTTGGTCACCATCTCTACTGGCTTTTCGTTCATGGCGATGCGGTACGGCTGGGTCTTCAGCCCGCCAGGAAAGCCGGTGTGATAGGTGTGGTGTTTCTTTTCCAACTTGGCGCCGGTGAGGCGCACCTTGTCGGCGTTGATGATGATGACGTGGTCGCCGGTGTCAAGAAACGGCGTATAAATAGGCTTGTTTTTTCCAGTTAGGATCTTCGCCGCTTCACTGGCGAGACGGCCTAAGACTTTGCCTTCCGCGTCAATCAGGTGAACTTTGTGTGATTGTTGAATCTCTTTTTGAGTGGCAATATGGCTTTTCATGATCATCCTGTTTTTTCGTAAAAAGTCACGCAAGAGTAAAACGGTAGCCGGGTTAGGGCTGTTGGTCAAGGTTTTGGCGGCGGTTCTGGGCCAATTCTCAACAAAAATGTTTAAGAACGGCGATCTTGTTCCGATTCTTAAAGTATGTAGTACACTATTGCTTAATTATTGTGTGACCGGAACGAACCGCATGGCCTCAAAAAAATGTATCCTCTGTGGGCAACTCAAGTCAATTGATGAAAAGAGTTTAAGTTGTGATGGGTGTGAGGAAAAAGAACTCGACCTGTTGATCACGGTCTATGCCTTTCTCCACTGTTCTGATCATGACTTTTATCCCATCACAGAACTGGTCAAAGAGATCGAGCCTGTCGATGGCGTTCTGCTTTCTTCGGTATTTGTCCGCAGCTGGCTCAAAAAGCAGTGGATGGAAAAAAACGATAAAGAAGAAGTATGCGTTCCGGGGACGATTCAAGACGAGCTGATGGCCAGCGGCTTTGGCGTGACTGATGGTTTAGTGTCAGAACTCGACCGCTTAGCCAGTGGAAAATCAAAACACGACGCCAAAGAGTTTGAGAGAAAGTCTCAACTGGGCGGCGAAAAAGAAGCCCGAATCGGTATGGCCTATATGAATAAACAACGCAAAGGCGGGCGATAACCCGTAAGCCCTTTTTTCGCATTGTGTTCATCTTGGCAGAGCAAGCCCCCCCTACGACCAAAGCAATCCGCTGTCGATAATTTTTTGAGAAAACGTTTTCGCCTACGGCTCCGCTTCTAGTTGTTTTTTTTGTTTCAATGTTTGGTGATATTCGGAGCGGCGGCGGCGGTATTCGTCGGCGGGCATGGTTGGCGCCGGGTCTTCGCCCTTCTCAATCTTCTCATGGATGTTCTCTAAAAACGGGATACACCAGCCGCAGCCCGTGCCCGCGCCGTGGCATTCGCTGATCTGAGACGCCACCTTCGGTTTGGCGCGGCGAATGAAATTTACGATCTTGCCAAACGAGACGTGGTAACACATACAGATTTCACGGTCGCGGTCATCACGGTCGGGGGGCGCTTGGGCTGAGTTTGACATACGTTCATCTTAGTGGCCTTCACCCAAACAACAATCCGCGCGTTACGGTTCGTCGCTGAGGGCGTCGGGCAGAGGCAAGGTGATTTTGTGTCGTGCTTGTTGCGCGGCGTTTACGACTTCGTCGCGAAATGGTTTGCCGAACACATCGTCTAAAATCTCAATGACAGACGGGTGCAGGGTTTTGGCGCCGCTGCGGCGCCTGCTGTTGCAATGAAACGTCATCGCGTCGTCAACCACTGACAGGGTTTTGGCGCGCCCGCCTGAGATTGCCAGCGGCCATAAGAGACACGAGCGCGGCTTGGCGGTCGGTATGGGCGCGTCCAAACGCAACGCCGCCGAATGGAGCGAACAGCGCATCTCGTCTCCGTGAGCGTAAGCAAACACACATTGCCCGTCGCCGTTTTCATCGATGCAATAGAGGCCGTCGTCGACCGGCTCAATCACATTCTCATACCCATCTTCAGTGGCGAGATCAGGGCAATCGCGCGACGCCTCAGCGATAAACCCGTCGATCTTGGCGATCTCGCCTTCGCTGATGCAAATCTCATACTGCCCACAGCAAAACGGCCGAGCATGGCCCGCGCAACTGTCGCACACATGGTTAATCGAACACAAGGCGGATATGTCAACTTCGATTTGTCGAGGTTTCATGAAGGTAGCATGGCGCGTGTCGCCGCCCATTTTAAGGGGAGGCGTCAACCGCAGGCGGTCCGATTCGCATGAGAACAATACGCCAAGCCGAATGACAAAAAACAACGAATTTGTGGTTCTTCCGATATTTGAGTACTTCCCTTGCTGGATGACCTGGAATTGGGGCAACTCAGGGAGCGCCTGTGCAAAAAGGCGGAGCCGCACTAAAGCGAGCAGAGTTGTACCCATACCAAATACAACGATTAAAAAATCAGCCTTGAGATCGTGTCTGAAAATTTTAATTCAATTTGAGAAAACGTATCCAAATCCCGGATGAGCCTGAATTGTCTTTTTTATTGGCCTCCTATAGTAGGCCTATTCAATGCGATATCACAATAACGCATTTGATTTTTTAACTCCTGCGTTATTTTCATTTTTTTGGCATTGGTTTGCGTTTTGAGCGAGCCTATGAGAATGTAGCCTATGTATGAAGGGTCGCGCCATCTCGCTCCGCCGTAAATAAACAAACAGTTTGGCAGTAACGCCGTGGTAAATAGACGCCCCGGTTTTTAAAAGGGGGCCAAGAAAGCAAATCAAGCAACCAATAGTCGAGGCGCAGCGTGCTGCGCCTCGCGTGGTTAATCGAAATATTCTTGAGTGCAGCGCGCAGCACCCCAACGAACACAATCAAATTCAGTTTGGGTGTAAGCCCCCCCTACCCGCGCTTGTCTGAGTCGCCGATGAAGTGGTCGGCCTTGTCTTTGAAGAAAATATTGAACGTGGTCAGTGTGCCGTAAATCTTGGTGATGTACTGCTGCAGTTCGACCTTGTCGGCATCGTTCAGCCCCTTATGGGCGTTGATCTTTTGCTCCATGACGCGAAGCCGGTCGCGCACCATCACAATCTTATGAAAAAACGCGTCAATCGGAATCTCTTTGGCGCCCGTACCGCCGCGCGGTTCGAGATAGAGTTTTCCGCCCACCCACTTCTCTGGGATGGCGGTATGTCCCACCGGCAGGTCTTCTTGTATGAGTTCACGCAAGATTGATTTGAGTTCGTCGCGAGTCATATCCATAATAACACCCCCTACATAGATGGTTTGTGTGCGGAGCCTCCGCGCCAACATCTTGTTCTCACAACAAAAATTCGTCAATGCCGCTTTTATGGGTTTTGCGCGCCGTCCATATCGCGGTTTGAGGCGTTTTTCGATACAATGAGAGCAACCAGATTTTCGGGAGACCGTTTGAACGCATGAACAGCAAACGTGACATTCGCATTGGCGTCATAGGCGTCGGCATGATCGGGGTCGAACACATCCGCGGCTTTACTAAGATTCCACGGTGCGGCGTGTACGCCATCGCCGACCCAGACGTGGGCCGTTTAAAGAAAGTCAGCGCCGAACATTCCGTACCGTTGTCATTCAAAAATTACCACGAGCTGCTCGAACACGAAGAGATTGACGGCGTGGTGATTTGTGCGCCGCCTTTCGTTCACGAAGAGATCGCCATCGCCGCGCTCAAGGCGGGCAAACATGTCTTGACCGAAAAACCGCTGGCGCCGACCCCGTCTTCGGCTGTGCGAATCAATAAAGCCGCCAAAAAAGCGGGCCTACAACTGGGCTCGTGTTCGTGCCGTTTTCGCTTTAGCCCCACGGTCTTAAAAGCCAAAGAAATTATCGAGTCGGGCGACTTGGGCGAGGTCTACCACGTCTCTATGTCGGGCGTGTCGCGGCGCAACCGCCCTGGCATCGACTACCACCAATCGGCCGCCTGGAACCTCGACAAATCAAAGTCAGGCGGCGGCGCGGTGATGGACTGGGGCATCTATGACCTCAACATCTTGTTTTGGCTGTTCCCCGATCTGTCGGTGAACGCGGTTGACGGTTTCTGTTTTCAGGGCGTCGACAACCCGGCCATGGGCGATGTCAAGTTTGACGTTGAAGAACACGGCGCCGCTCTGTTGCGCTGTTCAAACGGCGTCAACGTGATGTGGGAGCGCGCCTGGGCCGCCCACATGAACCGCCAGCCGCGCATTCGCATCTATGGCTCTCAGTCAGGCCTGGCGTTTGACCCGGTGGCGTGGTCGCGTGACGTCTACTTTGAAATCTATGAAGACCGCAGCGGCAAGCCGGTCACCATCGCCCCTGACACCGACTTTGACCCGTGGAACGTGCACATCAGCATGGCCAATGATTTTGTGAAGGCGATTCAAAAAAACCAGCCGCCCATCACCACTGGTGAAGAAGAAGTGAAGTTTTTAGAGATCATCCACTCACTGTATAAATCGAACCAAAAGAAGACATCCGTGAGGGTGTAGGAAAACTCGAAGCCGTCTCAAAATATTGCTTGCTTTTCAATTCGGTTTCTGCTTTCTAATTATTGAAGAATCAACATAGGCGTGGGTGCAACTCAGTGAGCGCCTGTGCAAAGAGGTGGAACCGCACCGAAGCGAACAGAGCTGCACCCAGCCCCTGAACTCGCAAGATAAAAGGACCTCCGGCCAGGCGCGCTGCGCCCCTACATCGCTATGATACTACTTCTTGCGGTAGACCTCATCGGGGTCAAAAAGTTTGATTGAATCAATCTCGTTGAGCGGCATGGTCTCGACGCCGTCAGTAACCTGGTCGCCCACTGGCACCTGGCGGTAAAAGCACGAACGGCGCCCGGTGTGACAAGCGGCGTCGCCGATCTGTTCGACTTTGACGACGAGACAGTCTTGGTCACAATCAACCAGAATTTCCTTGACTTTTTGGGTGTTGCCGCTGGTTTGGCCTTTGTGCCAGATTTCCTGTCGGCTGCGGCTCCAATAGACGGCCTCGCCGATTTCGATGGTTTTGGCCAGGGTCTGGGCGTTCATATACGCCACCATCAACACGTCATTGGTTTTGTGGTCAACAGCGACGGCGGTGATCAAGCCGTTGGCGTCAAACTTTGGCGCGAAGACGCCGCATTCATCGACTTTGACTTTGGTGCGGTCGGCGAATGTATCGACAAGGTTCATAATGGCCCTCCACATGGATTGGCAACAGTGTACTCTCGCTGGTCTAATAAGAAAGCAGGCCGGGGCCTCACGCGTTGGCCTGTTGTTGAATCTGTTCAAACACGTTTTGAAAGCGGTCGTTCCAGCCCGCGTAGGCGACCACTTGTTCGAGTTGGTCTTGGGGCATGGGGACGTATTTGCCCTTGCCGCTGCAAACCAGCTCGCCGTCGCCGCGTTCGATTCGCCCCTTGACCAGAATGACGCGCTTTTTGTCTTCGACCAGCTCGCCTATCACCTTCAGCGGCTGGTTGGCGGTCGCATGTGAGCGGTAGCGCAGCGTCAACTCGGCGGTGTAACACATGATGGGGCGCGAGAAGATGCACGACCAGCCCATACATTCATCAAGAATCGTCGCAAGCACGCCGCCGTGGGTCACGTCGCGAAACCCGCAATAGTGTTGCCCCGGGATAAACTCGGCCTCGATTCGCCCATTGTGGGCGTAAAAGGCGACGTCAAACCCGGCCTGGTTTTCGCTGCCGCAGACAAAACAGTCTGTGTATCGCGGCAGGGCGATGCGTTGATCAACCATGAATCGGCCTTTCAGCGTAATCTGGCTATGTTCAATTATGGCCAGCCGGACTATTCTAGTAGCAAGACCTTCAAAATCGCAGACGAGACGCCCATGAACCAGGCTGAATGGACACCGCTCCCCGAAGCAATCGACAACCAAGCGCGGCGCAACTGGTATGCGCTGTGTTTTCACCGCGCTGAGTTGGCGAAGGCGCTGAACGATCCGCTCGCGCGCCTAAGCCGGTTTGAGGTCTGCCTGCGCAGCGGCGTCGTTCACGGCCTGCGAATAACCGCTGAACCCGAGCCCCATACCTACCTGCCGGCAGACAACGGCCCGGCATTATTGGAGCAGCAACAGGTCGCGCTGCGCCAGCATTTTCAATCAGGAAAACGGGTTGTCATTCTATCCGGCCTCTGTTCAGGACGCACCCTGGACGCCGTCAAACAACTGTTGGATGAGTTCGCTTCATCTGCGGTTTGTTTGATTGAGCCCCATGTCGAATCGTGGTGCGCCGCGCTGTTGGATGCGACAATTGCGGAGGTATTTCAACACCCGCGGTTGTTTTTGTTCGGCGGCGCCAACGCCTTCGCCGACGCAAATGATTTTTTGAAGAAGGAATATCTTTTTTTATTGCCGCATCATCAATTCGCCTACATGCTGGGCGTCATGCCGTCGGATGAACAGGCGCCGATGTATATCCAGGCCGCCAAAGACGCCGCCGCGTCAATTCAAGCCAAGAATACGCAGTTTGAAGAAATCTTGGCTGGGTTTCTCACCCACACCCAAAGCGCTCTGGCGGGCGCGCCGCAGTCGGTGTGGGCCTGTACTCACCGCGAGTCGTATATTCATTTTCCATTGCTTCGAGCCTTTCTTCGCGGGTTCCATCAATGCGGTTTACACACCCGTCTGTCAGAATATGACCATGGGTTCACGACTTCGTTTCGGGTGATGGGCGAGCTGCTCAAAGCCAAGCCCGACTGTATCTTTTCGATCAACACCTGGGCGGGCGCGTTGCTTGAAGACTTTGGCTTGAGCGCTGACGCGGCGCAGGCGATGAAGGTTCCGCGCGTATCTTGGCTGGTTGACGATACTCAGCTGTATGAAGACGCGCCCACTCAATCGCCGTTTTCAGACTATGACTGGGTGATTGCCAGCGACCGCAGCTACCTGCCCTGGCTTGAGCGGCTGACCAAGCAGGCGTTTTTTATGCCGCCCGCGGCCATGTTTGAGAAAAAGGGCGCAGTGAAAGATGATTACGCCTGCCCGATATCGTATGTCGGTTCGCTGCCCAATATTGGCGAAGAACTCAAACTGGCGTCTGCAACAACGCTCGACATTCTAAAGCGCATCGAAGAACAAAAGCGAAAAGCGCACTCAAAGCGCTTTCTTGAATTGTTAGACGAATTTTCTCCCTCGGCGGACACACGAAACCAGCTGGCCCAACTCGCAAACCAATTTACTTCACAAACCCTCAAAAATTTCCAAACCACAGAGGCCCGGGTAGAGTATTTCTTGTATAACGCCGCGACCTACTTTAAGCGGCTGTCTATTGTCGAGGCGCTATTGCCGCTGGGGCTGGTGGTCTGCGGGCCTGACGCCTGGCGCGACGCCCTGCCGGACAAATTCAAACACCGCTGCCGCGCGTTTGTCCCCAATGATGCGCTCGCAGACATCTACGCCTCGTCTCAACTCTGCCTGAATATTCATAGCCATCAGTGCCCCACCTGTTTGAACACGCGCGACTTTGACGCGCCCATGGCGGGCGGCGCGGTCATTGGCGACTGGGTGGAAGACATTGAACGCGGGTTTTTAGAGCCGGGCAAAGAGACGCTCACGTTTCGCAGCAACGAAGAAGCGGTTGAACTCATCCAACAGGCGCTGGCTGACCGAGACGCGCTGGCGGCGCTGCGCCGCAACGGCCGCAACCGCGTGATTGGCGAACACACCTACAAACACCGCGCCCAGAGGGTGTTAAGCCAGATTCGCCGATAACCATTTATCGCATCGCCGACAGTTTGCTATACTAAAAACAAATCTCTCAGAAGGAAAACGCTATGTCATACGTCGAATCAAAACCTGACAAAGAGTATCCCTGGTATGTGCGCTGGCTGCTTAAAAGCCAGATTAAGAAATACGGCCAGACGCTCGAACCCGCCAAAATCTGGGGGCGCTCGCCGCGGGTATTCATTGGCGTGGCAACCTTGTTTGGCGCCTTAGACCGAAAAAACTCGCCGATTGACCCGCCGCTGCGCGCATTGATTACCGTGCGCATCTCACAGATCAATTGGTGTACCTTCTGCGTCGATATCAACTCGGCGACCGTGCTCAAGCGCGGCGCGCCAGAAGAAAAACTCAACGACCTCGACAACTTTCGCGAGAGCGAACATTTCACCGACAAAGAAAAACTGGCGTTAGAATACGCCGAGGCGATGACCATCGGCAACCAGCCGCCCGCGCCGGAATTGATGCAGCGCTTGAAGCAGGCCTACAGTGATGATGAGTTGGTTGAATTGACGGGGTTGATTGCGTTTCAGAACTTATCGAGCCGTTTTAACGCCGCGCTCGACGTTCAACCGCAGGGTTTTTGTAACATCGCCCCCCAGCCGAAAGAGGATTAGCGTGAATAGTTTTTGGCTTTTTCGATAGCAGTTTGTGAATCCTCACATAGGCTTGCTTTCTTAGAGTTGCCATTGCCTGCCATCCAGTCTTTTGGAGGCGCAGGCCAAGGCCCGGGTGGGGTTACTCCATACAATTTGTGGTCTTGTTTTGCTTTATCAATTATATCTTTAACAGATTCATTCTTCATGGTTATTCTCCGTCTTGTATTCGGCGACAATTTTATTATAACACTTTGTTTTTAA
>CAZKYC010000046.1:0-36623 GCA_964556895.1 uncultured bacterium | reverse complement strand
ATCATCCTTGAGATCGTGTCTGGAAATTTTAATTCAATTTGAGAGAACGTATCCAGATCCCGGATGAGCCACAAATAAGTAGGCAATTGTATTCCCGCTCAAAAAGAACCATCACTTACTGTCTTATTTAAAACAGAAATCCAAATTCTGTAATCGAAAAGATCACACAAATCACATCCAACAAATCAATCACCAGCAAGTAACCATTGACAATTCAGTCTTTTATCATTCTTTTAACATCAACGCCCCAAGTTGGCATAAGTTCTGCAAATGGTGTATAGCGAAGAGAACAACTCTTCGTTTAAAAAACGAAAGACACTCTTCGTAATTCCTCCCCAAGCCCGATGTTTATTCCCCTTTACATCGGGCCTTTTTTTGTCTGCATGCCGCCTTCGCTTTTTGGCTCAATGTTTGGTACGATACAGAATCTATCTTTAGATTTGGTTTGATCCGTTCTGTTGAATACTTGGGAGAGATAAATGTCTAAATCCGACCTGTCTCGAAGACGCTTTCTAACAACCGCAGGCGCCGCAGCGGCCATCTCAGGCACAGCCGCGCCTATTCCCGCTGAAGCGCGCGTCAGCAAAAGCAAATCAAACGTGATTAAGAGCGACGGCAAGGTGGTTGACCACTACATCCTCGAAACCGACGTCACGGTCATGGGCGGCGGGATGTCGGGCGTGTGCGCCGCCATCGCCGCCGCGCGAAACGGCGCCAAGGTAGTGTTAGTACAAGACCGATCGGTCTTGGGCGGCAACGCCTCTAGCGAAGTGCGCATGCACATCGTCGGGGCTGACCAACACGGCAACCGCAAAGACACCGACGCCCGCGAATCGGGCATCCTCGAAGAGATGCGCCTCGAAGAAGCAGTCATCAACCCATCGCGGTCCGCCCAGGTGTTTGATTATGTCATGTATGAATGGGTCAATCGCGAGCCCAATATTACCTTGCTGCTGAACAGCCATTGCTGCGGCGTTGAGATGGCGAGTAAAACCCAGATCAAAGCCGCGTATGTCTCGCGCCATAGCACGGAAGACTTCTTCACCATCTACGCCAAACAGTATTTAGATTGCACGGGCGACGGGCGCCTGGGCGCCGAAGCCGGGGCCGACTATCGCCATGGCCGCGAAGCCAAAAGCGAATATGGCGAGCCGCTGGCGCCTGACGCCGCTGACGCCGCCACGCTGGGCAGTTCGATTCTGTTTGTCACCAATCAACACGAGCGCCCCATGCCGTTTCGCGCCCCCGCCTGGGCCCACAAACTGCCCAAAGAAGGCCTGCCCAAACGCGGCGTCGGCTCGTGGGACTACGGTTATTGGTGGTGTGAATGGGGCGGCGAACACGACATCATCAAAGACAACGAGATGATTCGCGACGAACTGGCCGCCGCCGCATTTGGCATTTGGGACCATATCAAAAATAGCGGCAAGTACCCCAAAAGCGAAAACTGGGCGCTCGATTGGATCGGCTACCTGCCCGGCAAGCGCGAAAGCCGCCGCTTTTTGGGGCCGCATGTCTTGACCCAACAAGAGGTGCAACGCGGCGAAACCTTTGACGACGGCGTCGCCTATGGCGGCTGGGCGATTGACCTTCACCCGCCCAAAGGCATTTGGGATTCTGAGCCGCCCTATATCTCCATCAAAGGGCCGTTATACAACATCCCGTTTGGTTGCCTGTATTCGCGCAACATCTCAAACCTGTTGTTCGCCGGGCGTAATATCAGCGCCAGCCACGTCGCCTTTGGCAGCACCCGAGTAATGGCGACCTGCGCCGTGATGGGCCAGGCCGCCGGCGCAGCCGCCGCGCTGTGTGTGAAGCACAGTTGCCTGCCCCACGAATTGCACAAAGAGAACATTCAAGAACTGCAACAGACGCTGCTGAAAGACGACGCCTATATCATCGACGCGGTCAATAGCGACCCCTATGACCTCGCCCGCAACGCATCGGTTTGGGCGACCAGCGAAACCCCCGGCTGGTACCGCGCTGACAACGTCATCAATGGCGTCTCCCGTGGGGTATACCGAAAAATGAACAAGTGGTCGTCAAACCCTCAGATGAACATGCCGCAATCAATTCAACTCAAACTTGAGAAAACCCACCGCTTGCGCGAAGTCCACCTGACTTTTGACACCCGGCTTAACCGACAGTTGTTTCACAGCCAAAGCGACCACCATAGCCGTAGCGTGGTGCGCGAACCTCAACCCGAAACCGTTCGCGATTATGAACTGATCGTCACTCACGGCGAAAACGAACGCGTCATCGCCAAAGTCGAAGGCAATTACCAACGAAAACGCGTCCATCAATTCACGCCAGAAACAGGCGACGGCGTCAAACTGCGCATCCTCGCGACCAACGGGATCAAAACCGCCAATGTGTTTGAAATTCGCGCGTACGCGTAGTGGACTCAAATGGCGCGTCGTATTCTTATTGATTGTTCGCTGAAAAAATACGCCGCAGGGAGCGTTTTGCGTCTGGACATCTTCTTAAACCCGTTACAATAGAAGGCAACCGATTGATGAAAGGCGGGCCGGGATGTCCGGCGGTCAATTCTTTCAAAAAAACCTGGCCGTTCTTCGCACCATTAACGGAGAACAAGCCGACAGCGTCGCTGCGGCGGCATCCAGGTTGATTGAACGTACATACCCCTGCAAACGTCTTCAAGACGGGTGGATCGAAACCTATGTACCCACCCAGGTTGACGGTTCGACCCAACGCCAGTTCACCAGCGGCCTCCATCCCAAAGACGAAGTCGCCCAGTGGGCCGCTTCGCTTGAGATCAAACAAAACTACGACCATGCCGTGATCTTGATCGGCATGGGCTTGGGCTACCATCCGATGGCGGTGTTAGAGCACCTGCCCGAGAATGGCGTGTTGGCGATGGTCGAGCCAGACCCGCTGCTGTTTTTGACCGCATTTGTTCACGTCGACCTGTCGCGCATGTTGTCTGACCGCCGCCTTCATCTGTTTGTCGGACAGCCACTGGCGCGCACCATCGACAGCATCGGGGCCGAACTCGAATGGCCGCGCTTTATGGTGTTGTCTCACCAGATCGCGGCAGCGCCGCTGATTACTCGCACGCATCCCGACTACCCCACCCAATTCGCCAAAGCCTGGCGCGACGCCTTACAGCGCGAAACCATGTATCGCCAGTCGCGCATTCATCATGGCGTCGAAGTTGTGAAGAATACCATCAACAATGCCGACGCGCTGATGCGCTTTGCTGGGGTCAACCACCTGTGGGGCCAATTCGCCGACGCCCCTGCCGTCATGGCGGCGCCGGGGCCGTCGCTGGAACAACGCATCAACGCGCTCAAACAGATGCAGGGCCATGTCTTGGTCACATGCGTGAACTCGGCCTACCCCATCCTACGAAAACACGGCGTCACCCCTGACATCGTCTTCACCATGGACCACAACGAGCGCAATGTTCGTTCGTTTGAAGAACCAGAACCATCCAGCGACACCGTCTTGATCGCCGACCCGCGAATTCACCCGCGCATCATCCGTCATTTTGGCCCCAACGTGGTCATGACCAGTTGGCGAACGACTCTCGAACAAACCGGGGCGCCTGCGCCGCTTGGCGAAATCCCGACCCCGGAACGCAGCGGCAATGCGATTTCCGCCTGGCTTCAAACCCTGACTGGAGACAAGGGCGATGTGTTTGGCTCGGGCAGCGTGGCGGTGGCGGGCTTTCATATTCTGGCGCGCATGGGCTGCCGCCCGATCGTGTTGATGGGGCAAGACCTCGCCATGAGCGGCGACAAAGCCTACGCCGCCGGGACGATCTTCGACGACAAAGCGATGCCGCGCGACGACCGGGTCAGCCATTACGTCCCTAGCGTAACCGGAGACAAGGTCCCGACGACAGATACGTTAAACCTCTATCGAAAATTACTCGAACATGAGATCAAGCGCTTTGGCGTCGCGGTCTATAACCTCAGCCTGGGCGCCGACATCATTGGCGCGCCGCCGGTTGAACCAAAAACAATTCTGTCTAGCGTCACCCAAAACCAACCACAGGCGCCCGAAACTCTTCAGAATGCGCTGTCTCGTTATCAACCCAAAACCAACCGCAAAGTGATGCGCGAGGCGATGCGCGACGCCATTGACGAGCTCAAAGCCTTCGCGGCGCAGGCGCGGGCAGGCATCAACACCATCCCATCAGAAGAGTCGCCCCGCGAGACGCCGCGTGAGAAAGTGGCGCGCGCCCAAAGCCTGGAGCAGCTGATCCAAGAGTGTTCCAAACAACACCCGTTGGCGATTGAACTGTTGAACGAGCTGCTGCAAGAAGCCCATTTTGACCATGAAGACAACCGCTGGCGCATGATGGTCATGCCTGATGAACAAAGCGCCGAAGAAAGCCTGCGCTCGGCGGTGAGAGTGTTAGACGCGTTTGTCGCCCAGTCTGATTTTCTTCAATCATTGATGAAACAAAAAATAGAATATCTCGAACGATAATTTAGGTTCTTCCGATATTTGAATCCTTCCCTTGCTGGATGACCTGGAATTGGGGCAAAAAACGATATTCGTCCTTTCAATAATAAACAATCTAACTCAGGCATGGGTGCAACTCAGGCAGCGCCTGTGCAAAAAGGCGGAGCCGCACTGAAGCGAGCAGAGTTGTACCCATGCCAAATACAACGAAAAAAAATCATCCTTGAGATCGTGTCGGGAAATTTTAAATTCAATTTGAGAGAACGTATCCAAATCCCGGATGAGCCATAATGTAGGCTTGCCTTATCTGGTTCTGCTGCTAGAGTATTGGGCATACGAATTTTCGCCACGAATACCCCTCTGCCCTTTCGTTGCATAAATTAAATTATTTCAATTATTTATATAAAAAAATCCACATCTCCCCATTGACGGCCTCGAAAGAAAACAGTAAATTGGCATGGAAATTTATACATAAATTTTGGTTCCAATAATGGATCAGAGATTACAACTCCAACAAAAGATGTCTCAGCGGCTGATCATGACGCCGCAGATGCAACAGTCGATTCAACTGTTGCAGTTGTCGACGTTGGAGTTGAACGAGCTTCTTCAAGAAGAAATGGTCGAAAACCCCCTCCTTGAAGATGGAGAGGTCAACGACAGCAACGACGACGCCAGTAGCCGTGAAGAATTTTCAGTCGATGCGGCCCCCGCAGATCGAGAAGCGCCTACTGTCGAAAGTTCTGACAATAATGAAAGTTTCACCGAAACTGGTCAAATCGAGTTAGACGAAAACTGGGCCGACTATTTCGCCGACTCCAGCGACATCGGCGCTGTGTCTCACGGCGCATCGTCTTACTCTGAGTCTGGCGACGACGACATGAACATGCAGATCGCCCAAGAAGAGTCGCTCAAAGACCACCTGCTTTGGCAATTGGGCATCTCGACCAACGATTCGGTCGAATATGAGATCGGCGAATATATCATCGACCAGCTGGACGAGAACGGCTATCTCAACCTGCCGCTTGAAGACATCGCGCTGACCTTTGACAAGCCAGTCAATGAAATCGAACGAATACTAAAAATTCTCCACCGCTTCGACCCGCCCGGCGTCGCCGCCCGCAACCTGGAAGAATGTCTTGAAATTCAATGCCGCCAGTTAGAGATTGACGACGATGACATTCTCCAGGTGGTTCGCAACCACTTGAACGAACTCGAACGCCGCCGCCTCAAAGAAATCGCGCGCGCGTTGGGCGTGACCGAGAAGCACGTTCAAGAGATCGCCGACATTATTTCTCAACTCGACCCGCGCCCGGGCATGCGCTACCAACAGATGAACAACGAATACATCTCGCCCGATGTGTTTGTCGAAAAGATCGACCGCGAGTGGCAGGTTCGGGTCAGCGACGACTCGGCGCCGCCGCTGCGCATCAGCCGGCGCTACCGGGAGATGTTGCAAAACCCTGACGGCTGTTCGAGCGAAGACCTCGATTTTATTAAAAAGAAATTTCAAAGCGCCATCTGGTTGATTCGAAATATCGAACAGCGCAAGCGCACCCTCTATCGCGTCACCCGCGCCATCATGGACAAGCAGGAAGGCTTTTTAGACGAAGGCCTCACCGCGCTTAAGCCCTTGAAGCTGCGCGATATCGCCGATGAGTTGGGCATCCACGAAGCCACGGTATGCCGGGTGGTGAACAAGAAGTACGTCCAGACGCCGCGCGGGTTGTTTGAGTTAAAATACTTCTTCTCGACCGGGCTTGACTCGACGGGCGGCGACGACATGTCGTCTAAGAGCGTGATGGAAATCATCCGCAACCTGATCGAAGACGAAGACACCAAAAAGCCGCTTTCCGACCAGAAGATTACCGAGATTCTCCATCGCGATTATGACCTCAACATCGCGCGCCGCACCGTCGCCAAGTATCGCGAGAAGATGAGCATTCTGCCTACCTCAAAACGCAAGCGGGTGTAACGGCTCTCATTCCCCTCAGCCCGACAGGGCGTTTCTTTCAATTCACATGTTTTTTTGATCCCTATCACTTGGTCAAAAAAACGGTATTCGTCCTTTTAATAATAGACAATCCAACTCAGGCATGGTGCAACTCAGGGAGCGCCTGTGCAACAAAGCGGAGCGGCGCCGAAGCGAGCAGAGTTGTACCCATGCCAAATACAACCATAAAAAAATCATCCTTGAGAGCGTGTCTGAAAATTTTAATTCAATTAGAGAACGTATCCAAATCCCGGATGAGTCACTAATACTCAATATCCTTTAATCTTGTCCACCACGGCGGAATCCAGATTCAGACAAATTCACCTCAAGGGCTGACCTGATGAGCGAAAGCGTAATCTCTGTGGAGGATGAGGGGTGTAAACTTGCATGGAAAAACGTCAGCGCACTCGAAGCCTGCTCCAGCCAAGGACCCAGCGAAAGGTTCAGCACATGAATGGATAAGAACGTGCATTTTTGATGCAACACAAAAGGCGGCAAGGCCGTCAGTAATGTTCATGCCGGCGCTTGGATGTGATTTCGTTGGTAAATTCGTTGGCGATATTGATCGCCGAGGCTGACACTTTGAGTTGACTCACCTTGGCCTGGTTCTCGTATTGTTTGTAATAATCAAGCAAAAACGTATCGCCGCCTTTGTTGTTAAAATCATAGATGTGTTCAAAGAATACCCGCTTGACGCCTGCGCTGAGCAAGACCTTAAAACAATTCACACAGGGCGACATGGTACAGTAGATGGTCGCGCCGTCGATTGAAATGCCCGCCCGCGCGGCGTGTGCGATGGCGTTCATTTCAGCGTGAACCGCGCGCGACAGTTCGCGCGGCTCGATGCCCTCGACGTGGTTTTCGGGCTGGCGCCAGTAACACTGTTTTTTGTCGATGCAGTGCCAGGCGCCAGGGGCGGCGCCGTTATAGCCAGTGGCCAACATGCGCTTTTCGCGAGCG
This sequence comes from uncultured bacterium, assembly GCA_964556895.1. GTDB lineage: Bacteria > Hinthialibacterota > Hinthialibacteria > Hinthialibacterales > Hinthialibacteraceae > Hinthialibacter. The sequence continues at coordinate 29,239 of CAZKYC010000046.1, read as the reverse complement.
ATGACGGCCCCCACCGGGCGCGAAAAACAGGTTGACCGCGTCGCCGCCAACTTAGCGAGCAGCATGAAATATTCGTCCCACGAGGGGCGGTTTTCGCTCAACGCCGCTGAAAGATCTGACCCTTCATGCGGCTGAATCACAGGCAAGTCGTTCATATCCATCCTCACACACAAACGCAATATATTGTATTATCAACCGATGATAACAACACAATATAAGGATTTCAAGCGAATACCATCCATTCTCTCTAAAAAGCCTTTCTGACCTTTTTTGTTGAAACGGTGGCTGTTATAACGGGTAAATGTGTGAGAATTGTCTTGTTGAAACTTCCGTCAAATCAAGTCACCTAAGCGCCTATTTTGGCAAGATGACCATTATGATAAAATTGCTCAGGGTGTAAAATCGTTTACAAGAACTTTGTAAAGGCTTACAATAAAGTGGGTTATGAAAAAAAATTATTCGATTTTGTGGAAGAATGTGATAGTATTAATCTCTTAGTACATTTCTAACACTTTTTGGGGAGGTAAGACATATGAAAGACTGGATTCGAAGAAGTGCAGTAATGTTGTGTGCGCCCGTATTTGCATGCGCGGCGATGGCTCAAGACACGTCAGTCAACGTGAACGCGTTTGAGATTCCCGAACTCTCAACGGTTCCGGTGATCGACGGTGATTTGTCAGACGATGTTTGGACCAGCGTTCCCACCATTCCAATGAACATGGACGGCGACAGCCCGGCGGCGGAAGACGGCGCAGGCGACTTGGACATCACCCTCAAAGTTGCATGGGACGATGAAACCAACGCGCTCTATTTTAGCGTCAATGTGATTGATGATGCGTTTGTCATGACCAATGGCCGCGGCTCAAGCGCGGGGGACGGCGGTTGGCGGAATGAGCGTCTCGAAATCATTATCGATGGTTTGAATACAGGCGACGCGGGTTCAACAAACACAACGCCGTTCCACCATCAGTATGTGTTCGATATGCCCAATACGTGGGACCCATGGGCCGAAGATAACGACATCGAGAACGGTGTTTTCTTTGACCAAGAAATTGGGTATTTCAACAACGCCGACGGCGGCATTGATCCGTCAGCCGATTTTGTCATGGCGCCTGTGTTTGAACGCGTCGAAGGCGCGCTCAATGTGACCAACGCTCACGCGCCATGGAACGTGAGCGACAATTTTCTTGAATCAGCCGCGATGATTCGTGTGACTGACCCGTCAGTGACCGAATGGATCGAAGCGCCGGTCGAGTATAACTTTGAAATTAAATTGGTTGCCTTCGACGAGTTATGGCCTGCGGCTGATCTGGGTTATGAAATTGACAACCCCGACAATGTCGCCGCTGGTTGGGATTCATTCTTTACCGATGAAATTCACATCGTGAAAGACCTCGAAGTCAACGGCGTCATCGGCTTTTCGCCTCAGATGAATGACGCTGACCTTTGGGACCTAGCCCCGACTCGTGAACACCAGACCAACACCACTGGCGTCGCAGGCAACTGGAACAGCAGCGAAAGCCTATCAGCCTTAGTCTTGGTCGGCGGTTCGTCTGTTCCTGACTGGGCGTTGCAATAAAGGGATTTCGTAGGTGCGCATCTCGCATGAAATCAAAAGCCCCGGACAACCGTCCGGGGCTTTTTTTTGGGTATGCGCCATCCATTCGCCGCAACAAACACCTCAACCGAGTAGAGAAAACTACGCCCAAGTAATCATCTCTAATTTCAGATGCGAATCATTAAAGACTAATCTAGTAGAATGATAGTGATCAATTACTGCGTGTGTGTTTCACCCAGAATCAGACAGCAAGAAAATGGGGACCGGAGAAGGCCCCCAATTAAGAAGGAGATAATGACGATTACGCAACGGTGTTTTTTGCGTTACGCAACGACTTCTTCTGCGAGTATTTGTTCTTCGGTGGTGAGAATCTTGTCGATCTCAAGCAAGATCACCAAGGTCTCGCCGATCTTAGCCATGCCCGAGATAAAGTCATGGCGAACTTGGGTTCCCATCGGCGGAGTGTTCGAGACGTCTTCAGGGTTGACCTGTAACACTTCAGAGACTTCATCGACCACGATGCCCATTACCCGGTCGCTGACTTCGACGACGATGATGCGGGTCGCTTTGTCGCTTTCACATTCGGGCAGGCCAAACTTACGCCGCAGGTTAATCACAGGGATCACCTGGCCGCGCAGGTTTAACACGCCGTCGACAAATTCGGGGCTTTGAGGCACGCGGGTCAGAGTTTCATGACGGATGATTTCTTGAACGCTAAGAATGGGCACGCCGTATTCTTCGCCGTGCAAGACAAAACTGACGTATTGGTTGATTTGTAATTCTTGTTGATTTTCGGCGCCCATGAGAGCCTCCAGTTTGAGAAATGAGCGAATGACCCATTCCGGCTTTCGAATGGTAGTTCGCTTGGCTTGACCAGGGTGAATCCTGGCGAAATTGTTATGCAATGTGAAATTGAGCAAACTCGGCGCCAACTCAGATGTAACTGAGAATGAATACAAATTAGTAGAAGACTAGCCCACCCCTAACATGTTTGATTTATTTTGTTTAGAGGGGTATGTGTTCAGTAGGATACAAACAAAGTAGTCATTTAACTCTTCTTTTTACACAAATACTCATTGCGATTGTAACCGGGTCGATTACAATTCAGATATATAGTGTAATTTGCATTGCTTGGACTATGAAACAAAAATCAGACGAAGCCCAGCCCAAATCAGTCTCGGTTTTGTTGGTCGATGATGATGTCTTGGTACTTGATACGCTCAAGGCGATTCTCGAACAACAGGGGTATCCAGTTTTTGCGGCCTCTACCCCGTCTGACGCTCTCGAAATTGTCTCGTCGAACCATATCGACGCTTCAATCATTGACCTGATGCTCGGAAAAGAAAACGGCATTGAGTTGATGAAGCAAATCAAAGAGCAACACCCGAACCTGCTCTCCATCATCGTCACCGGGTTTGGCACCATCGAAAAAGCCGTCGAAGCCATGCACCAGGGCGCCTGGGATTTTCTCTCGAAGCCTGTCACCAGCGGCATCTTACTCGAAAAACTCGAGCGCCTCGAAGAAATCTGTAACCTGAGGCGCGAACACGATTACCGCCGTAAGGTCATCGACCGCAATTTTGAATTTTCGGGCATGATCGGCCCCTCTCCAATTATGGTTCCTGTGTATGAGGCGGTGTTGAGGGCGGCGCATAGTTCGCTACCCGTGTTAATTGAAGGCGAGACAGGGTCCGGTAAAGAATTTATCGCCGAGGCGGTCCATCTTAACAGCCAGCGCAAGTCTCACGCCTATGTGGTGATGGATTGCACCGCGACGCCCAACACCTTGATCGAAGCGACGTTGTTTGGCTCATCCAAGGGCGCGTTTACAGGGGCGGTCGAACGAAAGGGCCTACTCGAAGCCGCCCATCGCGGCTCACTGTTTCTCGATGAAGTTGGCGAAATCGAGGCCGACATTCAACCCAAACTGTTGCGCTGTCTCGAAACCGGGCGGTTTCGTCCGGTGGGCGCCACCAAAGAATCAAGCAGCGATTTTCGCATCATCTGCGCCACCAACCGCGACCTTCACGCCGAGACCAAATCCGGATCGTTTCGCACCGACCTGTTTTACCGCATCTCGGCGGTGAGAATCAGCCTGCCGCCGCTGCGTGAGCGGGTGGATGACGTCCCTGTGATCGCTCAACAGTTTTTGTCGCGCATCAGCGAAGAGAACGGCCGCGAGATCGAGTTGACTCCCGCCGCGCTTAACCAGCTCAAGGTCTACCCGTGGCCGGGCAACATTCGCCAGATGAGGTTTGTGATCGAGTCAGCGTTTTTTCAATGCGACTCAGCCAAAATCGGGCCTGAACACCTGTCGCTCGACGGCGCCCAGCCGCCTGCGGCGGCCTCGGCGCTAGTCACCCCGGCGATAGACACATCCCAAGACTTTAAATCGTTTCGCGATGAGGCGCTGCTGCGCGCCGAGACCGCCTATATCAATCAACTGTTAGATGAAACCGAGGGCGATGTTCGCAAGGCGGCCTCAACAGCAGGGTTGACCCGCGAAGCCATGTATCGGGTGATGTCGCGCTGCGGACTGTCTGCCGGCGATTTCCGTAAGGGCTAGGCCTCAGCCCATGTCGAGTCTGACGTTTGTCTCGCCCGACTCGTTCCCGCCTGGAACGATAGCCTCCTTATTGCGATCCAGCTATCACGACATGCCCGCGACGGCGGAGGAACGAGCCTACCACCGCGCGCAATGGCGCCGCATCGAACGGCTTTCGCTTGAAGACCCGGATGTGTCGGCTTGTGTATTTCTCACCTGCCTCGGCGGTCAGCTGGTTGGTTTTGGCTCGCTTGACCCGCAGCGCAATACCGGGGCGGTCGGGCAGAACGCCGTCCACCCTGACTTTCGCGGCCTGGGATACGGCCGCCAGCAGCTGATTCGCATCTTGAACCTGTTGAAGGAGCGCGGCTGTAGCAGCGCATCGGTCAAAACCGGCGAGCACGCGTTTTTCGCCCCCGCCCAGCGGATGTATCTCTCATGTGGGTTCGTTGAATACCGCCGCTATTGGCGCGAAGAAATCAGTTCGTATCGAATGGTTGAATTCAGGTTCGATTTGAGCGAGTGGAATTATTCGCCCGGTTGAGAGTCGAGTTTTTTGCGCTCGGTGTAAGCGTCGTAGATGGAATAGACATAGAGCGCCGCGCTGGCGACCGCCAACACAAGAAATGTATAAAACTCATCGCGCAGAAACTGCAGCGACTGGCCGGCCTTTTCGATGTTTCCCTGGCCGATCTCTAAGTAATAGACCGCCAGAAAATACCCAACCGGGACCAACAACGCCAGCGAAGCGATTAAGAAGACGGTTCCAACAAACACGCCCTTGAGCCACTGGCGGTTATAGAGTTGGCCCGCGCCAGGGGCGGCCAACGCCGACAACAAGGCGGCTTTCATGGCTTCGCTGCGCGGCGGGGTGGGTTTGCTCATTTGGGGCCCTCCTGAAGGCTGTAGGCGTTGCGCACGCGCTCCACATCTTCGGGAGTGTTGACGCCCGGCCAGGGGTGGCTGGTAGAGATCATCTTGATGCGCACGCCGTGTTCGATGGCGCGCAGCTGTTCGAGGCTTTCAGATTTCTCCAACATGCTGCGCGGCCAACAGGCGTAGCGCTGAAGCGTGGGGCGGCTGAAGGCGTAGACGCCCAGGTGAAGCCAATAGTTGGCGGGGCGCTGGGCCCACTCGATGTCTTGATTTCGCCGCCAAAACGGAATCGGCGCGCGAGAGAAATAGAGCGCAAAGTCTTCATGGTCGATGACGACCTTCACCTGATTGACGTCTTCGACGTCGGAGCGCTCGTGCAGCGGCGCCCGCAGCGACGCCATCTGAACGCCGGGGGCCTCTTCAAAACACTCGACCAGGCGGTCAAGGTCGGTCGGGTCGATCAGCGGCTCGTCGCCCTGCAGGTTCATAATCACCTCGTGGTCGAGGTTGAGGTCTTCAAGGACCCGCGCCACCCGGTCAGACCCGGTGGGCAGCGAGGGCGGCGACATCACCGCTTCACCGCCGAATGATTCGACCGCCTGTTTGATACGCTCATCATCGGTGGCGACAATGACGCGGTCGAGCCGCTGGGCGCGCGCGGCCTTCTCATAGACGCGCTGGATCAACGGGCGCCCGCAGATATCAATCAACGGCTTTCCGGGCAGGCGCACCGAGGCATAACGGGCGGGAATGACGCAGACGCTTTTCAGGATGCTCCTCCAGCAGGGCAAATCAGTAAAATCTGCTTATATAGTAGTCAAAACCCGCTTCATTGAAAGGCGAAGCGGACGCTGATTCTGTGCAGACGGCCCATGTCGTGATATTGTTTCGCTTCAGACGGCAACGATACATCTGTCGTTCTATAAACGTATTACCTATCGATAAGCAGAGGTAGGGTGGGCTAATTCGCCTTGGCGAATCGCCCACCGAGAATAGGTTTCTTAACTTCTGGTGGGCTGCTTCGCGAGCCCACCCTACCCGGTTTTACTCAACCCCCTGCTTAGTTTTGTGACAAGGATATTTTGATGACACGCGTTTTTCTTCACACCATTCTTTTTATCAGCCTAATGCTTCTTTTTTCTTTCGGAGTGACGGCGCAAGAACCGGCCACGCCGGAAGCCAAAGCCGTTGTCGCGGCGGGGTCGGTCTATAAAGCGTCAGATATTGAGTCGTTTCGGGCGCTGGCAGTGCAGGTCAATTGGAAAGACGGCGCCGTTGACGAAGCCTTTGAGCAACCCACCGGGCGGTTCACCTCCGTCTGGGCGGCGGCGCTCAAAGCGGCGGTGTTAGGCGGGGCGGAGCGGCTTCAAGCCGCGCTTGGTTTGTTCGACCGTCCGTTGAGCGACGACAGCGTCGACCAACCCGAGCCAACCGAAGTCGCCAAACTCATCGAGAGTTTTGACCTGCTTCAAGCGACCACCGAGTGGAAGGCGCAATCCCAAACCGACCGTGACGCATTTATAGAGAAGTTGGAGGAGTATCTGGGGAAAGTGTTTTTTGACGCTAACGCCATCTCGATCAAATCTAATTATATTCCTCGTGAATGGGGTGAAATGGCGCAATGGAAAACTTTACAAATCTATTGGGGCGCGCTGACACACAGTGAAAAATGGGTGCAAAATGGGTGGAAGCATCCGCTTGGCTATAGTTTTATACAGAATATAAACCACCACATTACCGGCGAAGGGTTTTTTGGCGCCACCGTTGATGAACACACCACTACCGCGTCGATATGCCTGGCGGCGGGCGCCGCGTTACGCAGCGCATCGCCCGACGCCTATATTGAACTAAAACCCTACCTACAGGCCATGCTTGACGTTTCGACTGAGTTGGTCACCGCTACTGGCGATTGGCCGATGATGATGCAACGCGGCGAGACAAATAACATGCAACCCGTCCAATTGTTCGAACGCGGCTACCGCCTGTTTGGCAACCAGCGCTGCGCCGCGCTGCTCAACCGCATCTATCAAGACGCGCCGCGTAAGGTCGAACACGCCGTTATTGGCGGCCCGACGTTGTTGAATATACTTGAAGACGCTCACACCAGCGCACTCATGCCCCAAACCGGGGCGGTATGGATGCGCAGCGCCAATTCGCCTGTCTCGGTGTTTCTCGATACGGGCGGGTCGCGGTTTGGCGACCAGGCGGGGCTGCTGTCTCTTTCAGTCCATCATCATGACAAACAATGGACCAACGACAATGCAGGTTTCAGCGGCGTGGTGATCGACGGAGAAGAACAGGCCCAGATAGACAAAGAACTGCAACTCGACGAATTGCCCAAAAACGCGCTGGTGATGAACATGCGCGAGACCTCCAACGGCGGCGTGTATGTCTCTTCCACCGCGACCGGGCAATTCACCGAACGGCCCGCCTACACCGACGAACAAGTGGCTGGCTTTGGCAATGGGACCTACCAACGCGCATTGTATTTAGTTGATAATTTGCTGGTTGACTTGTTTTGGGTGCGCGGCGGCGGCCAACAAGACTATCAATACCGCGTCAATGGCGCCTGGCAAGAAAACGGCCCCAATTCATTTACCGCCACGAGCGGCGAAACCACCGAACGGCTGACGAGCGTGAACCCTGGCGGCCTACAATTCAGCCCCGGCGGCGATGGCTTGTTTCAGGCGAAATTTACGGGCGAAGGCAACCTATTCGCGTTTGTTCATGAGTTTGTTGAAGGCGAAGTCAAGCCCGCGTCGGTCAAACTCTTGCCGCTTGACCCTGCGCCCAACGCGCGAAACTTTCAGGCGATCGCCTTCGCGGTCGAACGCGGCGAACGCACCGACTTGTTCTTCGCCGCGCTCAGCCGTGAGATTGAATACCGGGGTGAATATGACGGCGAGCCGTTTACCTTCCAAGGCGATTTTGGCCACATGCAACTCAAAGGCGCGACCATGGAGTCACTGTTTCTCACTGGCGGCAGCACGCTCAACTATGACCAGTATGGCGCGGCGCTCAACCAGGCGATGCAATACGGCGGCTTGAGCGAAATCAGCGCCAGCGAGAGCATGGCGCGAACCATCATGCCGGAGTCGGTCCCGGTGCATGGGCTGTACTCTATACTCGCGCTCGATATGGATTCGCAGCACGTCATGTATCAGCCCTTCTGGATCAAAGCCGCCGGCTATGAACACCAGCCCAACCGGCCCCAGCGGCTTCAATTGCTTCAGCCAAGCGTGGTTGACAATCCACGGCTTGACCTTGGCGTTCAATTGCGGCCCGGTTGTAAGACGGTGTTTCATCACACCCTATCGATGAAGCTAATCGAACAGACCAACGATTATTTCGCCAACCCGCTCTTAGGCGGGCGCCAACAACAGGGCTATCAGGTGGTGACCAGCGCCCCGGTCAGGCTGCGCGTCCCGGTGTGGAACAATCTGAAAAAGGTCCGCCTGGTCGAGTCGACGGTGATCGAACGCCGTCGCGGCGAAGAAATGAACGGGGTGGTTGAGGTGTCGCTGCTGCCGACTGAAACCAAAGACGGACGGGCGACATTTGTGTATTCGCCTTGATGGAAAACCGCTCTTGCCGTCATACTGAAAGAACCTGACATGAGTATGAGGTGACGGTATGGACATAAAACGTCTCGCGCCATTGCTGGCGTTTCTTTTCGTTTGTATCACATCAGATCTCGCCAGCGCCCAAATCGGCGTCGGCAGCGCCACGGGCGCTCAATCTCAATCTGATTCCGTCAAAAAACTGCGCAGCGAAGACCCCGACGGCATGGCGTTCGCCGATACGCTGGGCGCTTCGATGGTTACGCTGGTTTTCTTTGGGTTGTTTTTTACCTTCTATGTTTTCATACGCAACAAGCCCTCTGACGGCGAGTTAAAAAAAATCCGCAAGAAGAAAAAATTCTGACCCGGCGGCGCTCATGACGATTCGCGTTTTGGTGTTGTGTTTCATCGCCGCCTGTATCGCCGCAGTCGCGGTCGGCCTCCTGTATACCGCCCCGGCGGGCGACCCGTTTGACCAATGGCTGGCAACGATTGAAACCAACCAAGATTCATCAGAGACCCTCAAAAACGCGGAGCAATACCTGGCGTTTTTGAGCGACGCGTTGGCGGGCCAGATTGACCCTGCTGTTCAACGCCAACAGGCGGATCGCTACTTTCGGCTGGGACAGGCGCTGTTCGCCCACAAGACGCCCGAACGCCTCAGCCAGGCCGTTCAACAATTCAACCAAGCGGTCAAATTGCATCCATCGCTGCGCCATGGCTGGCCCTATTTTCTCGGCGCGGAGGCTTATGAACGCCGCGGCGATGACCAGCAGGCCATCCGTTGGTATGAACAAGCGGCGCAGCACGACTATGGCCAGCTCGCGATTGACGCGCGCTATCGAATCGCGCTGATCGAAGTTCGCCAGCCGGCCCCGCCGGCGATTGGCCCCAGGCCGGTGTATGACTTCATTCGCTTCGTCGCGAACGCCCCGTTCGAAGAGATTAAGACCTTTCGCGGCGCAAGCTGGCGCGACGAGCCCGAAGCCGCCTATCTAAACGCGCTCGCATTATGGAGCGATGGTGAGAGCGATAGCGCGATTCGCGAAATGAAGGGCTATGCGCGGCTGCGCCCCAACGACCCCAGCGCCCAATATCACCTCGATGTCATGCAGAAATGGAACCACGACGGGATGCACCCCGCTGACGGCGACTTACTTCACTCATTTATCGCCCCGCGCGCCTTTGACGACAACGGCCCAGTAATAAAAAACAACGCCGAGTTGATCAGCGACTTTTATTTTCACACGCCGCCGGAAACGGTTGAATTGTTTTGGGAGTTTCAAGCGCCAAACGCGCCCGCTCTTACCTGGACAATTTGCCTCAATGGCGAATGCACAACCGTTTCCTATTTAACGACTTCATCGATATCCCCCTCTGGCTCAGTTTCATCGGGTTCAATCAGAGCGGCGTTTGACAATGTGAAACAACGCAACCACGTTGTTATTCAACCGGTTCTCTCTCCGGCGCCAAATGAAGACGCACACAACCGCGTGCGGTTAATTCAATTTAAATTAATCGAAGCCTCTCCCGTCGCTGCCTCTCCAGTGGAGACGGCGCGTTGAAGACCCTCATTCGCAACACCCTGTTTATGAACCTGTTTAATGTGTTTGGGCGAGGGTCGGGGTTGGTTCGGTATGTGTTGCTGGTCTATTTTTTGACCGATCCTGATTATGCGCTGATTACGTTCGGGTTTAGCGTGGGGCGGTTGTGCCGCCATTTTATGGATTGGGGTCTCGACAATCTCATCACCCGCGAGGGCGCGCGCGACCATGAGCGTATCCCGTCGTATTTATTTCATGGATTCATCTTCAAGATCGCCTGGGGCGCGGTGTTTTTTGTCGCCGCGTTTTTCTATCTCTACGGCGCGCGTTCACTGACGTGGTATGAATTGATGGTGGTCTATACCTCGATGTGCGGCTCCGCGCTGTTATCGCTGACAGGGGTGTTGCGCAGCGGCTACGGCGCGGTTGAGCGCATGGAATATCTCTTTTACACCAACGCGCCTGTCCGCACGGCGTCGCTGCTTCTGCTCGCCGCCACGCTGATCGTTGACTTGCCTGTCATCTATGCGGCGGCGGCGGTGGCGGTGGAGCCGCTATTGTGGCTGGCGGTGTTGGGCTGGTTCGCCCGGCGCGCGTTCCCGGTTCACCAAGCGGCGTTTTCGTGGCAGACGGTGGGGTTTCTGTTTCGCGAGTCGTGGGCGCTGGCGGTGTGCGGCTTCTTCAATATTTTTTATCTGAGCCTAGATGTCGTCATGATCGAAGCCTTGATGGGCGGGCGCGGCGCGGTGGGGCCGTATACCATCGCCAGCCTGTTGGTCGAAGGCGTCACCCTGTTGTTGACTGGTTATCTGATGGCGGCGTTGCCGGTGTTTTCGCGACTCTACAAAACAAACGAAGAAGCCTTTCGGCGCTTGTTTCGCCGTTCGACGGCGGTGTTGTTCGCCATGTCGTTCCCGCTGTCGGTGTTGTTGTTTGTCTGGCCTCAGGAATGGATCAACCTGATTCGCCCGACCAGCGAACCCAGCGGGCAGGTGCTCGCCATTCTCGCGCTCACTCTCAACCTCGCCTTGTTAAATACGCTCATGATTGTCGTGTTCACCGCGCGCGACCGCCAGCGATGGCTGGTGGTCTTCACTGGGTTGGCGGTGGTATTTTCGTTTGGAGCGAACTGGGTCTTGATTCCATTGTATCAACAGGTGGGCGCGGCGATCGCCACGTTTGCGTCGCAGATAGCCTTACTCATCATCATGGGCGCAGTCGGGTTACGGCTGTTTCACTTGCAGTTGCCATGGGCGCGGCTGTTCGCCCTGGCGGCGGCCACTCTAGCTTCGGCGGCGGTCGCATATTGGGTCCCAAGCGTTCATATCCTGCAAGTTCCGATTGTGTTTGGCATTGCCTGGCTGGCTATGATGAAAGCATTCAACATCATCACCATTGATGAAATTCGGCGGTTGACTCAATCCCAATCAACTTGAGGCTCTTGTTGATTGGGTTGAGATGCGCCAAGCTGTTGATATCAACCCGATGAAGGTTCTGGATGAAAGTCTTGCTGACAGGCGCGACAGGGTATTTAGGCGAAGTGATTGCGCGCGAAGGCGTATCGCGCGGGCATGAGGTGCGCGGTCTGTGCCGAAGCCTGCCAGCGGGGGGCCAGCGCACCAACCCGGTCGAGTATGTTGTTGGCGACTTGCTTGAGCCTGACTCGCTGCGGGCCGCCTGCGCGGGATGCGACGCGGTGATTCATTCGGCGGGGATGGTGTCGATCTGGCGGCGCAGCGCCAGCGACTTTTACCGTGTGAACGTCGACGGCGTCCGCAATCTGTTTGACGCCGCGTTTGAAGATGGCGCCCGGCGGGTGGTGTATACCTCTTCGTTTTTTGCGCTGGGGCCAACCGATGCTACTCTGGCGAATGAAGACTGGCTCAACCACCGGGTTGAGCCGCCCACCCACTACGCCCGCAGCAAAACCGCCGCTGACCGCATCGCCCGCGCGCAGATGGACGAGGGCCGCAACCTGATCACGGTTTACCCCGGCGTGGTCTACGGACCGGGGCGGCGCACTCAGGGCAACCACATTTCAACCGTGGTTGACGATTTCTGCCGCAAAAGAATCCCAGGGACCCTTGGCCCGGCTGACCGCCGTTGGACGTATTCTTACATCGACGACGTCGCCAAAGGCCATTGGCTGGCGCTTGAACAGGGCAAGGCGGGAGAGCGCTACATCCTCGGCGGGCAAGACGCCAGCCAAAACGAATTGTTTGATATCCTCTCAGAACTGACGGGAACCACCGCGCCGCGCTGGCAAATTCCAGATGCCTTCGCCTATCTGGCGGCGTTATTTGAAGAAGCCAAAGCGCAGCTGTTTGGCGCGACGCCCAAACTCACCCGCGAATCGCTGAGGGCGTATTCTGAAAGCTGGCGCTTTACCAGCCACAAAGCCGTCACCGAACTTGGATACACCCGTACGCCGCTGAAAATCGGCCTACAAAAGACCCTCGACGCGCTGGGCTACGCCGCCCCCACCGACCGCTCCACGCTGTTGTGACCTTCAATTCCCTACAATGAATCCACATTCACCATTGCGTAACCTCTTGAGGTTGCTATGATTTCGCTACGGTTGGCGCAGGAGCAACGCGCCTGGATTGATTGGGAGACTGTATGCGTTTGCCACGATGGCTTAGCCCGTCTGTTCACCCCACGCCCGACGACTGGGACGTCTACCCTGAGTCGCGGCTCAAGGACGTCATTCTGTTTTTGACAGACCGCTGTAATATGCGTTGCGACCACTGCATGTTTTGGGAACGCATCGACAATCCCGGCGACGAAATGTCACTGGAGCAGCTACAGACCTTCGCCCGCACCGCCCCGCCGCTGCGCACCGTGGCCATGACCGGCGGCGAGCCATTTCTCAGAAATGACATCGCCGACATCGTCGAAGCCTTCTTTCGCGACAACGGGACGCACAACGTCCAGGTCAACACCAACGGCATTATGATGGAGCGCATGAAGGCGTTGGTTGAGTCGGGCCTGGCGGCGAAATACCAGAAGTTTCTCTCGTTTCAAGTCAGCCTCGACGGGCTTGAAGACACCCACGACCGCCTGCGGAAACTGCCGGGCAGTTTCAAGAAGATTCTCAACAATCTCAAACAACTGGTCAAACTGGCTGAAGAGAACCCCTATTTTCGCGTGGTGGTTCTCACCAATGTCAACAAAGGAAACTACGATCAGATCGAACCGCTGTCACGAATTTTGTGGGACGAGGTCGGCGTTCAACATGCCTTCGACCTAGTGCGCGGGCAGAGTTTCTCGTCGTGGGATATCCCCGAAGACGTACGCCAGCCTGACGACCCGCGCGACTGCGACCTGCCGCCCAAAGAGAAACTGCAAGAGATCGTCGACACCATCAGCGCGGTCAACCAGCGCGAGGGCGGCGCCTTTAACCAATTTGTTGAACAGCTACAAACCCAGGTTGATATGTATCTCGACAAGCCCTCGCCCTTCCGCTGTATCACCGCCGGGCGCACCATCGGCGTGATCTATAGCGACGGCTCGGTCGCGGCCTGTGAATTTACCACGCCGTTCGCCCACCTCAAAGATTTCGACTACAACATCGACGCGCTATGGAAGTCACAAGCCGCCGACCAGCGCCGCGCCCGAATCACGGGTTGCGCCTGCACGCACACCTGTTTTGTGCTTACCAGCCTTCAAGAGATGCAAGACCGTAAAGCCGCCGCCCTGGCCTAGCGCCAATTGATTTCGTTTCTATTATGTGAACTCAAAAAAAGCGCCCCAGAAGGGCGCTTTCTTTGAGCAATTCAAACGATATACACCCTAAAGCGGCCAGTCGCGCAGAATGAGGATCGCGTTACACATCACAGACGCCGACGGCGTGTTGGAGCGCTTTGAGCGCGCCGTCTTTGTCTTTGGCGCGCGGAACAAACTCGTGGGCGACATAGCCGTCAAACCCGGTTTTGACGATTGCGTTCATTACGGCTGGCCAATAGACTTCCTGGGTTTCGTCGAGGTCGTTGCGGCCCGGGTTGCCGCCCGTGTGATAATGGCCGAAGGACTCATGATGGTCGCGAATGTTGCGAATCAGGTCGCCTTCCATAATCTGCATGTGATAAAGATCGTTGAGCAATTTAAAATTGGGGTGGTTGACCATCTTGACCAAGGTCACGCCCCAATAGGTGTTGTCGCACATGTAGTCTTTGTGGTTGACCTTGCTGTTCAACAGTTCCATACAGATGATGACGCCTTCGTTGGCGGCGATCTTACAGGCCTTCTCGAGAATGTCGGCGCAATTGCGCATACCGTCATACTCGTTCATGCCGTGGTTCTCGCCTGAGAAGGTGATGAGGTTTCGCGCTTTGTATTTCGCCGCCAGTGAAATGTTTTTCTCAAAGGCTTTCAACTGGTCTTTGTGAAGTTTCGGGTTGTTCAACCCGTCGCGTATCGAGCCAGCCCCAGGCGAAAACATGGTCGGAACCAGGCCGTAGTCTTTCATCACCTTAGCGTCGCCTTCGCCGACCAGGTCGATGCCCACCAGGCCCATGTCGGCGCAGGCTTTACAAAACTCTTTCAGGTCTGGAACCGTGTTACCGAAACACCACCGTGATACTGATTGTTTGATATTTCCTTTCAATTTTTCCCCCTCACTGGCAGATGCGCCCATTGAACTCGCGACCGCCGCCCCGGCTGCGATTGCGGTCACGGCGTCGCGCCGATTGATTGGTTTTGTCATCGAACTGTCCTCCTGGTAGAGATGTCAGATAAAAATTCATCATACAGGAGGTTTGGCCGCTTCGATAGAAGGGATGAAAGAGTTTTGGTTGTTCTATTTTTGTTAAAACGTCTTTGGCGCCTTTACAAAATACAGAACTTGGAGCAACCATTATAATGTTATGAAAATTATTGATCGACAGAGCCCTCGTAAATTATATCTACAATTAGTTGACGTCCTGCTCACGGCGATGGAAAGCGGTGAACTTAGCATTGGCTCTCAACTGCCGACCGAAGACCAACTGTGCACGCAACAAGGCGTGAGCAAAGCGGTAGTTCGTTCAGCGATGCAGGAGCTGGCCCGAAAGGGGTATATCAGAAAGATCCCCGGCAAGGGAACCTTTGTCGAGACGCCGCCCAGCCAGAAGGGCGTCTGGCTGTCGACCGCGCTCCATGAAAACATGCTTGACTTCGGCAAAGAGTGGGACACTGAAGTCGTTCAAAAAATGTTGACCATTTCGCCGACCGACCTGACTGACCTTTTCGCCCACGAGAACGGCCACCAGGTGTTTAAAATCTTGAGGCTGCGTTCGATTGACGGCGAGCCTGTAGTGTTAGAACTCGCCTATGTGTCGCATGACCTTTGCCCCGGCCTGCCGCTTGAAGACCTGCGCGGGCAGTCGCTGCTTGAGATCATCACAAAGAAATACGGCATTCCCATTGTGCGCGCGGCGGATTCATACGAAGTGACCACCCTGGATGACCGCGAGTCTGAATTGCTCAAACGCGATATGGGCGACCATGTCTTGCTCGCCGACCGTATTCTCTACACCTCAAACAACCGCGTGGTGGGCTTCATGCGCATTATCAACGCCTCCACCAAATACCGCATTACCGTCGAGTCGGTGAGGACCTCGGCGTAATTGACTATGAAGTGAATTACACAGCACGGCCTTCGCGCTTTTCTATGTGTTCTTCAAACCATTCTGGGTTAGATACCCAGCGCCAATTCATGCAAAGCATTTCGGTATTTGCGCATGCCGGGTCTCGCCGCGCCCATTTCGTCTTCAAATTGGCGATTATATGGCGTGATCTCAACCCCGTTTGGCGTTTCAATAAAACAACCAGTGTCGCCTTTCTCAACCCGACGTTGTGAAAAAACTTCTTTGGGCAAGACAATTCTGGCCAAACTACCCACTGTTGTGACTTTTGATTTCAACAGTTTTTCAGCAGCACGCAGGGTATACAATCTATTGTCACTCAACATCCCGCGTTCGTGGAATTGAGAATGAGATGCAGGCGCCGCCTTCGGGGCGGTTGCTGGCGAGGATGCGGCCCTGGTGAAATTCTTCGACGATGGATTTGACCCACGCCAGGCCCAGCCCGCCGCCGCTGGACCCTTCCTTTGTACTGAATCCTGATTGAAAAACGCGCCGGGCTTCGTCGGGCGACATCAATTCGCCATTGGCGTGACGCAAGCCCGGCCCGTTGTCGAAGATGAAAATGGTAATTTCATCCTTGCCCGGTTGTTCAAGGTGAATATCGATCTTGCCTTTGACGTCCGCCCGCGCTATCGCCTGCGATGAGTTGGCGAGCAGGTTAAACAGCGCCATTTTTAACAGGCGGGGTTCGACAGTCGCCAGAGTTTTATCAGGCGTTTGGGCGTCGAGTTTAAACTCGCGCGAGGTCGAAAGGCGAAACAGCCCGACCAGTTCATTGACCAGTTCTGACAGGTCGACCTCTTCATAACGCGGGCGGCGCGCATACCCAAACGAGCGATAAATGTTGACCATCTCTTGAAGGAAATAAAGGTTGTTCTTGAGGCCGTCGATCGCTTCGACAAAGAACGAGCCGCGTTCGGGGTTGAGCTGAACGATGCCCATGCTTTGCGCGCGCTGAATGGTGTCGAGGTCCCACTTGCCGGTAGCGACGATGTTGGTCAGGTCGTGCCCCATGTTGGTGGCGAGGTTGATGCCGAAGCGGTTGCGTTCTTCAACCAGCGCCTGGCTGCGGGCGAAGGCGCGGGCGAGGCCGTTTTCACATTGCTTTTGAATCTCAAGCGCCATTTGGTCCCACTCAGTTTGAGGAAAGTCGCGCGGCGACTGGGCGCAGCAGCGCATGCAGCCGGCAAGCCGTTCGCCAACCTGAAGCGGAATTTCAACGCATTGGCTACCCGTCCAACGCGGCGTGTTGTCATTGAATAGACCAGGCGTTTCATCATTGACCGGGTCGATTGAAACAAACTTCGAGTCAGCCGGGTCGAAATGAAATGAGACGGCGCAGTGAAATGGATACACGCTGCAGATCGATTCGCCCGCGCCGCGCAAAAACTCATCTACCACTTCGGCGTCGTCAGAGCGGTCTTGAAGGCGCCCCGCCAGTTGTTCGATTTCAAAGCCGAAATACACTTCACGCTGCAAGCGGGCGAGGTGATTAAAGGCGTGTTCGATATCGTGTTGCGGCTTTTGAATCAAACACACCGCGCCGGGGCGGGCCATTTGTTGCATGGAGCCCCCCAGCCTCATCAGTGGATACAGCGCGTTGCGGTAGAGCCAAGCATAAACCAATACCGTAGCGGCGAGAAACAAGAAGGCGTAAAGCCAATAGCGTGTGACCATGTCTTCGATTTGCGGCCAGTTTTTGGGCGTGGCGTATAACAGGGTGATTTTGAAATCGCTTGAAACCATCGGCGCTTGAAAGTCGCGCGAAAACAGGCAATTGGTGGAATCATTGAAGCGGCGGAGTTTTTCGCGGTCGAAAAACTCCGCGACCACGTTTTGTTCATCGTCTTCGAGAATGATGCCAAACCAGGGGTGGTCGCCCTCAAAAAACCCGGTTGAATAGTCTGCCAGATAAGCCTTAGCGTTTTCGAGATAGTTGTCGGTTTTTAGTAGCGAATTGAGCCGTGCGTGTATGGGGTTGACTTTTTCACGAATGGCGGCGAATTCGGTGCGCGTGTCTAAAATCAGCGCCCGTTTTTTATTGGCGAACAGGGTATCTAACATCGCCAGAAAGAGAACGTTAATTAATAAGAGCGAGGCAATGGGGACAAACTGAAGCGCAAACAGGCGCAATCGGCGTTGAGATGAAGTGGGATGGACGTCACGGGGCATTCTGGCACCTGTTAATTCCCAATTCGATCAGGCGGCTTCTTCTTCGGCCTGATCGTCAAATTCATCTTCAAATTCCACAGCGGCGTCGGTGAGGGCGCTGCCCGGGAACAGGGTATGAATCCGCAAACATGTATAGAAAAACATGGCCCCGCCGACAAACAGATACATATGATAGGTGAAGAAGCGCCATAATAATATCACCACGCCCACCAGGTGGGGCGGGATCATTTTGCTCAATACAAAAAACGACAGCAGCTCAACGCCGCCCCCGCCGCCAGGCAAAACAATCATCAGCGACAAGGTAAATAATACGCCCTGAAGCAAGAAGAAGAACACCGGTTGATGGTCGATAGAAAAGGCGAACAAAATCAGCGGCAGGGCGCCATAGCGGCAGGTCCACTGAATACTCGCTAACAAGAAATTCAACAACAACACCCCGCGCTTGAGTTTATAGATGTGTTTGACGCCTTCTTTCATTTTGACGAATTCTTTGACAAAACGCCACTCATACCATCGCACGCGGGCGGGCATGCGGTGATGTTCGGCCCAATGCCACTGCGCCAACGCTCGTATAAACCTCACCACCAGGCCCGACTTCACGGCAAACGCCAAGGCGCCGACAAACAGCGCAACCACCAACAACATGGCGAGAAAGCGCGGCCCATCAATTGGCGGCAGTTCGTTGCGTACAACCGGGGCGTGCAACAAGGCATAAAAGGTCAGGGGCAGCAAGAGCGCAAAAAACAAACAATCAACCACCACGTCAATCGCCAGCATGGACGCGCCGTGTGCGACGGGTACGCCGCCGCGATGAAGCAGCGACAGGCGAATCACCGTCCCGCCTACGCCCGCCGGGGTGGCGGCGATGCCAAACTCGGTCGAAAGCGAAACCGATAGCGATTGAAGATAGGTGAGCGGGTACCCCAACGACCGCGACAGAATGTAAACCCGCGCGCCGTTACACAACCAGGCGGTGATAATCATAGGGAACAGCAACAAGACAAATTCCCAGCGAAACGACGCCAGGTCAGCGAAGGTCTGGGCTTCTTGGGTATACAAAAACACGCCGGAAGTGGCAAGAACGCCCAAGACGGCGCCTTGGATGCCATACCGCAACAGGTCAGTGCGCGTCAGTTTTTGTTTGTGGCGGCTGCCGGAAATCTGTGTGGACTCAGTATTCATTCTTATTTCTATCTCAGTCCGCCGCGGCGGATGTGGGCGCGTTTCTCTTCCATTTTTTTTGACACCCGTTCAAGCCGTCATACATTCGTCGCGTGTTTTGCGTCCTTGGGTGAATCAGTGGGAACAGCCTGTTCTGTTCTACGCGGCGCGCATCCATCGGTCACATCTGCGTATGTTAAGGGCAAACGCGAGTCAATCGCCTCGCTGGCCAACTTGATCAGCATATCGCGAACCCGCGGGTATTTCAAATCAACCGGGTGGGCGGCCAAGCGAAGAACAGGGGCGCTGTAGTTATACAACTTCCAACACTTCACCCAGCGTTTGGAGATAATGCGGCGCAGGCGCGTACGGCAACTGAAGGTCAGCGTGGGCGCTTTGATAACGACGTTTTGTTGCAGCGCTTCAATGCCGCCCCAGTAAGTGGTGAATTCAAACCGCAAATCGCGCAGCGCGCACCGCCCCTCCGGGCTGAGCAGCCAGGCGGGCGCGACAAAGCCGCGCGTCGACACGCCGATGTGTTGGAACATATCCAGACCGGTTTGTAGTTTTTGTTTGGCGTCATCGTAGTTGATCTGGTAAAACTCGCCTTCGCGGGCGGTGTAGATGTTGCCCATGAATTGCTGCCACATCCCGCCTTCGACTTTTTCAGTGAGATGAGTGTATCCATGCAGGGTAATCTCGTGGCCTTGAGCGGCGCATTCGCGCAGCCACGCGCAAAACTCGTCATGTTGGTTCGCGTCGGCTTCGCCGTGCCACCGGGGGACAACCAACAGCGAGACGCGCTCGACGCCGACCGATCGCATGTCGTCAAGAAACTGGCGGCAGGCCTCCCACGAATGGGGCGCCAAGTCATGAAACGAAACAACAAACCCTAACTGACGGCCATGCCAAATCATTTCAACTCCCGGACCACAGTTGAGACATAGACGCGATTGTCATGAAACGGCCGAAATTTGGTTATCTCTTTTTTATCATAGGTTTGAAAGCCAAATTTGTTAAAGACCCGCTCGGTGCGGCGGTCGTCAGTGGTTTGAATCTGGCCATACACTTTTTTCAGCCCGTTGTATTGCGCCCATTTCACGAAAGGAACAAGCAACCGCGCGCCGACGCCGCCAGCGGCGCCTTGGGCGCGGTAGTCAGTCAGCAAGTTGAAGTGTAGGTGTCCACAGTTTTTGGGCGCGTTGGGCGTCTGTTTGGGGCCTTGGGTCATACACCACCATAAAAAATTTCGGCTGGCTTGGTTGTATTGCCCGCTCGCCAACCGCCAGATCACCTTGGGGGCGACTTGAACCGCCATGATAAACGCCTGCGCCCATTTGTATCGCTGAGGACGAATCGAACCGATCAAATACCCGACGACTTTACCACCGTCTTCAGCGATGAAGGCCGATTCGGGCTCCCAGTCGGTGTAGTAGCGCGTTAAATAGTCAGCGAAGACCTCACGGTCGCAAAACAACGGATCAACAGGTTGCCCCGAAAACCCGGTGTCGCAACAGATGCGCCTAACGGCGTCACGGTCAGTTGGCTCGTAGGGCCGAACGGTCAGGCTCATTAGATGTCGAATCACTCACCCTCGGTTTATTTTCAATGGAAAACTCAGAGACGGGCTTCCCGTCGAGTAGATGCTGATACAACACAACCAGGCGGTCGATGGTCTTTTCGATCGAAAAGGTCTCAACCATGCGCTGGCGCCGTTGTTCAGGCGATTGAGAACCGGTTACAGCGCGAACCCGGCGCACGGCGTCAGCTAAATCATTATGGTATTTCGAACGCGCCATGATTAGTGGTTGCTCGCCTTCGACGGTGTCTTCCATGCCGCCGCCTTCTACAATGACGACTCTAGCGCCGCACGCCTGCGCCTCAAGCGATGTGAGGCCAAAGGTTTCATACACGCCCGCGTGTATAAACACATCGGCGGCGCTGTAGTAGGCGGTCAGATGTTTGGCGTCGGTGCAATAACGAAACCAGGTGATATCGTCATGGTTTTTCAGCGCCCTCTCAACCAAGCGCCGAAGTTCGCCATCGCCGACTAATAGAAGATGACAACGCCCTCCGCCGCCGGGGTTCTCTCTCAGGTCGTCCATCATTCGAACCAGCTGGCGGATATTCTTTTCACGCGCCAGGCGCCCCACGAAAAGAATGAGCGTGTCGTTTTCGCCGACATTCAGTTCTTTGCGAATGCGCGAGGCGTTTGGGTTTGGGTGAAACTTGGTGACGTCCGTCCCGAGTGGAATATGGGCGACGTTTGAGACGCCGCATTCATTCAAAATCGATTTCAGGCGCTTGCTAGCGACAACCGTCGCCGACATCTGGTTGTAGAGATTAACAATGTAACGGTTGATGGGCGCAGATAGCAGCGTCTCTATCGACTTGCCGCAAAACCGGCGGATGGTCCGTCCCAACGCGCGTGGAAAATCGGAATGATAAAACGCCACCACAGGGACATTCAGGCGTCTCGCGCCTTGCAGGGCGATCCAGGCGGACCGATACGGGTCGCCGACTTCGATTATATCTGGCTTCTCATCATCTAAGATCGAAAAAATGCGCTTTTTATTGAGCAACATGCGGTAACTGATTGACCCAAAAAGCCGTAACGACTTGATATGATAAATCTTAGAGCCAAATTGGTATTCAATCACGTTTTGATCTGATGGAATAATGACAATATGCTGCACGTCTGGTTTTTCGGCGAAGCGACGCGATTTATCTTCGATATAGCGACGAACACCGCCGCCAAGCGGGCTATAAAACTGGACAATATCGCATACTTTCATAAGTCGCGCCTACAAAAAATTTTGGTCGCAAGTTGGCGAAGCACTGATGGTTATGTCAAGATTGTGTGAATTGATGATTTCTGTTTTCTTGTTTTTTATGGTATAGTATTGACTAGATTAATACAAAGGTATATTTTTTTCTATATGAAACCGTTTTCCATAGTAGCCGTAATCATTGCACTGATTTCATCTGTGCTGATATCGCCATGCCTCTCGCAAGGCAAAGAGGCGCATGCGTCTTCCTTCACTCCAAACAACACAATTGAACACGCCCAAAAATTCTTCTTCTCTACTCAATACGACAAAGCCGAGAAACTATTCAGACAATCATTAGAAAAGAACCCACAAGATGCAGAAACCATGGCGTGGCTGGCCCAGACGCTAGCGTATAAAATGGGCGAACAGGCCAAACGCGGCGCGTCAAAATTCACACTCATCTCAGACGGGTCTGAGGTCAAGTCGCTTTATACCAAGGCGTATGAGCTTGACCCTACCAATGAACGCGCCCAGCTTGGGTATGCGATTTTGCTGCGCGACCTGCCCGGCATTCTGGGCGGCAGCCTCAAAAAAGCCGAAGAGATTTTAACCGGTTTGATTCAATCAAATCCAAAAAAGGTCTTGGCCTATCACCATTTGGGCAATTTATATATCCGAAAAAAAGATGAATATCAGAAAGGGCTTGGCTATTTAAAGCAGGCGCTTGAGGTCGCCAAAGAAAAAGACCTGACCGACGAAGAGGCCTTTTATATCAACCACACCTATCACTCAATAGGAAAAACCTATCTAGATGAACTTGATGAGCCTCAACAAGCGCTCGATTACATAATCAAAGCGCTCGAACTGAAACCCGACTTTCCCTTGGCGATGTTAGACCTGACTGAAACCTACCGCCAACTCGAAAAACTTCAACAAGCCAAAGAACAACTCTTTAAAACCGTCGCCTATTGCAAACAACATGAATACAAGATGTTTTATTCAGATATCAAGAAGACCGCCCGCCAGCTCAAGGTCTCCAAAGAAATCGGCTTGTAATTTCTATCTAACTTGCTATCCCCCAGTCCTTACGCGTTACGCCCAGTGAATCGACAGCGATAGGGCCGGGCTCCAGCTTGGTTTTTCACGGACGAACTGAAACCATCCTGATGTCATCGACTAGGATATGTCCCCAGGAGGCGGCCGATTGGTCGACAATAACAACTCGCGCTGATTTTCCCATCCAAGGTGTAATATCCAAGACGACGCGGCGCAAGGTTTCGTCGCGCTCTCCGCTGGCGCGCAATACAATCTCCCCCTCGACTTCTAACCCGACAAATACGGTGTGCACATCGTTGCCGCCGCCGACGAGAACACTGAGCTGGTGTGCGTCAATGACAAACGTCTCTGAGGCCATGCTGCCTATCGCAGCGTCAGAGCCGTTATAAAACGAATTAACAAAGTAATTCCCCTCAAAGCCAACGATAGGGGTTTGGGCGCCGAGAGGGGCAATCACGGGCGCACCGCCAAACGCATCCCCCTCAAGCTGCCATGCGGCGTAGGCCCCATCTTCAAAATTCCAATAGCGCCCGGGCGCGCGCTTCCATTGTTGTATGTGGTCGATACGAAACGCCGCACCCCGGTCGCGGTCAGCGGCCAGCCATTTGGCTTGTTTCCCCGCCCATGGGTGAACCGCCCAACGAAACTCGCTCCACCCATGCGCGTCCCCGCCCTGCAACACCCGGACCACTTGCCAGCCTGAAATTGCGGTGTCGGTATAGGCCAAGTCAGATGGTTGTATGTACACAAACTCATCACCCATCAAGACCTTGCCCGGCGTGTGGTCAAACAGATGGTGGGCGGATTGCACTTTAGCGTTTTCGCCCCAGGGCGCTTCGCTGTAAACCGCCAGGGCAAAAAAGGTTTGGGTAGAACTCTCAGGAACATCAGCGTAAAACCGCAGTTCGTCTCCCTCAATGATAAACGGCCCTGATTCTATGGTTCCAATCATGTGTTCGGCGCCGTCTCCCGGCCCGGCGCTTGAAACGCCAACCGCGCTTTGGCTTGTGTCTGGCTCGAGGCCAAAGGCGGCGCCGACCTGTCGCGTGTTTGAGTAGCCTTGTTCAAAATCCCACCGCGGACCAACAGGCTTAGCGTTAGACACCGAAGCATTGATGTCAGATATAGAAACCCAATACTCAAGGTTGCCTTCGCGTTTAATTTGATAATGGCTTTTTATGCGGTCTAACAACGGCCCTTGCGACGATGCTAATACCCCTGGCTGAGCGTCATCGAATGGTTGGTAAAACCCGATCCAGGAATAGGCCGAATGGGTCAAGCCGCCAATTGATGTCGGTGGAAACGCAATCTGTGAGCGATTAAAACTGACCTTCCAGCGCATGCCGAACGGTTTGATATCTTCGTCGGAGGGGAGATTAACGAACACGCTCGGCGAGAACTGTAACGCCGCGCCGCCGCCCTGTTCATCAACCGTTTGTATAATCGTTTGTGTAAGAGATTGGCGAAAGCGGGCCTGTTCCCAATAGGGCTGCAAGACAAAATAACTCGAAACAAGCGACAGCAGCGCGAGAGTTCCAACCAGACAATACGTTAACCAATCGGCGCGCAGTTGCTGAGCCAGCCAAACGATTCCAAAGCCGCAAAGCGTGATCGTGAACAACAGCGAAATAAAGGCAAGCGGTTCATACTCACTCACTGGCGAGAAGGCCCCTAACAACCCGTGAATAATGACGGCGGCGAAAGCAAAGTAACAAAACGGCTGATATCTGTCCTGCGATGCCATCGCGCCAAGCAACGCCAACGCGCCATAAAGAAAGAGCGGCAACGGCAAACTGAGCGAACCCTGGCCAAGCCACAACCCTATAGATTGCACGTTTGTGGTCCACGATCCATTCATCAATGGTGTAAGGCCCACGTTCTGACACAATCCTGGCGAGTTTAATACATGCGGCCCGCCCCACGTTCCCCAAGCCAAGGTGAGAACTGCATACATCAGGGTCGCGGGAGCGAGCGGCGCCAGCAGCGAAACGCCTACAACGACTTGGTTTGTTTGAACCAATCTCACAGCGCCGAAGACGCCAATCGCCAACGCCCAAAAATATCCGTTGCCTTCACACAATGACAGAACCAATACAATCGGCATAGTGAGTTCCGGCCTAAAACGCTTTTCGCGAATGGTTACGACTTGGCTTATCGCTTCAAACGCCAACCAGGCGGTAACCGTTTGAGTCGGCGCGAAAAGCAACACCGCCCACACGCTGGGATGAGTGACAACGAGTACGACAATGGCTAAAGTACAGTTTGGCGCCATCCATTTTGTCATGGTGTAGATTCGATACATCAATAAACATCCGGCCGCTGTCTGGGCCGCCCAGAGAACCAGCCCGCTCAAGGGCCCAGCCAACTGTACGAGCCAGACCATGACCACAGCGGGAACATGAATCTGTGAATAGGGAACAAGAGGGTTGAATTCGTCATTGAGATGAAAAACCCCATCCACATACAACACGGCCAGATAGTCGGCGTCGCTATACGAATAAGGCAAACTTGACGAAAACGCCATAAGCCAGGCCAATACCACGGCGTATATCAAACATAACCCCATCACAAGGCTGCGGGCCAGCTGTGGGCTGTTGGGCCCATAAAGGGGATTGGGTTGAAGTGGTTTGCTCATGGCGCCATTGAAACGGAACCTCACCGCTTGAGCAAGGCGCAAGTCGACGCAGGCGGCATTTTGGCTTACTATTAGAGCGGTTCTCAAAAATATGTGCGTTAAGCGCGACCGTAGGGCTCAGCGATAGATACAGTTATAAAAACTCAATCCGCACACAATTCTGAAAACTACTATAAAACATACTGACGATGAAGGACGGCTCAATGAATTCAATATCCAAGACGCTCAGCCGACGCGGCTTTCTATTCACAGCGCCCATTGCGCTGGCGGGTTGCACAACCTCAAAATTCTTTGAAGAAATGGGCGATATCAATGTCGACAAAACCGCCCACTCGGCGCGGCGCGCGGAATGGAACGGCAATGAGATGGTATTTGCCGTGATTCATTTGGGCGGCAGTTTTGTCATGGTGCGCCACCGTTCGCCGCTGGGGTGGTCGTTTCCGGGCGGTATCGTCGACTCCAACCGCCATGGCGTCAAAACGCCAGTCAGCGCTGACTTGGTTTCAGCCGTGACCGGCTACGCCCACCAACAGGCGACGCTGCCTGTACAGGTCAGCAAGACCGCCCTATTCGCTTATGGATACGCCATTGACGAAATCGCCGATCGCATGTTGATGGTGCATTATTTTCAAATTGGATTGCCGACCTCGTTTCCCCCTTCGGTGTCGCCTGATTTGCGCGATGTGAGTGAAGCCAAATGGATCGCAATTGATGACTCAACCCTCGCCAATTGTTTGACTCAACGAATTACCGAATATGAAACCATTGGCGAAGGCGGCACAATCGTTCTCGAAGGCTGCGGGTGAGGTTCGACTCGCACGCGCAGTACTGGTCATTTCTTCGCCATTTATTCAGCAATGCCGTGTGGTTTGCGCCCCAGGGCGTAGGCGATGAACGCCAGCGCCGCCAAGCCGGTCAGGTTGAGCGTCCAGGCGGGGGCCAAGTTGACTGACATCAAACACAGCGACGCAACCAACGCTGCAGTCAGTGCATACGGTAGTTGGGTGTTTACATGAGCCGTAACCGAGCAACCACTCGCAGCTGACGATAATATCGTTGTGTCAGAAATTGGCGAGCAATGGTCGCCGAAGATCGCCCCGCCCAAGATACTTCCCACGGTGGCGTTGAGTATCTCGGGATTTGATTCGCTGAACGGCAGCGCCAACGGCGTAACGATTGGAATCAGAATCGACATCGTGCCGAAACTGGTCCCTGTCGAGAAACTAATCACCGCCGCGCAGATAAATGTCACCACCGGTAAGTAGGCTGGATTAAAATCGGCGCCGAGAATCGATGCGACAAACGCGTCCGTTCCCAACTCTGTACAGACGGAGCCAATGCTCCAGGCCAGAGTGAGAATCATACAAATGGGGAACATTGACTTACAGCCGTCAAGCCAGGCGTCATAGACTTTCGCAAATGATTCTTTCAACAGAAATAAGTGTATCGCATAGGCCGTCACCGACGCGAGCAGCGTCGCCCAAACGATGCTGCGGTAGGCGTCTGATTCGTTAAAGATGCTGGCCATGGTTTGCCAGGGGGCCGACCAATCGGTCTCAGCGCCATTGGCGATACCGCTGTAGGTCAAAAAGATCAGAGTGAAAATCGTGAGCACGGCGAACGGCGCAAACACAAACAACGTAAACAAACTGGGCGATTCAATGCCTGCAGCGCCCCCGTCTTCTTCGTCAAACCCCGGGCCGCCCTCGCGCAGGGCCGCCTCTTCGGCGCGGCGCATGGGGCCGTAGTCGCGTTGCGTCCATACCAGCCACAAACAAAAAAACAGAATCAATATGGGATAAAACCGGTATGGAATCGAAGTAAAGAACAGGCCGTATCCGCTATAGCCTTCAATGGCTTTGGCGTCTAACACGCTCTGGATAGTGGAAATTTCAAACCCGATCCACGTTGAAATAAACATGATCGAGGTAATCGGCGCCGAGGTGGTGTCAACGATAAACGCGAGCTTTTCGCGTGAGATCCTGACGCGGTCGACGAGCTTTCGATAGCCATTGCCCACGATGAGCGAGTTGGCGTAGTCGTCGATAAAAAAGACCATACCCGACGCCCAGATGCTGACGCCAGCGTTGCGGCGCGTGCGCAAGATCCCCGCCAAGGCGGATATCCAATAGCGGGTGTAACCGCTGCGGTTCATGATCTCGACAAACCCGCCGATTAACACAACAAACATGAGATTCAAAATGTGGTCTTCATCGGTCAACTCGGCCAGGATGAAGCCGTCGACCGAGTGAAACAATGCAGACAGCGGGTTAAAGCCTTGAACAATCAGCGCGCCGACAAACACGCCGATAAAAAGAGAGAGGATGGCTTCGCGAAGAATGATACAGAGCAAAATCGCCGCCAGCGGCGGCAGCAGCGATACAAACGTCCCTTCCATACGAAACCTTTCAAACGAGGGCGAACCAAATCATGATACCGCGCCTATTTCAGCACGAAACCGCCGATGATGCAAAGGAGGCTCCCTATGATTACACGGGCTCAGCGTGGTGTTGGATGAAGTCCAGGATGCGTTCGGCGATTGGTGGAGTGATTTTTCGGTGTGTGGGCAAGGTGATGACTTGGCCCGCCGCCGTTTCGGCCTCGGGGCATGAACCAATGTCATACTGAAGCGAGGCCAGGTCTGTCCCTTTTGGATGCAGGGGCGATTCAAACCAAGAACCAATTTCAACGCCCTTTCTCTGGGCCTGGTCAAGCAAATCATGTTTGTTTTTCACCCGTACAGGATAACAAACATAGACAGGAGACGCCTGATATGGGACTGACACGGGCGCAAACCCTCTGTCTGAAAGCTGAGATTCATACAACCCAGCGATAGACCTTCTATGGCCTAGGTTTGCTTCAATCGTCAGCATCTCCGCCACGCCTTTTTTCGCTTGCGCCGAGGTCATTCCCATAAAATAGTTTGGATGAAGCTTGCCCCGGTATTCACAGGATGTCGAACTGCCCACCGCGAGGCCCGCTTTTGAGACAACGCGGTATAACCGCATGATAAGTTGGAATGTCGAAGGCGTAACCAACCGCTCATGCAGCTGAATCTGTATCCAAACCAATAAGCGGTATACCAGCGACGGCTCGATTAACTCACGATCAATGATCGTTTGTATCTGTTCGGCCAACTCGGCTTGGTTCACAGCGAGCATGCCGCCCAAGCCAGTCGAAAACGGCTTGTTCCATTGGCCTGAAAAATACGACGCCAGGCCGAATGTTCCACAGAGTTGGTCCTGATAGGTCGAGCCAAATGACAGGCAACAATCTTCAATCACCGCTGCATTGTTCGCTTTGCCCCATGAGAGAACCGCCTCCATGTCGCAGGGGACGCCATATGTATGCTGAACGATGAGCGCCCGAACATTTGAAGAATTGTATGAATCAAGCAGACGGGGATTTAGATTGTAAGTCACCGGATCAATATCAAGATAACTAGGCTTCAGACCTTGGGCCATGACGGCGGCGGGCACAACCAAACAGGTATAACCCGGCATGAGAACCACATCGCCTTCGGCTAGATTCAACGCCCGAATCGATGCATATAACCCAACCCGACCCTTGGAAAACAAAAAGGCGGATTGAGAGCTGAAATAGTTTCTGAACTGATGAATCAATTGAGAATGGTTTTCTGTGTAGATCATTTTTATGGTTCTTTCGATATTTGAGCACTTCCCTTGCTGGATGACATGGAATTGGGGCAAAAAACGATATTCGTCCTTTCAATAATA
>CAZKYC010000045.1:20842-37710 GCA_964556895.1 uncultured bacterium | reverse complement strand
TCGGCGCCGCTCCGCTTTGTTGCACAGGCGCTCACAGAGTTGCACCCATGCCTGAATTGGATTGTCTATTATTGATAGGACGAATACCGTTTATTGACCAAATTCCAGGTCATCCAACAAGAGAAGTACTCAAATATTGGAAGAACCATTATTTTGTTATATAAGACTTGCCAACTCGCGCAATGGAGTGAACAGAATATAGAACAACGGGCTGGTGCAGTAGTAGGTCAAAACCAGCAAGATGAAATAAATAAAACGGCGTTGAAAAAAGAAATAGACAAGAAAAAGCGTCACGAATAATTTAAACAACCATACGCCAATTAGAAATAATCCCCACCCTGGGATGGTTGAAATTTGATTTGTCAAAAACAATACCCATAGATTCACAAATACCATACATAATGCCGTGAACGCTGACGCGCCCAGGTCGAGTTTCCACTCGTGGTTCCAGGCTTTGTCCGCTTCCACCCAATTGACAACAAAGGCTGCGGCAAGCAGGTTGGTCATGGTTTGAAGAAGCCCGACAGTGAATACTGCTAGACCATGTAAGGTGATCGCAGGCCAGCCAAACGCCTCCTCCCCCAAGAAGTAGTAACGTCCTCCCGCGAGAAAAGCGATGACAATAATCACAGCGGCGATGTTCTTGACCAGTTTGAAATGAGGAAAGAGGTACCCACAATGAGAGCAATCTTTGACGCCTTTGAGCAGTTTCCCTCCGCATCGCGGGCATTCAATTCGCTTCAACGCTTTGATCGTCGCGATCTGTTCATCGAAAATATCGGCGGAGATGGAGCGCGGCCCCTCATCGTCGGGGGGATAATCGACGCGGTCGAGTAACTTCTTGGCTTCGGCGTGGTTGGGGTCAATGGAAAGCGCGCGATGAAGTTGCTGATGGGCTTCTTCGTATTCGCCGACTTTGGCGAGACAAAACCCAATTTGATAGAACAAATTAGCGTTATTGGGCGACTCTGTAATGAGCGGCCTCAGCGCAAGCAGGGCTTTAGGGTAATTGCCTTTTTGGATCCAGAAGTCAGCAGCCTCTTGGCCGCTCATTGGCGCAGGCATCGCAGTCAACTCTCCTCGTTGTCCATTTCAAACCGACTCAATTGGCGATACGTTACCAGAAATAGTATGGTCCGAAAAGGAAACGGTCTAATGATGAAAATGATTCGCGTATTGAGCGTCTTCGTTGTTGCCTGTATTTTCATGATTCAAGCCCAGTCTCAACCCGATGCGGAGTTTGAGGTCGTGTTAAACGATATCGTCACGACCCTCGACCAGCCCGTATCAGGGACAAACGCCGGCGACGGCAGCGGACGGCTGTTTATTCTCGAACAAAAAGGAAGAATCCGCATCATTGAAAACGGCGTACTTTTGGATGAACCGTTTTTAGACATCAGCGACCGCATAGAGGTAAATTCTAACGGTTATGACGAACGCGGCTTGTTGGGATTGGCCTTTCACCCAAATTACGCCTCCAACGGGCGTTTCTTTGTGTATTACTCGGCGCCGCCAACTCAAAGCAGCGAGAACCATATATCCGTGGTGGCTGAGTATTCGGTGTCTGACGCGGGGCCTAACCTGGCGCAATCATTTGAAACCCGCTTGCTGGCCTTCTCACAGCCCCAGTTTAACCATAACGGCGGCGAGTTGGCGTTTGGCCCTGACGGCATGTTATACATCGCCAGCGGCGACGGCGGCGGCGCCAATGACCAACACGGCCCCATTGGCAATGGGCAAAATTTAGATACCCTGTTGGGCAAGATCCTACGCATCGACGTCGATTCGCCCGACGGCAACTTGATTCCTGATGACAACCCGTTCGTCGGCGTTGACGGGCGCGATGAAATCTGGGCGTATGGCCTGCGCAACCCTTGGCGCTTTTCGTTCGACTCTGAAACCGGGCGGTTGTTCTGCGCCGATGTCGGTCAGAACCGCATTGAAGAAGTCAACATCATCGAGCGCGGCGGCAACTACGGCTGGCGCATCATGGAAGGCAGCGATTGTTTTAATCCATCCAATTGCCGCTCGGACGGGTTGATCTTGCCCATCGCCGAATACACCCACGGCGCCAACCGCATCTCGGTCACGGGCGGGCATGTCTATCGCGGCCGCCAATTCAGCAGCATGATCGGCCAGTATATTTTCGCTGACTTTGACGGCGACTTTTTTTCGCTTGAAGAAACCGGTGCTGACAATTGGTTGTTAAAAGAGATACCCTGGACGCTAGATCGAGGCCGCCGCCTGCCGGTTAACGTAACCGCTTTCGTCGAAAGCGAAGATGGTGAATTGTATGTGTTATACGCTTTAGGCAGTCTGTTCAGCGCCCCCGGACGGTTGGCCCAAGTGACCGTGCCTGGCGATGAACCCGCTTCCGTCGATTTATGGCGGCATTATAGCGCAAGCGAATAGGGAGAAACACAAAATGAAACACGCTCCAGGATTTTTGAAACTTGTTCACGACGCTAAAAAGCGAATCGTTGAGACCAATGTGGATGAAGTGAAACAGCGCATGGACGCTGGCGATGAGTTTATCTTGATCGACGTGCGCGAAGACCATGAGTGGAACGCCGGGCGCCTGCCCCAGGCCGTCCACCTCGGTAAAGGCATCATTGAACGCGACATTGAAGGCAAATTTTCTGACCACGATCAAGAGATTATCTTATATTGCGGCGGCGGGTTTCGTTCGGCGTTGGCGGCTGATGCGTTGCTACAAATGGGCTACTCAAACGTTAAATCAATGGACGGCGGTTTTAAGGGATGGGCATCAGCCGGACATGATGTAGTAACAGAATAAGATTATGCTTAAAGACGGTTTTCTCCCCACCCACTTACCGCCCTAATGTGCAGGCCTGCGGCCTGCACCGCAAGAACAAATTGAAAATCGCCCTGCCGAGCAAGCCCCCCCCTTTTTAAGGGGGGGGATCAGCGAACGAACGAATCCTGCTTGCGGCAGGCTGGCTCCGCATACGAGAGAAAAACCCATCTATGATTTCCGGCCCGCCGGGAGCCTCGCCCTGCCCATGAAAATCTTGGTCGCCTTACGGGTTGCCGCGGACGGCGCCTTGTTCGATGCGGTCGGCGTTGGATAAGACCTGGCCTTGCTTGCGCAGAGTTTCAAGCAGTTTGTCTGTATCAATCTTCTGGACCGGGACGCCGTTCTCAATCGCCATCTTGGCGGCGACGCCCGCGCTGTGGCCGAGCACCATAAACACCGGTTCCATGCGGATGCTGCCAAACGCCATGTGCGAAGACGACAAACACACCGGCACTAACAGGTTCGCACATTCCGCTTCTTTGGGGCGGATGCAGCGGTAGGCGATCTCATAGGGGCCGCTGGGGGGTACCTGTACATCGCCCTCGTTCTCAGCGAACCCTTCTTCGTTGATGTATCGCTGAACGTGGTGAGAATCCATATTGTAGGAGCCCATGCCGACGGAATCTATTTTGGTGAGGTTTTCCTGACAATCATGTTGATTGTGAACGTGGTCGCTAATCATGCGTCGCGCCTCACGCACATACATCTGATGAGGCCAGCCATTGTTATCGGTGAATTCGTCTTTCGCCGGGCCCCAGTTGTTGATCCATTCTTGGATGTGTTTGGGCACGTCGGGATGAGTGGAGAGAAAATATAACAGCCCTTGGGTGTAAAAAAGGTGGTCTTTGTATATCTCTTCACGTTTGGCGTAATCGGCTTCGGGATAGTCCCAGCTCATGCCGATGTAATCAGTCGATACCGGGCCTTTGTTGTTGATGTCGGTCTTGTTATTGGGCATGATCGACCAGATAAACATTTCGTCGATCTTGCGGTCGGGTTTTTTGAGCAGGTAACGCCGTAAGAGTTCATACGTCCACGGGTCGTAGTTGGGCGGCTTGGGATACGGCAACCGGTTGTTGGGGTCGTTTGAAAAACACAGGCGCAGGTTGTAGGCCTGTACCATTTTGTCAGCGCCGCCAATCTCGCCAGGGTCGTGGGTCCCCACCAGTGGAATCACATTGCCATCGTCATCATAAGGAGACACGTCAACGTCAAACTGGTGATAGTGGCTGTGCTCAGCGCGCCCGGCGAGCGACTCGTCATATTGGTCGCGCCCTTCCCTGCCAACGGTGTAACTGACACCCGCCTTGACCATCAGGTCACCTTCGTAGGTGGCGTCTATGAAAATGCTAGCGATGAAGATAGAGCCATCTTCTATAGTGATGCTGGTGATGCGATTGTCATCTTTGCCAACCGACGCGAGGCGTTTTTGGTAGAACACATCGACCTTGGCTTCGTCGAGCATTTCTTTCAGCGTACGTTCTGCGACGCCCGGCTCAAACCGCCAGGACGCTTCCTCGCCGTAGTGTTTTCCCAGCCGCTGATAAAACTCGCGGGAATAGCCGCCGATGACGCTCGAGTCGCCCACATCAGTACGACCCAATCCGCCGGAGGTCAAGCCGCCTATGTGGTCGTAGGGTTCAATCAGCGCAGCATCCAGCCCCTCGCGCGCCGCCGCGACGGCTGCAATCGCTCCGCCCGCCGTCCCTCCATAGACCACCACGTCATAGAGTTTGGCGTTGGCGGCGAAGGTTGGCAGCGAAAACGCAACGATGGCTATGTAAGCAATACTAGATTTAAACACGTTCAACATGACGACACACCTCTCTCAATCTTGATGGCGCCATTATGAAAAATATCTTGCTAGAAATATAGTGACCAGGCTTGATGAACAAAGCGCCGTCGATAGCGATTGAGAGAGGTATGAGTAGTAATATTCAAGCCCTCAC
Source organism: uncultured bacterium (assembly GCA_964556895.1). Classification (GTDB taxonomy): domain Bacteria; phylum Hinthialibacterota; class Hinthialibacteria; order Hinthialibacterales; family Hinthialibacteraceae; genus Hinthialibacter. Next base: position 32,943 of record CAZKYC010000045.1, on the reverse strand, counting down.
CCCATCCGCCGCGGCGAATAGGAATGAGGGGCGTGCGCAGCACGCTACGCCCCTACTATTGGTTGCTCAGCTGTTTAGCCCCATTTTTAATGGGGGACGGCGCGTCAGCGCCTGGGGGGATCCCGTTCTTTTGTCAGAATCAGGATGGCCCGTATTATAGGATGAGCAGGATTTGTCTGTTTTATTTATCTTGAATATCCTTTCAACCTGTTCGCTGTGGCGGAATCCAGATTCAGCCAAGTAGGGCGGGTTGAGCGAAGCGATACCCGCCAATGAACACATAACGCTTTCCTCTCTTTCAGCGGTAGGGGGGGCGCATTCGCCGTGGTATTTATACAATCAATTCGTAGGTGTGGGCGGCGAGGCCAGCCTTTTGCAGCGCATGAGCAACAGGCTCGGCGTCATTGATGGTTGGATGAAGACTGAACAGGTTTGACCCCGACCCACTCAACAACGGCTTGGTGGGCGAGTGTTTCTTAAATGTCGTGTATGCGTCTGCGACCGCTGGATTGGCCTCAAAAATCACGGGCTCAAATGCGTTGTACATCAGTTTAGGGATCTCGTCCCAGTCGCCGTTTACCAGCGCCTGTATCAGCGGCTTGGGCGATTTGGCCTCAACCTTGCCCGCTTTGTCCCACAGGCCGTAGGCGCCGTGAGTAGAGACGCCGTCGCAGGGCGAGCAGACCACAACCCCCATGTTTTCTGGGCGTTTAGCGGCGACTAAACCCATTACACGCTCGCCAACGCCCGCCACATAACAACAGCCTTTTTCTAAAAAAAACGGGACGTCAGCGCCGATGCCCTCGGCGATTCTTGAGAGTTCGGGTGTGGTAAGCGGCAGTTTCGCTAACTGGTTTAACGCGATGAGCGCCGCCGCGGCGTCGCTGCTGCCGCCGCCGAGGCCTGCGCCCTGTGGGATGCGTTTACGAATGTGTACACGCGCTCCCGGCGCCGCTTTGGTTTGGCGAATAAAGCGTTCGGCGGCTTTGTATGCGGTGTTAGTCTCGTCGGTCGGCAAGTTTGATTCAGAACATACCAATTCGATTTCAGGCGCGTTGGTCAGGCTGCAAATGACGTCGTCATACAGCGAAATTTTGGCATTGACCATTACGAGGTCGTGATACCCGTCGTCGCGCACACCGGTGATGTTTAAAAAAAGGTTGACTTTTGCGTAGGCGTTAAGGCGAATTCGGTCGAGAATATTCATCGGTTAATCCTCAAGCGCGGCAATCGCCTCAGCGAGAGCGATATCTTCGGGCGTGGTGACTTTCATGTTGTGGTATGACCCCATAACCATCTTGACAGGCTGGCCCATTGTTTCGAGCACAGCGCCGTCGTCAGTCGGGTAAGGCGGCGGAGCCAAACGTCGATACGCATTCAGAATTATATCATACCGAAAGGTCTGAGGCGTTTGGGCCAGCCAAAATGTTGAGCGATCATGTGTTTGCACAACGCTCTGGTTGGTTGTAATTTCTTTCAGAGTGTCTTTTAAGGGAACGCCAACCACACACCCGTCTACCTCACTCAACGCTTCGAGTGACTGGTCTATCATCTCAGGGCGAATAAACGGGCGGGCGGCGTCGTGTATCAGAACAGCGCCGGGGTTCTTGTCAACCAACGCTTCAAGCCCGTTTTTGACCGAGTCAAAGCGCTCGACGCCGCCGGGAGTAAAAAGCCCCTCGGCTTTGGGGCAGTATTGAGACGCAATCGAGAGGATTTCATCCCAGTCGTCTTCCCTGCCTGCAATTGCAACATGCGTAATTGATGGATGGGCTTGAAATACGCTCAGACAATACGACAGGATGGGGCGGCCTCTGAGCGGGTTCAATACTTTATTGCGCCCGCCGCCCATACGGCGGCTCTTGCCAGCGGCGACTACTACAGCGGCGATTTTGTTGAATGATGTAGTCATAACGGATACACAAAAAAGGCCCCTGAGCGGGGCCTTTTGTCTCTAACCAGGCGAAAACTACTCTTTACTCAAGGCGTCAACTTGTTTCATCAGTTGCGACTTATGGCGGGCCGCGTTGTTGGGATGAATGACGTGTTTCTTGGCGGCGGTGTCAAGAGCGGAAATCGCGGCTTTTAAGTTGGCCTGGGCCTCATCCACGTTCTTGGATTTCACCGACACTTTGACTTTTTTAACCAATGTACGAAGCCGTGATTTTTGTTGAACATTTTGGGCTTCGCGCTTGGCGTTTTTTCGCAAGCTTTTTGAAGTTGCAGTATGATTTGGCATCTGTTCGCTCCGTTTTTCTAGTCTCGTGAAGTAAATGGCAACAACGCCATGAAGCGCGCGCGTTTTATGGCCCGGGTCAACATGCGTTGATGGCGGGCGCTGTTTCCACTAATACGGCGGGGAATGATTTTGCCACGTTCGGTCAAAAACTCTTTCAACACGCGATAGTTGCGGTAATCGATAAATGCAGTGTTTTCAATAGTGAACCGGCTGATCTTACGGCGTGGAAAACGCCGCCGTCCGCCGCCGCCGCCGCGACGGTCGCCAAATCGGCTTTGTCCACCTGGGCGCCCGCCGGGGCCGGATGGCCGCCCGCCGGGGCCGGAGGGCCGCCCGCCTTGTCCTTGAGGACGGCCACTATAACCGCCTGAATTTTGAGGGGCGGAGCCGCTGCTGGCGGAACCGCCTGAATGTCTGTTTGTCGCTTCGCTCATCGGTTTATGTGCTCCTTATTTTCGTTCGTTAAAAGGGTAAATCATCATCATCTGGCGGCGGCGAGCCTGCAGAGCCGGTATCGGCTGTTGGCGGCGCGCTTTCATCGCCAGGCGGGGATGAATCGTTCTGGGGAGATCCCCCGCCGCGGTCGCCCCGGTCGAGAAACTGGACGTTGTCGGCGACAACTTCGTATGCGGTCCGGTTTTCGCCTTCTTTGGTTTGGTATCGGCGCATCTGAAGCGAACCCTCGACCGCAACCAAACGTCCTTTTCCGAGATACTGATTGACCAGTTCGGCGAGTTTTCGCCACGCAACGATGTTGATGAAATCGGTTTCTTTTTCACCGCTGGCGGATTTGTAGTTACGGTCGATCGCGATGCGAAAATTCACCACTCCGATTCCGCTTTGTGTGTAGCGCATTTCGGGGTCGGCTGTTAAACGTCCAATCAGTATGCATTTATTTAACATGAGTTTTACTCGCCTGTTTTGGGTTCTTCAGCGTGTGCGTCCGTCGCTGGGGTCGCTTCGACCGCCGCTGGAGCAGGTTCGGGTTCGGGTTCGGCTGCAGGCGTTGAAGCCGGGGCTTCTTGAGAAGCCGCTTCGGCTGCTGGCGCTGGAACGGTTTCGGGGTCGGCCGCTGGCGTTGAAGCCGGGGCTTCTTGAGAAGCCGCTTCGGCTACTGGCGCTGGAGTCGGCGCCTCTGCCGGATCCGGTTCGGCTGCTGCTGCATGAACTTCTTCTTCAAGGGCTTTTTGAGCGGCGGCTTCTTCAGCGGCCTTGGCTGCCAAGCGCTCTTTTTCGGCCTTTTCTTTTTGACGTTTCAGGCGATCAGCGTCGCGCTTTTCTTGAATGAGTTTGGCCTTCGGCACCTGCATGATCATGTTGCGCAGAACATTCGTGTGGGTATGAAAATATTCACGAAGTTCCGCCGGGGCCGCAGACGTCGACTCAAATTCAAGGTCAACATAAAACCCCTGAGTTTTCTTTTTGATGGGGTAGGCGAGTTGGCGCTTTCCCCAAATGTTTTCTTTGGTGACGTTTCCGCCGGAAGCGGTGATGGTCTTCTTGATATCTTCTTCGACCGCTTTGATCTCGGCTTCTTGCAGGGTAGCGTCGATGATATACAACATTTCATATAGACGCACTGACGTTTCAGTCATACAAACCTCCTAGGGTCTATGCGGCTTCCACCACTCTCGATGGGAGCAAAAAGTTTTCTGTCACACTCAGTCATCGAATCGGCGTCCACACCGGATCTGACTCAATCGCTGAGCCCTTGCTTTAACCAGGCTTTGGGCGCGCTGAGACTGAGATAATCGACATGCAACTACGTTTTCTGCCATCTCAGGCAGGGCAATTTAGTATTAAACCGACAAACGCGCCGTTCTACAAGGGGCGTATGTAAAGAAAAACGCGCCGCCTTCAACCAGAAAGCGGCGCGTCTTGTTTATATGTCTAAATCGTTAGCCGATCATCAAGGGGGCCAAAACCAGAGAAATAACCGCCATCAACTTGATTAGAATGTTAATGGAGGGGCCGACGGTGTCTTTTAATGGGTCGCCGACGGTGTCGCCGACAACGGCCGCTTTGTGGGTTTCTGATCCTTTACCGCCAAAGTGGCCTTCTTCGATGTACTTTTTAGCATTGTCCATCGCACCGCCGCTGTTGGCGCATTGGATACCCAACACCAGACCTGAAATCAACGTACCGATCAAGACGCCCGCTAAGGCTTCTGGCCCAAGGCTAAAACCGATCAATGGTGGAACGACAATCGCCATCAAGCCAGGATAAAGCATACCGTTAATCGCGCCCTGGGTGCTGATTGCGACGCAACGGGCTGAATCCGGCTTGCCGGCGCCTTCCATTAGGCCGGGGATTTCTTTCATCTGACGGCGAACTTCTTCGATCATCTTATAGGCCGCGTTGGTAACCGCGCGGAACAACTGGGCGGAGAAGTAATAAGGCAACATGCCGCCCAATAAGAGGCCCGCCAGAACTTTTACGTTGATTAATGAAACTTCAGATTGTTCGAGTTGAGCGGAAACCAAAAATGCAGAAATCAAGCCAATCGCCGCAAACGCCGCCGAACCAATGGCGAAGCCTTTACCAATCGCCGCGGTGGTGTTGCCGACTGAGTCGAGGTTGTCAGTGATTTTACGAACTTCTGGGTCTAACGCCGCCATTTCAGCGATGCCGCCGGCGTTGTCAGCAATGGGGCCGTAGGAGTCGACCGCGACGACCATGCCGGTTGTGGCCAACATGCCCAGCGCCGCCATGGCAACGCCGTAGAAGCCGCCCAGCCAGAATGAACCGAGAACCGCCATCGCCAAAACGATCACTGGAATCGCTGTGCTTTCCATACCGACCGCGATACCGTCAGTTACGGTCAATGCCGGGCCGCTTTGTGAATTTTCTGCCAATTTTTTGACCGGGTTGTAATCGGCTGAGGTGTAATATTCGCTCATGAAGCCAATAATCATACCGGAAAAGACGCCAATAACTGATGTATAGAATGGAGCCATTTTACTGTATGTAACGCCGCTAATGCCCGTCCAGTCAGTACCAACGGCAAATACAAGGATTCCTGTACCAATAATTGTGGCGATACCCGCAATGTAGGTACCCATCATCAAAGCGCTTTGTGGTTTGCTGGAACCAAACAGTTTGACATAGAAGATTCCAATAATTGAAGAAATCAAGCCGATCACGGCAATCCCGAATGGAATTGCTGTTAAAGCAATTAAACCCGGTTCCGTTGTACCAACTGTGATCTGCGCTGCGATCGCGACAGATGCGATGATGGATGCGCAGTACGATTCAAATAAGTCAGCGCCCAAACCAGCAACGTCGCCAACGTTATCGCCCACATTGTCCGCTATAACCGCCGGGTTGCGGGGGTCGTCTTCGGGGATGCCCGCTTCGACTTTACCCACCAGGTCAGCGCCCATGTCAGCGCCTTTGGTGTAGATGCCGCCGCCGCTGCGAGCAAAGAGGGCCATCAAACTGGCGCCCATGGCATATCCATTGACGATAACGGAGTTTCCGCCTGACAAGTAATAAACGATAACGATGCCGAGAAGACCAAGACTCGCAACTGAAAGCCCCATAACCGCGCCGCCTGAAACAGCAACGCCAAGAGCAGCGCGCAAGCCGCCAGTCATAGCGGCATTGGTTGTACGGCAGTTCGCTTTGGTCGCGATTGACATGCCGATGTAACCAGCCAATGCGGACATACTGGAACCAAGAATGAACGCCAATGCGGTCGGCCAACCCAATGGAACGTCAGGAGAAATAGCCGGGATGATCGAAAATAGAATGGCGATGACAATAACAAAGGAAAACACCCAAGTGTATTCCTGTTTCAAAAAGGCGCGCGCTCCCTCTTGAACCATGGCTGAGATGTCTTGCATCTGCTGGTTGCCTGGATCCATCTTGATGACGCCTTGCGCCAAGACCCAAACGAAACCAAGCGCGACAATTGATGCGATTCCACCGATGGTAATAAATACAATATCCATAATTCATAGCCTCGGATGTGTTATTTCTACGGCCAGTAGGCCGATAGATGCGATTCGCCACCAGTATAGTTGAATCACTGGCTTTGGTTGAGGCGTACGGTCTTAAGAAACCGCTTTTTGTATACCTCTGTGAATACAGCGCTCAACTATTTTGAACCAATACCCGAAACGTGAGCATATGACCATTTAGTTTGATTTCGCCTGAATTTTTTTCCATGAATCTTTCAACGCGACCGTGCGGTTAAAGACGGGTTTATCTGGCTTGCTATCAGGGTCTTTGGTGAAGTACCCATTGCGTTCAAACTGGCAACGATACCCGATGGGCGCGTCGGATAGCGACGGCTCAATATAGGCTTTGCTGAGGGTTTTCATCGAATCGGGATTGAGCGCGTCCATCCAGTCGCCATCGGCCCCTCTAGGATTGGGATCAGTAAAAAGATAGTCATACAGCCGAACTTCAGCCTGTATGGCATGGCGGACGGACACCCAATGGATAGTCCCCTTCACTTTTCGTCCGTCCGGCGAGTCGCCGCCCTTGGTGGCGGGGTCGTAGGTGCAATGAATCTCAGTGATTTCGCCCGCACCGTTTTTGACGGCCTGTTCGCAAGTCACATAGTAGGCGTAACGCAGCCGCACTTCGCTCCCCGGCGCCAGGCGGAAAAACTTCTTGGGCGGATCTTCCATAAAGTCGCTTCGTTCAATGTACAGTTCGCGCGAGAATGGTACGGTGCGAGCGCCCGCATCTGGGTCTTCAGGGTTGTTGACCGCTTCGAGTTCATCGACTTGGTCTTCGGGGTAGTTGGTAATCACCACTTTGATTGGGTCTAACACCGCCATCACGCGCGGCGCGACTTTATTGAGGTGTTCTCGCTGGCATTGCTCTAAATACTGAAGATCGACCACTCCGTCGCCTTTGCTGACTCCAAGTCGTGAACAAAAATCGCGAATGGCTTCGGGGGTAAAGCCACGGCGTCGATAACCGCGCAAGGTCGGCATTCGCGGATCGTCCCAACCTGCGACTTTGCCCTGCTCGACCAGTTGGCGCAGAAAGCGCTTGCTCAAAATGGTGTAGGTCAACACCATGGGGCCAAATTCATACTGGCGAGAATGAAACGCGCCCAGTTGATCCAAAAACCAGTCATAGAGCGGGCGGTGGTTTTCGAAACTGGTGTCGCAGAGCGAATGGGTCACGCCTTCAATCGAGTCAGACTGCCCGTGCGTCCAATCGTAGGTGGGGTAGATACACCACTTGTCGCCTTGGCGAAAATGTCTGTGATGCAGGATTCGGTACATGACCGGGTCGCGCATATTCAGATTGGGATGGGCCATATCAATCTTGGCGCGAAGCGTCTTGGCGCCGTCGGGAAACTCGCCGTTTTTCATGCGCTCAAACAGGTCGAGGTTTTCTTCAATCGTGCGGTCGCGGTAGGGGCTATTCTTTCCGGCGGGCGTTTCGCGGTTGTCGCCGCTGAAATTGGCGGTGCCGCGATATTCGCGCACTTCGTCTTCGGTCAGGTCGCAGACATAGGCCTTGCCCGCGTTGATGAGTTGGACCGCCCATTCATAGAGTTGGTCAAAGTAATCAGAGGCGTAAAACACATTGCCCCATTCATACCCCAGCCATTTGATGTCTTCTTGGATGGCTTCGACAAATTCGGTTTTTTCTTTTTCAGGATTGGTATCGTCAAAGCGAAGGTTACAGACGCCGCCATATTCTTTGGCAATATCAAAACTCAAACTGATGGCTTTGGCGTGGCCAATATGAAGATAGCCGTTTGGCTCAGGCGGGAACCGGGTTTGAACGCGCCCATCGTTTTTGCCCTGGTTGAGGTCTTTGTCGATAATTTCGCGAATAAAATCTTTGGATCGGGGCGCTTCGGCGTCTGGCATGGATCAACTCCTCAACTTCGTATCATACAAATTGGTTGGAAGCGTATTGTAACCACTCCAGTTGGCGAGGAAAGAAAGACAGACCGCTTTTGGGTTGATTCTAAGAAACTTATTGGCGGTTGAATTGGTTCATGGCGGCGTCGATGCCGTCTTTGAGCAAGGTCTCGACGGCGTCAATGGCGTTTATGAGGGCGTCGTCGATCACTTCGCGTTCTTTTTTTGAGAATGGGCTTAACACATAGTCGGCCCAATCGCCGACGGGTTCGCCCACGCCGATTCTCAGCCTTGGAATCTCTTCACTTTGAATTGAATCAATGATAGAGCGCAGACCGTTATGCCCGCCGTGGCTGCCCCTGCGGCGCATGCGAAGCGTCCCCAGCGGCAGGTGGACTTCGTCATACATGACCAGGGTTTCTTGAGGAGAAAATTCAGGCTCGTTCAACAGGCGCCGCAGCGCCGCGCCCGAGCGGTTCATAAAGGTCATGGGTTTGACGAGCGCTACTGGCTGGCCAAAACAATCGCCCGTTCCAAACAAAAACGTCGGGCCTTTTTGATCGACTGGAACCTTCCAGCGTTGTGAAAGCAGATCGACCAAATCAAACCCGACGTTATGACGAGTTGTTTCATACTCGGCGCCAGGGTTGCCCAACCCTGCGAGCATCCACATACAGAACCCTCCGTCCGCTTATTCGGACGCTTCTTCTTTACCTTCTTCTTTCGCTTCGCCTTCTTCAGCGCCTTCTTCGCCTTCAGCTAATTCTTCGTCGGTTGTTGCGGTGACAGCCGGAATGGTCACAGTCGCCAGCGCATCTTCAGGATCGGACAAAATTGTATATTTCTCATCGGCTGCAATGTCTGAAACATGAAGCGTATCGCCAACCGCCAGGTCAGAAATATCGATTTCGATATGATCAGGAATGTCTAAAGGCAGACATTCGATATCAATTTCGCGCTGCACCAATTCAAAGACGCCGCCTTCTTTCACGCCCTTGGCTGTTCCGAGGGGGGCGACAGGAACGGTCAACGTGATGGGCTTGTCAATTGAGATGCGCAAAAAATCGACGTGGTTCAGCGATCCGCGAATTGGATCGTGTTGGGTGTCGCGAAGCAGAGTGAGAGCCTCTTCGCCGGAATCATCGAATTTCAAGTTCACCAGAATATTTTCTGATTCGGCGCCATGCAGCGACTTCTCTAAGGTGTGGCGGTCAACCGCGACCGCGACCGATTCAGCGCTTTCACCATATAATACGGCTGGGAGCAGCCCTTCGCGGCGGGCGCTTCGGGCGCCGCCTTTACCAGTTTTTTCACGTTTTTGTACGGGCAATTCTATGCGTTTCATGATGTCCTCCGACACATCGCGTTATGCGATTCGCTAATTTATTTGGTTTCAGTATCACTATTTACGTCGTTTGGGTATGTCACTTGATTATGTTGTAAATTGGCGAACGGCCCAATGCTCATTCCGCGCGGAATGGTACACCCCCGCAGATATGAACTGTTGATGCGGCAGCTGTCATTGATCTCACAGTCTTCAACCTGAGTCAGAGGGCCAATTTCACATCCCTGGCCGATCTTGGTCTTACCAATCAAAAAGGTGTTTGGCTGAACAATGGTGTCGATTCCAATCGTGACGCTATCGTCAATAAACGTCGTCGATGGATCGACGATGGTCACGCCCGACAACATCAAACGGTCGAGAATGCGGCTGCGCATGATGCGTTCGGCGAGCGCAAACTGGATGCGGTTATTGATGCCCATGGTTTCTGACGGGTCTTTGGTGCCCCAGGCTTCGACGCGCTTCTTTTCTTTGACCAAGATGTGAATCACGTCGGTCAGATAATATTCGCCCTGGTTATTGTCAGGCTTAATTTGGTCGAGCGCCCAGAAGAGGTCTTGAGAATCGAACATGTAGATGCCCGTGTTGATCTCGTTGACTTTCTTTTCATACATATTGGCGTCTTTTTCTTCGACGATTGACATGACCGCGTTGTCGCCGCTGCGCAAGATGCGGCCATAACCGGTCGGGTCGTCCATCTCTGTCGTCAACACAGTCGCCGAAGCATCTTGGTGGCGGTGGCGGTCAACGATTTTTTCAATCGTCTGGCGGGTCAACAACGGCGCGTCGCCCACTAACACCATGACGTCGCTTTTTTCTTCGAGGTTGATCAGCGACTTGGCGCATAACACCGCATGGCCGGTGCCTTTTCGTTCTTCTTGTACCGCGAAATCAACGTTGAAGCCGTTCAACGCGTCGCGCACCATTTCGTTGGCGAAGCCGATGACCACCACGTTGGTGCGGTCAATCAGCCCTTCAAGGCTGCGCAGAATGTGGACGATCATCGGGCGCCCGCACACCCGGTGCAGCGATTTTGGCTGTTTGGAGCGCATACGGGTACCGTCGCCCGCGGCGAGAATGATCGACGATAACGGTTTGGTTTTCTTGCTCATCAAGGGCTCCAAAAATGGTAAACACAAAAAAAGCCCGCAGGGGCTTTCTGGTCTGCTTTCTCTATCTTTAGTGAACAGCAGGAAATTATGGTTCTTCAGAGGCTTTCGGTCAAGCGGATTGAACCACCCGGCTGGTTTGCCTGTCAATCAGGCCGATGAGAAACTCAGCCGCGGCTTGTCCGCCATCACTGGCTAACGGCGGGTTTCGCGTCTTCTGTATCTCTTCGCAACGACCATAAAACGGGTCAATTTCATCCCAATCGCCCTGAAAAAAACGGTCGGACTCAATCCTTACCATTGGGATATGTTTTGCGGTATCCCGCTCTAGCACGCCGAATTCGCGAAAGCCTTCGCGGGGAACATAGACCATTGGCGTCTGATGAGCGATGCACTCGGTATTCAAGCCATAGCCCAGTTTTGCAATCACCAAATCCACTGCATTGACTAAATCTGGATGATAAATAGAGCTCGGTTCAAAATAAATTGCGTTCTCAACGGATTCAAATGCTGAATCAAAGGTGAGAAACGTCCAATGTGGATATCGTCTTAACATTTCTGGGATTAGGCCATTCACGCCCATGCCGCCGAATGAGAGCAACGCGACCGGCTGATCGTCTGAAACGCCCCATTCTCTTCGCATATCCTCACGGGTACGTTTAGACGTCCTCACAATCATAGGGATATCAACGATATGAGGAAACACTGACAATCCATCTGAGAGCGGCGTACGCAGTAAGTAATCGGTCTTCCGGTAATAATTTGATATTTGATCAATGACGGCTGAGAATTCTGGTTGGCTGGCTTGATACTCTTCAAAAATCCAGTTCCAACAAAAATTGGCGGTGATGACGCTCGACAGCCCGGCCTGTTGTGCGACCGCAACCGCAAACGGAGAGATGTCTCCAACAACCAGGCTGGCGCCTTCTTTTTGGATGGTTGTCGCTTCAGATTCAGCCATTTTGGGATAATTTTCTAGTAGCGAGTTCCATCTCGATAATGTTGTTGTTGTGTCTGTCCCCAGGCTATCAGGCTGAACCACACCGCAATCGTGGTCAAGTTTTCGGTAATGAAACGGCCTGGTAAGATACCGCTGAAACAGCCATTCTGACGCTGCTGTGACAATGGTTACGTCGATATGGTTGGGTAGGTTGGCGATGACTTCCATCGCGCGGGTTGAGTGCCCGAACCCATGCGAGGAGATGTAAAAGACAATTGACGGCATTCTTTTTCTGCTTCTCTAATGCTGGTTTCGTATTATTCCTAAGTTCACTCTATCCCCCCGGCGTCTGCGGCGCCACCCCCCTTATATAAGGGGGGCTAGAGGGGATCAAAATTTATAGCAAGAGACTGGAACTCTCTTCTAGCGCTCCACACATTGAACTATCCCCCCGGCGTCTGCGGCGCCACCCCCCCTTATATAAGGGGGGCTAGGGGGGATCAAAATTTATGGCAAGAGACCGGAACTCTCTTCTAGCGCTCCACGCATTAAACTATCCCCCCGGCGCCTGCGGCGCCACCCCCCTTATATAAGGGGGGCTAGGGGGGATCAAAATTTATGGCAAGAGACCGGA
>CAZKYC010000045.1:0-20742 GCA_964556895.1 uncultured bacterium | reverse complement strand
GGGGGGATCAAAATTTATGGCAAGAGACCGGAACTCTCTTCTAGCGCTCCACGCATTAAACTATCCCCCCGGCGTCTGCGGCGCCACCCCCCTTATATAAGGGGGGCTAGGGGGGATCAAGATTTAATTTAGACAAGGCATCAGAATAAACTGGCGGATTTTCTTACAGCCCAATTGAAAATCAAAGAATCTTTGTTACACTAGTTGTGGATAAATCCATAATCAATAATTCAAGAAGAGGCTAAAGTCATGGGGAAAAAAGCGTTTACTTTGATTGAACTTCTGATCGTCGTCGCCATCATCGGCATCCTCGCAGCAATCGCAGTACCCAACTTTTTGAACGCACAGATTCGCGCTAAAGCAGCCCGTACGTTCGCAGACCTTCGTATGTTGCATGACCAGGTCAACATCCGCCAACTAGATTCTGGCTTGTGGCTGATTGACGGCAACGACTCGGGTGACAGCATCAACCCTGACGGTTGTAAGTATCCTCCAAACCTTGGTCAACGATTTGGCAAGACCTGCTCAAACTCAAATGTGCAATGCAAAGGCATTGGCGACAACTTCTTTGATGGCCGTATCTGGGCGCAATTGACCACGCCAATCAACTACGTTGGTTCGATTCCTATCGATCCGTTCGCCAATGGCATGTTTTATGGCTACGAAGATCGTGACTGCGCCAATGGCGAAGGCCGCGATAACCACTGGTTGATGTTCGCCGCCGGCCCTGACGGTGACCACGGCGACTGGATCGACCGTAACGCTGAGGCCTATAACCCGTCAAACGGCGTCACATCGAACGGCGATATTTGGCGCGCACACGTTTTCAAAGACAGTTACTTCACTACAGAATTTTTAGGGATTACTATCGTTAATTTCTAATTCTGGTCGAATAACGAAATGACAATCGGGCGGGAGAGGTTCTCCCGCCCGATTTTTTATACGTTAATACTGCTTCGCTGCGCTCGCGATGACACCGACGAACCGTTTCGGGAATGCACAAACAATTCACACCATAATTCACATCCCGTTCACGTCATGCGAGAAAGTCTGTCACGACGGACGACCAAAGCAATCTTGTATCAACGATTTTACAACATTTTACTGGACGGACAGATACAATCACACTAAATTAACATTACCAACCTACCATGAGCCTCTAGTGTTTTGAATTCCAATGAGGAGACTGCTTGATGTTGAGAAATCAGGGCTTTACACTGATAGAATTGCTGATCGTCGTGGCAATTATTGGCATCCTCGCCGCCATCGCCGTCCCAAACTTTTTGAACGCACAGATTCGCGCCAAGGTCGCCCGCAGTTACTCAGACATGCGCGCCGTGTCGACCGCTGTGTCAATCTTTAACACCGACCGCGGAAAAATGCTGGTCGACATTCGCGATGATGACACTCAAGTGGGCCAAGACCGCATCCAGGAAGATTTCGCCGGCGTGGGCTGGCGCGGCGGCAACCGCAACAACCAGGCGGTGTTGTCTCCTCTAACAACCCCAGTCGCTTATATGGGAAGCCTCCCAGTGTCTCCGTTTGTCAATTCGAGCCTGTTCACCTCTGACAGCGGCAATAACGAAGCCTTTGGGCGCATCGGCAACCAATATTACGCCTACTGGGACAATGACCCCGAAATCAAAGAACCGGCTGGCAATAATCACCAGGATTGGAACCTGCAACAGTTGTCAAACTTTGTCAGTAATTTCTCTCCCTGGAGTTATGTGTTTATTTCATTTGGCCCAGCGGCGGGCAGCGGCACCAACCTGAATTACGTCTTGCCTTACCAGCCTTCAAACGGAATCACCAGTGTTGGCGAGATATTCTTGTTCAACAGCGGCGTCAATAATGAAAACGTGACGGCGATTAATAACTGACGGTTTTACCGTAAACGAAACAGAACCGGGTGGAAGACGCTCTTCCACCCGGTTTATGGTTCTATCACACAATCCTAATTCAATTTTCAATGACCATCTCTTTAATACTTCCATCAAGAGGCTACCATTTATTTATAATTCATAATTATATTTGTTAGGATGGGCCAAATGAGAAAGAGAAACGCGTTTACCCTGATTGAACTTCTAATTGTCGTCGCCATCATTGGCATCCTCGCCGCTATCGCTGTACCGAATTTTCTGAACGCGCAGATGCGGGCGAAGATCACCCGCGTCAAGGCCGATTTTCGCACCATCAGCACGGGCTTCTCAATGTATCAGCTCGATAACAATGAGTATCCGCCAGATTTTTGGGGGCCGTGTGAAGACTGGAACGCCTACGCCATGTTGACCACACCAGTGGCCTATGTCAGCAGCCTGGAACTGTTCCGCGATTACTTTACCAACGAAGGCGCCATGGGGGCGGTGGGCGCGGCTTGTGACCTGACGTTTTATGACTATGGCCAGGTTCCATATATTGCGGAGTCGGGCGTCGGGTATGTGGTAATCAGCTTTGGCCCTGACCGCGACCTCGACATGGGGTGGAACCGGGGCTCAATGGACGCCCTGAAATCAATGGAAGGCGACCGCCTTCCATTCTTATATGACTCATCAAACGGTTTGGTCACATCGGGGGATTTGATCCTGACCTCGCTTCAAGTTCACAATCGATAAGCCGAAATAAAAATACCCACACCATGGAGTTTGATCATTCAATCTCCATATTAGTTTCTCTGTGTATTATTTCTCGGAGCATGTAGGATATCTCTAAACATATTTGATTGCCCGGAAAGCGCTTTCGCATGGAATCACTCGCCGATCTATATTCTAAAATCCAAAAAAACTCCAACGTTCAAGAAACGCTGCGTGAGGCGTTGTTTCATGAATACAAATCGCTTGATCTAGACGATTTCGAAATTGACGGTACGAAAGAGGGCTTTGACGACGCCGCCAAATTAATTCAAGCCAAGCGCGAAGAACTCCATCAGATCATGGACAACTTGGAGGAACACATCGGCGGTAAGTCGCCCAAAGAAATCGCCGCCTTTTTTACGTCAATTCTTGATATATACAACCAACTCTACATTCACAGCACACAGGGAGTCATCTCGGTCAAGATTCGCCTGATTGACTATATTCCCCAGACGCGCAACCATGTTCCACCGCCGATTTTTTATAATGAAATTTCGATGGTGTTCGCGCCCGAAGAAATCCGCGCCATGCAGAAGTGCCTCGAAACCATGGAGAAGTCAAACCCGCTTTATTACTTCTTTATGGGGGTGTTAGACAAAGCCTTTGACGCCAACCAGTTTAATGAAACCTCGAGTTATCTGTTGCTTGAGATCGCTAACTATTTCATCCTGCAACTTGAAAAGAAGAGCGAGAGTGAAGAGGTGACCGAGTTTCGAGAGCGGCACGGCAAAAACAAGCGGGCGCTTGACCGCACCGCCCAAGAACATCGCGAGCTCGAAGTGGTTCTCAACGGCCATTTAAGCAAGTACCCGGTGTTGTCGGTCATCCCTAATATGATCCGCTCGTTAATTTTGATTCGTTTCGGGGTGGTCGACCCTAAATTCGCGCCGGAAATTCTGCGCGCCGTCAATGAAAATATGAAAGCCTACAACCAGGCCAAGCGGGTGGTGTCGTTTGACTTTAACCGCCAGCCGCCGCTTCAACAGGCGATGCTCAAAAAGCAAGAGATGATTCTGAGATTTCAGATGGAAGTTCTCTCGTATACCGGAGACGTTCTCGAAAAAGATTTCTCGGCCTTTATTGGAGAATATAGGCGCATGATGGTCGAGATTGAAACCAAATCGTCTCAGGTGGATTCGAATGATCCTCGCGCCTCGCAATTGGTGAAACAAAAACGCATGTTACAGAGCGAATATGAAGAACGCCGCAAAGCGATTGATGTTCTCAAATGCCAACAGAGTTTGGTCGAAGTTCAACAGCAGATGATTGACTCGGCGCTGACCAAATTTGAGAGCGAAGGCGCCATGGGCGGCGAGGTTCACAAAACGTTCAAAAGCAGTTTATTTATTGAAGACAAACCCAAACCGCAACCAAAAGAAGACCCCGAAAAGAAAAACCGCATGGCCTCCATTGACCGCCGCGAAAAAGACGAGTAGCGGGCGGAGCTTTTAGCAAGATAATCACAATGCCTTTTTAGCCCTCGTTTTTAATGGAGAAAAGCGCCGCAGGCGTCAGGGGCGACCACCGTTTCGAAAACCGAGTGATTCTTCTAGAGAACTATGACGTAACGAAAAAGAATCTTGACTTCGCGGCTCGGCGGAAGCCTCTCCCTCCCCATATTTTTTCTCAAACGGATTTTCTCATCCACCGTTGTGTGCGTGGTTGCGAGATTGGATGTTGAGCTGCTGATGCGGATCCGCCTCACTCGACGAAGGGTTCGATCAGGTTGTAGGGGCGGTTGGGGGACGCGGGATAGCGGCGGGCGTTTCCGAGTACGTCAACCACCTCGATGGCGTACAACAGGCCCGCGCCGGTCAAGGGCACTGTGGTCGAGAACTGCGGGTCGTCGCGTTCCATCTGTTTGCGAATCCAACCGTCTGACCCCGCCGCAGGCCGCCACAACAGCGTCGCCTCAGCCACGCCCATTAAATCGATCAGGTCGGCGACAACGGTGACCTCGGTCTTTTCGACGCTGTCAGAATGGCGAAGAAAATTCATCTTTGGGGCCTGGTCGTCATGTGAAATGGCGGTGATGAAAGGCTTGCCGGTAGTTGGGTTGGCCACTTCAAACGGCTTATCTTTTACCATGCCGACGAAGTAATACTGGATGCCGCCCGCAATCACCAGGTCGGATGGAACCTGGGCGTAATATACGCCGTTGACGCGGGTCGGCTCCATCTTGATCTGTCGCGACACGCCAGCGCTATTGCGGTAGGCGAGGTTGACGCCATCCAGCCCGGCCATCGGCGGGAACGACGCCGTCACCAAGAATGGCTCATGCGGCGCCGCTCTGCGCACCGCCCAATGCCCCAGCGCGCCGTCCCACGATGGCGCTTCAGACCATTGGGCAAATCGCTGAGCGATAACATCGCGGTCGGCCTCAAACGGCCCCGGCAGGTCTCTCCAATGGGTTTCGCTCACGCCGTCCGCCTCGGCAACAGCGACTGGGCGGTAGTGAGTTTGCGTAAATGATTGCAGGTCGCGCCAGGCGGTCTCGGCGGAGGTGTTTTTCTCGGTCGCCACCACCAGCGCGGCGGCGTCTCCGGTATGGGTAAAGAGGCCGTATTGGACCGCCGCGTCGAGTTGGTCGAGCCAACATTGAGCCAACCGAGCGTGGAGTTCAAAATCCAACTGCCACGAACGCCATTCCTGATAACGGCGAATGTCTAAATCACTCAACAAGCCGTCGGTGCGTTTGTTTTGTGGATTGAGCGCCTGGGCAGCGTCGCCGATTAATTTGACCGCTTCATTGGCGGATTGAATGGCCTGTTCGAGTTCTGTGCGGGGGGCGATGCGTCCGTCGATTCGTTTGGACGCCAGGGTCTCGACTTCTTCACGAACCGACCTTACTGCGAACGAATTTGACGGCTCGCGCTCCAGCCAACTCATCACCGAAGGCGGCGGCGCCATGGCCAACGGCATGTTGGCCGCCGCGCTGAAATTTGGCGGCAGCAACCGCCGCAACATGGGTATGACGCTGCTGGTCTTTTGCATCGCCTGATAGACCAGCCCGCCGGTTTGCGCGCCAAAGCGCCGCTGAAACGATTGGACGAAGGCTGTCTCTTCTTCATCAGGATTGTAGCCCAGTTTGCCCCAGATTTCGTATGCATACCAATCGCGCTGGTGCATCCACTGCGCATAGCGCAAATCGGGGGGAGACGTCTTGGCGTCAGGCGCGCTATGGGGCGATGACGGCGCTTCGATCTCGATCACAAACCCATTGGCGCCGTTAAACCGGGCGGCCTGCATCACCTTCTTCATCATGCGCACGTCGGCCCAGGGCGTCAATGGGTGAAGTTCGTAGGGCTGAATGTGAAACAACAGCGAATAACGCCGCGGCGGCGCGATGTAGTTCCAGGTTGGGTTGGCGTTAGGCGAGATGTAATCAAGCCCCTGTTTGATGGCATTCAGCGGGACATGCGCAACCACGCCGTGAGGATAGGCGCGGGTCAACGCCTGGGCCAGGGTAAAGTCAGCGCTCATGGTTGACAGCGTCAGGGGAAGTTCGCCGCCCGCGTCGATCATGCCTTCCAGAAATGCAGAATAGGTTTCGCGCGCCTGGGGCGTGTCGTCTCCAGGCGTGAACCCTAATCCAGACAAATTTGGGGTCGCTTGAATGAACGCAACCACCCTCTCTTTTAATTTTGATGGCGGCTGTGCGCCGGGCGAGAGATGAGTTTCGAGCGTCACTCTGACGCCATAGCCGCGAGCGATGTCGATGATGCGGTTCAGGCTGGTTTGGTTTCGCTGGGCGATTTGTCCGCTGACGCGCCCCGAAGGAGCATCAAAGTATGACAGCATGTTAGACGCGCCCTGTCTGGCGTCATTCACGCCGCGCAGGGCGAGGCGGTTAAAGCGGCTGCGCGCAATGCGTTCAAAATAGCCCTCCCAATAGGCTTCAGAATGAAACCACGAAAACGCGTCTTCCAGCGCTTCGCGCGGGACGGACGCGGCGACGCCGCGAGAGAGTGACGAGGTCTTGGCCTGGCGTTCTTGAATGCGCGCGATGGCGTCGCCTGACTCAGCGTGGGTTTCAAACTGGTCGGCCAAATCAAGCGCTGCATAGAGCGCTCCGGTTTCGTCGCTGCCGATGGCGTAAAGCCTGGCGCCGCCGTTGCGTTCAAATTTCATAATGCGGAACGATTCGGGCGCGGCGTCAACGACCTGCCCAAGTGAATGGATCTGTTCAGCGGGAAACAACTGTTCGTTGAACGGAGAAATGACAATTTCTAACTCAGGCGTTTCAGACGGAGAGGCCTCCTGGCCTTGAAGGGACTGAATATCCCAGCCGTGGTCAATCAAGACGCGTTGGAGGATTTGAATTCCGGTTTCGACTTGTATAGGGGGAGGAGACAGCGGTGTGATTAAGCGCGCCGTCTTGGCGGCCGCAGCGTCACAGACAATCAATACAAAAACACAACAAATGAATATCAAGCGATGGGTGTTCAACTGCTGAGTTTCCCTCCAAATCAACCTAGCGCCATTGTAATGCAAAACCGTTTGTTTCGATGAAAAAAGAGCCAATCCATCTTAAATATATTTGCTCACTATTGTTTATGGCATGGGCGCATCTCTGCTCGCTTTCGTGCGGCTCCGCCATATTGCACAGGCGCTCTCAAAGATGCGCCCATGCCAAGATCAGTATGTCATTTTTTGTTAGGCTGAATTTTCTTGTTGTTATCACATTTGCAAAAAACGT
The DNA here is from genome assembly GCA_964556895.1 of uncultured bacterium. Lineage (GTDB taxonomy): Bacteria > Hinthialibacterota > Hinthialibacteria > Hinthialibacterales > Hinthialibacteraceae > Hinthialibacter. Next base: position 13,413 of record CAZKYC010000045.1, on the reverse strand, counting down.
TATTTAATCAAATGAAATGGTTACCTGGTCGCCGGGTTTTACGTCAACGATTCTCAGCCCTTGTTGGCCTCCACTCGAAACGGTTGAAAGCGGCGCTTCAAATCCTTCGTCGTTTTCGCGCAAGATTATCGCATTCGCTGATTGAACCGCTCCTTCAGGCAGATCAAACAACTCGATCATACAGAGATCGGCCTCAGCGCTGTTGAGAGAAAACGACAGCGTCTTTTCGCCGGTCCATTTCAAAGTCGCGTCGACGCGGTGGTTGGCGCGAACGAGTGGGACGAGCGTTTCGAAATTTGAGATTTCATGAGCGCCTTGCAATACGGCGTCCCAGCGTTGGTTGACCGGGTTTCGAGACAGTTTACACAGACCGTCGCCGGCGAACTCACCCACGCGCACCAGCGAACCGTTGCGGCTATGAATGAAATACACGCCTGGCGAAACGCTTAGCGAAAACACGCGTTCGCCGCGTTGGCCAATGAGTGAAACCACGCCGGTGCGTTCGTTACGCGCCCAAAAACCGCCCGGGGCGATTGCGTCGATTCCAAGCCCGGGTTCATCAATTGACCAAGGCATGTCGCTTCGATTGGCGAAGACGGTCATCCCGTTGGCGAATTCAATTCTGAGCCGGTTAAATTTGGCGACTTCAGAATATTCGCGCATAACCATCAGTTCTTGCAGCTCATGTTGTTGGCCTTCTTCGTTTAAATACGAAATTTGTAAAACGGCGTTGAGTGGGTCGAGGACTTCATTCATCACAGGCTGAAGCAGCATGGCGGCTTCAACCAGATGGCGCAAGACGCCCTCAGGGCCGCTCTCCGGGTTCCATAAGCGGTCTGACAAATGCGGGACGCGCCCAAAGACAATCGTGGAGGTGAGATATTCATCAAACGGAAAAAAGCGGTCGTCCTGCCACGCGGCGCCCTGCTCTTCACCCAAAAACGCCGAATAGCCTCCAAAGCCAACAACGGGCTGGGCCGGCCGTTGGTTGCGCAGCGCGTCATCGACCAACAGCGACAGTTCAGTCGGCAATAACGCCGGATTGCTTTTATTTTTCACAAAACGATACAACGCCCGTGTAAAGCGCTGGTCTGCGGGCGGGACAAGATCAGGGGTGGCTGTCAACACAGAGGGTGGAGCGATTAATCTCGCTGTGGGCGTTTCTGGGGCCGCTTCTTCGACTACATCAGAGACTAAAAACGCCGCCAGGTCGCTGCCCTCGTTCACGTCAGTAATCATCAGTTGGCTGAGCGACCCGAAATTATCTAACGGCTCAAGCGGCCATTGATATTCGACCCGCGTCTGGGTATTGGCCAAGGCCGAGTCGATGCTAGCCAAAACCGAATTTGCTCCCCACTTGGCCTGATCATTTGTATGAAGATGAATGGTTTCGACGGCATACTTGTCCCAATCACGCAGAATGTACATGGGGGTTGGGACGCCGAAATCTTGCAAGCGCGACAAAAACGCCGCCGCGGTTGGAAACGCATCGCCTTTAGGGCCGGAACGCACCGCCGTTGTCAATGCGCTCTGCATCGAACGGGTGTCAGGGCTTTCCCAGACTTGGGTAGTTGGGTTCCAAAGCAACAGCGAACCGCCCTGTTTGTGGTCCTGTTCGTAATACCATCCCTTATGGCCCTGGACGGAAGCGAAATCGTTCATGCTGTCATACTGCGCGCTGCCCTGTTGGATTTGAATTCTCAGGTCAACGGCCCCGCCCTGCATAACGGCGGGAGACTGGACCGAAAACCGTAGTTGGTCGCCCTGTGAGATAGGGAACGATCCCTTCATCGCGGTTGCGGGTTTGGATTGAGAATCAATCATCTGTGAAAACAACAACCGTTGGGGTTCTCCCGGCTTGTCTAGCACCACTTCAAACAGTGCGCGGCCGCTGCTTGAGAGCCTGATGTTGCCGTTGAGTTCAATTGGGCCTGAGGTGGGCGCGACCCAGCGGCGCGTCTGGGTTACATATCCCTGACGTAGGGGGACAAACGGCGTCTCGCTCCAATCAAAGGCGATTCGTGTTCTCAAATCGCTCGCATCCGGGGACGCCGACACAGGCCGGGTGGGAGCGATATCCAGCGGGTCTTCACTCAAGGTGACATAGCCAACCACGCGTAACGGCGGCGCCTCTTCGCCATCATTGGGTTCAACCCACGCGGGCGTGTTTGAGGCGTGAAAACTGCGCGAATTTTCACGCCGCAGCGAGTAGGTGTAACGGTTGAGGTTGCTTCGAAAGGGGTCAACATACTGCGATAGATAAAAGCGGCTGAGCGACTGTAACGCTGGCAACGGCGAGGTCGGAAACGCCACATACTTAGGCCGGCCAACATATCGCGTCGGCCCAAACGAAAACCCGATGTAGCGCGCCTGGTCTTGAGGCCCGCCCGTGTCGGTCATGACCACTTCAAGCGTACGCCCAACCAGGCGAAACTCAAATCGTTTTTTCAACACAGCGCCGAATACGGTTTCTTCATACTCCAAAACCAGGCGCTTGCCCTCGAGAGCTTGGCGTAACAATTTACAATGCCCCAGTCCAGCGATTTGCAGGGGGCTAAACACTTGTCCGGTGGCGTTCTGGACCCAAAAGCCGCCCTGGTAAACCGGAATCGCGCGCATGGTCCTGACAAAACTCTGGATGCTGACCAACCCCATCATCACGCGAGGTTCAGATAGTTTAATTCTGAAATCCGGCGGCGGGTCGAGGGTCGGGTTAATAAACTCATACTGTTGAGTGTTGACAAAAAAGGTGACTGACGCCGAAGCGGCGGGCGCCGCGGAAGCGCCAACCGGCGGCGCAGCCTGTTGAGCAAACGCATTCATTGCAGCCAAGCAATAAAACGAAATGGCACACGCAAGACAAAACACAATTTGCTGTTTCAACCAATAGACAAACCAACAACGGTAGTCCAACACCTTCACCTCTGCTTAAATCATTCTCATTGAATAACGGTTGAGCGAAGTTCACTATACCATTTTTGGTATTGTGGTCGAAAACGCCAACAGTTAAAGGCGAAGCGGAAAACCAATGCGCAACATACGCCTCGACATTGAATATGATGGAACCAATTACTGCGGGTGGCAGTTTCAGCCACACCACCCTTCGTTTGAACGGACGCTCAAAGAAGCCATCGAACGCATCGTCAACCACACCATCGTTTTATACTCATCCGGGCGGACGGACTCGGGCGTTCACGCCGAACAACACGTCGCTCACTTTCGCACCGAATCAACCCTACCGCATGACAACATCATCCGTGGAGTGAATTCGATCACGCCGAAAGACATTTTGGTCTACGCCATCAACGAAATGCCGCTCGATTGGAGCGCACGCCACGACGCCCGCGAACGCGAATATTGTTACCGCATCTATAACGATACGTTCCCCAGCGTGTTTTGGCGTACACATAGCCATTGGATTCGCGGACCGCTTGATATCGAAGCCATGCGCGAAGCGGCAGCGCTGCTTGAAGGCTGCCATGACTTCACGTCGTTTCGCAGCCAGCATTGCGACGCCGACAACCCGGCGCGAACCCTGCGCCGCCTCGAATTGTTTGATGAACGTCCCATAATTCGCTTGCGGGTGGTGGGTGAGGCGTTTCTACGCCACCAGGTGCGTATTATCGCCGGGACGCTGGTTGATGTTGGCTTGGGAAGACGAAAGCCCAAATCGATGCGTGACATTCTTGATGCAAAAGACCGCAACCAGGCGGGCGCGACCCTGCCCGGCTGTGGATTAACGCTTGTGTCAATCAAATACAGTGATGAAATAGAAAAGATAACAAACATCCACCCAGTCATGGAATTTGTCAGGCGCAGCGAGCCAAACGAATAAATCTGTGCATTTTTGAACAATTCGACTATTGTTTTATGTAGAAAGCGATGGCTAACAATAGAGATGGTATGATGAAAACAAACAGCAAGGCGTTTACGCTCATTGAATTGTTGGTAGTTGTCGCCATTATTGGCATCCTGACCACCATCGCCATGCCAAACTTTCAACACGCCCAAGTCAAAGCCAAGACCACCCGCGCCCTGGCTGACATGCGTACACTGACGACCGCGCTTGAGGCCTATTCGACCGATAACAACAATTACCCGCTAGACGGTAACGATTATTTTGAGCGCGATGAAGAATTGTTTGACCAGATTCGCATTCAATCGGCGCTGACCACGCCGATTGCTTACATTTCAGACCTGTTTTCAGACATCTTCCACACTCGCGAGACCCAGATTGACGATCCGCTGGTGAGCCGCCTGTTTCGCGAGCGCCCGCCGTTTCCGTATGTCTACATGACCGAGGGCAATGTCGTCTTACACCGCGGCAACCCAAACGCCTACTACATCTTCAGTTTTGGCCCTGACAAAGACCTCGACAACGCATCCAGCAGCGAAGACGACATTCTGGTCTATGACGCCACCAATGGAATCATTTCTGACGGCGACATCATGCGCAAAGGGCCGTAAATCGTTTCTGTTTTGTTTGACAGATAAATCTGGTTTAAGGTCTACTGGTTCTCCCACAATTCTTCACGGCGAACGACTCTCGGATCCCCCCTGTCCGCCTACGGCGGCCATCCCCCCTTAAAAAGGGGGGCTTAATAACCGCTGGGCTTTATCACCATGGATTAAATCAATCATAAAAAATACATCATTTTTTCAACCGATAGGCGATAACGTAGTCGCCGATTTTGGAGCCGGGCTTGGCGCCGCCGCCCGCACAGATCACTACATATTGGTTTCCATCGGCTCCCCTGTAGGTCACGGGCGCTGCATACCCCGCACAAGGCATCTGGTCTTGCCATAGCGTCTCGCCCGTCTCTTTGTCAAAGGCGCGGATACGCCCGTCCATGGTTGACGCGATAAACACCAGGCCGCCTGCGGTCACAGTCGCGCCGCCAAAGTTTTCCTGCCCGGTGATGGCAACGCCCTTTTGGGTCAGTTCGTCAAATTCGCCCAGTGGTTTTCGCCAGACAAACTCACCTTTGTTGAGATCGACTTTGATTAACTCGCCCCAGGGCGGAGTGATCGCCGGGTAGCCGTTCTGGTCGCGAAACGCACCAACTTCTTTGGTCCGATAACGAAACGGTGAATTTGGATTCGGGTTCTCGTTCATGACGATGTAGTAAGGCAACTCGGTCGAGTTGATATACATCATACCGTCAGGGTCGACCGCCGCGCCCGACCAGTTGGCCCCGCCATGCAGGCCGGGGACAACAATGGTCCCCTGCTCTGACGGAGGGGTGAAGATTCCGCGATGGTCAAACTTCTCCCAGCGGTAGCGAACGTGGTTGTAGGTGTCTTCATCGAGTCGGCTGATATCGGCCTCAGTCATAATCTGGCGCGAGATAGCAGGCGGCTTTAACGGAAACGGCTGCGTCGGCCAGGGCTTTTCGCCGGGCACGCCGCCCTGTGGAACCGGGCGGTCTTCAACGGGAAACAACGGTTGGCCCGTTTCGCGATGAAGGACATGGATAAACCCAGTCTTGCCCGCCATGATGACGGCGGGTTGCTTCTTTCCTTCTATCGTCAATTCAACCAAGACAGGCAACGCCGCCAAGTCATAATCCCACAGATCGTGGTAAACGGTTTGGTAATGCCAGATGCGTTTTCCGGTGTTGGCGTCGAGAGCCACTACGCAGTCGGTAAACAAGTTTTCACCCGGGCGGTCGCCGCCATAAAAATCCTGGTTGGGCGTGCTGACGGGAAGAAAAACCATACCGCGCTCATGGTCGACGCTCATTATCGACCATACGTTAGCGCCGCCGCGGCCTTTCCATGATTCGTCGCCCCAGGCGTCGGTCCCAAACTCGTCATTTTGGGGAACGGTATTAAACGTCCAGGCCAGTTCTCCGGTATGGGCGTTGTAGGCGTTTAACGGTGTATGGGGTATCTTCTTGCCCGAATCGTTGATGCCAAACCCTTGAATGACAAAATCGTTGTAAATCACGGGCGGCGAGCTGAGAAATAGATAACGCCCGCCGTCAGGCAAACCATCGCGCAGGTTGATATGCCCCTTGTCGCCGAACAATGGGTCAGGCGTTCCAGTCGTGATATCAATTGAGTAGAGGCGCCCGTCGCGCACGGGGTGGAAGATACGTTTTTTGTCGCCCCACGCGCCATAGGTAACTCCACGGCTGGCGAGGCCGCCCGCGCCAGTTTCTTTTTTGGACAAAGGGGGATCAGGCGTAAAGGCCCATTTTTCTTCGCCAGTCGCCGCATCAAGCGCAACCAGACGCGATAACGTAGTAATAACGTAGACGGTGTCGTCGATCATCAACGGCGTACATTCAAAGTAATGGCCTTTGCCCTCGCCAAAGTCGCCCGTCTGGTAAGTCCAGGCGCGTTCGAGTTTGGTTACGTTGCTGGTATTGATTTGATCTAGCGGCGAGAAGCGCGCGCCTTCATGCGTTCTCGAATAGACCGGCCACTCATCATCAGAAACAGCCCACTGGCTGAACGCGGGTTGAAGCAACAGACAAAGAGAAACAACTCCCCATCCAAAATACGTCCACATGAGATCACCTCAGATTTATTGATAGATGCGGGCGTTGGTGGAAAGAATATCGCCTGAAGAGACTAGCCCATTGCTTGACGAATAAAAGACGCCGCCGTCTTGGTTTGGTCCCGCGTTGTTGGGGTCTTTAAGCAAGACCAGCGTTTCGGCTAACAACGCCCAGGGCCAGTTGGGTTCGCGGTCTGGCCCCCAACCAAAGAGAAAGTAATCAACGCCTGCACGCTTAAATTTCGCCAGGCGTTCTGCGTCATCTAGGTTGTTGATATGAATGCCCGAACCGTAGGCGAAAAAGCGTCCCTCGTCTTCATCATCCTGGCTTTTGAACACATCGCGGAACGGATCGATACTGGATAGATACGGCGTGGGCGAGGTGAGAGCGATGTAAGTCTCTCCGGTTTGCGCATCCAACCCCCAGTCAATCGGCGGATTGTTGTAATCAACCTGGTAGGTTGCAATCGCAGTCTGAATGGTCTTCATTGAGCCGTAGGTCGACGCCAGTTTGGCGCGCACCTGTGCGTTGAGAAAATTTGGTATAGCAATCGCGGCGAGAATGCCAATGATGGCCACGACGATCAATAATTCAATTAACGTAAACGCTGATTTCAAAAAAGATCACTCCCCAATCGGATCAAAAATTGTTATTAAATTGGTACGATTTATCAATAGATGGAGTATTCGAAGTTTTAACGATCATGCCGCCGCCGAGAATTTCGTCGCCGTTGAATAAAACCAACGCCTGGCCCGGCGCGACGCCATATTGAGGTTCATCAAATTCAATCGTCACTTGCCCACTACTCAGTTCAGTCACCGCGGCGCTGGCTGGCTCGTGGCGCGAACGAATCTTTGCTTGGATAACGTCGCCAACAGTCGGCTGGTGGATCCAACGAGTTGAAGTCGCCTGGACGATGGTTTCTTCTAGGTCTTCTACTGAGCCTACGATGACAGCGTTGCGTTTCGGGTCGACAGCGGTGACATAAAACGGGCCGCCTGACAATCCGAGGCCTTTGCGCTGGCCAACAGTGTAAGACGCGACCCCTTTGTGCGTCCCGAGTTGGTTTCCATGTTGGTCTACAATCGGGCCGTCATCGCTTTTGATGTGGCCGGCGAGAAACTCGTTGTATGAGCGGCCCAATGTGAAACAGATTTCCTGGCTTTCTTCTTTTTCGGCGGTAATGAGACCGAGCCGCTTGGCATGGTCGCGCACCTGGGCCTTGGTCAAGTCGCCCAAGGGGAAGCGCACCATCTCGAGCAACTCTTTTCTCACGCCATACAGGTAATAACTCTGGTCTTTCTCTTTGTAAGCGGAACGATAGAGATGAGGCTCGCCGTCTTCGTCGATCGTAAGTTTGGCGTAATGGCCGGTCGCGACAAATTCACAATCCCATTGTTTGGCGAGGTCGAAGGCTTCTTCAAAGCGCACAAAACTGTTGCACCGTACGCATGGATTGGGCGTGAAGCCTGATTCGTAACTCTTAATGAATGGGACAATCACTTTCTGGTTGAATTCCGGCGCGGTATTGACGGTGTAGTGGTCGATAGCCAGTGAAGCCGCCACGCGTTTGGCGTCGCGCACGTCGCCAAACGAACAACAGCCGCCGCTCATTTCGCGTGTGGGTTCGACATCGAGCTGTTTCATGGTTGCGCCGACTACGCGATAGCCCTGCTCAATTAACATGGCCCCCGCCACGCTGCTGTCGACGCCGCCGCTCATTAAGAGTAAAACGCTTCGCTTTTTCATTTTACTTGACTCAACAATTTGCCTGCAGGCAGCATTATATCTCGCCATGCGAAAAATGCACGTCAGCGCCGCCCGCCTACGGCGCCGCATTAAACTATGGTATGTTTTATAGTGGTTGCCAGAATTATGTGCGGATTGAGTTTATGTAACTGTATCTATCGCTGAGCCCTATGGGCGCGCTTTACGCACATTTTTTTGACAAACGCTCTAGTCGCAAATTGAACTTACTGTATGGAGGACAACCATGAAAGCCTTACAACTCGCCGCACTCATCGGACTGTGCCTGGCCGCCGCCGTTGGCGCGTCTGCATCAGAAACCATGAAAGTCATTTATACGGAAAATTTTGAAGACAGTTCTCTCGACAGCTGGGAATTTACCGACTCCACCGCCTGGAAAATCGAACGCGACGGCAACAGCAAGGTGTTATGCCAATTCAAAGCCAGCGACTACCAGCCAGAAGTACGCTCGCCTCATAACATCGCCTGGATCAAAGACCTGTATGTCTCAGACTTCGTCATCGACGTCAAACTCAAATCAACCGGGCGCAACTATGGCCACCGCGATATGTGCGTCTTCTTCAATGGAATCGACCCAAGCCATTTCTACTACGTCCATATGGCCCCGGCGCCGCCCTCTGACAACAACGCCAACAAAATCATGATTGTCAACGGCGAGCCGCGAAAAAACATCGCCGCCAAGACCAACCCAGGCCTGGAATGGAAAGATGACAACTATCATCACATCCGCGTGGTGCGCGACACCAAATCAGGCGCAATCAAAGTCTATTTTGACGACATGGAAGAAACCGCCCTCGAAGCCAAAGACACAACCTTCAAAGCAGGGCGCATCGGCTTCGGTAACTTTGACGACACCGGCTGCATCGATAACATCCAAATCAAAGGCGTCAAAACCAGCAAACCGAAATTAGACTAGCGCTGTCTCATACTATTCGTGTCCTCGCGAGGAGGCCGCTGGCCAACCCGGCGATCTTGCTTTTTACTTCAAAAACGAGATTGCTTCGGTCGTTCCACTCCCTCGCAATGTCATATGAGAAGATTGTGTTTGAGACGGCGGCTAGCCAACGCTATGTGCGCTTGTATGGCTTCGCAAGAGAGCATGGCGCGATAAAATAAACCAATCGAGTGGGCGGCGCATCGCGCCGCCCATTGTTTTTAGATACCTACTGCGAGGAGCCTGCAGCCAGCCAGGACGCTACACGGCAACTTCGATTTTTGGGTGGAGAGCGAACCACCTGGTGAGCCGTGCTTTATAGTGGTTGCCAGAATTATGTGCGGATTGAGTTTACCTAACTGTATCTTTCGCTGTCCGCCGCGGCGGATACGGGCGCGCTTACCGCGCGCAGTTTTGTCAAACGCTCTAGCGTAATCAGTTGATTTATTCGCGGCTCGTCGGGAGACTCGCCCTCCCCACGATTTAGTCGAACCAACGCGCTTCCTCGTGACAAATAATCGATTTAGAGTTAAGTATATCATCTGGTGAAATTGAATGACTGACGAAACATCAATATTAGGCATAATCACGCAAGACAACAGCGAGTTTAAGAAGAAAACCCGCCGCTGGTTATCGGGCCATTTTGAGAAAGACGTCCCAGAGTGCGTTCTGTTTGATCTTGAACCAGTGACTGATATCCCCATTCGCCTGGCGGTTGAAGAAGGCGCGATTCGCAACAAGCGCGACTTGCAGATTTTTAAGACCACCGAAGAATGGCGCGATTTCGCCAAAGGGACAGTCATCATCGCCCAGTTGCTTGAAGAAGGCGCGCCGTATGCGCTATTTGTCGGCGATGGGCGTAAACTCACCGCGATTGAGAAGAAAATCCTCACCCAGTCTGAAGATAGCGAGCAATCGACAACATCTGGCGTCGAACCCGCCTCTGGAGCAGCGCCTCAGCGAGTATCATCAATTGATTTAAAACGAAAACGCCGCCTCCGCGCCCGTCTCGGCAGGCTGGGCGTGAAACGTACGTCCCCACCCTCGCGAAAGCGGGCGGAAACCTTACGAATTGTTGAGTGGAAAGCGGCGTCAGAACAGCGGATTCTGGCCAGACGGCGCCAGAAGCGGTCAAAGAAATAAGTCCAAGAGTGTAAAGCCAAACAGGCCGATGCTGATTACGCCATTCACAGTAAAAAACGCCATGTTGATACGCCCGATGTCGTCAGGGCGGACGAACAGATGCTCAAAGAGTATTAACCCCGCGAAGCCCGCTACGCCCAAGAAATACCACATCCCCAGCTGAGCCGACACGCCAAACCAGGCGACGAACAATACGCTGATAACATGAAGTAAAAACGCTAGTCTGAGCGCGTTTTTACGTCCAAACGTCACCACCAGCGAGTGAAGCCCCATTTTCGTGTCGAAGTCTTCGTCCAAAAGCGCATAAATCACATCGAAGCCCGCCACCCAGAGCAAGACGCCAGCCCCTAACAACACAGGCGGGAGGGCGAACTCGCCTGTCACTGCGATCCATGCGCCGATGGGCGCAATCGCCAGCGACAAGCCTAATACGAAATGACACAGAGCGCTGAATCGCTTGAAAAGCGAATAGCCGCAGACAATCATCAGCGCGACAGGCGCTAGCGCGAACGAAAGAAAATTGAGGTTCCACGCGCCAAAGAAAAACAGCGCGGCGCTCATGATGAATACCAGCCAGGCCTCGGTTTTCGATACGACTCCAGTGGGGATATGCCTGTCTTTGGTGCGCGGGTTTTGGGCGTCGATCTTGGCGTCAACGATGCGGTTAAAGGTCATTGCGCTGGTGCGCGCCGCCGCCATGCAGAGCAGAATCCAACCCAATACGCTCCATTGAAGCAGCCCCTTCGCCGCCACCAGCGCACTCATCAACGCAAACGGCAGGGCGAAAATGGTGTGCGAAAAGCGCACCATACCCAGATAGTTTTGGATTCGTTTAATCAGTCTCATTGCTGGTGCGAAGGTGGCTCTTGGTTGAAATCGGGTCCAGCTCGCCCCAGCCGCCGCCAACCAAGGTCTTGGCTTCGACGCCCAGGTGTTGCAGGATGCGCTGCACGACGAAATTGACCATATCACTAACCGATTGAGGCCTGTGGTAAAACCCGGGGCTGGCGGGCAGGATGACCGCGCCGTTTTGGGACAGGGTCAACATGTTCTGTAACTGAATGGTGCTGTATGGGGTTTCACGCGGGGCTAAAATCAACGGGCGCCTCTCTTTAAGGGCGACATCGCCCATACGTCCGACCAGGTCTTCTGAGGTTCCTGAAGCCAGGCGCCCCATGGTTCCCATACTACACGGTACGATAGCGATGGCGTTTAAATTATACGAACCCGACGCCGGCGCGGCGCCGACGTGAGAGTAATGGTGATAGATGATCCATTCATACAATTTGTCATTGATTCCCTGAATTCGGCCCGTCTCAAGGTCAATATCGACGCCGAGTTCTAATTTGGCGACATGTTTCGCGTTGGCAGAGATCGTCAAATGGACGGTAATCTGCCTCGCCGCGAGCTCTTCGAGAACACGCAGGCCAATAATGGTTCCACTGGCGCCAGTGATGGCCAATCCGACTTTCATATCACTATCCTATAACTCTCGCCCAAAGCGCCTGAGTCGTTGATTTTTTAAATGATCGGGCAATTTTGTTCATGTCAGTTTTAAAGATTGTATTTTTTAGTCCGATAATGTGACAGGGTAAGGACTATTCTTTTCAGTAATTTCTGCGGCGTGGTATGGAAACGACGCCCTAAACGTTTTACAATGAATATTCAACAATCTGAACGCCTTATATTGGCTAGAATACAACACACGGCCCGTTATGGAGCGATAGGCGGCGACTATTCAAAAGGGACACGAGTGGAAGACTCAGAGCGTCACGGCCCGTTTTTACTCATGCAGATGACAGCGCTGGTTTGTTTATATATCGGCGCGGTGAGCGTCATAGATGGGTTTTTTGGTTTGTATTCATACCTTGCGTTCTCGTTTGGGATGACCGACCCATCCGATAACGCCGCCTGGCAGCAGGCGTTTACTGAATTTCAAAATAATCCGGTACGAACCCTGGGTTTTACCCTCTATAATATCTGTATCTGGAACGCAGTCATCATTTTTTCGATCTGGATGATGAGACGCCGGCTCTGGGCGTTACATACGTTACAGCGGCTGTTAGGGATCGACATGGTGGTCACCGTGTTGAACCTCTGCTGGCCAATGTTGTATGCAGCAGCAACCATGGCCGAAATTGAGGTCAGGCAGGTATCAAGCCCGGGCCTGTTTATTTTTGTGAATGCCATGCAAGTGGGCGCCATTATTGTGCTGGCCCATCCCCGTGTTCAAGCGGCGGTTGAGCAGAGCGCGACCAATTCGCAATCAAATGAGAACGAGTGATTCTTTAAGCGCGACGAGGGACGCGCTTTAGGGAGAACGAAACCGAGGTGGTATTATGCAAACAGCCGAGCTCCAATTCGTGCTTCGCAATTGTTTTGACGTGGATGAATTGCGGCGCATCCAGCGAACCGTGTCTCCCTCAGAAGACCCATATGAAGCGGCTGTCGAAGCCATTCTGAACGAAGACGAAGACGGCCTCTCTGTCTTAGACGAGCTCGACCGCTCGTCGCTCAAACAACGGCGTAAAGTTCGCTCGATGTCTGCCAGAGAGCTGCGCAGCGGCGTCGCGTTTGAGTTTATGGAACGCGGACGCACCCTGGCGCTTACCGTGTGGGCGCTCATGCGCGACGACCGAATCGCGGCGAAAACCATGGCCGATTCGCTGGTCCAGCAATTCAGCCTTCAATCGACGACGCCAATTGAAAGCGACGAGGGCGTCGTGAACGAAGCGATTGAAGTGAATGAACTATTATTAGACCTCGCCGCCCCTGACCCAGAGCCTGAGATTGATCTGACCCATCTGCTCCATGAAGAAGACGAAGCCAAAACGGCTGTTCCTGAAAAGACCGCTCAGGATGTAATTTCTGAAGAAGAAATCACTCGCGAAGTCGACTCGCTCATCGACTCGTTACAACAAGACACGCCCATAGAAATCATCGAAGAAGATGACGACGATGATGACATCGTGCTCGACCCCCTTTCGCTTGAAGATGACATCGACGCGGCGGAGGAATTCTTAGACTCGGCTGACTTGATTGAGATCGAAGACCTGGAAGAAG
>CAZKYC010000044.1:0-38097 GCA_964556895.1 uncultured bacterium | reverse complement strand
ATCGGATAGTTGGTTTTATATATAAAGCACTCGATTATTCAATGAGTCATTGACTCGAGACTCGTTTCTAAATCAAAGCCGTTCAACTGATTAGTCACCATGATAAATTATTCATCAGAATTTTTTGACTGTAATATGAAAGAAAAAGACATTATTTTGCCCTGACCCACACGGGCAATCTGTCAAACTGGCGTCGTGAAACGCTAGTGTCTCGCTCACATGGAGAACTTGATGCAACAAACAGAACTAAAAACTCAATATCAAACTGTGAAAGAAAAAGCCGGGCTATTTGACATCTCAAGCTGGGGCGTTATCTCAATCGCTGGCCCAGACCGAAATACCTTTCTTCACGGCATGGTATCGAATGAAGTAAACAAACTGGCGGTCGGCGAAAGCAATTACTCGTTGTTGTTGACCGCCAAAGGAAAAATCATCGCTGACGTTTGGGTGTATGTGAGAGAGAGCGATATCGTGCTCATTACCCGCGCGGCGCTGCGTGAGGCGGTCATTCAAACCCTCGATAAATATCTTATCATGGAAGACGCCGAGATTCATGATGCGTCTCAAGAGTTCTCTGTCTTGGCCGTGCAAGGCCGTGAGGCAGAGTCGATGCTCAACCAGCCAGGCTGTATGACCATCCCCGCCTCGTTGACAGGCGACCCGGGGGGGCTGTTGGTTGTTCCCGAAAGTGAACGTGAAGCCGTCCTCAGGGCTGTTCAAGCCGCTGGCGCTAAAATGGTCAGCAATGACCTTCTCGAGGCCATGCGTATCGAGGCTGGCATCCCCATCGTGGGGCGCGAACTCGACGACACCGTCATCCCTCAAGAGGCGGGGCTGCATCACGCCATCTCGTTTGAGAAGGGGTGTTACATCGGCCAGGAAGTGGTGGCGCGGCTGCATTTTCGCGGGCATGTAAACCGCGAGTTGACCCGCTTTGTCTTGCAGTGCGAAGAGCCGTTTGACAGCGTCGCCATGATTCATCATGACGGCAAAGAGGTCGGTAAAATCACCAGCGCCTGCCGCTCCCTTGAAAGCGACCAAATCGTTGGTTTGGGGTATCTACGCAGCGCGCTCCGCAAAGACGGCGAGCAATCCACCGCGAAGTTGGATGACAACGAATTTGGCGTTGTTGTGAAGATGTAGCGCTTGGTGCGGGATTCTCTCCACCCGCATGTATAAGCGAAGAGTACTTTTTTCTGGTTCATCCGGGATTTGGATACGTTCTCTCAAATTGAATTAAAATTTCCAGACATGATCTCAAGGATGATTTTTTTATCGTTGTATTTGGCATGGGTACAACTCTGCTCGCTTCAGTGCGGCTCCGCCTTTTTGCACAGGCGCTCCCTGAGTTGCACCCATGCCTGAGTTGGATTGTCTATTATTGAAAGGACGAATATCGTTTTTTGCCCCAATTCCAGGTCATCCAGCAAGGGAAGTACTCCAATATCGGAAGAACCTTTTTTTCTGGTTCTACAACACCGATCTGAAAGTTAGGGCTGGGCGCCAAGCGCAAAGCGCTGTGAAACGGATTTAGCCCTTGATGATTAAACTCAATCGGTAAATACGCCTCAAGCGTTGGGAAATCACACATCAAAAAGCCCTCAGCATGTCGTTGAAGGCTTTTGTTATCAAATTTACGGAGAGGGTGGGATTCGAACCCACGAAACCCTTTTGAGGTTTACACGATTTCCAGTCGTGCTCCTTCGGCCAGACTCGGACACCTCTCCCATATTTTTTTGAGTCAGTCGGCAACCGAATCAACAGCCTCAAATTGTAGCGGAACCGACGCCAATCGGCAATGATCGCTTACTCATAACGCCGCCGGGCGATCACCAACAACGACGCGCCAACCGGCAAGGAAACAACACCCAATAGTTTACGCTCCAGAGCGAACATTCGACAAAACACCCCATTGAATAAGGGCGAAATAGGCTTTACGTCAGACTGCGTTAACGTATGAGGACGAAACAGGCGGTGAAACACTCTCACCGCCAAAATCATCGGGAACAGAAGTGAATTAAAATAGCTGGCCTGGATGACCTCAAACCCGGCGCGTTGAATCTTGGCCTTTACTTCACTTCGTGTATAGCGCCTGACGTGGTGTGAAACCACGTCTTCTCCGCCCCATAGAACCTTCAACGCGGGGACCGTAACCATCAACACGCCGCCTGGTTTTAGCGAACGATGCAACGCTTCGATTACGCTCTGATCGTCTTCGATGTGTTCAAGTACATCGAATGAGCCGACCAGGTCATAGTTTTCGGCCTCAACCTCATCGGCTGATTGGATCAGGCGAGTGTTTTTTAGTCCACGTTTTTGACAATACGCCAGCGCCTCTTCAGAAAAGTCGACGCCTTCAATCGGGCCAAACTGCCCAAGCGCCTGAGTGAGGCCGCCCGTGCCGCAGCCAAAGTCCATTATCTTAAACGGAGGCGGCGGCAACACGCCGCCGCTGATCATCGCGCGGATACGCGATACGATAATTTCGCGCCGCGCCAGAAACCACCAATGGGTTTCTTCATTGAGATAATTAATTTGATAGGTTTCTGGCTGCATACCGTCGCGGCGCGCATTTCTTTTAACTATTTAGACTTGTTACCAAGCAAGTATAGCCCTGACTTGCCCGCCGCGACCAAGTCGCGGTCACCGTCATCGTCGGAAACTAGGGCGAACGCCGCAGACATGAGTAATGTCGAAATAATGAAACTCAAACCAATAAAACATGAGGATGATTATCAGGCGGCCTTGACTGAAATCGATACATTACTGGACGTAGAGCAGAATACGATAAAGGACGGGCGCCTGGTCATTCTTGCATTGAATTATTTGCGCCTTTCATATCCCCCCAAAAGCCCCCTCGGTTGAGGGGGCTTTTGGGCACGGGATGGTCTGTTTGGTTATTGCAGCTGCCAGTCAGCAACGGATACGTCCTGCCCCAACGCGCCGATGAAGACCCCATCAACGCCAGCGGTCAACACGGGCGATCCGTCAGCGAGACGAAAGTCGCCATTATCGGCGTCGACATAGTTTGGATCGACGTTTAACACATTGTCAGGAATGAAAGCGCCTTCTTCGCCGAAGTATTGCGAGTTGCTGGCGAAGATGTTTGAGAACGAAACGATAAATTCCGCCGCCAGGCCCGCCAGGTTTTCGATGCAGTCAAAATCGACGATGTTGGTATTGGTGATGTTGGCGGTAATAATCGCTTCGGCGTTTTCGGGAGTTGATATGCCGACGCCTTCGACGGCCTTATACAGGTCGCAATGGTCCATGTTCAAGGTGACGTCGCGCGCATCGTCTGGGCTTAAGCGAACTTGCGCAGAGGTGTTGCCGCTGAAGATGCTATTGGTGATGGTTAACGTACCGCCTTCTTGCAAGAGGCCGTAGCTGCCTTCGGCGGGGCCGTTGTCAAAGAAGCGGCAATTATTCACGCTGACCACCGGGTCTCCAGCCGCTTCATCGTCTTCAAGGTTGCCCGTTTCGACTTCGAGTCCTGATTCCAGGTTTCCAGTAAAGGTACAGTTTTCAACCGTCAAGCCGTCGTCAGAACAGCTGATACCTGTGCCGTTATCAGTAAAGGTCGAGTCAACAACCGTGACAAAGCCATCATCCATTTCAATGCCAGTGCCATTGTTTTCAAAGGTACAACCAGAAAAGGATGCGTCTGGTTGAGGGACAGGAAGCCCTAACGCTTGTAAGAAGTTGACAATGGCGAAACAAAACGGCGCATTGGTAAATTTCGTATTTTCGACCGTCAGGTTTTGCGCCAAGTTCGCCCCGCCGCTTAATGCGGTCAGCGCGTCCATATTAGCGAAGAGCAGCCCCAGCGAGTCGCCGCCGATATCAGCGCCAGCGCCGACAATTTCACAATTTTTCAAAACACAGTTGGGAGAAATAATTGTTATCGCAGCGTTTATATTCGCCGCGTCCAATTGGTTTAGTTCTTCAGACGGTTGAACGATTTTAAGGCCGTCTAACACAACACCGTCGCCGTTGACGACAATACCGAGAAGGTCGATTTCGCCAAAATCAGCGCCTAACGCTTCAAGCGCTTTAAAGCGGTCGGCCTGGTTGGCGGCGTTAATGGTTACCGAACCTGCGGTCTCCGCCTGAATGGTCAGGTTGTTTTTAAACTCAGGCGCAGCCCCATTCAAATGGCCAAGCGTGAGGTCTTCGGTATATTCCCCCGCAGCAACGACGATCACATCGCCTTCCGCCGCGGCGTCGATGGCAGCCTGGATGGTGGTAAAGTCGCCGGACCCGTCAGGGTTCACGGTATGGGTCGCGGCCAACGCAGGGCCAGCCAACAATGCGCATACACTCAAGGTTTTGGTTCCGTTCCACACCCAATGCAAAATTGATTTCATTGTGGTTCCTCCATTTTGGTTAAAAATGTGCAACCACTACTATATCACGGTTCTAAATCGGTTGGAGATTATTTTAATCTCAATTGTTAGAAGTCGGTTTGGCTCCATCTAGCCATCACTCGATAGGTGATATACTAGAAGTTTGCGCACAAAATGGATAGCAAATTCATCATCATGAACGAAAACGCGCACGCGATACGCGTGTTAGAATTTGACAAAATCAAAGGGATGCTGCGTGGGTTGGCGTCGTCGGTGTTGGGCCGCGAGGCCATCGACGAGATGCAGCCCTATACCCACGTCCAGGCGGTGCGCGGCGCGTTGGCTGAAACCAGCGAATACCTGCGCCTGCTTCAAACCCAACAGGCGCCGTCGCTGGCGGGGCTATATGACGTGCGCGAGCCGTTGCAGCGCTCGCGCAACATGGGTTCGATTCTCGACCCGGCTGAGATTCTCATCATCGCCGAAACCGTCACCGCCGCGCGGCGCATCCAAGAGTCGCTCAAGCGCGCCGCCCAGGCCGCGCCCCGCTTGAAGGTGTATGGCGGGCGGCTGGTTCCCCACCCCGAGTTTGAAGAATCGATTCATCGCGTATTCGACGACCAAAAATCGATACGCGACACCGCTTCGCGCGACCTGTCGCGCATTCGAAAATCCCTGCGCCAATTACGCGCCGACATCACCCGGCGTCTCGACCGGATGATTCGCGGCGCGCTCAGCGACTACTTGGTCGAACCCTACTACACCCTGCGCGAAGAACGCTATGTCGTGCCCGTCGACGCGCGTTATCAGAGCAAGGTGGCGGGCATCATCCACGACCGTTCGACCACGGGCGCAACGGTCTACATCGAACCCATGCGCCTGGTTGAAGACGGCAACCGGCTGATGGATTTCAACCGCGAAGAACAGATCGAGATTCGAAAGATACTTCGCGAACTGACCGCCCAAATCGCTGAGCGTTCGCATGACATCGAACAAAACCTGTTGGTCTTTCAACGGCTCGATGAGATTTCCGCCAAGGCGCGCTTCAGCGAAAACTATGAAATGAATGAACCCGCCATCGTCGAAGACGGGCCGATGGTGTTGGCCAATGCGCGCCACCCGCTGTTGGTCGCCAAGGTAGGGCCAAGAAGCGTCGTGCCGCTGAATTTGACCTTTCCTGACAGCGTGCGCGGCATCATCATCACCGGCCCCAACACGGGCGGTAAGACGGTGGTCCTCAAAACCATCGGCCTGTTCGCGCTGATGGCGCAATGCGGCATGCACGTGCCCGCCGACCCGGGCGTCGAGTTGCCCGTCTATCAACGCATCTGCGCCGACATCGGCGATGAACAAAGCCTCGAACAAAGCCTGTCAACCTTCTCGTCACACATGAACAACATTAAGACAATCTTAGAAACCGCTGATCGTGATACGCTCGTGTTGCTTGACGAACTCGGCTCAGGCACCGACCCCGAAGAAGGCGGGGCGTTGGCCTGCGCCATCGTCGAACAGTTATACAACCAACACTGCACCTTCTTGACCACCACCCACCTACAGGAACTCAAACTGTTCGCCCACGAAAACCCCGGCGTCGAAAATGGCGCCATGGAGTTTGACCTGCAGTCGCTGCGCCCAACCTACCGCTTTACTCTCGGCCTGCCGGGGCGCAGCAACGCCATCTCGATTGCCAGCCGGTTGGGGCTGCCCGATCCTGTGATCGAACGCGCCCGCGCCGCCCAGCGCGAACAAGACGACACCCCCGAGGCCTTGCTCGCGCGCTTGAGCGAAGAGATGCGCCGCGCCGAAGAGGCCGCCCGCAAGGCCGAGCGGGAGCGAAAAGACGCCGAAGCGCTGCGGGCCGACTGTCAACGGCGCGTCGACAACGCCAAGCGAGAGGCCCGCAACATCATCCAAAAAGGCGAACGCAAAGCCCAACACCTGCTCAGCGAGCTCGAACGCCGCATCAAAGACCTCGAAAAAGAAGAGCAAAAATTTCAACAACAGTGGAAAGAAAAACTCGACGCGCTGCTTAAAGAGTCAAAGCGCGAGGCGCCGCCTGAATCGACGCTCAAGCAACTGCGCGCTGGGCTAAAGCAAGCAAAAAAACAAGTCAGCGGCGGCGAACCAACACCCCACATGACCAAGTACAAACGCACCGACTGGCGCTGGGAGCAGGTCCGCCCCGGCGTGCGCGTGCGCGTGGCCGGACTGACCGAGATGGGCAAGGTCTTGCGCGTCTGGCCTGACCAAAAAAAAGTCGAAGTCAGCGTCAATTCGATGACGCTTCAGGTCAAACAAGACCAGGTTCTTTCTGTTCATGAAACCAAACACGAACCCACGCCCGAGTATCTCTCCACCGTCATGGTCGACCGCCCTGACGACGCCGAACTCTCCGTTGACATTCACGGAATGACGGTGGATGAAATGATTCCTGTGGTTGAGAAATTTGTTGACCGTGGGTTTCGCTCAGGCGCGCGCTTTGTCACCATCGTCCATGGCCACGGCACAGGCGCGTTGCGCCGCGCGGTGCGGCGCCTGCTGGCTGACCACCCGGTGGTCAAGAATTTCAAAAACGGCGAGTCGTTTGAAGGCGGCATGGGCGTGACGGTGGTGAATTTAAGTTCGCGGATGTGATATAGCTGCCTCGTCTTAGTCATTCTTTTTGTTAAAAAAAGCGGATCCCCCCGGCGCCTGCGGCGCCCGCCCCCCTTATGTAAGGGGGGTGGCGTTTACATGACTATTTCAATTTTCTACCACCTGGGGGAGGGATCAAATCCCTAACCCGTTCCCCCTTGGCAGAGTGATTTTTCCCTTGTCGAGTATCATACCGTCAAACGGGTCATTGCTGAGCAGGGCGGCGCCGTCGAGGTCGGCGAAGTCAACCAGCGGCGCGATTTGAGACGCGGCCGATATCGCCAGCGAACTTTCGACCATACAACCGAGTAATATACCCATCCCGTTCTTTCGGGCGATGTCAATCATCTGGCGCGCGCGCGCCAGACCGCCGCATTTAGCGAGTTTGATGTTGATGCCGTCGACGACGCCGATCCATTGGTTGATGTCTTCAGGACCTTGGACGCCTTCATCGACAAAAATCGGAATGGTGGTCGGGTTTGCGTTATAGAGTTTCTCATACCCGTCAATGTCATCGCGTTTGATGGGTTGTTCAACCAAGCGCACGCCAAGCTCATCAAGCCGGGGCATATACTCAATCGCCTGGTCAGCCCCCCAGCCTTCGTTGGCGTCGATAAACAACGTGCCGATGAATTTCTCGCGTATGGCGCTCATGATCTCAAGGTCGTTGTCGCCGCCGAGTTTAATCTTTAAAACCGGCCAGTCGTTGACGCGCTCGACTTTCTCCAGGATGACATCAAGCGAATCGAGGCCAATGGTGAATGACGACACAGGCGTCTTGGCCGGGTCCACGTTCCACAGCTGATGGAGCGGCCTGCCTTTTGATTTCGCCCAGGCGTCATGGGCGGCGAGGTCGATCGCCTCAGCCAGGGCCGATTCGTTAGGGTGATGAGCGAACACGTTTTGCGCGGCGGTTTCGGGTGTGATTGACTCGGCGTTGTCCGCTAAAAATTCGTTGGCGAGGTTGAGCATGCGCTCGACCTCTTGGCCTCTGTAATAGATGGGCGCGCCTTCGCCCCAGCCATCGCCCAGTTGGACAAAAAGATTTTTGACTGATGTGCGGGTTCCACGCGCGATGCCAAACGGATCGCGAAGTTGCAGCTCTTTGATTTCACAATGGTGCATGACGGCTCTAGCTTCTTGTGTTGGGATATGCAGCGCTTCAGCAGAAAACCATACAAGAGCCATTATGGAGGCAAAAGGCAATCGAATGAACGGTTTCGAGAGGGGAAGCGGGCGCCGTAAACAGGCGAAGACACGATCGCGTTCACAGTTGACCCTACAGCAATGATGATACCGTAGGGCCGATGTCAGCATCAGTGCTTGTGGTAATTACAAATCAATCTGTACTTTTTTTGATTTTGCGTTATGCCCACAACTCCCGCAGTCTTTCTTGGCTGCCGAGTGGACCATTGACCGCACGACATACACGCCGCATACAATAGCGATGCTGATTGCGATTAGTTCTTGAACTCCCAGTATCATTGGCTTACCCCAGTCCTATCAGTACGGCGGCCTGGTAAGTGACAAACGAAGCGGCATACGCCAACAAGGTCATATACACAAAGGTCACGATCGGCCATTGCCATGAGTTGGTTTCGCGCTTGATGACTGCCAGGGTCGAGACACATTGGCTGCACAGCGCGAAGAACACCATAATCGAAAGCGCTACCGCAAGATTGAATAAATTCGACCCGTCAGGGCGCTTGGCGCTTTGCAACGTGCTCAGCAGGTCTTGCGACTCCTCATCGGCTTCGCCGCCCAGGTTAAAGATCGTCCCCAGGGTCGCAACGATGACCTCGCGCGCGGGAAACGACGCCAGCGTCGCCATGCCGATGCGCCAGTCCCACCCCAGCGGTTCGACAACCGGTTCGATGGCGCGGCCCATCCAACCGAGGGCGCTGGCGCGAACCATAGCGCCGTTTTTGCGCCACTCCAATTGCTCAAGAGTTTCGTTGTAGCGCTGGTAGATGTCTTGCATTTCTTTCAGGCGCGTGTCATAGGCGGGCGCGGCGTTTTCAGGCGCGGCGTCTTCGATTGGGATAAAACGCGCGTCATTCTCAAGCGCCTCAAATAATTCGTCTGTATGAATAGACTCGCCGTATTGCTCAGCGTCATACGCCGCCAACAGTGGGCGTAGTTGGGCCGCGGTTTGGGCTTGGGCCTGGTCGCGCTGGGCCGCGAAGTCTTGTTTGACTTGGGTGGATTGAGGAAAATACGCCAACGCCCACACCACAATCGTGGCGGCGAAGATAATCGTCCCGGCGCGGTATAAAAACGCAACCGAGCGCTCATACACATACAACAAGACATTGCGCACGGACGGAAACTTATAGGTCGGCATCTCTAACACAAACGCAGACACTTCTTTTCTCAACACCCATTTGTTGGCGATTAGCGCGACCGGGACCGCCGCAACAATGCCTACCAGATACATCCCAAACAACGTCAGGCCTTGAAGGTTAAAGAACGACCCCAACACGGTTTGGTTTGGCACAAACGCCGCAATGAAAATCAAATACACCGGCAGGCGCGCCGAACAACTCATCAATGGCGCGACCAAAATCGTAACCAAGCGGTCGCGGCGGTCTTCGATGGTGCGCGTCGCCATCACGCCCGGCACAGCGCAGGCGAATGAAGACAAGAGTGGAATAAACGACTTGCCCGACAGGCCGAGCTTTGACAACAGGCGGTCCATTAAGTAGGCGGCGCGAGGCAAGTAGCCGCAGTCTTCGAGTATGGCCAAAAAGAAAAACAAAATCGCGATTTGAGGCAAGAAGATCACCACCGACCCCACCCCTGCGATGATTCCGTCTTGGACCAGGCTGCGTAACGCGCCTTCAGGAATGCGGGAGCCAATGACAGCGCCCAAAAAGCCGATGCCTCCGTCGATCAGGTCCATAAACGGGCCGGCCCATGAATAAATCGACTGAAACACCATCGCCATGATAAAAAAGAACACAATTGATCCCCACAGTTTGTGGGTCAATATGCGGTCGAGACGGTTAGACCAGGTGATGACGGGCTGTTCGGGACGCGACAAATGAGGCGCCAAGATGTGAGACGCCCATTCATAGCGAATCTTGGTTTCCACCGCGCCTAACGGCATCGCGCCGGCGGCTTCGTCGCGCACCACCTTCAACTGGACCGCAAAGTCGCCGCCATAGCGCTCTATCAAGCGCGATTCACAATACGCGCCGACATCAATCAGCGCCCGCTGCAACTCGACGGGATGAGGCAACTGGCGGTCTGTCTGCAGTTGAAGCCACTGGCGCAAGGTTTCGAACGCGAGTTGAATCTCATTGGGCATGGACGGAAGATTGTAGTCGCGCGGCGCTTGAGACGAAAGTTGGTCTTTCATCGCCGCCAACAACGAATCAATCCCTTGACGGCGGTTTGCGCAGACCGCAATCACGGGGGCCTTCAGCGACTGCGACAATCCATCCGCGTCGATTTCGACTCCCTTGCCTTTGGCGATGTCGATCATGTTTAGCGCAACGACGGTTGGCAGGCCCAATTCGAGAATTTGAGACAAAAAGAACAAGTTGCGAGTCAGATTACTGGCGTCAACGATGGCGATGACCAGGTCAATCGGCTCTTCGCCTTGTTGTTGGCCTAACAACACATCATTGACCACCATCTCGTCTGGCGAACGCGCCGCCAGGCTATAACTGCCAGGCAGGTCGATCAATTCGATTTTGGTTTGCTCTAATGAAAACCGCCCTGACTTGCGTTCGACCGTTACGCCGGGATAATTGCCGACTTTTTGGTTGAGGCCTGTCAAGGCGTTAAATAGTGTGGTCTTCCCTGTGTTGGGGTTTCCAACCAGGGCAACCCGAATGTCCTTGGTTTTTGGTGGTGTTTGAATTGGATGTTCGGTTGAGATTGCGCTCATTGTTGTGATTTCATTCCATCATTTTTGTTTTTTTACCTGGCGAACAACGAATCCCTCAAAATTTTGGCGATAAGAAAGGGAGGCGGCTAACTGGCCCCTCCCCCCCGGATGTTCTTTGCCGTCAGTAAACCCAAATTATTTGGCTGTTTCGAGTAATGCTCCCTCGTCTGCATAGACGGAATCAAGCCCGCCTAACATGACCGGATCAACCGGTGTGACAAGAATCCCGCCGCATTGGTCTGGCCTGACGCACAGACGCGTCTCACCGACATC
The DNA here is from genome assembly GCA_964556895.1 of uncultured bacterium. Classification (GTDB taxonomy): domain Bacteria; phylum Hinthialibacterota; class Hinthialibacteria; order Hinthialibacterales; family Hinthialibacteraceae; genus Hinthialibacter. The sequence goes on along the minus strand of CAZKYC010000044.1, from coordinate 26,949 downwards.
TAAGATAATCGGGTTGCCGCTTCGGACAATTCGAACAGGCTCTCCGGGCAACATACCCATCTCGAGCAATCGGGAAATAATCTGGCTTTTCCCATCAACCCGAGTGATGACTCCTGTAATACCATCGCTGCATTCACAAAGACGTTGTTCAGTCACGGGAGTGGTTCCTTTCAATCAAGTAAGAAGCGTTCAACGTTTCGCGTTTACTTTTCTGTGTTCATCGACGCCTGGGTCAGACACTCGCCCACCGGCTCGCAAATGGGGCATAACCCCGAGTCTTTACAGCCTTCTTTGAGTGAATTCATGTCGTTGAGAAGCGTCTGCATGATTTCTTTGTTGGCGAACAGCACTTGTAAAAACCTGAGCAGTCCCTCTGACGACGGCTGGCTTAACAGGTGTTCCATCTTGCAGGCGTCTTCTTCGGCGGTCTCGGGCGCAACCCCCAACACATCGCGCAGAAAACGAGCCAACAAGACAAAGTTGCCCTCGACTTGGCGGGCCAGACGCTCGCCTTCATCAGTCAACAACAAAAAACGGTTTGGGTCTTCTTTAACTAAACCGCGTTCTTTTAGTTGGGAAAGCGCCAGTGACGCCGCGCCTCGTGAAATGTTTAACAGGCCAGCGACATCAGTCACCCGCGCATAGCCGTTGCCGCTGCGCAACCGGTCGACCGCCATGAGATAATGGGCGACCGAATGACTAACTTCGTTATCATCAAACGCTCTCCAGTGAGATGAATCATTGACTACTTCATACATGGCCAGCCTCGATAAGCCGTTAGACTAAATGGTCTGAGTCATTCAATCACCATTTGTTTAACTAGCATAACATCCGTTCGCCTAATTGACAAGAAGAGTTTGATAAAAAGCGAAAAAATATTGTTTTGTCCTGTTTTCTATCCAATCTGACTGCAAACTAAAGTATAATAAATTGAGTAATGAATTGCTATTTCATTGGTTTAGAGTACAATTGTTTCTCATTTTATTGAAATTACACTCAGTAAATCCGTGTTAAGGAAGCAAACATGACTGGAAAGCGGTTTTTACGCGACAATACTCTCGGCAATATGCTTGATGAAATCAAATCAATCTCTGATAAAGTCGCTGACAATGAGTTTCCTAACATCATGTTTTCACAGTCGCTGGCGTCGCTTTCTGAACTTTATGAAACCAACACCCATGTATTACAACGCATCGAAAACGCCATTGAAGGCGTCAGGCAAGAGGGCGACTTGACAGAGGTGTTAGAAGACTTGGTTCACGCCGCCGCTCATGTTCAAATCGGGTTGGTGTCAGTACATAAATCGTTAAAGACCGATGTGGCGTCGATGTTACACACGCTCAATCACCTGAAAGAAGTTGTAAAAGTGGATGAAACTGACTTATAACGGCAGGGCTAGACGCCATAACCGGAAACAGACTTTTTTACGCGCCCGTCCCAGATAAAATAATTGCGGTTTTGCAGCATCACTTTCTCTAATATCTTCACAGGATACGCTTTCCCCAACTGGATCGCGTCCGCGTTTTTCGCGACTTCCCAGCGGCTAGACCCTTTTTTCATACACAGTGTCACTAAGTCAAGCGGCAGGGTTTCGTAGGTCGCTGAACGCCCCATCTTGGTAGAGATCCGTTTCACTTGGTCAAGCGTTAGCGGCAGGTCATAGCTGTTGTCGAGGCCCGTACTCTTAATCGGCCCCATCACATAGATCGCGTTGCGATAGACAAAATCACTGTCAATATTATGCCGCGCCAGTTCTTTAATGGTAAAATCGGCGTTCTTTGGGACCTGTCCGGCCAGCGCAGGGGCGCGGTGGACCAGCTTCTCAAGATTGCGGGTCATGATGCGCAACTGGTCATCGGAGATATCGCGGCGAGGGTCAAAGGTCCAGTCTTCGATTTGTTTGATAGTGGTGAAGCGGCTCTCCTTGTCTTTCCTTCTGAATAACCCGATGAGCCATTTAAACAGGCCAATGGAGAGAAAAATGACCAATATCGTTAACGAAAACCCGACCACCGCCATGACGGCGAAGCCAAGAACAGGGTGCTGCTGAATAAACGGGTTAACCTGGTTTTCTAAGAACAGCCCAATTTGTTCACGCACCATACCATAATACAGCGCCAATGCCTCAACGACGGCGGTGTAGGCTTGTGTAATGGCGCCGCTGACCGCGTTGACCGCTTTATCGGTGTCATGGAGACGAAACGCATAAAAGGGGGAATAGGCCTGGCCGACTGACATGCCCGACATGACATTTACATAGCCTGAATAAAAATACAGGCCGCCCCCGACGCTCAAGGCCACAATGGCTTTGAGGCCAAGAAACTCAAGGAACAGGGCGAAGTCATTGCGCGAAGATCGGGCACGCTGTTTCGCTGGCACTTTCGCCTCCCAGTCAGTCTAAACTATACTGCTCAATTATATTGTACAATCACATAGTATTTATCGGTCAAAAATAACCGCATCTTTATACGCTAAGCCGTTTTAGTTAAGATTATTAAACAGGTTAGATCACCTACATGCAACCAAAATCCGACAAAATCAGTCGTAAATATTTGCGGTTTGGCGTTGCAATCCCAGCCCGCAATGAATCAGATACCATTGAAACCTGTCTCTCAAGTCTTGCTTCATTTCATCAATCAGGCGACGCGATCTGTGTCGTGAACGCCCATTCGACCGACAACACCGCTGAAATCGCCAGACAGTCTGGAGTCTCAGTCATTGACGCCGATCGACCCTCGCGCGGGGCGGCGGTTCGATGTGGTGCCAACTGGCTGATAAGCCAGAACAAAGCCATTGATGTGCTGCTCATCGCTCACGCCGATATGATTTTTCAAGCCAATTCGCGTGAGCGTCTCAATGAATGCCTGGCTCAAAACCCGGATATCGCCTGGGGGGCGCTGGGCCACAAAATTGACGGGGCGGGTTTCATATATCGTTGGCTCGAGAACGGCAACGCATTTCGATTGAGAAAATGGAGCCTGGCCTACGGCGACCAGGCGATGTTCATCCGAATAAGCGCACTCGAACAAATCGGCGGGTTTCCACACGTTGACCACTTAGAGGATGTCGAACTGTCGCTCAAACTGAGAAGGCTTGCTCCTGCGTGTAACCTGAATTGCCCGGTCATGATTCCGACCCGCCATTGGCGCAGGGGCGTCATTTTCACCACCGCCCGAAACTGGCTGACCGTATTGGCCTACCGCTTGCGCCGGACTATCCTACGTGGAAATCATTAAATATCGACATTGTATTTAGCGTCTTTTATTCCCCGAAAACAATTCATCTTCAGGCAAGGTGAAGGAAAACGGCAAATCAAACTCGCCGCCCCAATATTCTATGATTTGCGGATTGCCAAACGCTGCCTCTTCTGACGCGCGAAAGATCAATTTGCCTGAATACGTCCCCGGCGCTGTGATAGATGGAATTTTAAACCCCGTGTTCCAACCGTGACCTGACGGCCCCTTTTCAATGTCTATATACAAGTTAATTGACGCCGAGGTCGGGTGTTCAATCCCATCCTGGTCAACAAAGATAAATTCAAACGCAACGCTGACGGGCAAGTTTTTTGAATTAACGTCTAATGAATGATATTTTGTTCTATGCTGCTTGAACATCACTCCACTGGATGGGTCTTTGGTATACGCCTCGTATACCTTTTGATCGAGTTCGTCATTGGAGACAGTCGTGAGTTGGTCGGCTTCTTCGGGCGGTTTGATTTTGATGGTGAATGGAATTTCTTGTTCGATTTCAAATAGCGGAACTTCATCATCTGGGTTGATACGCGTGCTAGTCGCGCCTTTGAACAATCGAACCACATGTGTGACTGATTCTTTGTAGGCGCCAGGTTGATAGGGCGGCGCGTATGTATCGCCGGCTTCCCAATTGGTCGTCGAACTACCGCCGCCGAAGTGTTGATTGCGCCACGAACCGGATGAACCGTTGCGCGGAGATTTAACGCTCGTTTCAACGCGGTGGTTATTTAATCTTCCAGAGCGATTCACAAATTTCACAATGACCCGGCGGTCGGTGCGGTAGGCGTCGCGCGTCACGATGATCGGCTTTGCCGCTTCGGCGAGAACGCGCTTTCTTACGTCGTCGTCAATTTCGTCGTTTTCGATCACATAAATCAGCGCTTCAGGGACAGCGGTCATTTCCATCTCATCCATCAGCTCAATAAAGCGATCAATGATGAGCAAGTGGTCTTCGATCATCAAGTTGTCGTTGCGCAGAAGCATCTCGAGTTCGTTTAACTCTTGGTCATTTGGCTCAGCGATTAGCAGCAGTTCGTCTATCTGTTGTTTGAGAACCAGGTATTGATAAAACGGCGAGTAATACAACACCGCCAACATGACCGCGATATACAGCCCCGCGAGGGCGTAACTCACCCAAGTTCGTTTTTGGGGTTGCGCGCCCATCAGTTAAGCGCCTCCGCCTGTTGGATGGCTTTGTCTAAACCGGGGATATCGGGCATCCAGCGTTCGGCGTCGCGAAAATGGGCCAGCGCGTCTTGCTTGCGTTTTTGTTTGACGGCGATCATGCCCAGTTGAAAATGGGCGTCGGCCTGTTTGGGGTACTGCATGATAAATGCTTCGAGAATCTCTTTGGCCTGGTTGTGGCGCCCGGCTGAGGCGTAGGTCTTGGCGAGATGTAATTTCATGATGTGGTTGTCGGGCGCCAGCGAGATCGCCTTCTCAATTGACTCAAACGCCTTGTTCCATTGTTTGGCTTTAGCGTAAGCGAACCCCAGATTGAGATGAAGCGACGGGTTATCGGGGTCTTGTTCGAGGATGGCTTCGAGCGATTGCCGCGCCGTTTCGGCTTTCGATTGCGCCATGGCGACCAGGGCCTTGTCGAGCTGTTCGTAGAGTTCGATTCGGTCTTTGGGGTCGTCGCGGGTGAGTTCGTCGGTGACGCTTGAGACCGCCCCGCCGCCGACATACCCCAGCGAGGCCAAGACTTCTGAGCGGTCGGTCGAGAGTTGCGACTCAGGCGTGAAGCCCGCCCCCTTGGCGAGAATGACGAGTTGCGCTTGCAGCCGTTTGTCCATGGCTGTAGCGCGTGAACGGTCAGATTCAATCAAGTTAGTCTGTTCGTTTGAATCTTCAGCCAACAAATACAGTTCCGGCTTGGGCGCATGGATGTATTTGTAGCCGTCTTTGACAAGCGCATAGAGCGGGCTCCAATTAAAGGTGAGTGGATATTGGGTTTCTAATACAACATCAGTTTTCAACCGATGACTTGGCGCCCGGTGTAAGAAATTGTTCATCATGCTGACGCCGTTGGTGTTCACTGGGCCGAGTCTACAGAAATTGATCAAGGTCGGCATGATGTCTTCGAGGCTGCCGTTCCAAGTAGAGCGCCCGCGCAGGCCGCTGCGCTTGGGCGGCTTGATGATACAGGGGACATGCATGGTCGAGTCATAGACAAACATGCCGTGGGTTTTTTCTTTGTGGTCGCCCAGGCCCTCGCCGTGGTCGCCCGCGACGACAATGACCGCGTCGTCATACAGTCCGTTTTCTTTGAGATACTCAACCACGCGGCCAAGGCAATAGTCAGTGTAAGCGATCTCGCCCCGATAGGGCGTGTCTTTGTATTTCTTATCAAACGGCGGCGGCGGCTGGTAAAACAGATGAGGGTCATACAAATGGACGAACAAGAAAAACGGTGAATTCGGGTCGCGCTGTTGTTTCTCTTTCAGCCAACTGAGGGCCGAATCAACAACCGCCCCGCCCTTACGCTCAATCACAGGTTGAACATTTTTGAATGACGAAATGTCAAACTCGTCGTCATAAAAATCAAAGCCCTGGCTGAGGCCGGTTCGGCGCGACAGCACGATGGCGCCGATCACGCCCGCGGTTTCGTAACCTGACTCTCGAAACAATTCGGGCAGCGTGGTCGCCGCCTCGCTTAACACGCCGTTGAAGTTATCGCGCACGCCATGTTGGATGGGGTGAAGCCCGGTGAGAATGGTGGTATGCGACGGCAGGGTCAGCGGCGTGATCGCCCTCATGCCGTCGACGATGATGCCTTCTTCCACCAACATAGACAGCGTAGGCGTTTCAACGTCGCCGCCGTACATGGGCAAGACGTCCGCCCGGGTGGTGTCGAGAGTAATAAGAATGACGTTCTTGCCCGACCAGTCAGATTGATTGACATGATTGTTTTTATCGCTCAGAAATGAATAAAAACTGGCGACATGAAATACAATTAACACAATCACGCTAACAATTGGAACGAATACCCGCTTCATTATTTCTCCAGCAGCCTGTTTTCAGGTATGCTATTCCTATATAGATTATGCCAGTATAGTACACAAGCGAGAGCATGTCGCATATTGGGAAAGACAAAGGCAAAGCCAAGGCTTGTTGAATATGTTTAAATCAAAACTGACATGGGTCGCCGTCGTGTTTTTCGCGGTAGCCGTTTTATGGTTGCGGCAAGACGTCTCCAGCGATTCATTCTTAAAAAAAGACGCGCGAATCGACTTGGCTGACGGGGCCCTGGTCATGCGCCAACAATATCTTGGTTTCTATTTGGGCGGCAAGAAGATTGGCTATAGCCGCTATGTGTTAAAAGAAACCGGCCCTGACGCGCCCGACGCCAAAACGCTTGGCCTCACCGAAGAAGAAATCGAAGACCCCGACGCTATCAATAAAGCGATGATGAGGGCCAACCGCGACCTGGTCGACTATTACGCCTTCCAGGCTGACTCGTTGTGGGAAATCCAGGCGATGGGCATCCCCTTTGAAATCAAAGTCGAAAACGCCGGGACGGTGTATAAAGACTTGTCGATGCGCTCGTTTCGCTTCTTGTTTCAATCAAGCGGACAGACCATTCGCATCGATGGCAACGTCGAGCGGCAAGACGACGGCAAAGCGGTGATGACTCTGGTCACCCACTCTGAAGGCAATGCCGTCAAAAAAGACGTCGACCTTGACGGCCCGGTTTACAGCACTGATACCATCCATCTCCTCGCAGCCCGCGACGGCCTCATCACAGGCGCGAACTACATCTACCCGGTCTATGACCCACTCACCATGTCGCTCAGCGAAATCGCGGTCACGGTTGAAGGGGCCGACGAAATCACTCTCAAAAACGGCGCAAAAACCAACGCGTATAAATTGGTCCAAGACTACAAGGGCTTTAAAGCGACCTCGTGGGTCGATAAAGACGGCCAGGTGTATCAAGAAAACAGCCAGGTCAGCGGCATCCCCTTCACCGCCCTGCGCGAGAGCGCAGAAGAAGCGGTCAATAACAACTATCAAGCGCCGTCGTTCATGCCCGAACCCACGCCCGACCATGAGTCGCTCGATCTGATCGACAACTCACGCATTTTGTCGAACGTGCGTTTTCGCGACCCCTCCAAGGTGTCAATGATGGAGACGCTCATTAAAGGCGACGATTTGGCGGGCATCCCCTCTGACGGGTATTTCCAAACCATTCGCGAATCAGGCGACGGGTTGATTAAGATGATCGCGCAGCAATTAAATTATGAAGCGATCATCCCCACGCTGCCCCAACAGGCGCCGCCCTTCACTGAGACCAATGATGAACTGAGCGCCTTCTTGGAAGACGACGCGCTTATTCAGGCGACAAACCCACGCATACGCGAAAAAGCGATGGAAATCGCGGGCGGCGCCGATAACGCCTGGGACGCTTCAGAACAAATCGCGAAATGGCTATACCAAAACATAGACAAAGAGTTTCGCGTCACCATTCCATCTGCGCTTGAAGTGTTAAACTCGATGAAGGGCGACTGTAACGAACACTCGACCCTGCTCACAGCGATGACGCGTTCGATTGGCATCCCGACTAAGATCATCGCCGGGCTGGTGTATCAGGATGACGGGTTTTACTACCACGCTTGGAACGAAGTCTACGCAGGCGGCCAGTGGCTGCCGATCGACTCAACGCTTTATCGCTTGCGTATGGACGCCGCCCATATCAAACTCGCTGAAGGCGCGCTCGATTCACAATCAGACATCGCGCGCCTGATCGGAAACCTGTCGATTGAAGTGACAGACCATAAGCAGGGGTGAGTTAGCAATGGGTTATTACGTCCAGCCCCTCCCCCAGTTGGTGGAGGCTGGGTGGGGGATGCCCGATACCCTGAGTACATCCATAGGCTTTCACTCCACCCCCTCTTAATCTCCCCCCCATCTTGGGGGGAGGGATATTACGATACAATTGTAAGAGGCGGGCTCGCGCCAGCATCCCACCCTAAAGTGTTTCAATGAAGACTATGGTGGGCTAAGACCCTACATTGGTGTCATTTCGAGAGAGCAGAGCGTCCGAATAAATCTAATAGTTCAAGGTGCGGGATTGCTTCGCTTCGCTGGCAATAACACTCTCGATCGATAATTAGAAAACCAACGCCGACGTAAGGGGGAGAGGAGGAGCCGCCGGTTCGGCGTTGGGGGGAAGCGGCTCCTCCTCGGGGGTGCTTTCCAAACTAAATTAGAAAGACGAGTATTATTATATAAAAAGTCAACTTTAAGGTCAAGGAAAATTCTGGCTAGATTCGGCGCCTTGACCATTTGGCTTTATAACTATTTGATTTGTATAGAACTACTAATTAGACAATGGAAAAATTAAACAACTCACACATTCTTGTCACTGGCGCTGGAGGCTTCATCGGCTCTCATTTGGTCGAAGCCCTCGCCCCGATGTGTGGGCGTCTCAGCGCCATGATTCACTATGACGCCCGCCCCCATTGGAGCAACCTCGAATATCTCAATGATGATATTCTCAACCATATCGAGGTCATCGCGGGCGATGTCGCTGACCCTCATTTCGTTCGCACCCATGTCAAAGGCAAGACCCACGTCTTTCACTTGGCGGCGCTGATCAGCATCCCTTATTCATACAGCGCGCCGTCGGCGTATTTTCAGACCAACGTCCAGGGAACGGTCAACATTGCCGAGGCGTGTTTGAGAGAGGGCGTTGAGCGGCTGGTTCATACATCGACTAGTGAGTGTTACGGTACGGCGTTGCGCACGCCGATTGATGAAGACCACCCGCTTCAGGCCCAGTCGCCTTATTCGGCGTCAAAAATTGGGGCCGACAAGGTAGCCGAGAGTTATTATTGTTCGTTCGACCTGCCCGTGGTCACCGTCAGGCCGTTTAACACTTATGGCCCCAGACAATCGGCGCGGGCAGTCATCCCGACGATTATCAAACAGACGCTGACTGACACCCCGGTGGTTCAATTGGGGTCGCTCACTCCCAAGCGCGATTTGACTTTTGCCAGCGACACCGCGGCGGGGTTTATCGCCGCCGCGACCAGCGAAGGCGTCGAAGGCGAGGTAATCAATCTCGGCGTGGGGAAGTCCATCACCATCGGCCAACTGGCCCAGGCCATCTTCGACGCGGCGGGCGTAGAGAAAACAATTCGATGCGACGAGAAGCGGGTTCGCCCCGATAAAAGCGAAGTGTTCGAACTACTGTGCGATAATGCGAAGGCGCGCGAACGATTACACTGGTCGCCTCAAGTTTCTTTAACCGAAGGCCTCAAAACGACTATAGAATTTGTGAGAGACCATCCAGAATTTCACAACATCGACCGGTTCGCCTTATAGATGACTTGCCCAAGGATCGTGAAATGAGAGCTGTCATTTTAGCGGGGGGAAAAGGCCAGCGCCTCTATCCCTACACGCTGGTATTGCCCAAGCCGTTGGTGCCGATTGCTGAGATGCCCATTATTGAAGTTGTGATGCGCCAGTTATCAGCGCACGGCTTTAAACAAATCACCATCGCTGTCGGCTACCACGCCGAGCTCATCATGGCGGTGATGAGAGATGGAAAGCAATTTGGGCTAGACATCGACTATTCGCTTGAAGACTCGCCATTGGGCACGGTCGGGCCGCTCAAACAAATTGATACCCTCAATGAACCGTTTCTGGTGATGAACGGCGACCTGCTGACCGATATCCACTATGAAGACATCATGGCCTATCACAAGCGACAGGGCTGTATCGCCACGGTGGCGACCTGTAAGCGCCATGTTCAAATCTCATTGGGCGTGTTGAAATATAACGACCAAAACCGCATTCAGTCGTTTCAAGAAAAACCCGAGTTTGATTATGATGTAAGTATGGGCGTCTATATTTTTGAACCGCGCATTTTAGAATACATCCCTGATGGCGACCATTTTGGCTTTGATGATCTGATGTTGCGCCTGCTTGACGCCAACGAAGAGATTGCGGCGTTCCCCTTTAACGGCCATTGGCTCGATATGGGGACGCCCGAAGACCTCTCACACGCCAGCGAAGAATTTGAAACCCACCGCGAGCGTTACCTGCCGAATGGTTGATTGGAAGATTCCCCTCTTTGAGCCTGACTTGGCGCGCGAAGACGAAGACGCGGCGCTGCGCCCGCTTCGCGACAAATGGCTGACCATGGGCGAAGCGACGCGTGAGTTTGAAGCCGCTTTCGCCCAGCGAATCGGAGTTACGCACGCCTTCGCGGTCAGCAGCGGCACTGCTGCGCTCCACCTCGCCATGTTGGCGCTTGAGATTGGCCCGGGCGACGGGGTCATGCTGCCGTCGTTGACCTTTTGCGGCTGCGCCAATATCGTGCGCGCCATCGGCGCCGAGCCAGTCTTTGTTGACATCGCCAGTGAAACCGATTGGACGATCTCGCCAAGCGACATGCAAGCGAAACACGCCGATAACGTGCGCGCGGTCATGCCGGTCCATTATGCTGGATTTAATTGTCGTATGGGAGAAATCAACCAATTTGCCAACGCCCAATCAATTTCTATCATCGAAGATTGCGCTCACGCGTTGGTGACTGAATCAGGCGGGGTGTATTGCGGAAATTTTGGCGCGATGGGCTGCTTCAGTTTCTTCACCAACAAAAACATGACCACCGGCGAAGGCGGCATGGTGGTCACAAATGATGACCAACTAGCGGAACGCCTGCGGCGGCTGCGTTCGCATGGCATGACGACGCTCACGCTCGACCGCTACCAGGGCCGCGCGATTTCGTATGACGTCACCACGGTTGGGCTCAATTACCGCATCGATGAAATTCGCAGCCGCATCGGCCTAAGCCAGCTGCGCCGCCTTGATGACAACCTACAGAAACGAAAACACGTCTACGAATGGTATCTTGAGCACTTAAACGGCGTCGAAGAATTGATTGTTCCATTTCAAGACCGAACCAGCGATAACACAGGCATTCACATCTTCCCGGTTGCATTGCCAAAACAAGTTGGTCGACAACAATTTATTGAGGCGTTGAAGGCTGATGGAATCCAAACTTCGATCCATTACCCGCCGATTCATCAATTTAGCGCCTATAGTGACTATGCGAAATGCTATTGCCCAATCACAGACGACATCATGTCGCGTGAAGTCACGCTGCCTTTCTACCCCCAAATGACGCCGGACGATGTCGCGTTCGTCTGCGAGTCAGTCAAACGCGCGCTGTCGGCCAGAGAATAGAACCATAAACCGATTATCTACTTGTATGCAGCCCGGTCTCAATTAATCGAAAAATCGTCGGTCATGAACAACTCGCGAAACTGTTGGTGTTCGGGGTTGTCGAGCAACTCAGCCTGTTCGAGAACTTCTTGATATTCGATGAACTGTTCGCTGAACATCTTGTCGACTTTGAGGCGCCTTGAAGCGGCGTCGGCTTCCTGCCCCGGCATCAAAATGACCCGGTTGCTGGGGGTTTCATATTCGGCCAACTGTTCATAGGCGATTGCGAACGACCGCTGGCCCTCATCTTGAAAGACGGGCAGTTTATACATGCCCGACCACCATAAGATCAATTCGCCGACGGTTTCATAAAAGCGAATCATCTCGCGCGGGTTGTCAGCGTCAACCTGGGCTTCGAGGTCGGCCAACACGTCTTCGATCGTCGCGCCGCCGGTTTGCATCGGCAGAAAACGAATCAACACCTTGGTGAGATAATCAAGCGCGAGCGGGTCGGGAATCCAATGGCTGCGTAAAAACGAACGACCTAATGAAGAACGAAAGAGTTTGACCAACTCTGGATAGGCGTCTTTGTAGCGTTGTTGGGCGGCTTGGTTCCATCGTTGGTCGGTCGGATGAATTGTCTCTCTCATACGCATCCTCAACCTAGTATAGAATGACGTCTCTTACTTGCCAGATGGCGTACGCTATTCTATCACAATGCGGCCAGATTCACCCGAACTTTTTGGGGGATGTTGGGTCAATTGCCTTCTACACAGAGATTTCTGTCAATGGATGAAAGCCAACAAATTCCCATCCTTATCGTTACCACTGATTCTCAAATTTGTGGAACCGAACGAATGATTCTCGCCTTATTGCGCGAGTTAAACCGCGAGCGGTTTGAGCCGTATTTGGTCTCGATGAAAGGCCCCGGCGACTTAATCGCCGAAGCCCAAGCCATCGGCGTCCATTCGCTGAATCTGGAGATAGACGCAAAAGGCAAACTCCATGGTTGGCGCGAATGGCGCCGCGTGATAAAGAAAACTCGGCCTAAACTCATTCATAGTTATTTGTTTCATTCCAACCTGTTGTCTCGTTTGACAAAGTTATTGAACCCTGGAGTCAACGTGATTTCTGGCATCCGAACGGTATACACCGTCGAAGACTATGGCCGTCTCTATGGCCTGATCGAACGTTGGACCCACCGCTTGGATTCGCTTTACGTCGCCAATTCAGAACAGGGCCGTATCAGCGCAATTCATACCATCGGTTTGAATGAACGAAACGTTCGCATGATCCCCAATGGGATCGACATCGACCCATTTGAAGAACCAACAGAAGAGATACGCAAATCCATACGCAGCGAATTTGGCTTTTCAGATCAAGATTTCGTCTTTGGAATCGTCGCTCAACTCAGGCCCGCCAAGAGGCATGATTTGTTAATAGACGCCCTCAAAAAAGCCAACACTCAATCACCAACCGTTCGCTTACTCATCGTTGGCGGCGGCGAACGCGAACCAATTCTGCGTAAACAAACAAATGCGTTGCAAGTTCATGATTCCGTCACATTCGCGGGCTATCGCAATGATGCAAGGCGAATCTTGCGCGGACTGGATGGCTTCGTGTTGCCGTCAGATGTAGAGGGCATCCCGGTTTCGGTAATGGAAGCGATGGAAGCGGGGCTGCCCGTCATCGCGACCCGAGTAGGCGGCGTCCCTGATTTGATCGAAGACGGCGTCAGTGGTTGTTTAATTGATATGGGGGGTGTAGATGCGCTAACACAATGGCTGGTTCGCATTTCAACAGACAAAGCGTTCTGCGCTCAACTTGGCGCCGCCGCTCGCGAGCGCCTTATCAGCGAATTTTCAGTTGAACAAATGGCGCGGCGTTTCGAGGCGTTGTATGAAGAAGCCGTAACGATCACTCATTCATAAGCAGGGTTGTCGATTACAGAAATGCCGCAGCTTCAAACGTAAGATTTATACTTTTTGTGGTGGCTATCCATCCAGTCATGGTTACTTATCAATAATAACTTGTCAATGTTTCGTTCCCTTGCCTTTCGCAAAGGGATGTAAGAAAGGCGCTTCCAGGATCCCCCCTGTCCGCTTAGGGCGGCCTTCCCCCCTTAATAAGGGGGGCATTTAAGGCTGGGCGCCAGAGCGAGGCTGTATGATTTGCTGCAGCAGCCAGCCGCTGAAACACAACAGAACACGTTTCTCCATTGCTCTTTTCTCTTTTGAATTATGATTACTCAAGTAGGGCGGGTTGAGCGTTAGCGATACCCGCCAAAGAACAAAGCAACCAAATAGGCCGGATTCATTGCTCTCATCCCGCCCTACTTGGTTTTGGAGCCTCAGCCGCAGTAGATCGGTTGATGGATGGGCGCGGCGAACTGCGCACAAAGAAAAAAAATGCCGATGGAACTCTAACCAGAGCGCCAGCGGCATTGTGTTTGTATGGGGTTAACTTAGCGGTTCTTTTCGACGTAGAAGAAGTCGCCGCGGCGGTTCTGCCACCAGCAGCTTTCGTTGTGGCAAGTCGCGAGCGGTTCTTCTTCGCCCATCGAGCGGGTGTTGATGCGCTGGGCGCTCAGGCCGCGTTGAATCAAATATTCGGCGGTCGAGGTGGCGCGGCGTTCGCCAAGGGCCATATTGTATTCGTTTGAGCCGCGCTCGTCGCAGTGGCCTTCAATGATTAACGTGAGTTGTGGATGTTGAATGAAGTAAGCCGCGAGTTCGTCTAAACAATCCGTCCATTCAGGCTTAACGTTTGATTTGTCATAGTCAAAGTGAATGCGGGCGCACAGGCCGAGTTCCGCAGTCGAGATTTCTGTTCCATCAGCGCGTTCCCATTCTGGTTCGCTTGAAGCGCCGCCTTTCTGCGCGAACGCGTGAGCGCCTTGGCCTGGAGCTTTACATGCACAGCCAACGGTCAAGCCAACAGCCAATGTCAGTACCAGCACGGAGAGAAACGATTTGCGGTTCATCATTCTAAGCCAACCTCCCAGTGACGCGATTTCGCTAACCTGTCACTGAATTTGTATGAATACGGACGGATTTACGCCGTTTAAGTGCAATAAGTCTACATCATTACCACACACAGCGCAAGCAAGTAAACCCATTCCTGACAATCAATTTACACAAAAAAGCCGCGAGAATCCACCCAAAGGATGCTCGCGGCCCTGTTTTATTTTCGTAAAATGTTACCGAGACTGTGTGGTAAAGTAAAATTCGGCGCGGCGGTTGACCTTCCAGCAGCTTTCGTTGCTACAGGGGTTCATGGGTTGTTCTTCGCCCATTGAGCGGGTGCTGATGCGTGACTGGCTCAGGCCGCGTTCGATTAGGTATTGCGCGGTGGCGATGGCGCGGCGCTCGCCCAGGGCCATGTTGTATTCGTCTGAACCGCGCTCGTCACAATGGCCTTCAATGACCAAGGTCAAATTGGTTCTTGATTTGAAGAAATTGGCAATATTATCGAGACATTCTTTGTATTCATCTTTGACGTTTGATTTGTCATAGTCGAAGTGAATGCGTTCACACATGCCCGCATTGGGGTTTTGGGCGATTAAGCCAGCGAGTTCTTGTTCGCCAATGGGGCGGCTGTCAGTATCAAACGGATCAACAATTTCAGTTGTGTCAGTGTTATTTCCATCGTCCATGCCCTTTTGGGCGAAGGCGTGAGCGCCTTTGCCTTTCGGGTTGGAGGCGCAACCTACGGTTAACGCCAGAATGATTGAAAATACCAAGACCGAGTATAATGATTTCATTGCGTTCATCCTACCATAACCTCCCAGCGCATATAGACTTGCGTCCAATTGCGCTGCATTTGTAATTTGAGCGTATGCTGGAGTGACAGAACGGCGCATTCCCGGCGCCAATCTGTCGAAAGTCTACAACATAACTCTTGGCATTGCAAGCAAGTAACTTTCAGATTCCCTCATTCGGCGACCACGAAGGCTGAAGGTTGTCGCCTGTGTGATAGGTCACCCGGTGAAACACCTCGCCGGTTGGCAGCGGCTTGCCGTCGCTACGGGCGATGAAGATGTCAAACTTGCCCAACCGGTTGCTCGAAAAGGCGATGTAGCGCGCATTGGGCGACCAGGTCGGGTTTTTATTGTCCGCCCGCCCGTCGGTAATCATCAGTTGGTCGCTGCCATCAGGCTTGATGGTATAGATATCGCCCTGAAGCGAGTCGTAAAACCCACAAAAGGCGATGCGCAGGTCGTTGTCTTTAAACCAGGGAGGCGATATCGGCGACCAAAACGGGGTATCGCACTTTCGGTCAAAAAATGTAAGGCGGCGCGGGTTTGAGCCCTCGATGTCGCTGACATAAATCTTCGGGGCGCCGATTCGGTCTGAGGTAAAGACAATCTGGTCGCCCGTGGGGCTGATGTCAGGCGAGATTTCGCTGCTCGGGTTGTGAGTGATTCGGCTTTTGGGTTTGCCGCCGTTTTTGTTCATCAGATAAATCTCGGCGTTGCCCTCGGCGGACAGCGAAATCGCCAGGTTCTCGCCATCGGGCGCCCAGCGCGGAGTGGTGTTAGTGCCTTTGAATTTGGCGAGAGTGGTGATTTTTCCTGTTCGCAGGTCATGAACAAAGCTGTCAGCCCAATCGTCTTTGAGCGAGGTATAGGCCAGTGCGTCGCCTTTGGGCGACCAGTCAGGAAAAATCGTCGTCGAGTTGAAATGAGTGATGCGCTTTAGGCTGCCCTTCCAGCCGTCATAGTCAATCACATAGACCTCTTTGGTCTTTTGAGTTTGATCAAAATTCACAAAGGCGATGCGGCTTTCAGTGATGGGAATCTCGCGGCCTTCGCGTAAGGTGCGGATCACCTCGGCGGTGGCTTTGTGGCCGGCGCGGCGCAGAGCGTTTCGAGGGAAGGGCGCATGGGGTTCGCCGCCATAGGCGCGGCCAATGGCGCGCAGCCCTTCTTGAACGTTATACACCAACAGATGAAGCGCAAACTGATTGTCGCCGCGCGGTTTGAGTTCGGGCTTAATGAGATAATCGACGGGCAGGTCGATTCCACTGTCAGTCACTCTCAATGTTTTCCACGATGTGTAGTCTATCGTCTGGCGCTCGCGGTCTTTGCGAATCTGGTAAGCCGCCTGGGGCATGTCTCGTTCGGTTTTGACGATGAACCCGCCAGAGAATGAGAGGTCGAAATCAAACAGATTGTATAACTCTTCAATAATCGCTTCTTGGTTGGCGAATGGCGCCGCTGCGTGGGGCTTGGCGAGGATGGCGACGGCGGGAGGGACGCCGCCGGGAACAATCTCAGGACCGACAACGGCGTTTTGAGAATGGCTTGAAACAATGCATACAGCAAAAACGAAGAGACATAGCGTCCCTGTTAGAAACGGCTTCATGGTTTCACCTCAACCCTTAACAATAAAACCTGCATAACAGGTTTGAGAATAGTTTATTCTAGCGGCAATATGAACGGGTATAAAACCCTAACTTGTCTGCCTTTGTAATCCTGCGGCAACTTGACGAAGCCGTCTGTCTTCTTGACCGAGTCAATGACTGTCTGGTCGAGCCGCTGCCAGCCGGATGACTGTTCTAACTTCACATCTGCTATCGAACCATCTTTTTTTACGGTGAATGAAATGTAGGTTTTATACTCGCGGCGTTCCGGGCGTTGTCCGGCCGGGATGCGCCAGTTGCGCCTCAGGTAGGCCGCCAGCCTGGATGTGTACGAGCCAAAGTCATAGTTGCCCGCTTCGGGGTCGCCCTCAATCTTGGGCGAATTGGGCATCTCCGTCGGCAGCGCGTTGATCACGTCCGTTAATATATCGCTCAAGGGTCGCGCAGTCGGCATCGCTGTTGGCTGCTCGGTCGGGGTCGGGGCTGGGGTCGTAGTGGCCTTAGGCGTTGGTTTTCGGGTTGGCTTACGCGTCGGTTTTTTGGTCGGCGTGGGGGTCTTCTTTTTTGGCGTCGGGGTCGGAGTTTTAATCAGCTCCTTCTTGAGCATTTCTTTGATCTTATCGAGTTCTTGTTTTGGCTTGGGCTTGGGTTTTTCTTCTTCCGGCTCAGGCGGTTTGGGCTGTTCTTGTTGAGGCTGGGGCGGGACAAGCGTCTCAAGCTGGACCGAGACAAAGTTCTCTTTGGGCTTGAAGCGCGCCTGGGGCGCAAGGACGAGAACGAGGACGATCCCGACGTGAAAACAGATTGAAAGGATAAATGACGTGCGGTTGGTCATGGCGTTATCAATTCGCTTGGGGCAGTAGCTCCAGAGGCACCATCACCTTCTCAAAGCCCGCCAGTTTGGCGTCTGACATCACTTCCATAAAATCGCCGACCGCGGTTTTTTCGTCAGCGCGGATGAATACCTGCTCTTCAGGAAACTGGACCTTCAGTTCTTCGAGCCGCGCAACAAGTTCTTCTTTGAGTATTTTATCGCCGTTGAGCGTTAGTTCTCCGGTTTTTACGCCGATGATGATTTTTTCTTTTCCCGTCGACTCGGCGTATCGTACTTTGGGGATGCTGATATCCAGGCCGGTCTGAACGAAGTTTGAGACGAGGATGAACACGATTAACAAGACCATGACGATGTCAATCAGGTTGGTCATGTTGATCTCGGCGACAGGCTCGCGGCGATAGCGCGTTTTACGTAGCGGCACGGCTTCTCCTCGCGGCGGGCTTCTCGGCGGGTAAGCGGGTTGGTTGTTGCTGTTGAGGCGCCACAATGATCTGGCGGTCAAAGCGGTTGATAATTTCGTAGGCGAAACTTTCTAACTGGGTCTCAATCACCCGAACCGCGCGCACGATCCCGTTATAGGCGAAAACGGCCGGGATGGCGACAAGTAACCCAACCACCGTGGTCAACAAGGCTTCTGAGATGCCCGGCGCGACGGTCGAGATGTTCGCGTTGGCCATGTCGCTCATTTCGTTAAACGAGATGAAGATGCCCCACACCGTCCCGAGCAGGCCAAGCAACGGCGCGGCGGACGCGATAGTCGCTAACGTTGTAGTGCCGCGTTCCCAAAATTCTTTCTCGAGTTCGATTGAACGGTCGAGGGTGCGTTCGAGCGCGTTGGTTACAGGGCGCTCAGCGACAATACAATTGCGGTCGCGGTCGAGCGTGGCCCACAGCCGCAGCTCTTCATACGCGGAGACGAACAACCGCGCCGGGCTGTTGGACGGCAGTATGCCCTCCTGCGACAAGGCGACGATGTTGCCTTCAAGTTCGCTGAACCGCTTACGGAACTTGGCTGCGCTGCTTCGTTCGGTGCGTAGTTCGATGACTTTTTTAATGATCAGCGCCCAGGTGTAAATCGAAAGAACGATGAGGACGATATAAATCGCCAGCCCCAGAATCGAACTGCTGGCGATCTGTTGAAGCGCTTCATCGACTTGTCCGATGGGCAGCTGCGCTAAGAAAGCGCCCTGCATTATTGAACTTCCTTTCGGTCAAATTACGGCAATTATAACACTGTTTTATTTATTTGTATAACCGAATTTGGCCGCTGGCTTATTTTGGTATTCTGATCTTCTGACCTAAATTGATTCGTGACGGGTCGACGATGCCGTTCACTTCTTGAAGCGTCTTCAAATCGACGCCGAATTTTGAGGCGATTTTTGATAACGAGTCGCCCGAAACGACCTCATACACTTCATACTCGCCGCTGCCCAGCGTGGTCGGTTTTGAGGGCTGGACGGTTTCAGGAACACTGCCGCCCAATTCTTTGAGAATTTTTTCATAAATCGCCCTGTTATTGTTCTCGATTTGGGTAATTCTTTCGTCGAGGGCGCTTTGGGCGGAGCGAATACGGTCGATGGCGTTCTGGTCGCCGCGGCGGCTTTCGCCTTGCAGCGAAACCACGTTTTCCTGCACGGTTTCAATCGCCTGACGTAGGGATTGGGTCTCGCTGTTTAAGGAGTTTTGCAGGTTTAGCGTGGTTCGGTTTAAATCTTGGGTCAGCGTGGCTGATTGGGCGGAGAATTCTTCCAGCCGGCCCATGCGCTGTTGCAGTTGTGAGGTTGTGCGTTCGAGTTCCGAAAGCCGGTTTGACACCTGCTGGAGGGTGGTTTCAAGGTTTGACTGAACGTTTTGAATCTGGAGAAACCGCTGGTTGAGCGTCTGGTTGATCGAACCCAGCGCGGTTGTCGTTTCTTGAGTTTCAGTTGTCGTTGCTTCCTGATAGTCTTCAAGGCGGTTTTCAAGAACGCCCACGGTGGATTGTAACTGTTTGATTTCTTTATTGCCGCACCCAGACAAAAGCGCTGAAACCGCCAATGCAGCGATAAAAACCTGCTTTGTGTTCATTTTTTTGGCCTCAACTTTGACAATTTACTATTTTGGGGATCATTTCACTATAATAACGAGTACTATATAGGGTGTTAACGGTTTCTTAATATTTTCTGCTAAATTTAACTTTGGTGGATATTAGCGTCATGCGCAACAGAATGAGCTGCCAAGAATGGCTGGAAACGAAAAATCTCCTGAAAAAGAAGCCCCTGCGGTAGAGCAAGACCCAACAATAGACGCGACGGTTGAAGAGCCGTCGGCGCCTGAGTTTAATTGGGGCGACGGCATTGAACTTGAGGTGTCGTCTGAGCAAATGTCTGCGACCTTGTCGTTGTCGCTCAACCACGCCGAAAATTATACCTCTGAAGACCTTTTGCGCTACCTTGAAGAAAACAACCTTGTCAGCGGCGTGTTAGACAGCGAAGTGCGCCGCATTCATGAAGAAAACCTGTTCAACCAAAAAATCAAAGTCGCCAAAGGCCGCCAACCCCAAAACGGTCAAGACGGCTCAGTCGATTGGAAGATCGACCTGTCCATCCTCGAAGGCGCCCAACTTTCCGAGAAAGGCGGGCGCGTCGACCACAAAGAACGCCACCATGTAATCGAAGTCGATGAAGATTACTTGCTCGCAACCTTGGTCGACCCTACCGACGGCGAGCCTGGAGAAACCATTACGGGCAAGCAACTGCCGCCCACTCCCGGCAAACCCGCCAAACTGCCCGCTGGCAAGAACCTCCGCGTCACTGAAGACGGTTCGGAGATGTATTCCGCTATTAAAGGGGTTGTCTGTAAAGACGGCGAAAAATATTCGATCAGCCCGGTCTATACCGTTCAAGGCGATGTGAGTTATGAAACTGGCAACGTACGCTTTGACGAAACTGTGATGGTGTCGGGCGGCGTCTTACCTGATTTTAAAATCGAAGCCGGACAAGATATCCATGTCACGGGCCTGGTCGAATCGTCGTTCCTCACCGCCAAAGGCTCCATTTACTGCACGGCGGGCATTCAAGGCGGCGAGAAGGCTGTACTCAAGGCGGGCGGCGACGTGACCGCCAAATTCGTGAACGCCGCCACCATCGAAGCGGGCGGCGATATCACCATCGAAGGCGCGGTCACCCAGTCCTACCTCAAAGCGGGCGGAAAGATCACCCTGGGCGACAAAGGCGTTGTCTTGGGCGGTGAATTGGACGCGGTGAAAGAGATCAACGTTCATACCGCCGGGTCAGACATGGGCGTCAAAACCCGTTTTCGCGTGGGCGGCCCCGTTGGCGATTATTTGGAGCAAAAGCAAGAAGAAGAAAAGAAGGTTGCCGCTCTCAAAAGCAATTTGAAACGCATTCAGCTCGCGCTTCAACAAATGAACAAATTGCGCGATGCGGGAAAAATCACCGAACAGCAAAACGCATTGCGGATGAAGGTCACCCGCGCCGGGCTTCAACTTCAAGGGCAAATTAAAAAGAAGGCCGAAGAAATTGAGGCCATTGAAGCGGCGGTCGCCAAAGCCAAGAAACAGGTTGTCGGCCTGATTGCCCGCGAGAAAGCCTGGCCGGGCGTGTTTGTTAGTATCTTGGGCCACTCAATGACGGTGCAGAACGAAACCAGCAAGGCCCATTTCGCCCTCAAAGGCGCTGAAATCGACGTGTTTGGCTATAACCCCGAAGGCCTGAAGAAAAAGAACGACAAACAGAATAAAGACAACGCGGATGAAAGCCACGAAGGCCAAAAGCAGAAAGACTGATTCACTGGCGGAGGAGGTGGGATTCGAACCCACGAAACGGTTACCCGTTTACTCGCTTTCGAGGCGAGCGCCTTCAGCCAAACTCGGCCACCCCTCCAGCACTCTATGAACGAAACGTCCGGCGCTTGGGCCGGACTTCACTATCGTAGCCCCGCAAAGAAATCTTTCAATACGGCCTCACACTCGTCGCGCAAAACGCCAGGAAAAATTTGGGCCTGGTGATTGAGACGGCCGTCTTCGAGAATTTGATACATGCTTTCTACCCCGCCCGCCTTGGGGTCAGGCGCGGCGTAATACACCCGCGCGATGCGCGCCTGTTGAATCGCCCCGGCGCACATAATGCACGGCTCCAGTGTGCAATACAGGTCGCAGCCGTCCAGCCGCCATTGGCCGATTTGTTCTCCCGCGTCTTGAAGCGCGAGAATCTCGGCGTGGGCGGTGGGGTCGCCCCATTCTTCTCGCTGGTTGCGTCCGCGGCCAATGACAACGCCGTTTTGAACGACAATCGCCCCAATGGGCGCGTCGCCCTGGGCGCGGGCGATCAACGCCTGGTTGAGAGCAAGGCGCATGAAATAGTCAGGGGTGAGTTGGGGAGGCATTCGTTCTCCTACCAAAATAAGCGATTCAGGGCCATCTTACCGCCAAAGCGGGGATGGTTACAACGGCTTTGGCGTCACTGGTTGGGCTGCTATGATTAAAGGCTCACAGAAATCAAACTTACACCAGCGTATTGTTTTTCAAAACGCGCTTTTCGGCGAAAAAAGCGTGAGGGCGTCGCCTTGACCCCAAAACATTTGGCTGGGACGGGATAGAGTCAACCACTATGGTAACTGTCGATGAACTCAATGATCTAAGACAACGCGGCAACTGGGACGAATTGGGCGCGCAGTCGAGAACCATGCTCGAAAGCAAACCCAACTCGGAGGCGGCGTTGCGCGGGGTGGTTCAATCGCTTGAGAAAGCCAACGACCGCGGCGACGAATATGAAGCCGCCCTGTTGCGCTTGCTTGACCTGAAGAGCCGCGCTCAAGAAACCGCCCAAAAACTGGCGGAATTCTACTTAGAACACGACAACCCTGAAGAGGCGTTGCGCCATTACCAGATTTCGTTGCGCGCCGCGGTCGAAGACCGCCACTACAACGCCATCGAAGAACTCTGGACCATTTTGATTGAGATGGACCCGGGCAATATCGACTTTTTCACCTCGATCACTGACCTGTTATTTGAACACAAACACCCACAAAAAGCCATCAACCTGCTGCAACAGTTGCTTCCATCCACAGAAGAGAGAGAAGACTGGAGCGGACGGCTGACGCTGTATAAACACATTCTTCACTACGCGCCTGAACAGAGCGAAATTCGCCAGGCGATTGTCGACGCCTACAAACACATCCACGGCGACGCGCCCCTCTTTGACCGCATTGTCAAGCATACCAACATTCTCGAAAACCGCCCGCTCGAAGAAGCGCTAGAAGCGATGGATTCACTGCTCGCGTTTCTGCCCGACCGCTTCGTGCGCCATCCTGACTGGGGCGTTGGCCGCGTCAAAGAACTCGACATCATCACCCGCCGGGTGAAGATCAATTTTCAGCGCAAACGCAACCACCGCATGGGGCTGGAACTCGCCCAAACCGCGCTAGACCGCCTCGAGCCGGATGATTTTCGCGTCTTGGCGGTCATCGACAAAGAAGGGCTGCAAAAACTGAAACAAGAAAACCCGGTCGAACTGGTCAAAATTGTTTTGAAAAGTTTCGGCGGCAGCCTCAACGGAAAATTGTTGAAAGAACACATGGCGCCCGCCGTGATAGCCGACCGCCACTGGTCGTCATGGTGGTCGAGCACCAACTCCGCCCTCAGAAAAGACCCCTACATCTCAGTCAGTTCCGGCTCCAACAAGGTCTATTCACTTCGCAGCGAGGCGCTCAGCGAAGAAGACGACATGATCAAGCGCTTTGACGCAGCCAAAATTCCTCACGTTAAAGTCGAGCGCATCTATCAATACCTGCGCACCACTAAGCGAAACGACATCAACGAAGCCATCATTCAACATTTTTCAATAAAACTCATTTCGCTGATTAACCGCCGCAAGGGCGCGGGCGAGCGGGTTGAGATGTGGTATACCAACGAAGATTTAAAAGACTACGCTGAAGGCGTCGAATCCGCCGACAGCAGCGTGTTGGAGCCAATCGCCAACGACATCAACAAAGCGACCTCGGTAATTGCGCGGCTTCGCTATAAGTCGCATGAACAACGCTTCGCCCAGTATGTTCGCGAGCTGCATCCTGACAATTGGGCGTCGCTATTTCAAGACTGGCTGCTCTTGCCTGAAATGATGGTTCGCGACGAATTGGCCCAAGCGTTGGTTGAAGGCGGCCATGAGGCGGGGTTTTATTCGCTGGTCGAAAAGATCACCGCAAATTATCGCGAGCTCCCTCACTCGTTTATTTGGCTGTCTGAAAAGCAATTGACCCATTCGGCGAACTGGCTTGACGGCAAGGTGAGCGGGCCGCAAATTATTGAGCGCCTGTTGCTCTTGGTCGACTTTTTGACCAGCCAGGCCAAGCGGCGCGAGAAAGACGAAGCGCTAAACTTGCGCAAGGTGGCGGGCGACGCGCGCGAGATCATTCGCCGCAACCATTACGCCCTATTTAAAACCTACATCGCTGAGTCAGATGAAGGCCTGGCGCAAGCCATCTACCGTCGCGCCCAAGCCAATGAAGGCCTCGACAGCCGCACATCGTCTGATCTGACCTCGATCGTGCGCGGACGCTTCCCGACCTTGATGCAGACCGCCACGCTGGAAGAAGACGCGGTGGGGCAAGATGGGTTGCTGTGCTTGCGGGAGACGTTGGATGTCAAAAAGGCGTTGCTCAAACGGTTGGTTGAGATTGAACTGCCCGAAGTCGTGCGTGAAATTGAAGTCGCACGCCAAGACGGCGACCTCCGCGAAAACGCTGAATATCACGCCGCCCGCGACAAACAAAAGTTGCTGGCGTCTCAAACCGCCGAGTTACAGGAGCAATTGCATATCGCCAAGGCGTTTAATTTTGACGACCTTGACCCGGAAGCGATCGGCTTCGGCGTCGAATTTATCGTCAAGCCCGCGGGTGCGGAACATACCGAAGAATATCTCATGTTAGGCCCGTGGGAATCAGACCCGGACAACAGCGTGCTCTCATACCAGGCGCCGTTGGCGCGCATGTTTGTCGGACAACAGGCGGGTGAAACGATCCAGGTTGAACTGCCGATGCACACTGGCATATACGAGATCATCTCATTGCGCCGCGCGTCTGATGAGCGGCTTCAACAAATTATTGACCGGGTGCGTAAGGTTGAACCCGCGTCGATTGCGGCGCCAACGGCTTATGACGACAAAGACCAGCAACCCGTCGCTGATGAACCGATAGGCTAGGCGCGCTGCTTGATCACAGCGAAGGCGGCTGCTATGTTCCCCTTCGGCGTAAATGAAAATACCAAACACAAACTAAAGAGGGACCATGGAAACCACATTGTTATTGATCAAGCCCGACGGCGTTCAACGTAAATTTGTCGGCGAAATTATCTCCCGCCTCGAAAACCGCGGCTGGGACCTGGTGGGCATGAAACTCATGCATGTCACCCCCGAACTCGCAAAAGAACACTATGGCGAACACGAACAAAAGCCTTTCTTTGGCGAGTTGATTGAATACATCACCGAAGGCCCGATTGTGGCGATGGCGTGGCGCGGCGACCAGATAATTACCGCCATGCGCGCCATGATGGGCAAGACCAACCCCATTGAAGCCGCCCCGGGCACCATTCGCGGCGACCTAGCCAACAACTTTACCCGCAACATGGTCCACGGCAGCGACTCGCCCGAAAGCGCTGAGCGCGAGCTGGGGTTGTTTTTCTCTAAAGACGAATTGGTCGGATAACCAAAAAACCGCGAGACGCCTCTCTGTATTTTTAGGGCGTCTGGCTATACTGATTTCTTGCCAGTTTAGGATTCTATGGCGGCGTAGCTCAGCTGGTTAGAGCACACGGCTCATATCCGTGGCGTCCGGGGTTCAAGTCCCTGCGCCGCTACCATAAAAACCAACCGGCGGCTTCATTTGATAAAGGTCGCCGGTTTTCATTCAACCACATGACAAACAAAACAACCTTACTCAACCAAGCCAAACAACTCATCCCGGGAGGCGTGAACAGCCCGGTTCGCGCCTGGAACGCGGTCGGCGGCGAGCCGTTCTTCGCCGCCAAAGGCAAAGGCTGCCTGCTCTTTGATTCTGAAGGCGCCCAATATATCGACTATGTCTGTTCATGGGGGCCGTTGATTTTGGGCCACGCCCACCCCGTGGTGGTCAAAGCGGTTCAGAAAGCCGCGGCGGACGGCTTGACCTTTGGCTGTCCCACTGAGCGCGAAGTGGCCTTGGCGAAGTTTATCGTCGACGCCGCGCCTTCGGTTGAGATGGTGCGCCTGGTCAATTCAGGCACCGAAGCCACCCTGTCGGCGATTCGCCTCGCCCGTGGTTTCACCGGCCGCGACAAAGTGGTCAAGATGGTGGGCGGCTACCACGGCCACCACGATGCGTTGCTCGCGTCGGCGGGTTCGGGCGTCGCCACGCTGTCGATCCCCAGCACGCCCGGCGTGCCTGCTTCAGTGGTTGAAGACACCATCTTGGTTCCATTCAACGACGCCGGGGCGGTCGAGGCTGCGTTTCGTGAATATGCTGACGCAATCTCATGTATCATTGTCGAGCCTGTCGCGGGCAACATGGGCGTTGTACCCCCCAAAGATGGATACCTCGAATCATTAAAGCGGCTGTGTTCAGCCAACGGCGCTTTGTTGATCTTTGACGAAGTGATGACCGGTTTCCGTGTCGCCTATGGCGGTGCGCAACAGCGCTATGGCGTTACGCCGGATTTGTGTACGCTCGGCAAGATTGTCGGCGGCGGCATGCCGATGGGCGCCTACGGCGGGCGCGCCGATGTTATGAAGATGATTGCGCCCGAGGGCGACGTCTATCAGGCGGGCACCTTGTCGGGCAACCCGGTCGCCACGGCGTGCGGTCTTGCGACATTGGAAATGTTAAAGCCCCAAGGCTTCTATGATGCGCTCGAAGACAAAAGCCGCGCAATCGAAGAGGGCCTTCGCCGCGAAGCCAACGAAGCGGGCGTCGCGATTCAAATCAACCGCGTGGGGTCTATGTTAACGGTGTTCTTTAGCGAGACGCCTGTGACCGATTTCGCCGGCGCGGCGGCGTCTGAAACCGAACGCTTCGCGAAATTCTGGCGTGGGATGTTAGAGCAGAACGTCTATCTGCCGCCGTCAGCCTTTGAAGCGTGGTTTGTCTCAGCCGCACATTCAAACATCGAAATCGAACGTACGCTCCGCGCCGCGGGGGAAGCATTTAAGAAACTGTGATTTGATACAGCGGTAGGGCAGGTTCATTCGCCGCGGCGAAAGCGCCTTACCGCTGATTGAGAGACCCTGCCCCCTCTCCCTCTGGGAGAACCTGCTCCAGGCAAGGGCTGGGGTGAGGGGGCGGCATTACCATTGT
>CAZKYC010000043.1:0-38917 GCA_964556895.1 uncultured bacterium | reverse complement strand
CCGCCGCGGCGGATACGGGCGCGCTTTACGCACATTTTTTTGACAAACGCTCTATAACCCTGCGGTTTTTGAATTCAACACTTCAAATACTTCCTGACCATACGAAAACTCAACGCCGTTGCCGTCTGGGTCGCGGATGACGCAAAGGTAGCCCGCCACCGGGCCATGGTCGGCGGGTTCTTCAATGAGAATATCGTCCTGTTGGGCAGATTGGGCGATTTTGTCGACTTGGTCTTTGGCGTCGAGCTGAAAGCCAAAGTGGTGAAAACTGGGGGTTTCTGGTTGGCCGTGTTTCATTTCAAGCAAGACAATGATAAACGAGTCGTTTACCGCCGGGTTGCCCAGCCAGGCGACGCGCATCTCGTTCTCTTGCCGTTCTGAAATTATGTCTAAATTGGCGAAGCGTTTATAAAACGCCGCTGACGCTTCAATGTTGCTTACGCGCAGCCCGATGTGGGTGAGTTTCGGTTTCACTCAGCCAATTCCTTCCCCATTGCAGATACTCTATGCTAGCCTGCGCTCGACAGTGGTCAAAGTGGGCTGAGTCACGAGCGTAATGCTTTCCTCTAAAGACGACACTCCCTCATCGCCATCGATGTCGTCTTATGCGGGGACGCACCACTTGTCATGTGAAAGTCCGGCGGCGTAGCCGTCCGGCCAGATTGATGCGGCGGTTTGATAGATCAGATCGATCGAAAACCCTTTAAACCGGGCGGAACTAATAAACGATGTCTCCGCCAGGCCTGCCAATGTAAAGGCTTTCTGGAACTGGTCTGCCATACGTTTTAGCTTTTTCCGTTGCAATGAACGCGGCATATTCTGCATACCTCCATGTATGGATACTGCAAAACCTGCCGTATGTAATACGACAGACTACGCAGTGGCGCCACACAACGTGCAGAAAAGACTCGAGTTGCCCTCAGAACGAACGCGACAGAAAAATTCAGTGTTTATACTTAGCGCAATCGTCATGCCGAATGTGATTTGGTATAGATAAGGGGTGGGCGATCCGCCGCGGCGGACCGCCGAGCTCCGAAGCATTGACACGCTTTCATTTAATCGCGGCTCACCAGGAGGTTCGCCCTCCCCAACTAATTGAATGAATCAAAACGTCACTTCCCAGCGGACGCCAATGGCGAAGGCGTCGTCGAGGCCCATGCCGCCTGGGTTGGAAATGTATTGAATGTCAGGCTTGATGGTCATCCATCCCAGCGCCTGGTATTTGTAGAACAGTTCGATGGCGGTTTCGTTTTCGTCAAGAAACCCGGCGCTATTGGTGAAATTGACGTTAAACACACCCAGGCCAAGAATGTCGCTGTCTCGTTCAGGGATCGCTCCCACCCATTCAACCCCGCAGCCGTAATACTGATGGGCCTCGCTGCGGTTGGGAGGCGACCATCCGTACTGCGCGAAAAGGCCAACGCCTTGTTCTGAATCTTCGTCTTCAGCCCAAATGGTTTGGTCTAGCGTGACATAGGCGCCATAACTTTCGCTAGCTGGCGTGAGGGCAGGGCGGTTGACGTCAATTCGCTCGAAGTCATCGCCGCTCCACCAACCGCCCAGGCGAAAGTGGCCAGGCATGCCGCCAAGGTGATAATGAAACCCAGGCTCAGCCATCAGCATCGGCCCTCCGAGTTTATCTATGGTGTCTGCGAGAGAGCGGCCGCCATCGGGCGGGGATTGATAGACGCCCAGGTTTAATGAGAACCACTCCAGGCTTTTGGGTTTAATGCCGATCACCGTCCCCCAATCCGGGTCAGGGTAGGTTGTGAGTGGAATGGATGGCGAAAACCCAGGCGATGAATTGATAAAATCGCCGCCAAAGTCGACATAAGCAAAGAAGGCATTCGCATCCACCTTACCAAAGAGAACCCAGAGAGATTCATCTAAAAATGAATGGCGATACCAGAGTTCAGAGAGTTGGGTAAAGTCATCGGCGTCGATGTTCGACAGAACTTGAAAGTCACCAACATAATTCTCAGTGATGCCTTCTCCGTGTTGATGTTGAATGTGAAAGAAAAACAGGCCGTTGTCCCACCAGCCTGCTTGTTCGGTGTCGATTTCAAGAAAAAAACTGATGTCACCTCGGTACTCACCGCCTTCATCAAGACCGCCGCGGAGGTTTTCGAAGTACTCCCCAGTGTAAATCAGATCAAATAGAAAGCCGGCGTCTTCAATCTTAGCTCGCTCACCGCCCCAGTCGCCAAATAGCCTTTCATGTTTAAGCCATTGATCTTGAGCAGTTATAGACAGTGGAGCGAGTGCGAAGATAAATGCGATAGAAAAACTGGTATAAAATTTCATTGCTCACCTCGTAGTTTGAGCGTTTGTCAAAAAAATGTGCGTAAAGCGCGCCCGTATCCGCCGCGGCGGACAGCGATAGATACAGTTACGTAAACTCAATCCGCACATAATTCTGGCAACCACTATTAAATGTCAAAATTGCAAATCATATAAAAGCATTGGCTTTCTTGACGGTAAGTTACTTTTATTTAACCATAGGTTAATATAAAAGTAAACCTTAGTTAACTATGAGGGCAGTATTTGTCAATCAGTTGTTGAGATTTCTTTTTACTATTTTGACATGGCAAGTTTGAGCCACTCGCCAGCAAGGCGGGGGTAGTTTTGAGGGTTGAAAAGAATACTGGCAGTCAAGAAACACTCATGGCTACATGAACAATTGGTGGCTTTGATCCACTGGCGGCAGCGTTCGGCGTTCTCTGAATGCCAGATGCGGTAAAAATCATGGTCGACGTCGCGAACATTGCCCAGTGATGAATTTGACGCGGGCACGCCTTCGACTGCTTCTAATTCACCTTCTAACATCTCACAAAGGTTCACGGCGCCATCTGAATATAACACGCCGATTGCTGAACCAGCCAGACAGGGTACGCGTGAATTATCACCACCGACCACTTCGGCGATAGCGCCTCGCTGTAAACGGTTTTTGGCGCGCTGAACGCCTGCTTTCCAACTGCGGTCGTGGTCAAGGTGGTAATTCTCACATCGTTGGGCGAAGTCTTGGTATTTATCAAATGAAACTTCTAGCAGGGATTCTTCGTGCACTTTTCCACGAACATGGTTGACCGACAAGCGGTCGACTCCCCAGGTCGAGACCTCGTCGTAAAACTCATCTAGCGTTGGCTCGTTTTTCGACGTGACGGTCATTACCAGCGAGGTCAATAAATTTGGATATTCTTTGCGAAGGCCAACCAGCGCCATCACGGTTTCTTTGGCGGTTGAGTAAGAGCCTTTGAGTCCACGAATTTCGTCGTGGTCGGCTTCAAGCCCGTCAACAGAAATTCCTACATCCAGGGTAAGGTCAGGGTTGAGTTCAAAAGTGCGCCGCACGGCTTTTTCCGCCCATTCCGGGCGGGTGCCGTTGCTGATCATGCCCATTCGGCGCACGCCAGCATGGGTATAAAAGGCGTTGACCACTTCGGGCAGGTCTTTTCTAAGAAACGGCTCGCCGCCAGTCATTCTGACAAAATT
The DNA here is from genome assembly GCA_964556895.1 of uncultured bacterium. GTDB lineage: Bacteria > Hinthialibacterota > Hinthialibacteria > Hinthialibacterales > Hinthialibacteraceae > Hinthialibacter. The sequence goes on along the minus strand of CAZKYC010000043.1, from coordinate 35,425 downwards.
GAGCGGATTGAGGCTCTTCGCGACTGTTTCAATTTCCTCAAGCGACATTTCATCGTGTTTGTTTAACTCGTCTAAATAAAAGCAATGCTTACAACGCAGATTACAGCGCGAGGTTACATAGAATAAAAGATATTTCAGTCGGGGTTTGGTAATTTGCATGACGGTCCAGTAATTTGAGATGGTGTAACTATAGCATTGCAGCGGCGTTTATGGGAGAAACGGCAATGGTGAGGGGGCGGTTATATCACGCTGGGCGTTTGTCCATCTCACTTGGGAATGGTAATCATCTGGCCAGCGTGAATGGTGTTGCTTCTCAGGTTGTTGTATCTCTTGATGGATAGATGCGAGACGCCGTGGGCTTCGGCAATGTCATACAAGGTGTCTCCTGAGCGGACTTTGTAACGTATCGGGCTTGAAGCCGCATAACTGATGCGTTGAACGCCGGGCTGTATTTTTAATTTCTGACCAGGATAGATAAGAGAACCTCGCAAGTTATTCAAATTCCGAATGGCGGTAATCGATGTGTTGTATTTATTGGCAATCTTATCAAGCGAGTCGCCGCGTCTGACGGTGTAACTGATTTGACTGCTGGTGGATGAACCGCCGCCCGAACTTGAGTAGGAAGGCACGTTTAATTTCTGCCCTGCATAGATTCTGTCGCGGCTGCCGATGACGCCCTTATTCATTGACCGTAGGCGGCTTGTGCTAACCCCAAACTTCTTGGCAATTGTTGAGACCGTATCGCCCGATCGGACGCGATATGTCGTTGTTGTATATATCGGCGCCGTTTTGGGCTCTGGGGCCGCCTGTGATTGAATGCTGGCTTTGACCAGGTCGTCGTAATTGTATTGCACCGACTGGTCGACGGCGAAAAAATAATTTCGAACGCCCTGATAGGTTGCGTGGGCTAACTTCGAACGGTTGCTGGATGATTTTACCCATTCATGCTCTTTTGGGTTGGTGATAAACATATACTCGATTAACGCTGAGGGCATGTTGAGTTGTGATATGACTTTAAAGCGGTTCGCTTTCAAGTAAGGGTCGCGCAGCGCTACCAAGCCCTTCATTTGAAGGGCGATTGACGCGGCCAGTTCTTTGCTTCGTTGTGGAATCCAATCTTTCATTACGGTCGACAGAAAGGCGTTATCTTCGTTGCTGCGGTCGATGCCGAGAGTTTCTAGTTCTTCGATATCTTTGTTGACGTTGTTATAGAGCGACTCGGCGTGTTGTTCGCCGAAATAATAAATTTCAAACCCGTGCGAGCGCTTCTGTTGGCTGATGCGCGGCGGCGCATTCAAGTGTAGCGAGAGATAAATGTCGCCATGGTACTGTTTCGCCAATTTCACGCGATGCAACAGCGATTCGCGCCTTAAATGGTCGCGAGTAGATAAATCCTTGCCAAATTCGAATGGCGCTGGTAAATAATCGCCGTATCGGGTCAGAATTGCGATAAATTGGGGGTCTTTGTCAAACAACGCTTTCAGCCTCAGCGCGATGTCAAAGGCGATATCTTTTTCGCTTTGCCGCTGGCTGGATGGGCCGGTGTAACGGCCTCCGCGCCCGCCTGGGTCAAAGCCGCCGTGGCCCGGATCAATGATGACCACCTTGCCGCCAGGCTGGTCGCCTTTGGGCGTGCGAAATTCACGCAGAAACTGGTCAGATGGGAACTGGGAAAGGTTAGGCCGAATCAGTGGAATACTCACCGTTAACATGGTCCGCCAAACTTTCCAACGGATGCCGTTCACGTCAACGTCTTCGTGTAATGGAATGGTGATAGTTGTCCAGTCAGCGGCGCCTTTTGAAAAATTGGCCTTAGGGGTGTATTTGCTGTCTAACTGGTAGGTCGAACTAAACAGGGTGGTCTTAATGTCTCGAAACTTAATTTGAAGCATCTTCGCGCCGCCAATGTCGCTGGGGATGACTTGGCTGCGGACGCCGCTCTTTGATAATTCAAAGGTTAATTGTGTATAATCAGTGTAATCAGCGGATCGTATCGCCTCAATCGCGTGTAAGTGAAGCGACGCCACGCAAACCATGGCGCAAACTAACAATCCGAAACCGCACCGTTTCAGGGGTTGGTACATTGAACTGAATAACACCCGATGTCCTCCATCTGTTTTTGTTTCGATCCAACCCATACAGCAATAAATAACATAATAGGCAATTTAAGAAGTACCCTAGCACCTTTTTTCCTTAATTGCAATACTAAAATGTTAATAAACCGACGCTTATGAATCTTCGATTGATAAACAGCCTGACACTGGCCTCTGTAACATTATATCGGTAAGCGCCAACAAATAATTAGCGACTTCTTTCAGTGGTTTATTTTTTTCACTAACCCTCCCCCCAAAAAAATACAGTTATTTGATTTCAAATTGCTTCATATTTCCAAGTACAACAAAATTTCTTATAAAGAAACCAGGCCGGCGAATACCGGCCTGGAATCAATCTGATAACCCAAATAACTAGTTTACAGTTCTTTGATGTGCTCTCTAACTTCATCCAAATCGCCTTGAAGGGCTTTCGGGATGAAGTCGAGGGCTTCGACTGCGTCGACGTATTTCTGGAAATACTCTTTGGCTTTGGGGGTTCGCTCTTCTTCTTCGTGGATGACAGCGATGTTGTAGAAAAGCTCAGCGCGGTCGCATTCTATCGACTCGGCTTTTTCGAACAGTTTCAGCGCTTCGGCGTAGCGTCCTTCGAGGGCTTCGACAGTGCCCTGGTTGTATAGATCGAGGGCGTCTTTACCTTTCCAGCCCATTTCGTTTTTCAGTTTGAAGGTTTCTTCAGACGGCAGGCTATAAAACAACGTCAGGCCGTAGCGGCGAAAGGCGTAGTCAGCGTCGTCAGCGAGCAGGCTTTGAAACCGGTCGATTTCAAATTCATACAGATCGACGCATTCTTCAGTATTCATAATTGACCTCTGGGTTTAGGTTGTCCAAACAGACGTACATCATACCTACCAATCAACTGGGGTAAAGTCCTTCTTGGCTTCGGGTTGGATTGACCGCCTGGGCGCCGCGCCTTAGAGTACGGTGTATCAAACGGGGAAACGAACATGGAGCAAGCCTCACTTGACCTGTCGGTTGTGATTCCAGTCTATAACGAAGAAGAGGGTCTTCCGCCGTTGGTTGAAAGCCTCGCCGTCGTGTTAGACCAGCTCGACTGTTCGTATGAGATCGTGTTGTGCGACGACGGCAGCCAAGATGGCACGCGCGAACTGGTTCGCGAATGGGCCAGCCAAGACCCGCGCATCAAAGGGGTGTTGCTGCGCCGCAACTTCGGCCAGACAGCGGCGATTACCGCCGGGGTCGACCACGCGGTCGGCGACATTGTCGTCTTGATGGACGCGGACGGACAGAATGACCCCAAAGACATCCCCTCCTTGTTAGAGACGCTCAATGAAGGCTATGACATCGTCAGCGGCTGGCGGCGTAAACGCAACGACCCGTTTTTGACCAAAGTGTTGCCCTCCAAGTTCGCCAATTGGATCATCGCCTGCGCCACCGGGCTGAAACTTCATGACCACGGTTGTACGCTCAAAGCCTACCGCCGCTCAATCCTCAACGAACTTTCGCTGTATGGCGAGATGCACCGCTTTATCTCGATCTACGGCCATTGGGTGGGCGCCAAGGTCGGGGAAGTGGAAGTCAATCATCACCCCCGCCAGTTTGGCCGCTCAAAATACTCGATCGCCAAGACGTTTAAAGTGATTTTAGATTTGCCTGTTTTGATTCTTCTCGGCAGCTATTTGACTCGCCCGATGCACCTCTTTGGCGGCGCCGGGTTGGTCTCGATTATCATGGGGCTGTTTTGTTGGCTCTTAGTGATTTACGACAAACTTCAGGATGTCGTCAACAACAAGGTCCACCGTAACCCGCTCTTTATGGTAGGGATTCTCTTAGGCCTGGTCGGCATTCAAATGTTGATGTTAGGGCTGCTCGCTGAACTACTCACCCGCGTCTATCATGAAAGCCAGCGTAAGAAGACCTACGCCGTCGAAGAATCGCTCAATGTTGTAAGCCCCACTTTTTAAGGGGGGAAGGCGACAGGGGGGATTAGGTTTCTTTCGACAAAACTCAATTCAGACATCTCGCCTCAAGGGCTGCCGTCGCTTCGCGACGCCTTGCCCATGCCTTTCGCTGTGATAGGTCAAAGTTGTGTGATGGCTGTATAAACTACTTCGCTGAATACCCGCCCTCGCCAATGTTGAAGAACCCCAAGTCGACCGCCTGATCGGCTTTGGTGATGTAAGCGATCTGGCCCAGGTGATAGGAGAAATGCTCGACGACATGATAAACCGCCGTCAGAGTGGTTTCGTCGAACCCCTGAATCGACTGTTTCTCGGTGAGTGTGTTGGGATCAAGGGAGGCCAGAACCGCGTCGACTTCGTCAATCGTCTCTTGCATCATGGCCAGCAGCTCGGCTTTAGGAATGGGGCCGCGTTCGTCAAATTCGACTTGGCGCTGGCGTGTGTCATCGGCGCCGCCCAGGCCATGCACCACCCATTGGCGGATGTTGCCGCAGAGGTGCAGCATGATGTTGCCGGCGCTGTTGCTGGCGTCGTTGGGGCGGCGCCACAGTTCGTCTTCAGACAACAAGGCCGCGCATTTCTGAATGCGCGGCCAGTAGTCGTCTTTGAGGCGCCAGCGTGAATGCTGGATGAATCGTTGGTTTACATCCATTGAAACTTACGCCATCTCTAACACTTTGTTGACTAACGTCTCGATGCCTTGCGCCACATGGGCGATCGACGGCCCCAGCATGTAGGCGGGCGTACTGACAATTTTGTTTTTTTCATCGACCGTGATTTCGCTGACGGATTTCGGTTCATTGACGGCGCCCTTGGCGCGCAGCGAGCCCGCCGTCGCCGCATCCGTCCCGATAGTCAGTGTCGGGTTGACGTCCGTCCCTTCGAAGGCGCAAGCGACCGCCACCGGGGCGATGCACATGGCGCCAATGGGCTTGCCTTGGGCGTGGGCGTCGCGCAAGACGCGGGTGGCGTCGGCGTCGTTGGTGCAATTGTCGCCGTCAAACGCGTAAGTACAGAGGTTTTTCGCCGCGCCAAACCCGCCAGGGAAGAGCACCGCGTCAAAGTTCTCCATCTTAAGGTCTGAGAGCGGCTTTACGTCACCGCGAGCGATGCGGGCTGATTCGACCAAGACGTTTCGGGTTTCGCCTTCTGCGGGCTGTTGGGTGGCGTGGTTGACGACATTGGCCTGGTCTTTGTCGGGGGCGTAACACTCAACCTGCGCCCCCGCCTTGTCGAGATACAACAAGGTCAACACCGCTTCATGAACTTCTGAGCCGTCAAATACGCCGCAACCCGATAAGACAACCGCTGTACGTTTCATCTCTCGCCTCCGTGATTGGTTATACCCACCAGAAGAAGATAAAGGTAACCAGCACAAACACAGGAATCAAGTAAACGAGCGCATACTTGAACATATAACCAAAGAAACTGGGCATCGGCGTGCCTGCGTCTTCGGCAATTGAGCGCACCATAAAGTTAGGAGCGTTGCCGATATAGGTCACAGCGCCAAAGAACACCGCGCCCGCCGAAATGGCTTTCAAGAAGATTTCATTCTCTTGAATCAAGAGCGCCACTGCCTCCGGTTCAGCCATGCCCGGATAGAAGCGGCCCAACGCCGTGGTGAAGAAGGTCAAGTACGTCGGGGCGTTGTCCAAGAAACTCGAGAGGATGCCAGTGATCCAGAAGTAATGGAACGGCTCTCTGACATTGGTGACCAGGGCCGCCGCTGCACCGTCGCTGCCCGCCTTAAGAATCAACAGGCAGGGTATCATGGTCATGAAAATTCCAGCGAAGAGATAAGCGACTTCTTTGATGGGGAACCAGGTAAATTCGTTTTCTTCGCGCATTTTCCATGGCGTGAAGTAGAGTGACAAGCCGCCCATGATGATCAATATCCCATCGCGCAAGAGGCTTTGAACTGTCGTGTGGATTCCAAGTATGGTGACTTCGCCGAAGTCAGCCAGGCCGCTCATCAACACCGCGCATATCACACCCAACAAGAACAAGAAGTTTTGAGAACCGTAAAGACGCAACGGGTGGACGGTTTCAGAAATGGGGTGGGCGCCCTCAGCGGCGTAGGCGCGTGAATCAAGAATGAAGTACATGATTAATAAGATCACCGCGACAACCAGCATGTGCGGCGCCAGGTTGAAGGTCCAGAAAAATGGGACGCTGTGTAAGAAACCCAAAAACAGCGGTGGGTCGCCCAGCGGCGTTAACGAGCCGCCGATATTCGCAACCAGGAAAATAAAGAACACTACCATAAATGTGCGGTTTTTGCGGTGGCGGTTGGCGCGAAGAAACGGGCGAATCAACAACATCGCCGCGCCTGTGGTTCCCATCCATGAGGCCAGGATGGTGCCGATCAGCAGCAGGCCCGTATTGACAACCGGAGTGCCGACCAGGGTGCCGCTGAGCAAGATTCCTCCTGAGACGGTATACAACGCCCAAAGAAGAATAATAAATGGGATGTAATCAAGAATATATATGTGGAGAATTTCGTAGACCGCATTGTTGCCGAATGAAATGAGAAATGGAATGGCCAACAACAACGCCCAAAAGGCTGACACTTTGGGGAAGTGTTTGTGCCAGAAGTGGGGCGCGAAAAGCGGGAACAGCGCGATAGACAGCAGGATACCCACAAACGGGATGCACCAATACAACGGCAAGTCAGGACCTAGGTTGGGGCTGTGATGACCTGCGCCGTGGTCTTCGCCATGGGCGGCGTGGTCGCCCTCGGCGTGCTCGGCAGAATCTGCCTGGGCGATCAATACAGTTGAATCAGTCAATGTATCTGACCAAGTTGAATTTAGAGCAAACAACGCGCAACAAATCAGTAAGAGAGGCAGTAAACGGTTCATTCCCAATCACCTTTTTTGATATCAGATAGTATGCCCAAACCCTAGTAGGGTAAAATCCAGAACCCAAAAAGGCAAGGATGAGAGCCGCTTTCGCAACTTTTTCAATGAAAATGTAATACTATATTTCAGACAACAAAAAAGCGCCTAAAGATATCTCTCAAGGCGCTTGGTGATTGCTCAGTGTTTTTCAACACCTACATATCTTGGACTAATTGGGCGATTTCGTCGCCGATTTTTGAGGTCGACATGCCCGCTTTTTTGATGTCGCTGACGCTGAGGCCGGGCAACTTGCCGCTGCCGAGAAACTGGCTGATAGCGGTGTCTAACATCTTCGCCGCTTTTTCTTCGCCCAAGTGGTCGAGCATCATCTGGCCCGCCGCGATACAGGCGATGGGGTTAATGACGTTTTGGCCAGTGTACTTCGGCGCCGAGCCGCCAATCGGTTCAAACATCGAGCATCCGCCTTCATCGGGGTTGATGTTGCCGCCCGCCGCGACGCCCATGCCGCCCTGAACCATCGCGCCTAAGTCGGTAATGATGTCGCCGAACATGTTTCCGGTGACGATCACGTCAAACCATTCCGGGTTTTTGACCATCCACATGGTGGTGGCGTCAATGTGGGCGTAGTCGCATTTAATGTCAGAGTATTCATTTTCACCCATTTCGAGAAACGCGCGTTCCCACAGGTCAAAGACGTATGTCAAGACGTTGGTCTTTCCGCAGAGGGTGAGGGTTTTGTTTTTGTTGCGCTTACGAGTGTAGTCAAAGGCGTACTTCAAGCAACGGTCGACTTCGAAGCGGGTATAGACCATCTCTTGAATCGCCACTTCGTTGGGGGTGCCTTTTTTGATGATCCCGCCGCCGCCGGTGTAGATGCCAGCGCTGTTTTCACGCACGACGACAAAGTCGATTTCTTCAGGCCCTTTGTCTTTGACGGGCGTCCATACGCCTGGATAGAGTTTGACAGGACGCAGGTTGATATATTGGTCGAGTTCAAAGCGTACTTTGAGCAGAATGCCTTTTTCGAGAATGCCGGGCTTTACGTCAGGGTGGCCAATGGCGCCAAGATAAATGGCGTCGTTTTGCGCGAGGTCTGCGCAAGCGCTTTCAGGCAACACTTCGCCCGTTTTAATGTAACGATCGCCGCCAAAGTCGAAATCTGTGTATTCGAGCTTAAACCCTGCTTTTTCTTGCAGGACGTCGAGAATTTTGACGCCTTCGCGGATCACTTCCGGCCCTGTGCCGTCGCCGCCCATCACGCCGATTTTGTAAGTCTTCATCGGTTCCTCCGAATTCTTCTAGAAAGTCGTAAAGAGAAAGAGTGCTGCGAAATTGGGTAAGAATCAAGATGTATGGGTTTTTATTCAATGTGCAGGGGGCTGGATTGTCTTATAAGGTTCTTCGTGTACGATTTTATATAACTAGAGCGTTTGTCAAAAAAATGTGCGTAAAGCGCGCCCAAAGGGCTCAGCGATAGATACAGTTACGTAAACTCAATCCGCACATAATTCTGGCAACCACTAAAAATGACTTAGAATGAGTGTGTTGAATGACACAAGCCTTGAATTCACAACCAGCAGCAGCAAGCCCAGGCAAGCAATACATTGTTGGAATCTCTGACCTGAATGTTGTGCAGGCGACAGAAGGCGTCATCGTCACTCATTCGTTGGGCTCCTGCTTGGGCGTTTCTGTTTATGACCGTGAGGCGAAAGTCGGCGGATTGTTGCATTCGCTTTTGCCTGATTCGTCAAATAGCCAGCAGCGGGCCATCGAAAAGCCCGGGATGTTCGTCGACACTGGCCTCAAACGCCTGTTTGATTTAGTGGTTCGGCTGGGCGGCGATCCTCAACGGTTGATCATTAAAATCGCCGGGGCGGGCAATTTTTTAGACAAACAGGGCCATTTTCAAATCGGTAAGAAAAATTATGAGATGGTCCGCGCGATAGTAAAAGAAATGCGACTCACCATTCACGGTGATGATTGCGGTGGGACAAAACCCAGGTCGCTCTATCTCGACTTAAAGACAGGCGTGACCATGGTCCGATCAGGGGGCGAGGAGTATGAACTATGAGCAATAGGCCCAATGTTTCTCAAGACAACATTCCCGTAATGCCTGACATTGCCAAACAGATATTCGCATTGTTGCAAGAAAAGCAGATTGATTCGAGCGACGCGGTCGGTCTCATTGAGTCTGACCCGACGGCCCGCCAATTCACTCTTCGAATGGCGAATACGTTGCAGCCAAATTCATCAGGTGGCGCTTCGCTGTTATCGGTGATCGAAGCCTATTCGTCCCATGCTTGTTTAGAATGGGCGATGGCGGGCGCGCTGCAGCCGATGTTAATGTTTGACCGCGATGATGAACTATTGAGCGAGCTGTATCTTCATTCGCTGGCGACTGCGTTTTGCGCGGTTTTGCTTGAGCGTGAATCAAAACGTCAGCCTCAGCGTTATTTATTTCTCTCCGGCCTGCTTCATGACATCGGGCTGGCGGTGTTGGTCAGAAACTTTGGCGTTGATTTCAGCTCCACTGTTGACCTGGCGTTAGAAGAAACCATCTCGATTGACGAGGCCGAACGCAAGCGCCTTGGATGCGACCATGGCGACGTGGGCGCCGACAGCGTTTGTCTCTGGAGCGGCATTCAGCCCGTCATTGATGTAGTTAAATATCATCATCGGCCTGACGACTATGAGGGGCCAAACCAACATCTTCTCGATTTCATACACATTGCCGACGGCTTGTCGCGCATGGTCGGCATTGGCATCAGCAACGAAGGCCTGTCGTTTCATTCGTCAATCGAAGCCGAAAAACGCATTGGCTACTCCCCGGAAATAGAAGAAACCGTTGTCTATTCTCTTCTCGCCGGGATGGAGATTCTTCAAACAGACATCGTGTGATTCAACAGAAACAACCATCGGATCGAATTGATTATTGTCCATTTCTGAGAGAAAAATCTTCGCCTTAAGGCAAAGACTTACGGTTGTGTCATCAACTCTGTTGAATTAGCCAAGTAGGGCGGGTTGAGCGTGAGCAATCCCCGCCGCAAGGCCCTTTGTGATATTCGATGGCGGGATTCGTTGCTCTCTCTCGCAATGACACATCCGTTGAGTTGTGTTGTCTCGTTCAGTTTTGAGTTTGGTTGTGTTTGGGGCAGTTTAGGTCTTCGCTGGTAAAGACGTCTTCATACAAATCAAGATACTGTTTGGTGATTTTATTCATCTCAAAGTTGTCGAGAATGTGTCTTCGCCCCGCTTTGCCAATTTGAGCGAACCGTTCCGGGCAGCGTAATACCTCAATGGCGCTCTCAGCCATACATTGAATGTCGCCTAGAGGCGCGAGAAACCCGGTCTCGCCATGTTCGACCACTTCGGGCACCCCGCCGACACTGGTGGCGACCACGGGCACTTCACACGACATCGCTTCGGCGATGGTCAGACCAAACGATTCCGTCTCTGAGGTTGAAAGCAAAAGGTCGGCGTGTTGCAGCGTGCCTACCACATCATGTTGAGGCCCGGTGAATTCCACTTTGTCGGCGATGGCCAATTGAGAAACCAGTTGCTCGGCTTCAGACCGGTCAGGCCCGTCGCCCACTAAGATTAGCTTGGCATGAATGATGTTTGAGATCAAATCAAACGTCTTAATCACATCAATGACCCGTTTGACGGGGCGGAAGTTGCTGATATGGACGATGCGTTTTTGGCAGTTGTGTTTGCGTTGCTCTTCAGGAAGGGGCGAAAACTGGTCGGAGTCGATGGGGTTATAAATGACGTGAATGGGCTTGTGAATGTCAAATTGTTTTTCTGTAATGTTTTTTAGATATCGGCTGACCGATGTGACTGCGTCGCTCCAATTGAGGCTAAATTCAACCGCGGGTTTATATTGAGGCATCTGGCCGACCAAGTCTGTATCCGTGCCGTGAAGGGTTGTGATCACCTTCAGTTGTTCATTGCGCTTTGAACAAATCATCTGTTTGGCCAACAACGCTGAAGTCGAATGAGGTACGGCGTAATGAACGTGAAGAATGTCTAACGGCGACTCAGAATTGGCTTCATAAATGCTCGTGGCCAACGCCAGCGTATAGGGAGGGAAGCGAAACAATGGGTAAAACGGCACGTCGACATGATGAAAGTGAAACGTTTCTGTTGCGCCCTCTAATTTATGAGGAACGTCATAACTAAAAAAATGAATTTCATGCCCCATGCGCGCTAAAGACTTTCCAAGGTCGCTGGCGACGATGCCGCTGCCGCCGATGGAGGGGTAACAAACGATGCCGATTCTCACGATTGGTCTCCCTGGCCGCTCTGTTGAAGCAGCTGGATTGATAACTCAAAGCAGTGAATAAAGTGGTCAAGCAGTCCAGTCATTTCTTCGATTATCCCAGTATATTTGTCATACATGCATTGCAAGTACGCTTTGGGCGTTGAATCAGCGGGGCGCGTCTGGCGTTGCCTGCGAAAGTATAGATAGTGTACCGCATTGCCCAGGCTGGCGTTAAAAATTTCTGGTTCGACCATTTGGATCCATAATTGATCAAATGAGTTCCACTCGTGTTTGACTAATGAATCGTCAAGTTGGGGTTGGGCTAAGAGGGATTGCCAATGATTGAGAATGTCGGCGAGTTGTTTGTTTTGTTGCTGGCCAGTTTTGAGCGCATTGAGACATTCATTCATTCGAGAAATGGCGCCCGTTGTTTCGAATGAGGGTTTGTTAGAACGCAAATTGTCCCAATATTGAGAGACGCCTGATTGGTTTAGGTATTTCGCGAGCGCTTCTTGAAACGGCATTTGAACAGCGCCTTCAAACTTGGCGCCGCCTTCGGTCGCGTCAATGATAGTTTCTTCGCATTCGCCAATGGCTTTTTCAAGCGCGAGGATGTACTGCTGAAACGGAACCGTTGTGGGAACCATATCCCCGTAATAGCCAGACACGAGGTTCATCTTGCCTGATTCTTCGGGGGCTTTGCCTTGCTTCCCGCCAATATCGATGGCGCCGTCGGCCTGCATTTCGCTCACGGTTCGCGACACCGCCGCGCGGACGGCGTGGGTGGCGCCGCCATGTTTGGGGAACGCATAGTCAAAGCCGATTAAGATGATTGGGTCGCAACCCAACAGCAGCGCCACATTGAGCGCGATGTGGCCGACATTCATCTCGCGTTCGCAATAAACATCGTCTTCGTCCATTTGAAACACATGATTTAGTAGGTCAGAGTCGCCGTCAAACAAGGGAAGCAAATAAGGATGGTGAAGATACTTCCGCGCGATTTGATGGTTGGCTTCGGGGTGAAACCCTAAAAATGAACTGCCGAGTGAATCAATGGTTTCAAAGTGGCTGAAATTGAGCGGCGTCGGGTCGCCGGTCACGACAATGTCGGGCTCGACGCCGAGTTGTTTGAAAGTTGACTGGGCGGTGTCAACAATAATTAGGGCCGCCCGGTCTTGAATCTCTTTGGCGAATTGTACGTTCTTATCCAAAGACGGCCCGGCGGCTGATACGACCGCAGGGTATCCCTTCAATAGTCCTTGAAATGGCTTGAGCGGATATCCGCGGACCATCGAGGGCAGGTTCATGAGTTTGTTAAATTGGTTGCGGCCCTGGCTTTCGAAGGTGGTGCGTAGGTTGATTTCATCATGGGTCAATGCGTCAAGAATGGTTTGGCGGGCTTCTTTGTAATAGTCGGTGAACAACCTCAGTGAGGGGTCATGATTTACGATCTTGCAATTGTGAAGAACGATATCCGTCCGTTTCTCGCCAATGAGTTCAGGGATGTCTTTCGGCTCGGCGCCGACGATCCATTGAACGCCCTCGCGCACCAGAAGCGGGCGTAAATCCATCGCCGAAAGCGCGAGTTTGAAGATACGCGGGTCGCGCTCAATGACAAACAAAAAGCGAATGTCGGGATCGCTTTTCTTTAACAACGCCAACGTGTGATACCCAAGGCCGCATCCCATCACAATCACGTTGGTCGGATCTTGAAAGGTGACCGACTCGGCCCAACGAACCGCTTCGCGCTGTGGGTCATATTCGCTGCATAACGGCATGGGGCGCGACCCATCGGGGGGAATAAATTGCGCCGCGACGCTCTTTGATTTTGCAATGATGACTTTGGCGGGAAAATGATCGAGCGAGACTTGGCGCATGTGCGCCGCCAGTTCTGGGTCTTTTTGTTGAAGCAACTGTATGTTGGCGTCAAAAAACGTCCGGCCCAATGCTCTCACCCCAAGTTTTGGTTGAATGCCAGTAAAATAAGCGGGTTATTCTTCTTGGAGTAGGGGGACGAATTCGCGCTCGTCTGGATTCACCTTTGAATCGCCGCTGCCTTCTAACACCCCCGTGATGTTCTCTGACGATTGGCCTTGAAGCAACACGATTTCGACGCGCCGGTTAAGAGCGCGGTTTTCGGGCGAATCATTGGGAAAGCGCGGACGGTCCATACCGCAGGATTGAAAACTCAACCGTGATTCGTCCACGTTACATTCGTCGCGCATGAACAACATGGTTCCATAGGCGCGGGCTTCGGCGAGGCGCCAATTGTCTTGGAACGGCAGCTCGGGCGGCACCACAGAGTCATCGGTATGGCCTTCGACGCTTACGCGAAGGTTGGGAAAATCGTTTAATATCTCAGCGGCGAGCGTCCTCAATATTTCCTGCCCTTCGGGCGCGAGTTGGGCGAATCCCTGGTCAAATAACACGCGCCCTGCGATTGAAAACCGAACGCCTTCTTTTACGCCTTCGACGATGACTTCTTTTGAGGGCTCGTCGGCGACCAAAATCGAGCGCGCTTTTTCGGCGATGGCTTCTTTGGCGCGTTCAATTTCACGGGTGCGTTGCACCGGCTCCACTTCTTGCGGCACGGTCGACGTGGTTGGGACAAACGACATATTATACATATTGGGAATTCGGCCTAACGCGCCCTGGATAGAAGAAATCGCCTGGACGAATTTGACCTTCTCAATGGTCGAAAGCGAAAATAATAACACAAAGAAACACAACAACAACGACATCATGTCGCTGAAGGTGCACATCCACTCGGGCGCTCCGCCCTTTTTTTCTTCGGCTTTTCTTCCCGCCATTTTATATCTCCGCCGTATCTTTCGAGTCTTGCAGCAAATCAGGACTAATTAATGGCGTTCGTGGGTTGCGCACCGAGTCATCTTCAAAGGTTGTTCCAAAGCCCTGATCGGTTTGAACCAAGGTGATTTCAACCCGACGGTTTAATGATCGGCCAATCGCCTGGTTTGGGTCGACATCAGGCAGTGGCATTGTGTCTGCATATGACTCATACGAAAAGCGCCGTTTGTCGACGCGGTTTCGTTCGCTGCCAACATTGGTCAGAAATTCCATGACGGTATAGGCGCGGTCGGCGCCGAGCCGCCAGTTAAAATCAGGGTCGCTTCGTCGTTTGGTGTTATCGGTGTGGCCGTCAATCTTGATTGGGTTGTTGGGAAACTGGCTGATTTCGTCTGCAATGTGTTGAAGGGCGAGTATGCCCTCAGACAACAATTCAGCGCTGCCTTGTTCAAATGAGAAGTCTCCTGACAAGCGAAAGGTGATGCCTTGTTCTGTGCCGGTCACTTGAATCATGTGGTCAAGGTTTTTTGATTTGATCTTCCGTTCTTGTTCGCGGGTAATTTCTTCTTTGCCGTAAAATTGCTTACGAACCGGTTGGGCGGGGCGTGACATCTCAGGCTGGGTCTTTTTGTCTGGAATCGGTGGAACCACATGAGGCGCAGGCAGGCCGCCAAACGCCGCCCGCAACGGGCCAGACGCCTGAATCAGTTTTTTCTTCTCAATGGTTGATAGCGAAAAGAGCAGCACGAAGAAGCATAACAGCAACGACATCATGTCGCTGAAGGTACACATCCACTCAGGCGCGCCGCCCTTTTTTTCTTCTTTTTTTGGCATTGACTACGAACCCAACCCTTACTCTTCACGCGGCGGGCGCATGTTCGGCGCCAGAAACGCGAGAAGCTTTTGTTCTAAAATGCGCGGGTTGTCGCCCGCTTGAATCGACATGATGCCTTCGATCGCGACTTCTTTGATCAGAATTTCATCCGCAGACCGTATCTTTAGTTTACCAGACATCGGGATAGCGAACACGTTGGCGATGATGGCGCCGTACATAGTCGTCAACAGCGCGAGCGCCATTGACGGCCCAATCGCGTTAGGGTCGCTCAGGTTTTTAAGCATCTGCACCAACCCCATCAGCGTCCCGATCATGCCCATTGCGGGGGCGACCGAGCCCATAAAATCGAGAATCTCACGGCCACTACGGTGGCGGTCTTCGATAAACGCAAGTTCAGTTTGTAGAATGTCTTTGATCAATTCTGGCTCGACGCCGTCAACCGCCAGTCGAAGGCCGGTACCGATAAAATCGTCATCGATTTCGTCCATTGAGCCTTCAAGCGCCAGAATGCCCTCACGGCGGGCGCGCTCGGCGAAACTGACGAGAGTACTAACTGTATCTAGCGGAGAAAGTTGTTTAAAAAAAAATGCGTTTTTGATGACTCCCCCCATGCCCAAAACAGTCGGAATCGGGAAGTACACCAAAAGTAGGGCGAACGTACCCCCGATAACCGTCAGGGCGGATGGGATATCGATAAACGCCCCGGGCGAACCGCCTGCGATCATTGACGCGGCGATCAGGCCCAGACACAAAACCATTCCAACGATTGTCGATAAATCCATGGGTTACTCTCCTGAATGGAAGATTTTGCGCTTAAATTCGACACAAAGCCGCCCAATTTCTTCTGACGACTCTTTCACAATATACTTTCGCCCGGTCACCATGGTGATGACTGTATCTGGAGTCTCTTCAACCGTTTCGATCA
The DNA here is from genome assembly GCA_964556895.1 of uncultured bacterium. Taxonomy (GTDB): domain Bacteria; phylum Hinthialibacterota; class Hinthialibacteria; order Hinthialibacterales; family Hinthialibacteraceae; genus Hinthialibacter. The sequence continues at coordinate 19,702 of CAZKYC010000043.1, read as the reverse complement.
TTTCTGAATTGATGCCAAAGCGCTTGTCGTTTAATTTGGTCACTTCGATCAAGGCATTGCTCCTGATGGGGACGCCATACACCGCCGCCTGAATCTCTTGATGGGTAACCGGTTTGGAAAATTGAATCTCCAATTCCTTACGAATCTGATTGACGCGCTCAGCGTTGACCGGATCAAGTACCATTGCGGTTGTTTGGCTTCTCCAAATCTGTTATTTATCATCTAGTTGAAAATTCAAATGTTACATTCAAATAAGTATTATCGGTCTTAATTTGTATGAATTAAACGCAAAACAAGATTTTTAGAATAAACGGGTCACTCCTAATCATCTTACTCTTTGCATCTTGCACTTACAAACCAAAATTTCAAGACAGCTTATACGAAAAGGGAGGGCGAAACCGCCCTCCCTTCGTAGATTCTGTCACTTAGACCTTTGATTATTGTTTCAATCTCAGTGTTTCTTGAAGAATCTGGTCGCCGGTTGTGATGATCCGGCTTGCGGCTGAATAGCCTCGTTGGGCGATAATTAAGTTGGTGAATTCTTCGGCGAGGTCGACGTTTGACATTTCTAACGCGCCTGAGTTGATGATTCCGCCTTCAATCTCAGGCTCGATGAACACCTGTTCGCCCGAGTTGGGGCCGACGGTGAACAAGGTCGCGCCTTGTTGAATCAAACCGCCGTCATTGGTGACGTCAGCCAAAAGAATCTGGCCCAGCGTTTGTGAATCGCCGTTGGTGAACACGCCGATGATTTCTCCGTTTCCGCCGATACTGATGTTGTCCAGGTTGCCCACGCCGCGGCCGTCCTGGCTCTGCAGCTGGGCGGTCGAGTTGGCGCTGAAGTAGGTGATTCCACTCATGTCGAGCCTGAACGCGATGGGGTCAACGCCGCCGTTGGCCGGGTCGGCGTTGTCGGGGTCAAACGTAATGTTTGGCGCTAAGTTGTTGCCGCCATAGGTGTCAAACCGACCGCTTGGATCAAAGATCAGTTCGCCGGTGGTTTCGGTCGGTAATGTTCGGTTGTCGCTCGGAACGACCGCCTGGAAGTTGACCGTGCTGCGGGTCAAACCGTCGCGAAGCAAGATGTTGGTTTCAAAGGCGGATGTGTCGGTTTCAAGGGCGACGATGCCGATAGGAACGCCAGTGGTTCGGTCAACGCCCGCGGCGTCGTCAAAGTCAGCCCCGACGCCATACCCGCGTTGGTTGAAAATGGCGCTGAACGCGGTGGTTTGAGGATCAAACGATTGAAACGCGCTGAAGGTTTCGGTCGTCAGCGCATCAGTGGTCGGCAGCACGCCCGAACTGAGCGCGACCAATTGGACGCCTGAGTCGTCGATCCCAGTCGGTGGAGACGCCGTCGGGTCGCCGGTGGCGTCAAAGTTGCCTTCAAAGTCAGTGTTGCCGATGGTGAATACAGTGGTCAAGTCAGCGGCGAATGGATCCGCAGTGGTGATAAACCCGGTGATGCCGCCGCCGTCGGTGAAATCTTCGTCAATCTTTCCGTCCGCGATGTCGTCAGTCGGGTCGGCGAGAGTGCCGCGTCGGTCAATGGTGCTGACGCGAACAGAGCGGGTTTCCGCAGCGAGGTCGAGAACCAGGCCCATTTGATTTGCTCCGCCTGCTTGGGCGAGCAAATTGGCTGTAATAGTTGGATCCGTTGAAGCAGATGCGCCCAATGATCCACCTTCGCTGCTGAAAGCGAATGAGCCTTCATCCGTCAGCGTGACACTGATTTGGGGAATAGTAGATGGAATGGCAAGGTCCGCGGGGATACCGCCCGTGAACCCGGTCGTTAATGGATCAAGTTGGTCAATGTTAGACGCCACCTGGCGAATCGCGGAATTGATTCGGTCTTCGATGTTCAGTCGAATTTCTTCAATCGTGGTGGTTTCAGAAAATCCGGTGTCTCCCAACAGACCGCCGCCGCCGTTGACCGTGCTGGGAATGTTCAAGAACGAGTCGCCGGTGATGTCGATGCCCGCGGTGGTGAATTCGGCGCTGACCGTGCCATCTGCGGCGATAGGCACGTTAAACGCGCCGCCGTTGAATGAGATGGCGCCGTCAGTCAGGCGAAGCGCCACCAGGTTGTTGTTGGCGTCGTTGAATGTATAGACGCCCTGGGTCGCGACCATGTTCTTGATCTGACTGGCAGTAAACACGGCGGTGTTGGTCGCTGAGTCGATAATTGGTTCGTTATAAACCACCTTTGGAGGAACGACGCCGCCTTCAAACATAAACTGGCCGTTTGAGTCGCGCAGCTGGCCGACCTGGGTCAACGCTTCTGCGGGGGGATTGGCGGTGTCTGCGGCCAAGCCGACGTTGATGGTATGAGACGCGCCTTGTGAATCAAAGACGTCCATCGAAGTGGTTTGGTCGGCGCTGCGGATGGAGTTTGTGATGATTGTCTCGCCCGCTTGAACATTGAGCGTGCGCGTGTAGTCAGGGTCGTCAGGATCAAACGCATTGACAAACAGGTTGCCGACGGCGCGGTTGGCTTCATCGGGAGGTTGATTTTGGCTCAAGCGCTCCCCGACGCCCATGCGGATGCCTGCCAGCGCGTTGTTGCCGAAACTATTAAACGTGAAGGCGCCTGTTCCCGAATCAAACGTAATTTTTAAGTCGGCCTGTTGGGTTGGGTCTGTTTTATTCATGACGGTCTCGAAGAAATCGGACAGCGCTGATTCAACGTCAGCAATTGTTGTGGTCGTTGTGACGCTCATCAGCACGCCGTCGCCCAGGCCGATGTCTTGTTGGGTCAAATCAATGGGGCCGTCGATATTGTTCGGCGGCGAGCCTAGTTCCATAAAACCTGTTTCAAAGCGGATGACATCGCCATTGATCAGGCCAAACGCGTGGCCAGTGATGTCAAATAACCCTTGAAGATTGGTGGTCTTTTGAGCGAGTTTAATCTCTGCGTCTTCATTGGGGTCGCCGATTCGTTTGTCGAAGTTACCCGACGCAACAATGTTTTCGGTCTGTTTCGCCAGCGATTTGCGGTCAAAGTCGATGGTCAATTCGCCCGGGGCCTGGGTGGTTTGCAACTCGCCGTTCTCGTCTGACGAGCGGCCAATCAAACGCAAGCCCGTGCCCGGGTCGACGATGAAGCCTTCGTTGTCAATCGAGAAGTTGCCCGCCCGCGACAAGAAGTCTTGGCCTGACCCGTTTCGCATGACAAAGAAGCCCCGGCCTTCAATCGCCAGGTCTAAGAGTCGTCCTGTGGTCTGGGTCGAACCTTGGGTGAAGTTGGTGTCGACGCTGCCGACCTTCACGCCAAGACCTGTTTGGCGGGGGTTGATGCCGCCGCGGTTTCCGGTGGCGCCGGCGCCGGCGAACAACGTGTTGTAAAAGATATCGTCGAATGCGACGCGGCTGCCGCGAAAGCCGACGGTATTGACGTTGGTGATGTTGTTACCGATAACGTCAATGTTACGGGATTGAGCGTTGAGCCCGGTCAGCCCAACAAACAGCGAACGTACGGTCATGATTCAAAGACCTCCATGTCTTGGTCTACGACGTTGCGGTTCATCCTGAACCGTCTTTCTGCACAGGGGTGGCGATTGCCAACAAAAAAGTTAAAACGCGCGAGAGCAACCTCTCGCACGGTCAAGCCCAATTTATTCGTTTTTGTCTTTGGACGAAAAAACCGCGAACACTTGGCTCATTTCGATCGGTTGTCCGTTAATCATTAACACGGGCGCGCCGTTCACAAAATTGACGCCTTCGACCTCGCCGCGTAGGTAACTCGGCAGCGCGGTCGTGGCCCCGTCTGAGTCGGTCGATGCGCCAATTCGTACTTGATACACGCCGCCCGCGAGTTGATCGCCGTTGGCGTTGGTCCCGTCGAAGGTGTAATCGTGTTGGCCCGACGAATTGACAGACACCAGATCGGTAAACGCCACGCGGCCTGTCTCGGTGACGGCTTCGACGGTATACGTCCCGGCGCCGGGCGCTTCAAACACAAATTGCATCTCGTTGCCGGGCGTATGATAGACTAAATCAGACTGTACGGCGGCTTCTTTACCGATCAGCGACAGCGCTTGCGATGTGGAGTCGCCTGATTGGTTTTCAACCATTTTCTCGAGCAGTTTGGTTTGGTTGGTTGATTGTTCTAACTCACTGAATACAGCCAGTTCAGAGACAAATTCCTGGTTTTCCATCGGGTTGAGCGGGTCTTGATGTTGCAGCTGGGCGACCAGCAGCGTCAAAAAATCTTCGCGGTTGACGATGTCAGACCCGAGAGAATTTGTGAGGCCGCTTGCGGTCGAATTGCCTATCGCTGAAGTCGATTCAATAATCATAATAATTGCCCTTTATCGTCTGGGATTCACCTTAAGTGGTTTGCCGCCAGTTGTTCCATGTGTTCCAATAGTCATTCCAGTTCCAGCGTTGTTGGTTCTGGTTGCGTTGGTTGCCGGACTGTTGTTGGTCTTTTTGTTGGGCGGAGCGCTCTTCTTGTGAGCGTTCGCGCTGTTGGTCTTGTTGTTTCTGTGGGTCTTGAGGTTCGCGAACGATGTTGATGCGTTCGACTTTGACGTTGTTGTCATCTAGCGCCCCGCGCAGCAAATGGATGCTTTTCTCGAGCATTGCCTGAGTGGCTTCTTTTTGCGCGGTCAGATTAGCGGTCAGCGCGCCGTTTTCAATCATGAGTTGGACGGACACGCGGCCAAGCGCCTGAGGCGTCAAGCGAATGGTGATATCGCTGCGTTCGGCGCTGATGGCGCCTTTCACGCCGCGCACGATCTGTTGATTGATGGCCTCTTGAACTTTCTCTACCCGTTCTTGAAACACGCTAGAAGTCGCGGTGGGCGATTTGACTGGAGTCTGTGTCTCAACCGGGCGGCTTTGAGTCGCCGTTTGGTTCACATTCGTGGGTTCTGTAGGCGCTTTGGCTTCAGCCTGAGGCGCGCTGGCTTTTGGCGCGGCGGTCGGCTTGTCAGACATCGCTTCTAACGCGCCTTTATCGAGTTCGGCCTTAGCGGCTTGTTTAAAGGTGTTGTTTTCTTTCTTTGAAGACTGTTCTTGTTGCGACTTTCCATCCGAGGAGTCGTTGTGCGGCTTGGCTTGAGGTTCCGCCTTGACAACCTGGGCGTCTTTTAGCGCCTGAGTCAGTTTATTGTCTGGCTTTGGTTCTTGTTTCGGCTCAGATTTATCAAGCAAAATGCGAAGCGCGGCGTCGTCCAACACGCCCTTGCTGGTGTCGCGCAGGTCATAATGAGTATTGTCATGGGCGGCGAGTTTCGTTTCAGCGTTAATCGTGGGTTTTGGTTCAACTTGTGGTTGAGTCACTTTGACGCGGCTTTTGGTTGCAACGTCCGTTTTAGTTGCAACGTCCGTTTTAGTTGTAACGTCCGTTTTAGTTGTAACGTCCGTTTTAGTTGCAACGTCCGTTTTAGTTGCAACGTCCGTTTTGGTTGCAACGTCCGTTTTGGTAAATATATTTTTGACGTCAGGCGCTGGCTCGCGATGATGTTTCACTTCGCCTTCAAACAGCGCCTTTTTGATTTCCGCAGGGGTTTGAGACAGCCGGCTTTGTTCGATCTTTGTTTCGAGAGATTCTCTCACTGACTGAATCTCGCCCTCTTTTCTCATCACCAGGGCTGAATCAATTTGTTTGACTTTGGATTCGAGTTCATTCACGCGTTGGTTTTTGAGATGGGTCAAACGGTCGCTTGAAACGTCGACATCATGTATTGCTTTTGGTTGGGCTGACTGAATACGCTCTTGTTTTATCTCTATAGTAACATCTGATGTTGATTTCAATTTCGTTATTACAGGAGAAGTTTTTTGATTTGCCGCATCAGATCGCTTCGATTTCGACAGGCCGTCTTCAGGGGGTTGTTGATGCTGAATCGATGATTGGACCTGAAGCGCATTGAGGCTTACAGCCGCCTGGTTTGCTTGGCTGGGGGCTTGAGTCAAGACGCCCTTGCCGTCTTTTACCGACAGAGTAAATAATTCGCCATTTTCAGGCCTTTGAATTAAAAGCGAGGCGAGCGACGACTCGCCTTTTTCGATGGCTTTAGCTTGTTTGGCGTCGATTAGGCCTTGTTTTTGGGCTTCTTTCAGCAGGTCTTTGAGGTCATCCAGGGGCAGAATGAAGTTGCCGTCTTTGTCTTTTTTGAGGGATTCAAGCGTGATTGTTAAATCGCCGATGGCGAGAACAGGCTGGCCTGCCGCTTCTTCTTTGCCGCCTGGTTTCGCAGACGCAGCGTTTAGTTTGTTCGAAAAGAGATCATGAAACGAAACGCCGCCCTTGGTTTGCTTCCCAGCCGGTTTTGGCGTTGCTTCTGTGATTGGCCCCGTTTGTATTGGCAACAATTGGGGGGCGACTGCGTGTTCCATATCAACCATCCTTGGTTCCATTCGAGGCGGCTCCGGCCTCGCCAATACGTCCAATGAGTCATACAAGAGCAAACTCGGCGCCAACCGGGCAGTACGATCTTGCGGTGAAGCGCTTAATTTAGCAACGTCTTGTTTTTCAATTGGTAAGTGAATGGCTGGGAAAACGAAACAAGGTGGTTTAAAAAAGAAAAAGGAAAATTGTTCCCCATCGTTGTTCAACAAGAAGGGAAAATTTTCCGGTATGAGTGCAGTTGTCGTTGACCGTTAAGTCGCTGTGCAGTATGAGTTATCGTGAAGTCGCAGGACAACTTGAGCAAAAAATGAAAAAAAATACACCATCGTCAAAATCGAAGGCCAAAAAAGACCAACGCCGCGGGTTGGATACGCCCATTCAATATTGCCCCGGCGTGGGGCCCAGCCGCGCCAAGTCGCTTGAGAAAATGGGAATTCATACGGTTCGCGATTTGTTTTGGCATCTGCCGCGCGGGTATGAAGATTTTGTCCATGTCACGCCCATCGCCGACCTGCCGCCCAACGGCGTCGCCACCGTGGTCGCGACTGTGACCTATGTCGAGAGCCGTATGCCGCGCGGGCGCAGCCGCGTACGCCACATTATGAACGCGACCGTCAAAGACAACAGCGGCGAGTTAGAGGTGGTATGGTTTAACCAGCCCTATTTAAAAGACCAGATCATTCAGGGCGCCCGTTTGCGTCTGCATGGCAAGGCCGAGGGCCGCGCGCCGTTTATGAAAATGTCATCGCCAAAATTCGATTCTCTCGGCGAAGACAGCGAAGACGAATCGGGCGATATCCTGCCGCTGTATCCACTCACAGAAAAACTGACTCAAGCCGTAGTGCGATCGATCGTCGCCAAGGCGATAGAGCGGTTTGCGGCTGATTTAACCGAATGGATGCCGCAAGACATCCGCGAAACGCATAGCTTTCCCTCTCGTATGGAGGCGTTTCGCATACTTCATGCGCCCAATCCAGGAGAAGGGGCTCCGGTTGATTCGGCCTTGGCAGAAGAAGCGTTGCTATTTGATATCAATGAAGAAGACGACGATGAGCCCGACGAGATGCTGCCAGAAGGCGAATTGAATTCCCCTTGGGAGAACGCCCGCCGCCGTCTGGTGTTTGACGAACTGTTTCTTCATCAGTTCTCGCTTCGCCTGCTGCAGGGAAGAATGAAGCAATACACGGGCATCGCCCATCCAGCGCCGACGCCTGACCCGTTTCAAGAAACCTCTGACGAGTTTGACCTGAATCCAAACGACCCACATGTCTGGCCCGCAAGGTTGGTTCGCGACTTGCCCTTCGCCTTAACAGATGAACAACGAAACGTTTGTCAGGAAATTCAGGCCGATATGGTCAGCGCCGCGCCCATGAACCGCCTGCTTCAAGGCGACGTCGGTTCAGGAAAGACGGTCGTCTCAATTTACGCGATGGCGCTCGCGGCGGCGGGAGGCTGTCAGGCCGCGCTGATGGCGCCGACCGAGCTGCTCGCACAACAACACGCAGCGTCGATCCGCGAATTCACAAAGACCATCCCTCAATTACAAACGGTCGTTCTAACGGGAAGCATGAAAACCGCCGAGCGCAGGGCGGTGCATGATGCGCTTAAAACCGGCGCCGCCCAGTTAGTGGTGGGGACGCACGCGCTGTTTCAAGAGAATGTTGAGTTTGAGCGTTTAGGGCTAGTCGTTGTCGATGAACAACACAAGTTTGGCGTCGAACAACGCGAGCGCCTGGTCAAAAAGGGCGAGCACCCCGACCTGCTGGCCGCGACTGCGACGCCGATTCCGAGAACGCTCTCACTGACAGTCTATGGCGATATGGACATTTCAACCATCGCGACGCTGCCCCCAAATCGCCCGCCCATCAAGACTCGCTGGACGCATTGGGTGAATGAAGACAAAGTGTGGGGGTTCATCGACGAAAAAATCGAATTGGGCCAACAAGCATATATTGTTTGTCCAATCATTGATCCATCAGAAACGCAACCCGAATTGCCCTCGACTGAAGAAGCCTTTGAGTGGATATCGCAAAACCACCTCGCCAAGCGCCGGGTTGCTTTGTTGCATGGCCGCCACTCGCCGGAAGACAAACAGGCCATGATGGAGAACATCCGCGCGGGGAAAATCGACGCCGTGGTCGCGACCACGGTCATCGAAGTCGGCGTCGACCTGCCCAACGCGACCCTGATGGTCATTTTGGGGGCGGAACGCTTTGGCTTGGCCCAGTTGCATCAATTGCGCGGGCGGGTAGGGCGGGGCACGGAAAAGTCATATTGCGTATTGATTACTCCAGAAAAAATCTCACCTTACGCCCAGCAACGAATGAAATTGATGGAGCAAACCCGCGACGGGTTCCGAATCGCCGAAGAAGATTTAAACCTTCGCGGCCCAGGCGAGGCGTTTGGCACCCGCCAGAGCGGACGCATTCGCTTTCATCTGGCTGATCCGCTCCGCGATGGTGAGTTGTTGCGGGCAGCCAATGAAAATGCCCACACATTGTATGAGGCCGATCCTGCGCTATGTGAACCAGCCAATCAGAAGTTAAAAATCGAGATTCAATCTGCGTTTGAGCGCATCGCGCTGCGGCGTCCGTCATGACATGCGCTCTTCAAAACATTGATTTGAAGAAACAAAACGCTTGAATTGGCAATGGATAGCGTATTGGATATACTAGAGTGAATAGTTTGTAATCTATTTTGCTCAAACAGAGACAAGGCGCGCCCATGGATGACCGTCTAAAACAGTTAATTGAATTGATTCGCTCGGGTAAGTCTTCGGAAGCGGAGGCAATTGTAAACGAACTGCGTAGTTGCCAAGAGAGTTTATCGTCTCTCAAAGACCGCGCAGACCAACTCGAAGAAACCGAGCGTACCCGCGCTGAGTTTCTCGCCTTGATCTCACATGAGTTGCGAACCCCGCTCAACGCGATCATCGGCTACAACTCGCTTTTAGACGACGGCGTCTATGGCGAGATGAATGAGAAGCAACAAAAAGCCGTCCAGCGCGTAGACCGAAACGCCGCCCGCCTGTTGTCGCTGATCAACCAACTTCTAGAGCTCAATCGTCTCGAGTCAGGCGCCGCGTCAGTGTTTCATGAAGAAACAGACCTTAAGAAAATTGTCGATGCGGTGTTAGACGACTATCAAGTTGTCGCCGAAGAAAAGGGCGTCGAATTTGTCACGTCTTATCCCCACAAGGATATCATTGTCATCAGCGACCCCGCCAAGTTGGGCGAAATGATTCGCCAGATCGTTTCGAACGCGGTCAAATTCACCCAACAGGGAACCGTCAAACTGACGATTCAAACTCAAGACTCTCATGTCATTCTCGACATCGCCGATACGGGGTCTGGAATTGATGAGTCAAAGCGCGAGAAGATTTTCTGTCTATTTGAACAGGCCGAACCGATGCTCGCTCGTCCGTGTGAAGGCGCTGGTCTGGGGCTTGCCATCGTCCGGCGTTTGGCTGATTTGTTAACAATCTGCGTTGAACTCAAAAGCGAAATCGGCAAAGGCTCAACATTCAGGCTGAATATTCCTATCAAACAATTCAAGACCAAGGCGCGAGTTGACCAGAACGCTCAAGCCAAAGAACAATCAGCGCCACTCTCTCCCAAACCTGTCGTGAGAGAAGTTGAGGTTGATGAAATTGAATTTGAGGCCGAACATCCCGGCTCGGTTCTCATTGTCGACGACGATCCATATATGGTTGAAGTGTTGTCAGACTTTCTCGAAAACCGCGGGCATTACCACGTCGATAAAGCCTATAGTGGGATGCACGCCATGTTGAAATTGACCGAGCACAAGCCGGATATTCTGTTCGTTGATTTGATGATGCCCAATATCAAGGGCGAGCGCGTGATTGAGTATTGCACACAACTGTGGAAAAATTCCGTCAAAATCATCGTGATTACGGGCAAAAAACTCTCGACTGAAGACCGTGACGCGCTTATCCAAATCGGTGTTTCGGACATTCTGCTGAAAGGCGACCTTCAACAAGGCTTCGCTGAAACCATCGAAGCCATTGTCCCGATTTCTTCTACTGTCTACCCCTAGAAGCCATCTCAAAGCAGCCGATGCCAAACGAGTGCGGCATGGGTAGAACTCTGCTCGCTTCAGTGCGGCTCCGCCTTTTTGCACAGGCGCTCACAGAGCTGCACCCATGCCTGAATTGTCTATTATTGATTTGACGAATACCGCTTTTTGACCAAATTCCAGGTCATCCATCAAGAGAAGTACTCAAATATCGGAAGAACCTCTATTCTTGAATCGGGGTGAGTTTATCTGGATTTGAGGCCATCTCTTGGCTGGAACGCTTGAAGACTTCGCGGTGGGAACGCTGCATCGTGTCAAGTAAATCATCACTGATATCGATGCCTGCCAGCGAATAGGCGTACAATGCCGCGCCAAAAATTGGCTCTAGTTTGGGTGGATTGACCGCCGCGCTTTGAATCAAATACATGATCTTTCGGCGTAGCAACTGGTTATAGTAAGAACTGTGAAGAAGCAGCCCGCCGCTCATCACCACCTGGACATTTTCTTTGAACTCCATTCGTTTATGAAGCGCATAGACGCCTAGCGCTAGCGAGTCGGCCTCTTGGTTGAGAATCGCTTCGGCGGCGGGGTCGTCTTCGTTGGCGGCGCGAATCACCAGCGGCGCCAGCTCGGCGACTCGCCTGCGCGTCGCCTGGTCAGAATTGGTCCATGAGACCAATTCGTCCATATCTTTCAAGTCGAGGTGTTTTAACAGAATGGCGCCCAGCGCGGTCTCTCCCTCGACGCCGTCATGGCTCTTTAGCGCCGCACGAATGGCTTCAACGCCAATTCGGTAACCGCTGCCGTCATCAGAAACAAGAGGGCCATAGCCGCCGACGCGTCCGGTTTGGCCGTGTTCGCTCCTGCCAAACACCATTGAGCCGGTTCCGGCCATGACCAAAATGCCGCTGTCAGACATGGCGCCGCTGGCGAGCGCGATTTCGGCGTCGCCGACCAGCATGTAGGGCGTCTCGCTGAATATGTTATCGAACAGGGGAGACAGCGTGCGTTTGTCTTGTTCGCGGCCTGCGCCCGCCAAGCCGAGACAGGCGGCTTTGCATTCACGCGGGGCGGCGTGGGCGGCTTCGAGGGCTTCTTTGAATAATTTTTCGATGATGCGTGTGGCTTGACCGGCGCCGACCTCGTGATAATTGACTGACGGCCCCCGGCCAGCGTGCAATGTTCTGCCGTCGTCGGTGGTGAGAATTGTCCGACAGTTTGAGCCGCCTCCGTCAACGCCAAACACATATGGCATCGTTATGAATTGCTCCGTAGTGTTTTGTTTTCAAGTTGAAGAATTTTCATCTTCATTTCGAGGTCTTTGATTTGGCTTTCATAATTGGTTTTGAGGTTTTCGATTTGGCGCTGATAGGCTTGGCGCTCTTGTTCGAGTTTCAGTTGCCACTTGTCGGTGAGTTCTTGGATTTGCGCCTGGTTTTGTTCAGCGCCAGCGGGCTGAAGAGTGGTAGAATCAACAGCGTGGGCGGTCAATTGTCCGCTTGTGTTTGGTTGGTTGGCGTCAGGCGTCTGGGCGGTTTGCTCACCGCCAATGTCGATGTTGGTGAGTTCTTTGGCTTTGCCAGTGATGGTTTCGATGCCGCCCTGCATGACCCAACCGACGATTAACAAAGCGATGACGCTGACTAAGCCCAATGTGAATAGTGCATTGCCGCCGCCCGCGTCTTGGCTATGGGTTGGTTTCTTGCGTCCCCTCTGGTTCATGATCTGGCTCCTCCGTTATGGACGCCGCATCTTCGCTCAGATCAATCTGAATGGTATGGCGGTCGACGACATTGAACGGCGCGATCGCCGTGAAGAAATCCATCGGAAACGTCAGATAGGCTGGCGCTTGAAGATGGATGTCTTTGACCCGTTGGCCATACTCGGGATGGTCGAGCGTGAGCCGGTGTTTTCCATACCAATCGACCTTGAATTCGGTGGGGGTGGCGCCTTTAGGCTGGAAGTCATAATGAACCTGCGCCCCTGGAGGCGTGGTCTCAACCCGAACCAGAGTCGTCAAGCATCCCTCAACCGAAACCAAGCAAAGCGAAAATACGACAACAGTGAGACTACGATTAAACATCCGAAAGTCTCCGATCATGAGTATTACAGCCGATATAATGTGGCCTGTCAACTGAGTTTCTAAACATGTTTCTAAATGACACAGTAAAAAGCCAATAGATATCATCTAGTTTCAACGAAATGAATCCCATACATGCTGAATGGCGTCGAGATCGTCTACGGATTCTATGCGTACTGTACCGACGCTGTCGGGCAAAATAAAGCGCAACTTGCCCGCTTTGACTTTTTTATCGCGAAACATTGAGTCGATCAGCGCGACGGTGGTGATGTCGGGCTTCTCAAGCGGGAAGCCCGCCCGATCACACAGTTGACGAACCGCCTGGGTTACGTCTGGAGGAGTAATTCCGAGCGCTTCACCCAGCATAGACTCCGCAATCATGCCGATAACGACCGCTTCGCCGTGCAGGTAGGTTTCATACCCGGTCAGCGCTTCGATGGCGTGGCCGATGGTATGGCCGAAATTGAGAATCGCCCGGATCCCGCTTTCGCGCTCGTCTTCTTCGACCACTTTGGCTTTGATGCGGCAGTTCCACGGGATGATCTCTCCGTAGGCGTCGACGTTCACGTTCAGTAAATCACCTAATGATTCATCAACGCGTTTGAAGAGGTCAGCGTCAGCGATTACGCCGTGTTTAATCACTTCGGCCAGCCCGGCGCGCACTTCACGCTGGTCAAGCGTCTTGAGCGTGAGTGGGTCGATCAACACCGCCTTGGGCTGATGAAAGGCGCCGATTAGGTTCTTGCCGCCCGCGTGGTCGACCCCGACTTTGCCGCCGACGCTGGCGTCGACCTGAGCCAGCAGAGTGGTCGGGACCTGGATGAAATTCAGCCCGCGCAGGTAGGTCGCCGCCACGAATCCGGCGATGTCGCCCGCCACGCCGCCTCCCAGCGCAATCACGCCGCCGTCGCGTTCGGGGCGCAGTTTGACCATCTCGTCGTATAAGTGAGAAACGGTTTGTAGGTGTTTTTGGGTTTCACCAGCGGGAAAGGTGATCAGCCCCGCCTTAAAGCCCGCCTGTTTGAGCGAATCAAGCGCGCGCTGGCCGTAGATAGGCGCGACGGTGTCGTCGCTGATGACCGCCAATGGAGAATGAAAGCCCAGCGATTGGGCGTAGGCGCCGATCTGGTCGATGACGCCCGGCTCGACGGTGATGGTGTAACTGCGCTCGCCAAGCCCGACGGCGATTTCGGTTTTTGTTTGTTTTGAAATCATACCAACGTTTCTATTTGCAGTGGTAGGGTGGGCTCAAACTGCGAAGCGGTTTAGCCCACCATGAAACGTAAATTAAACTACCTGGTGGGCTGCTATCGCGAGCCCGCCCTACCTCTGTATGTATAAAATTTTTGATTCAAGATGGCAGCCAGTATACCACCGGGCGCGCGTCCATTCACCGGGCATGGATGTATCCGCAGAAGGATATGCGAACGGGCTGGAGCGCGCACGTCCACACGCACAATGGACTAACGCCTCTGAAGACAAAGACTCTCGCAGTGGATGGCGATATGCCCAATAGCGCCTTCAGCCCATAGAAGGTGCGACGGGGAGAATGGTTTGACCCCGCCAGAGTATGTTTTGTAGAATCCGAATAACGGGGCTACGACTCCTTAAAAAATGGGGGTTGAAAACTGAGGATGCACACGGCTAATCATACCAACCCTCACCTTAATCCTCCCCCAGAGGTTGGGGGAGGGATCGGAATTAGTCATGTTCATAGTCTTTGACGTCTAAGTTTGATTTTTCATCGCTGAAATTCGACAGAGTCGATGATCTCACACGAGGTCTTCTTTCTTGTGACCGGGCGTCAATCTGTTCACACGGTGTTGCATGTTTCGCTGAAAATCGTTTGTGATACAATACGTAAGCATAGGACGGGGCGCCGCGCGCCCGCCTGATACCGTGGACTGTCCGCGCTGCTGGCCTCTGGGGTTCCTTCCGGTTTGCCTTTCTCGCGCTTGATGATTTCCGCGAAACCAAAAGTAAGGGGATACACACATGTTTGTTCGTACCAAACTCACCGCATTGCTTCTATGCGGGCTGTTGGCGTTGGCGGTTGCGCCGAGCGTTTACAGCCAGGCCGGCTCCGCCCAGCCGCGCGAAGACGTCAACGTCTGCACCGTCAACGGAAAAGCCATCACCGAAGCCCAAGTCATGGACGAAATCGACCGCGTCATGGCCAGGTCAGGCAGTCAAGTTGCGCCGCAAATGAAAGATCAAGCCTACATTTTATATTACGAGGATTCTGTGAAACGCCTAACTCAGTTTCTGTTGCTCGAACAACGCGCCGAAGAGCTTAAACTCGAAGCCGACACAGCCGATGTTGATAAGTTCGTTGAGCAAATCAAAGCCCAGGCCAAGACCGAAGAAGTGTTTCAATCGATGTTGAAACAACGCGATACCACCGAAATAGAATTGCGTAAAGATTACGCGAAGCAACTGGTGATGCAGAAAGTTTTAGAAGCCGAAGTCAAAGAACCCGCTGACCCGACCGATGACGCCTGCAAGGCGTTTTATGATGAAAACCAACAGTACTTTCAGACCCCCGAACAGGTCAAAGCTTCTCATATTTTGCTTTCAGCCGAAGAAAACGCCACCGATGAAGCAAAGGCCGGTTTGAAGAAAGAACTCGCTGAAATTCGCAAGAAGATTGAATCGGGCGAACTAACCTTCGCTGATGCGGCGAAAGCGCATTCGTCTTGTCCCAGCGCTGCCCAAGGTGGAGACCTGAGTTGGTTTGGCCGCGGTCAGATGGTGAAGCCGTTTGAAGAATCAGCCTTTGGCATGAAAAAAGGCGATATGAGTCAGATTGTCGAGACCCAGTTTGGTTACCATTTGATTCAACTGGATGACAAGCGCGCTGAAGGAACTACCCCGCTCGAAGAAGTCAAACCGCAGATCGTCGCCCATTTAAAGAACCAGGCCATGCAAGAGAACGTTCAGTCGTACGTCGAATCGCTCGAAGAAAAAGCTGAAATCAAAACCGTCATGAGCGACGAAGAGTGGAAAAAACGCCACGCGGCCAAATCAGAAGCCAAACCCCAATCGTCGCAACAACTCAAACTCACGCCTGATGAATTGAAGTAGTGTTTCACGTCACAAAACAATAGTTCAACGAAAGAGCGCAGTTCGCCGCGGCGAACTGCGCCTCTTACTTTGTTGAATGTCGGGTGGAAAGAACGATCATCAGGGGAGGGCGAGTCTCCCGACGAGCCGCTTAGTTATTACCTGTTTTCTTATTTTGCGGCTCACCAGGAGGTTCACCCTCTCCCTCCGCTCATCCGGATTTTCCCGGCGAACACCACCCTCGGTTTTAGCCGAGGTTTATCCTTACTCAGAAATAAAGCGGGCGTTGGCCCAGTTGGCGTGGTCGTGGTTGGGGGTGTCGCCGCCGTCGCTGGCGATCAGCCGAAGTTCTGAAATGCCTTCAACATTTAAATAGACGCGGCGGGGCGGGTCGGTTGCGCCCATCATCGGACTTTCGTAGAGAATCGCACCGTCTCCTATGATGGTGAACAATACGCTTGCTGGAACGTCTTCACCGACTTCGTCATCTATACCAATGTATGTGATGAACCATTTGGCGGTGGCGGGGACGATCACTTTTAACTCTGTGGTCGCGTGGACGCCAAACCCTTTGGCAAACCAGCGTTCGCCGATCATCATGCTGTTGCCGTCGTTCGAAGCGTCGCGTTGCGGTTCAGCCCAAAACCAATTGACGGCTTCGACCTCCATGTCAGAGAGATAGCTTTCCTGCGGCGGCGCGAGGCTCCACACGCCGACCAGCGCGAACGCGGCAAAGATAGCAAGCAGGGCGTTGATTAACTTGTTCATACCGCGAATCGTATGGGGAGACGGCTTCAATGGTCAAGGCGTGTGTATTTAAACTAATACAGTAGCATGATATTCTTACGTGGAATTCACGAGATTGATGCATAATTATTCAATCAAGAACATCGCATTGATGAGGGGAGGGCGAGTCTCCCGACGAGCCGCTTAGTTATTATCAGTTTTCATATTTTGCGGCTCACCAGGAGGTTCGCCCTCCCCATGCTTTAGTGACGAGTTCTTCTTTGCTATATCACCTACCGGAGATAGAAATGAACATCAAATCTAAAGGGTATGTCGCCCGTCATAAAGATGATGTCACCCCGACGCCGTGCCCCTGCGGCAGCGCCATCCGCATTATCACCCGCGACGATACAACGGTTGCGGGGTTTCATATTACGCATATTCAAGATTCAAAACGCCATTACCACAAAAACACCACAGAGATCTACTACATTCTCGAAGGAAAAGGCGTTCTCGAAATCGGCGACGATTCGGTCGAACTTACTCCCGGCTTGACGATTTTGATTGAACCGGGCACGCCGCATCGCGGATACGGCGACTTTAAAACGATTGTGGCGCCGGTTCCGGCGTTTGACCCAAATGATGAGTATCTTTGCGACGAGACTGAGAACTGAACAGGATGACTGAAAACCGTTTTGAACGAGGGGTTTTGTTTTTCTCTTCATGCGAGCGTATGAGCGATCTGCCGCCGGATGAGGTTTCGCTGACCGTTACCAGCCCGCCCTACTGGAACGCCATCGACTACGAACAACATTCCAAAGACCCATCTCAGTGGTATCGCACTCGCAAAGGCGGATTGTATGAAGACTACCTGACTGAAATGCAAAGCGTCTTCGAACAGGTTTTGCGCGTGACCAAGCCGGGCGGGTTCTGCGCGGTTATTATTGGCACCGTCTTACATACAGGGAAGCATTACGCGGCGCCGTATGATGTAACCGCGCGGCTGCAGCAGTCGGGCTGGGAATTTCACCAAGACATCACTTGGAACAAAGTGACAGGCGGCGTCAAACGCGCCCGCGTGACCATTCAGCATCCATACCCCGGCTATTATTACCCCAACATTATGACAGAGAGCATCCTGGTGTTTCGCAAGCCGGGCGAGCAGCCGATTTACCGCAACCGTAGTAAAGACGAACGAGCGCAAAACCAGATTGCCATTAATGATGTATTTAAGCGCGATATTGCTAACAATGTCTGGCATATCGCGCCCATCCCGCCCAACCAGGCGGTCCATCCCTGCGCGTATCCCGAAGAAATACCCTACAGGCTGATTACGTTATATTCCTATAAAGACGACATCGTGCTTGACCCCTACATGGGGGTCGGGACCACGCCGAAAGTGGCCAATGCGCTCCAGCGGAAGTTTGTTGGCTACGAAATTTCCGAGAGGTATTACTCGATCTGTTGTCAGCGGGTGAATGAGCCGCTGCAGTTGCGTGAGAAACAATTGATCGCCAGGTTTGAAAAGGTATCTCACGAATTGAATGGAACAATACAAGAAGAATTGTTCCCCATTGATGAAACAAAAAAGGGAGCGTGAACTGCTCCCTTTTGGTTTTTAATTGACTTAGGGGTTACACTTTTCCGTCTTCGACCAATTTCACCAATTGTTTTTGAACGCTGACCGGGTTGGCGGAATGATGTTCGAATAAACGTTTATTGTTTTCTTGAGCGTAATTGACCGCTTGAAGGATGCCGGGGTCAGACAAGGCGTCGCCGGACAGGGTGAGAATCAGGTCGCATTGGTCGACCAGCTCGGCGATTTCTTCAGCGCCCATGCCGTTCAATTCGCCATGCCATTCAGCGGCGCCGCCGACTTCTTGGACCACGCGCTGATAATCTTCACTGTGGTCGGCCTCGCCGCCCAAAATCAGAATTTTCTCGCCGTTAAAGACTTTGTGTGGAGTAATCTCATCGCCGCCGTCATCAAGTTCGCTTAATACATCCAAGTCGAGGGCGTCGCCAATGGAACTGTCTTCTTCGCTGTCATCACTATCGAAGTCGCCCAAATCGAGGTCTAAATCGCCCAGCGCGCCGTCGTCGAGTTTTGGGACGGCGGGAGTGTCTTCGGCTGTTTCGGCTTCGGTTTCTTCTCCAAGGCCTAAGTCGCTTAGCGCTTCTTCGGTGAGTGAATCATCCCCCAATGAATCCAAGTCTAAATCTTCGAAGTCCAAATCATCTTCGGCGGCGGCTTCGTCTGTCTCAACAGCTTCATCCGCTAAGTCAGCCAGGTCGAGGCCGTCGCTCTCGCTATCATCATCCAAGCCAATTTCGCCGAGGTCGAGCCCATCAAGGTCAAGTTTATCTTCGCCGGCGTCGAACGCAAATTCTTCTTCGTTGCTTTCTTCTTTCGCGCCAGAGTCGTCGCCAACCAGGTCTTCAATGGCTTCCATGTCGAGGGCGTCGCCTGCTGGTTCATCTTCAACAACGCCTAAATCAGTCAACCCCGCGTCGTCGTCCTCTTCGTCGTCATCTTGAAGGGCGATGGCTGCCATTAGGTCGTCTTCGCTGATGTCTTCGGTGACAGGCGAGAGTTCTTCGGTTTCGATTTCATCCAATGAAATCGCTTCATTTGAGAGGCTTTCTTCGGGTTCTGGCTCAGGTTGCGGTTCAGCAACCGGGGCGGTGGGGTCTTGGGGGCGGGCGACGGTTGCCGCGCCGCCTTCAAGGGCGCTCAAGCGCTCTTCGAGATGTTGAATCTTCGCCGAGAGTTCAGCCGCTTCTTGGCTGGACGCCGCTTGTTCCACTGCGCCGCTTTCATCAGTCAACACCTGCATACGGGGGTGCTCATACATGCCGATGCCGATGCTTTTGCCTGCAAATACCACCACGCCGCGTGACAGCAGGCGCACGTCTGGCACGATCTCAACGCTTTCGCCATATATGGTTGAAAGGGCGGACTGTAGGCTCTCAGGCGAAACAATGACAGGCGCGTCGCTGGGGACAAAATCTTCATCCGGCGCCGAAATCGCGCAACTGGGGCCTTGAAGCACCCGAACGCCGCACTGTTTTCCGACGACAACAATCTTATCGTCGCGGGTCAGGGTTTCGTCAATGACGAGCTCGACAGGTTCTTGAAAGACGCGCTCACAGGCTTGTTGCAACGCGCTTAATGGAATCGGGACGCCGCCCAACTCAACGCTGACGCTTTGGTCAAATTCTACGACTGGGTTGTCAGCGGCTAGTGTGATTTCATCCAGCTCTTCGGCTGGCTGTTCTTCTTCGTCTTGGAAGGACGCGATGAGAGAATCAACATCTTCAAGCGTGCGGATCACGTCGTCTTCTGATGACGCGGCCTCGCCCATAAACTCGATCTGGACGTCGTCATCTTCTTCCAGGTCTTCGATCTCAATCAAGTCAGCCGAGTCTAAGAATTCCTCCGC
>CAZKYC010000042.1:0-39396 GCA_964556895.1 uncultured bacterium | reverse complement strand
CGGAATGATTTCTCGTCACATCTTTATATTTGACAATACGCCACCCCTCAGGTATCTTCTTCATGCGTCATTCCTCCGGCGTTTGGGGGTGGTCTTGGGCTTCTTTTGGGTGATCTGGTCTTCAATTTGCTTCAACTCTGCTTCCACGTCTTTCTCATGTTCCTGGTCGGCTAGGCGGCGTTCATCTTCGCAGCGGGTGGCATCAAACTCCTCGTACCGTTCGCGAACGATCTCTTCCATGCGTCCGTGTGAAACACTACCGGCATGGGTAAGAACGTCCCGTTCGTTGAATTTCAGGAAACTATCCACCAGGTCGCGCCAGTCCTGCATGGTCATTTGCTGGCGGCGCTTGGCCCGGTCTTCAGCGGCATCCAAAAACATGGTCACAATGCGGTTCAGGTCGCTGATTTCTTCGTGGTTCAGGTAGTTCTTGAAAACGGTTACATCTCCCTTACGCACCCGGCTTCCTTTGTAGGCGGTCAAGCCCATATTGGGCAACTGCGGATTGGCCCGTTCCACGATCAATTCGGCGGCGGTACTCCCGGCGATGGCGTAGATCATTTTGTTTTGGATGGTTTGGAAAAATACTTGCGCGTCTTCACTGCGGCTATCGTAATCCGCGCTAAGCGTAAACAGGTCTTTCACCTTTTGATAGAAGCGTTTTTCAGAAGCCCGGATTTCCCGAATGCGTTCAAGCAGTTCATCGAAATAATCCCAACCGCCCGGTTCTTTCAGGCGTTCGTCATCCATGACAAAGCCTTTAATCAGGTATTCCTTCAGGGCATTGGTAGCCCAGCGGCGAAACTGCGTTCCCCGTGGCGAGCGCACCCGATACCCCACAGAAAGGATCATTTCCAGGCGGTAAACTTTCGTTCGATAATTTTTCCCGTCAGCGGCAGTTGTCAAGTATTCCTTGACAACTGAATCAGCAAACAGTTCCCCCTCTTCCAAAATGTTTTGAATATGGAGGCTTACGTTCTGCTTGGTGGTCTGAAACAGTTCCGCCATTTCCGCCTGGCTAAGCCATACACTCCCGTCAATGGCGCGTAACTGAATACGATCCTGGCCGTCGTCCGTGGTATAGAGAATGATTTCGCCGTTGCTCACTGAACACTCCTGGAGAAATGGGGTACTCCTGTAATAAATGGTATAGTTTTGTTTATTTTATATACCATTATTGGATTCCTCTATCTTACTTATCTTCTGCCAACGTGCCCCTCGACCTTTACCAATAACCTGCAACCGGCCCTCATGCTTTAATTGGTTGAGAAGCATTTTGATCCATTCTCGACTGACGCTTGGACAGGCTTCTTGCAGGTCAGAAATACTGAAATCGCCTAACATCCGATCAATAGCGGTTAATATAATATCCGTCTTGACTCCGTGGCCGGTTGCCAATTGTTCGATCCTGTTTTCCAATTCGCGATAGGCGGCTAATAAAGTCGATAGCCAATATTCAATCCAGGGAATGGGGTCATGGTTCCCTTCATGCCAACCCTGAGAACAACGGTAAAGGGTGTCGTAGTAGGATTCTTTGGTTTGTTCAATAAGGCGTTCCAAACTAATGTATCGACCCACTTCATAGCCGTTCTGATAGAGAATCAAAACCGAAAGCAAACGCGCCATCCGGCCATTTCCATCCAAAAAAGGATGAATACAAAGAAAATCCAGCACATACAACGCCATTAAAAGAAGAGGTTCGCATACCCCAGCGCGTTCTTCTTGCTGAAACCGGTCATGTAAAATCCGGATGGTTTCCGCCGTCAGGTGAGGAGCAACCGGCTCAAATCGGATAAACCGGGTTCCGTCCGGCAAAAACTCTTCTATTGTATTAGTGGTAGTTTTCCATTGACCTCCACTCCCGGTTCCATATTTCATAAGATCGCGGTGCAATTGCAACACGATATTGGGAGAAAGTGAAATATTCTTTGCGTTCTGGTGAATCGTATTTAGAACATCCCGGTATCCAGCGATTTCCCCCTCAGGCCGGTTTTGCGGGGTTGTTTTCTCTCGCACCAGATCCGCTAAACGTTTGGCGTCAGCGGTAACGCCTTCGATGCGGTTTGATGATTCCACGCTCTGAATCATGGCAACTTGGCGTAGGTTTTCTAACTTTTCCGGGGATTGTATTCGATATAGTTCTTGGCGTCCTTTATACTCACCGATCAGACGAATGGTTTGCACCATCCGTTGTGAAACAGCCAGTTTGTCCAAAAAGGACGGATCGAACGATTTCATGATACCTACCCCTTACATCCCAGTTCGGCCAAAAGAGAATTCATCCGCGCTTCGGCGGCGGAACGTTCTTTCTCAACGGTGCGCAGTTTCTTTAACTCGGTCTTTACATCCAGCCGCTCTTCTTCCTCGGCGACATCCACAAAGCGGCTGATATTGAGGTTGTAATCGTTCTCCCGGATGGTTTCCAAATCCACGACGCTGGCAAAACGCTCCTCGTCTTTGAATGCCCGGAAGGCTTTTACTATTTTGGCGATGTGCGGTTCTCGAAGAAAATTCTGGTTTTTCCCCGCTTCAAACTCCTTGGCGGCATGAATAAAAAGCACTTTCCCACGCCGGGCTTTTGGCTTCTTCCGATTGAAAATCAGGATGGCAGCCGGGATGCCGGTTCCATAAAATAAATTGCTCGCTAAACCAATCACAGCTTCCAAAAGATCGTCTTCCAAAAATCCTTGCCGGATTCTTCCTTCAGCCCCACCCCGGAATAACACGCCGTGCGGCATAACCACACCGACGAGGCCAGTTCCGTTGACGGTCGCCAGCATGTGCTGCACAAACCCAAGATCGCCTTTTGTTTTAGGCGGAATACCATAGCGAAAACGTCCATAACGGTCTTTCTCGGCGTCTTCATGACCCCATTGATCCAAACTGAAAGGCGGATTAGCAATGACGCGGTCGAAAAACAAGAGTTCGCCCCCATCTGTCAGTTTGGGATCGCGGATGGTGTCGCCTTTTTCAATGCGGGCATCAATCAGACCATGCATCAGCATGTTCATCTTGCAGATACCCCAGGTTCCCAGGTTTTTCTCTTGACCGTACAGGGATATGTTTCGAGGGTTTCCTTTGTTCTCTTCGATAAAATGAGCGCATTCGATCAACATACCGCCCGAACCACAGGTGGGATCGCATATCCGCATTCCTTCCCTGGGATCGAGCAATTCAACCAAAAGCCGGACAACATCACGCGGCGTATAAAATTCGCCGCCTTTCTTACCGGCATCATCGGCGAAACGGTCGATCAAGTATTCATACGCCCGTCCCAGCATGTCCGATTCCGACAGATCACAATTCCGTAACGAGATGGTGGAAAAGTGTTGAATCAAACGAGAGAGAATACTATCGCGGGCTTTCGAATCACCGAGACGGCGCTCATCATTAAAATCGATAGCCAAAAGAACTCCCTCGAATTTGGCTCCGTTGGCTTCTTCCAAAAGACTGCAAGCCTTGTTCAGAGTTTCTCCAACATTCTGGGAAACTTTTTTCAATTCCGTCCACCGTGCTTTTTTCGGTACAAAGAATGGATGCTCGTCTGGGTCTTCATAAGCGATGGCATGCGCTTCTTTCTCTGACAGTCCGCTTTTCAGTTCCCTCTGAAGGATATTCTCGGCTTCTTCCTCAAATCGGTCAGAAAGCCGCTTCAGAAACAAAAACCCAAAGATGTAATTTTTATAATCGCTGGAATCAATGGAACCTCGCAGAATATCCGCCGCCGCCGAAAGTTTGGCGTTCAATTGATCCCGGTTTAATTTATGCGTCATCGTCGATATTCTCCTTGTTTATATACGCCCCCTGAATAAAGGTTCCTGTCAACTCGCCAATAATACGGTTTCGGATGTCTAACGCCACCAGCGTTGATTTCTGTAAAAAAAAGCATCTCTCTGCAAAGATTTTCCAATCGGTTAGATTGTTGAGTTGGGCTTTATCGAGATGGGAAGTTGATTTATTCATTTTTTAGTAGGCTCTCTGTTGTTCTTTTGCTATTCGGATTACTAATCAACCGTCAAGTAAATCAAAAATATTTAAAGAGATAAAGCGATTATCACACATCATTCAGCTCAAAAGATATGTGCGAGACCTGTGTTGCACATAGACATTACTTGGGATTCACATGAATCAAAGGTTAACTTTCCAATCGCTGTCACCCATTCTTCACAACCCAATACAAAAAAGCAATCAAATTATCTATTAAATTTCACATCATCAATCACAACTTTCTCGTATTGTTGTAAATTTAACGAGCGAGCGTAAGGTACAGTCGAATCTATTATGTGATTGGTTTGATCTGTATGGTCTTGGTTGAATTGGATATCGCAGTAGTAGATCGAATATGGATGAGCGAGATATGCGGTGAAATGGTTATGGTTACTGTGGGGTATGGTAATTAAATGCTAAGTGATTTCACTTAAAACGGAACGAAGTCGCCAAAAATCCAACTTTTCGTCCATTTGATGACTATGTGATGACACCGTGTTTTGGAGAGACTTTCTAAGTCTAGTTAAATCAATCAGGCGTGGCAGGAATTGAACCCGCAACCTACTGATTTGGAGTCAGTCGCTCTGCCAATTGAGCTACACGCCTATTGATGTGCGATAAAAACTATACCCCGCTGCCGCTAATCGTCAATACCTTGGCGCCCAATGCCCGCAGCGGTGATTGATCCCTTTGTGCGTCACGATGATCTCCCCTGTCCGCCTAAGGCGGACTTCCTCCTTAAAAAGGGGGGCTTTGTCGCGCAGCCAAACGCCGCGCTCATTGACAGAGCCGCAGTGCGACGAATTAATATAAACTACAAGCTATCAGGCTAGATTGGTCATTGTTGGTGATGACATCGGGGGTTGAGGGCGAAACTTCGACCTGTTTTTTACAAACGGCCCTCACCTTAGTCCTCCTCCAAACTTGGGGGAGAAGAATTTTATAGTGGTTGCCAGAATGATGTGCGGATTGAGTTTCATAACTGTATCTTTCGCTGTCCGCCGCGGCGGATACGGGCGCGCTTACCGCACGCAATTTTGTCTAACGCTCTAGATTGAGTACATAGCAATAATACTAGTGGGTTAATTCGCCCCAGCGAACACCCACAAAGGCACTTGGATAGGCGCATGACTGAACCGTATCAACTGACCGCCTGGCAGGCGGCGGAACTCTTAGAAAGCAAAGAACTTTCCTCGCGCGAGTTGACCGAATCGGTGTATCAACGCATCGACGCAGTTGAGTCAAAGGTCAATTCATACCAAACGCTCTTGCGCGAACAGGCGCTCGACCGGGCCAATGAGATTGACCAGAAACGCTCAAAGGGCGAGGCGCCGTCGCCGTGGGCGGGCGTCCCTATCGCGATCAAAGACAATTTCTGCATGCAAGGCAGCCCCACCACCTGCTCATCAACGATGTTGCAGGAATTTGTCCCGCCTTATGACGCTACCGTGGTCACGAAGATGCTTGATGCCGGGTTGGTGCCTATCGGTAAGACCAACATGGACGAATTCGCCATGGGGTCGTCGACGGAGAACTCCGCCTTTGGGCGAACCTCGAATCCGTGGCATTTAGACTGCGTCCCGGGCGGCTCCAGCGGCGGTTCGACGGCCTGCGTCAGCGCTGACGAGACAATTCTCAGTATTGGTTCTGATACGGGCGGTTCTATACGCCAGCCAGCGGCGTTTTGTTCGGTGACCGGCTTAAAACCCACTTACGGGCGCGTTTCGCGCTATGGCTTGGTGGCGTTTGCTTCGTCGCTTGATCAGATCGGGCCGATTACTAAGGATGTGCGCGACGCGGCGATACTTCTTAAAATCATTTCCGGCCTCGACCGCATGGATTCAACTTCTGTTAATACACCAGTTCCAGATTATCCCGCTGGGTTGACAGGCGACGTGAAGGGAATGCGAATCGGTGTACCCCAAGAGTATTTTCCTGATGGTATGAATCCAGAAATCAAAAGCGCCGTTGACGACGCCATCAAAGTGTATGAAGGCCTAGGCGCCGAGATCAAGGAGATATCATTACCTCATACTGAATACGCCATCGCGACGTATTACATTGTTTGTACCGCCGAGGCGTCAAGCAACCTGGCCCGCTATGACGGTGTGGTGTATGGCCACCGCGAAGGCCAACAAGACAACATCGTCGAGATGTATAAGACGATGCGTAGCGAAGGGTTCGGCCCTGAAGTTAAACGCCGCATCATGTTGGGAACGTATGTATTGAGCGCCGGGTTTTTTGACGCCTATTACCGCAAAGCCCAAAAAGTACGCACGCTGATGCGCCGCGATTTTGAACAAGCGTTTCATGAGGTTGACGCGGTGGTTTGCCCCGCGACGCCGTCGCCGCCGTTTAAGGTAGGCGAAAAGATGACTGACCCACTAGAAATGTATCTGTCTGACGTGTTTACCGCACCGACTAATTTGGCGGGCTTGCCGGGTATGTCTATCCCTGGCGGGTTCAGCAAAGATAAATTACCCATCGGGCTGCAGATCATCGGCCCTGTGTTAAGCGAAGAACGCGTGTTAAACGTAGGTCATGCCTTTCAACTCGCGACCGATCATCATACCAAAAAGCCGCAGATAGAGTGATTCGCTCTATGGCCGAAAGCAGGCGATTATGTCAGACCGTCCGCTTCATATCAATGTAATCTGTACGGGCAATAGCTGTCGCAGCCCGATTGCTGAAGCGCTACTCAAGAAAGCAGTGGCTGAACAGCTGCCGAACGAGATGGTGTTGGTCGATTCAAGCGGCGTCTCGGCGGTTGACGGCATGCCCCCCTCAGCGGGCGCGTTGGATATGTGCAAGAAGCGCGTGGCGTCGCTGGATGGCTTTCATTCACGCCTGTTGAACGACGAAATGGCCGACCAGGCCGACCTGTTGTTGGTGATGGAGCAACACCACCGCGAATACATCGAAGAGATGTTTCCATCTAGCGCTGATAAGGTGCGCCTGTTGGGGCAGTTCTTGTATCCAGACGGGCCGTTGGAGATTCCAGACCCGGTCGGCGGAGATGACACCCTGTTTGAGAGCGTCACCCAGATGATTGAGGCGTCGATTCAAAACATGATTAGCGACTGGGATTTCATCAAACAGCGTTTTTATGAATCTCAACATCTCGTGGTGGCGCTGGGCGCCGATCATCGTGGATTCAAAGAAAAAAATACGCTTCTCGAGCGTCTCACCAAGAATGGCTACCTTGTTATTGACAGTGGCACAGACAACGAACAATCGTGCGACCATCCTGATTACGCCATCCGGGTAGGCGAACTGGTCGCGCTGGGCCGCGCTGACCGGGGGGTGTTGGTTTGCGGCTCCGGCCACGGCATGATGATTGCCGCCAACAAGGTGCCCGGCGTGCGCGCCATACTGCCGTTGAGTGAAGAACACGCGCTGATTTCACGCGAACACAACAACGCCAATGTGTTGTGTTTTGGGGCCGACTGGCAAAAAGCCGACGATATCTACACCACCGTTGACCGCTGGCTGGCGAAAGAATTTCTGGGCGGAAAATACCAGCGCCGGGTGAATATCATTTCTGACTACGAACGCGGCGTCAATCAGTAAGGTAATTTTACGAAATATGTAAAAACTCCCTTTTTTTTGAAGGCTATTTAATTAAAAAATGAGAAAATTTTCCATTTTCATCCTGGACGAACCTGTGTTTTGATTAAAGATGATATACAATATATTGTGGTATTTATGAGTTGAATTTCTTAAATCAAATCCGGACGAACGTACCCAGTAGGGGAGTCTGGGCGACTACACCGATAGGAGTATCGCCATGCTCGAGAAGTTACGCAGTACTGATCCAGAAATCTTCAATACCATTCTGGATGAAACCAACCGGCAACACTCAAAACTCGAATTGATTGCATCCGAGAATTTCACCTCTGAAGCCGTGATGGAAGCCATGGGCTCGCCGTTAACCAACAAATACGCCGAGGGCTATCCAGGCAAGCGCTATTATGGCGGATGCGAATGCGTCGATGTTGCCGAAAACCTGGCAATCGAACGCGCCATGAAATTGTTTGGCGCCGAACACGCGAACGTACAGCCTCACTCTGGCTCAGGTGCAAACCTGGCGTCATACTTCGCCCTGGTTGCCCCCGGCAGCAAGATCATGGGCCTCGACCTCGCCCAGGGCGGCCACCTGACCCATGGCAGCCCGGTCAATTTTTCAGGCAACCTATACGATTTTCATTCTTACGGCGTCAGCAAAGAAACCGAACAGATCGACTTGGATCAATTTCGCGCCCAGGTCGAAGAAGTAAAGCCTGCACTGGTGGTGTTTGGCGCGTCTGCCTATCCGCGCACGCTCGATTTTGCCGCGATGGCTGAGATCGCGCGCGACGCTGGTGCGAAAACACTGGCTGACATCGCCCACATCGCCGGGCTGGTCGCGGCGGGGCTTCACCCCAGCCCGGTTGCCCATTGCGACGTGGTGACAACGACTACACACAAGACGCTTCGCGGCCCGCGCGGCGGTTTGATTCTCTGTAAAGAAGAATTTAAAAAAGATATCAACAAACAAATCTTCCCAGGCAGCCAGGGCGGCCCGTTGATGCACGTCATCGCCGCCAAAGCTGTGGCGTTTCATGAAGCCCTACAACCTGCGTTCAAAGACTATCAGCAACAAATCATTGACAACGCCAAAGCGATGGAAAACACCTTTAGCGAGCGTGACATTCGTATGATTTCTGGCGGGACGGACACTCACTTGATCTTACTTGATGTCAGCCATAACGGATTAACAGGCAAGGCGGCTGAAAAGGCGCTGGATGAAGCCTGGTTGACCTGCAATAAAAATATGGTTCCTTATGACAAAGAAAAACCATTTGTTACCAGTGGAATCCGTCTGGGAACGCCGGCCCTCACCTCGCGCGGCATGGGCGTTGACGAAATGAAAGTCGTCGCGAACTGCATCGCCGATATTCTCGAATCAAAATTAGACGAATCAACCATTCATTCGGTGCAGAGCAGGGTCAAGGAACTCACCGACGCCTACCCGCTGTATCCCAGTTGGTTGTCCCTGGTCGAACAACACCACGCGGCGACGGCGTAGGTGGAGGTCCACATCTGTGAAATGTCCATACTGCGGCATTGATGACGACAAGGTAGTCGATTCGCGTTCCATGGCGGGCGGGGTGAGTATTCGCCGCCGCCGTGAATGCAATAAATGCGAACGCCGTTTCACCACTTACGAGCGGCTTGAAGAAATACCCGTCCGTGTGATCAAGCGTAACCACGGGCGCGAAGATTTTAACCGCACAAAGGTGGAACAGTCGATTCGAATCGCCTGTCAAAAACGCCCCGTGTCTGAAGAACAGATACAAG
Source organism: uncultured bacterium (assembly GCA_964556895.1). GTDB lineage: Bacteria > Hinthialibacterota > Hinthialibacteria > Hinthialibacterales > Hinthialibacteraceae > Hinthialibacter. The sequence continues at coordinate 30,069 of CAZKYC010000042.1, read as the reverse complement.
AAGTGACCGACCGAATCGAAGGCAAGATTCACACCCTAAGCGACCGTGAGATCGAGACCTCAGTCATTGGCGAAGAAGTCATGAAAGAACTTCGCGAATTAGACCAGGTTGCGTATGTCAGATTTGCGTCGGTGTACCGCGACTTTAAGACTGTGAATGAGTTTTTCTCTGAACTGTCACACATGATGAAACAAGACGAGGCGGGCGCTCCACAAAAAACCTAAGAACCAGGTGCTATGACGAATTTTTTTCAGGCAAACATTAAACTGCTTCATGAATACCAACCCGAGTTAGCTGTTCGTCTTGGCAATCATATCCCTTCACTCAATTTAGACCCCTTTGAAACCCCCAGCGGCGCCATGTCGCTGCGCATCAACAATGACGCCAACGGCCAAACGACCCTCTTACACAGCAGCCGCGACCCCATACAAGAAGCCCAGCGCTGGGCGTCGAACGTATCAATTGAATCGCCCTATCATTTAATGATCTTGGGCTGTGGGTTTCTTCATCACGTCTTTCAACTGGTCATGATTTATAAGAATTCACTCAGCCAAATCGTGATTATTGAAAATGATATTGATGTGGTCCATGCGGCCTTTCAGGCCATAGATCTATCGCCTTACCTGCATACAAAATCGGTGTATTTTTTGGTCCAACCGTCTCCATCTGAATTGCGCAGCCATTTTAATGACAACTTGACCCAATACAGCCTCAACGGCCTGTCAGTATTGCGCCATCAGGCTTCAGTTGACCGCAGCCCGGCTTATTATCATCAAATTGAAACCATCATCCAAGAATCGATGCAGGGCGGGGAAATCCTGCTGCGCACCAAAGTGCAAATCGGTTCAATGATTCAAGAAAATATCATCCGAAATTTTCCTGTGTTGTTACAATCACCCAATGTATCGAAATTAAAGAACCTGTTTTCAGACAAGCCGTGTTATATCATTGGCGCCGGGCCTTCGCTGGATCAAGATATAGAATCAATCAAACACATTGGCGGCGGGGCGATGATTATTGCGGTCGATACGGCATACAAAGCCCTGTGCGCCGCCGGGACGCCTCCGCACATTGTTGTTTCAACAGACCCAACCTCGCTCAACGCCAAACATTTTGACGGCGTCGTCGACCTTGGTTCAACCACCCTAGTGTATTCGCCCAGTTTGTATCACAAAGCAACGGCCCAGCTGCAAGGCGTAAAAGTCACCATGCCGATGATTTCATCAAAATTATTGGGGACCTTGCCAGAGGTCTTTCAAGGCGCCAATGACGTCAAGATTGGCACCAATGTAGGCCAGACCTGTTTTTATATTGCGCAGTATATGGGATGCGGCCCAATCATCTTGGTTGGCTTGGACTTCTCATTCGCCAAAAAAGGCGGGACCACCCACTTTAGCCAGGCGGCGTTTAACCGAAAAATTGAGAAGTCAGATACGCCAGGAAAGATGCGCGTCGAATTGATTACCGACCCGCCTGAGTGGGAAGAGTTTGATCCGATCCTGGTCCCATCGAACTCAGGCGGTGAAGCGGCGACCAGCAAGTTTTGGTTGGCGTATTTGCGTTCGCTTGAAGAAGAGGTCAAATCGACGAAACAAACCGTTATCAATTGCTCCTCAACTGGCGCGAAAGTCGAAGGCGCTTTGTATCAACCCCTGTCTCAAGTGATCGAACAGTACTCGCCTGGCGGCGGGGCGGCTGACCCCAATGGCGCCAGTGAGTCCCACAACACATTGGCGCTCACGGTCGGGTTTCATTTCGGCGACAACACCTCGCAGGGCGTCAGCGTGTTACAGACGGCGCAGCAGATTCTTCAACATGCAGTGATTCAGTCTGAAGAAGGCCTTCAAAAAGCCAAAGCGCTTGATGGCGAATTACAGTCTGATTCATTGAACCAAGAGCGGGTAAGCCAATTGATTAAAGAGATTCAGGCCTGTCATAGCGAAGCCGTTCAAAACCAAAAGTTGTATGTCGTTTTAGATGAAGCGGCTGACCAGGTGTTAGCGCCGTTCTTGCGGTTACAGAACCGGCCTCGACAAAACGCGGGTGATCTTAATAACGCCCGCCGTACAGCAGACCGCTATCTCTCGTATTTTGAGGGTATCATTAAAGTCTCTAGAGATTTTCAAACCATCATCCAAGAAACCTTAGACACCATGAGTTCATCGTCATCTGATCCATTTGCTGATTTCACCCCGCCTTCCAGTTCTGTGTGATTGAACTATCGCACTCGTTGTAATTCTTTCCATAAGTTGCGATTTTAACTTAGTATTCTTGCAATTCCTTACTATAATCATCGGATAGGGTTTGAGGAGAGGTTAATGCGCATTACCCGTCGTGAACAAGACCAAATACAAATTATTGAGATGTCAGGCGACCTTGGGAAAAACGACGCGAACGTATTGAAAACCCTTCTCGAACAGCTCGTCGAATCTTCCCGCTATTTTATCATCCTCGATATCGAACAAGTCAAATTCATTGATAGCGCATTGGTTTTGGTCATGCTGCGCATGAAGCGCGAGGCGCTGGCGGCGGGGGGCAGTATTAAGTTATTGCGCCCGCGGTCGAGCGTGAAGCGCTTTTTAAGCATCGGCCAGGTCTTACAACTCTTTGAATGTTATGAAACCAAGGTCGAAGCGATTCGCTCGTTTGAGTCGCTCAAACGCGAAGAACGACTTAATAAACAGGGATTAGACATAAAAAACCCCCGCAAGACGGCCGCCTCGATTCAACAGAGAGTGTTAATGCAGTTGCTCGAAATCTTGGCCCAAAAAGGCTACCTCGAAAACGAAGCCTTTATGCAAGAACTTTATCGTTCCTCAAATGAAGTGTTAGATGTATACCGAAAAGAACTTGAGGAACGGCACATCGACTCAAACGTCCAGCCTTCCTAACACCACAGTCTCAAGGAAAGAAAACTGATGACGTCTCAAACCGCTATCCGCGTGCGTTTTGCGCCCAGCCCCACAGGAAACCCGCATGTTGGCAACTTTCGCACGGCGCTCTACAACTACCTCTTCGCCCGCAACAAAGGCGGAAAGTTTCTGCTCCGAATCGAAGACACCGACAAAGAGCGATCCAAAGAGGAATATGTTGACGCGATTTTTGAAAGCCTAGAGTGGATGGGCTTGTCGGTTGATGAGCCCGCAGTGTATCAAAGCAAGAACGCGCCGCGCCATCAACAAGAAGTTCATCGGATGATTGAAGAGGGCGGCGCCTACCGCTGCCGTTGTACGCCGGAGCGCATCACCCAACTACGCGAAGAACAACAGGCCGCTGGCCAGACGCCGCGCTATGACGGGCTTTGCCGCGAGGAAAATCATCCTGACGATGGGACGCCGTTCTGTGTACGCCTCAAGACGCCCAAAGTGGGGACGACCCAAATTCACGACCTGGTTCGCGGTCAGATCGTCAAAAACAACGAAGACATGGATGACCTTGTTCTGTTGCGAACCGACGGCGCGCCAACCTACAACTTAGCTGTTGTGGTGGATGATTTTGATATGAAAATTACCCACGTCATGCGCGGAGACGACCATATCAACAACACCCTTCGCCAGGTTGTGATAGGGACCTTGCTGGGGTATCCCACGCCTGAGTTTATTCACTTGCCACAGATATTGGGGCCTGACAAAACCCGGCTGTCAAAACGCCATGGCGCCGCAGGGGTGTTGGAATATCGCCAACAAGGGTACCTGCCTGAAGCGTTAGTCAACTACCTGGCGCGTTTAGGTTGGGGCCACGGCGATCAAGAGTATTTCACGCCCAACCAGTTGGTCGAGTTGTTTTCTGTCGAAAACCTGAATAAATCCGCTGCGGTTTTTGACGCCAAAAAGTTAGAATGGCTCAATGGCGAACACATTCGCCAACTGCCGCCGCAAGAATTTATTCAACGCTTTCAGGCCTTCGCCGCGGCGAAAGATTTCTTACCAATTGACTTTATCAATGCACAAGAAAACCAGCCGCTGTTTGAAATGATCGCCGAGGCGATTCAAGAACGTTCCCATACGCTTGAAGAGACGTGGGAGAAAATTCAGTTCATCTTTCATGACGAGTTTGATTTTCCCGAAAAAGAAGCCCATAAATTTTTTAAGCCTGAACCCGTTCAGGGCCTGAGTGATCTGGCCGCCTTCGCTGAAACCCATTTGAGTTCACCGCCCAGCAAAGAAGACTGGGAAGCGGTATTTGGCCGCATCATGGAAGCGCGCGAATTAAAAATGAAAGCGCTGGCCCAGGCGGTGCGCATTGGCCTGACCGGGACAATCGTCAGCCCGCCGATATTCAATGTGCTTGAGATGTTAGGTTGCGAGAAAATCGCCGCCCGGCTAAAGCGCGCGGTTGAATTCGCCAAAACGCTGCCAACAGATTAAGCCGAGCCGACTGTTTCATTGCTTCCTGTTGCTTTGTTTTGTACCTGCAGCAGCCGGTCACGGTAGACTTCCTGGGCGATTTTGGCGATGTCTTTGGTGATCTTTTTGTTCATCACTCCGCCGACGGCGGCGCCTATAAAAGGAAGCGCCTGGGCGGTTTTTTTTCCGCCCAATGAGATGCCGATTTTTTGCGCTGCTTTGGTCAGCCCTTGAACGAACATGCGTTTTTGCAGCAGCCCTAACGGCGAGTTGGTTTTCATGAGTTTCGCCGCGGCGCGCATCTCTTCGATCAAGGTGCGGCGGTCTTGGCGCATGGGGTGGGTATAGCCTTCGACCAACAATTTGACCGCGAATATTTTTTCTTCAGATTGGGTTACGTCAAACCCATAACAATAGCCAATCTGTTGGATGGTTCTCAGTTGAAGCGCGATCAGCGACGCCGCGTCGACCCCCATTAAGATGAACCCGCCGGCGCCTGTCGCCGCGCCTTCCGCCGCGCTGAGCCATTCGCCTTGTTTGCTATAGCGTTTGGCGGCGGCGTCAATTTCATCAACCGGCAGTTGTTGTATATCGCGAATGGTTTGTATGCCGGAATGGTTTTTTGAATAATGCTTGAGAATAGGCGTTGGCGACGCGAGTTTTTCCCACAGGTTGAGGCTGCCTTCGATAAAGCGGGAAAGCGTTTTCGCCGATGATTCATACAGCGAAGATTGTTTGTCTGCATGGGGTTTTTCTTGCGGCGGCATGTCTTCCTCTGAATCGACAATTTGAACGTCTCTGAGTTGCGGTTCAACCCCATCATTTTTATAAGGCGGTCGAGTGGTGGTTGATTCAGCCTGTGTTGTATCGGTGATGTAATCTATCTCGTTTACCGTTTTCTCATCAGGGCGAATGGTCGAGGTCGAGCGGTAGGTTTTCATCGCTTCAACACCGACGATGCGGTAGATCGACGCCAGCGCCTTACGGCCCGCCATTTCAGAGGCGCCTACATAAACCGCCCGCGAAACCCAATATTGAGGGTTCAGGGCATTGACTGCTGTCCACACAGCGTTGGCGATTCGCCGACCAGTACGCACGCTTCGCTTCTCAATCACGCTTTGGGTTTTTTCAAAAATCTCTTTGGTCTGAAGCAGGTGTTTGACTGACACTTTTCGCAGCGGCTCAATTGGCGTAATCAACGTCTTGATCTCGCGATGCACCCGCTCGCTCAACAACAAAATTTCATACAAAGACGCTTCAAATTCCGGTTGGTCTGAGTTGGGGTAATAGAGCGCCGCGATTTCATTCACCATGACAAGACAATCATGGCGAATTATCTTTAGATCAAGCCAATGTGTTTGTGACGCATTGCGCCAAATATGCTTCACTTTGTGGTCAATTAGTTCTTGAGCCTGACGGTCAGCGTCGCTGAGGTGGGCAAACAGGCGTGATTGGCGTTCTTTTTGGCTGAGCGGTCTTAATCCGCGGCGAACCAATAGAAAGAGCTTTAACCATTGCCACAGAAACCGGCACAAAAAAAACAGGCCGCACGCCGATAGAACCGCCAATGCAATCCAAACAAATACTGGCAACGCAACGGTGATTTCGCTCATGGTCTATTGTAAGGCTATTGATCAATGCCCGTCATAAAATCTTCTTTGATCAGATTGCCTTCTTCGTCCCAATTCAAGTATGGCCCCCACGGAACGCCTTCAAAAAAATGGCTGTAGGTTTGAATACGCCCGTTTGGGAAAAACTCATAGGCGCCGCCGTTGATTTTTTCGGAGTTATTAAAATGTTTGATCTTTCGCGGCAGCCCGTTGGAATAATATACGATTGAGAGGCGGGGTTTCTTACGGAACGTTTCTTCATAATAGTCGTTGATTCCACCGGCCCCGTTCCACGTTACATAAGCGCGGATGCGCCGGCGCGGCTCTTCAATGATTGTTTTTAACGAATTTTCAGACCGCGCGCCGCCATAGCGTTCGTAATGGGATGAAAACCATTCAAGGGTGAAACCGCTATACGACAAGTTCGCGGCGATGTCGTCTTTGAGCTTGGCGCCTAACACCTTATTGATGTCATCTCTGGTTGGCAGTTCCAGCGGCCCTGAATAGGGCTTTGGCGCAAAGAATTCGTCTTCAACCCAGTCATACAAAACAAACGTGTCGTCGGGGCTTCTAAAGAAAACCTGAGATGGGCCTGAGACCGCAACGATGTTCGTTCGCGAAATCACGGCGTACACCCAAGGCTCTGCGGTGTGCAGCGGTTCTTCAAACCACGAATAACCCCAGGCGATGGAACCCGCGATGATCGCGCAAACCAGAAACAATGATGTTTCTTTGAGTGTATTCATAAAAATTTATACCCACCCCGTGACCGGGGGCCTATTCTGTTCCACAATTGGAGTTGAATTCTTCATACGATCAAGGGGAACTGATATGTCTATATCATTGTGCGCTCTCGTAACCGGAGCCAGCCGCGGCATCGGGCGGGGAATCGCCCTCGAACTCGCTAAGGCGGGCTATGACGTCATGGTTAACTACGCTGGCAACCAGGCCGCCGCCGAAGAAACCCAGACGATGATTAAACAACTACGCCGCAACGCTGGGATCGTTAAGGCCAACGTCGCTGACGAAGCCGACGGCAAGCGAATGGTCGATGAAACTATCGACGCATTTGGCCGGCTTGATCTATTGGTCAATAACGCAGGCGTCGCGCCTAAAGTCAGGGCCGACCTGCTCGAAATGTCACAAGACAGCTACAACTATGTGATGGATACCAACCTCAAAGGGCCGTTCTTTCTGACCCAATACGCTTCCAATAAAATGGTCGAACTGCGCGACAAGGGCGTTCAACAAAACGCGCGAATCGTGTTTGTCACCTCGATTTCCGCCTACACCGCGTCGATCAACCGCGGCGAATACTGCCTCTCAAAAGCCGGGCTGAGCATGGCGGTGAAACTCTTCGCTGACCGCCTCGCCTCCGAAGAAATACTCGTCTACGAAATCCAACCGGGGGTTATTGCGACCGACATGACATCGGGCGTGAAGGAGAAATACGACAAACTGATCTCTGAAGGGATGACCCCCCAACCGCGCTGGGGAACGCCTGAAGACGTCGGCAAAGCGGTCAGCGCTATCGCCCTCGGCCATTTTGATTTCTCGACTGGTTCATCAATCGAAGTTGGCGGCGGGTTTGGGATCAGGCGCCTCTAACCGCTATACGGTCATTATCAAAACGGGGAGAAACGCAATCGCGTTGTGGAGCGCGTGAGCAATGTAAGTCACGCGCATCGCCTTGAACCAGGATTCTGACCAACAAAATAAAAAACACACAGCGAACACCCAGCCAACAAAAAAGGTTTGGATGACGTGAGCGGGGCCATTGGCGATGTGAAGCACGGAAAACCAGATTGACGCCCATGCGATTTGCGTTATCCGCGTCCGGCGGACGATTTTCGCAAAAAGCAGCGGTACAAATTGCCCAATAACGGTTTCCATCATTGGGCCTGCTACGATCACGATGATAAAACTGGCTATGACGCCTTGTTCATCAATGACTTGTTGTTTGAATTTTTCGGCGTCGGTGAAATTCAGCGGCGAAATAAGAATGGCGACAGAAAAATTGAGAAACAGCGCGACTACGGCGAAAAACACCATTTGGCCCCATTCCGGCCAACGCCGCAGCATGGGCGACTCTGCGTCGCGAAACAGCGAACTGGTTCGTATGGGTTGAGAAGATGGGGTTTCAGTCATTGTTTTACTTTAACGTGAAACTTCCTGAGTGTAGACAACAACCAATCAACAAAAAAGGCGAGGCCATAGCGGCCTCGCCTTTGCTTTTCCTTCGCCTTGAAGAATTACACAATTTCTTGGCGTTCCGCGTCCCAAGCGACTGTGCGTTGTTGGAAATAGGCTTCGACGGTCATGATACAGGTCACCGCTTCAACAAAGGCTTCATCTTCATTGTCTTTGGGTTTCTCGCGAGTGCGCATGCAATTGATGAAATCCTGCATGTGTGACGGTTGTTCCGGCGTCGCGCTGGGCTCAAACGACTTGAAGGGCTTGCCTGGTTCGATTGTTCTCGATTCGATCTGAGATTTATATTTTTTTGAGGTGTCTTCGACATAGACGTTGTAATCATTGCTGCCCGTGATGAGCACTGCGTCTTTGCCGCGAATGTCGATTTCAAATGGGTCGGGCGCTTCAGCGGCGCTGTTGAAGGTTGAGTTCCAAACCATCGACATATCGAGATGGGGATAATCAAAAATACAGTTCCAGGTGTCTGGGGCTTCGCGGCCGTCTTTCAATAAGTTGTTTTGTCCCGAACAGGTGCACTTTCCTGGGATGCCCATGCCCAAGATCATTTGGGCGAAATCGAAGGAGTGAGAGAGAAGGTCGCCGGCGATGCCTGTGCCGTAGTCCCAATAACAGCGCCAATGCCAAAAGCGTTCCATGCTGAATGGATGATAAGGCGCATCGCCTAAAAAGCGTTCCCAGTCGAGATTGGCTTTGACCATGTCTTCGTCAGGCCGTTCGAAATCTGAGTACCAGCCATACCAGCGCCATTCGTCGGTCCCCCAGGGACGGTTTCTGAAGATGCCCGTACGTACATAAGTAATCGGGCCGAGGATTCCTGTCTTGATCAGCTCGCGCGCCTGGACGGCGGCGGCGCTGGCGCGGGTGTTATGGCCCAATTGCATGACCGTATTATTTTGTTTGACGGCCTTATACATGGCCTTCACTTCGGGCAAGGTGCGCGTCCAGCACTTTTCAACATAGATGTCTTTGCCTGCGTTGGCGGCGTCGATGGTCATTTTTGAGTGCAAGTGGTCAGGCGTCGCGATTACGACGGCGTCGACGTGTTTGTCGTCAATCAGGTCTTCATAATTAAGGTAGGTTTTGACGCTTCGATTAGCGCTGAGTTTTTTGCCTTTTTCGAGGTGGGGTTTATAGATATCGCTGAGCGCTACCACTTTGGCGCCGATTGCGCCAGGGCGTTCTTTTTCGGGCTCGCCCGCTACATCGACAATCAGCTGGCCGCCGCGCACGCCCATACCAATATGGCCGACGCCGATGGTTTCATTGGGGCTATACCCGGCCGCCCACACGGCGGGCGCCGAGGTCATTGCCGCGACGGCGGCCGCGCCCGAGCCAGCGCCTTCGAGAAACGTCCGGCGGTTTACATTGAATTTTTTTTGATTCTGAGTCATTGGTTGAAATCCTCCAAAACTGTATTCAATGATTCAAATTTAGAGAATTGTTAAGACGAAAGTAAGGGAAAGGATGCGAAAATGTGGTTATTTGAAATGATACGTTGAAATGACGAAAAGGCGTTTTCTTTCGCAAATCATCATTAATTTTTATGAACCAATCTGGCTTAAGCGCAACTTTATCTGATACTTAAATAAATAAAAAAGTTTGTAAAATTAGTAGAAATAAATATTAGCCTTCGTGTCTTAAGAATAAATTTAGAAGTGATTTATATGTTTTTTAGAATATGGTTAATAAACAAATAAAAAATATTTTTTTAGAATTTGTAAACTAACTTAACGGTTTATGTAGCCGATTTTGAATTGAATGTGAGTCTCCATATCATTGGTTTTGTTAACCTATTGCTATAAAAAACATTCAAGCTAAAGCAGTTACGGTATTTGACGTTAAAAAAAGTTTTTTAGCAAAAATACAAAATGCTCTTGCTAAGAGCGTTAATTTCTTTTAAGATGAATAAGTTAATACCATCGCTGTAAGGAGATTCCAAGATGAAGAAAATTTCCGTGCGTTTTCTTCTCGTTCCCTCGTTCTTTTTTGCGCTTGCATTGGTGATGATGATCGGAGCGGGTTCGGTGAATGCACAAACATCAGAGACACCAACTGAAACGCCAGTCGAAACGCCAGTAGAAACCCCGACTGCGACACCAGTTCCACCGACAAACACTCCGGTTCCGCCGGCAGCGACTCCAGAGTCGCCGGCTGAGACGCCAGTAGAAACTCCTACAGCGACACCGGTTCCACCGACCAATACGCCACAGCCTGCTGCGCCGACCGCGACGCCTGAGACAGGTGGCGAAACGCCGACCGCGACGCCAGTTCCACCGACAAATACTCCAGTGCCGCCGACCGCGACGCCTGAGACAGGTGGCGAAACGCCGACTGCGACGCCAGTTCCGCCAACAAACACTCCAGAACCAGCGGAACCAACAGCCACGCCTGAGTCTGCTACCGAGACGCCGACACCAACGCCTCTACCTCCGACCGCGACTCCGACGCCGACTGCGACTCCGCTGCCAGTGTTTGAGAACGCGAACCAAGGCATCAACCTTCTTGACCGCTTCGGCGGCATCCACGAGTTGGGCGATACCTTAGGCTGGTTTGACTTTGACGGCGACGGTGTCTTGGATCCGGCCTCAAGCCTTGGTTTCTTGAGCTTCAATACGACCAGGCAATATATTGATATTGAAATCTTAACCGACGGCTCAGACAGCACAGAAGTGCGCGCGGTTATTGCCGCCCGTGACGATGGCTTCATTCGTTCGGTACGCCGTAACCCGGACACCAGCTTCATTCAGCGCAACTACTTGCCGTCTATTGATCTGCGTCCAGTTGACATTGAATTTGCTGACAATGGCGGCGGCTACTTCGCATTGTCAAAAGAAGGCGATGTCTTCTCGGTTGGCGCTGATGGTTCGTTGAACGCCTTCCGCACGGTTCGCGCTTTACGAACTGGGAAAAAAGCGGTCGACATGGAAGTCGTGTCAGGTGATTTGAATAACCCGGTGATCTACGTCTTGTTTAGCGGTGGTTTGATTTCGCGTATTGATTCTGACGCGGCTGCTTCGTTCCCGGCATTGACAGGCCCTCCGGTATCGAACGTGCCTTCTTACACCGACCTAGAAATTTTGGTGCAAGACGGTCAATTGGCTGGCGCGGTTGCCTCGACTGGCCCAGGCGACTTCTTCGAAGCCTATCCTGAAGGCGGCGAGCCGACAGGCGTTGAATTGCCGAAGTTCTTCTTCGGCTCCAACGCAACCTTGGTGGGCTTCGCGATTCAAGACGATCCCACCCACGGTCTGGGTATCTTTGCGGTCACCCGCTTTGGTACCATTCACACCTTTGGCGGCGCTGACAACTTCTTGACCACGGTTCGTGAGAACCGCTTATTGCCTGTGAACCCGGATGACCCAGTCGGGCCATTCATCTTCTCGTTCTCTGACCCGTCGAACGGCAACGAAATCTTTACAATCAACTCAGGTATCGGGGCCCCGATTGTTGAAGATATCGAAGTCTTCTTGGTCAATCCTGGCAACTAAGCCTAGGTTGAAATAAGAACTCGAAAGGGGTGGACTGGTTCCACCCCTTTTTCGTTTGGTACGCTATGGGTATGTTAACAACCGAAGTCGTGATACCTGCATACAACGAAGAACGCTCGATCGCCCAGGTGATTCAGGCGATCCCTGATGGGTGCGTCGAGCGCGTCGTCGTTGTCGATAACGCTTCCACAGATGAGACCGCCAAACGGGCCCGTGAAGCGGGCGCCCATGTCATTTATGAACAGCGCCGCGGGTATGGAAGCGCCTGCCTGAGGGGCATACAAGAAGCCTCTAGCGCGGATGTCATATTGTTTTTAGACGCGGATTTTAGCGACGACCCTACTAAGGCCCCTGAGGTTCTCAAACCAATACACCGCGGCGAAGCCGATATGGTGATAGGCTCCCGTATTCTCGGCGAGGCTGACCCGGGCGCTCTGCCGCCTCACGCCCGCTTTGGCAACATCCTGGCGTGTTTTCTAATTCGCCGCATTTATGGATATACCTTCACTGACCTTGGCCCCTTTCGGGCGATTCGGCGGGACGCGCTTGACCGCATCCAAATGGTAGACACCAACTATGGCTGGACGGTTGAGATGCAGGTCAAAGCGGCGATACATGGGCTGCGTTGCGTCGAGGTTCCTGTCCCATACAAGATACGAATCGGACGCTCAAAGATATCCGGCACCATTTCGGGCAGCGTTAAAGCGGGCGTCAAAATACTATGGACAGTCTTTTCGTTATGGTTTCAGCGGCGTCCCAAGAGGGATTAACGGCGGTTCTTGGTTGGGCATGAAGCGAATGAAAAAGAGCAGGTCGCCCGCATCGTTTCGGCCATTGGAATTAAAATCAACCGCCGGGTGGTTGGTTTGGTAGCGGTCGGCGAATAAAAACAAGTCGCCTGCGTTAATCTCTCCATCTTTGTTGATATCGAGACTCAATGGCGCAGGCGTCGGCGTCGGCAGCACCGCGCCGATGCGGTCAATCTGGAACCAATTGCGGTTGCTCCAAAGACCCGTCCTACCTTCACTATCTAATGCGCGCACACGCCATTGATACGTTTTTTGTACGAAGGGAACTCCTGCTAAGACTAAAGAAATTTCGTTTAAGACGGTTCCACCAGGAAAACGTATTTGGTTGTCCAAATAAATTTGATATTCATAAGAAGAGGCGCTTTGTAAGGCCGCCCAACGAAACGTGATTGCTTGGCTGGCGTCTAATGACGCGCCATTATCTGGATCAATCAATTGCGGCGCGGGCAGCGGCGTCGGCGTCGGCAAAAAGTCGGGCAGCGGCGTCCCAGTGGTTCCGATTGTGAATGAAAATGGGTTGGGAGGCAGGCTGGGCGAGATGCCCTCAGCAAAACTGCGAACTGACCAGGATACGATAATCTGATCCGCCATCTCGTCTGGACTAATTGTTATGACGAATTTTGTATCGCTCGTCTCCTGAGGTGGGAAAGGGAGATTCTGGACTCTATAATTAACTTGGTAACGCTCTGCGTTTGAGACGGTCGTCCATTCAAGCGTGATATCAAACGGTTCATTTGGGTTCTGTAAAACCGTACCGTTCGGCGGCGAGACTAACGCCGGCGGGTCTAAAACAGTAACCTGTGCGTTAGATTGATAACACAATAAGACCAACAATAAGGACATACAATTAATTAATTTCATGAGCAATACGTTATCGCAGACTTCCCTTTTTGTCTTTGTGAAAAAGCCCACGCCAGGCGGCGTCAAAACGCGCCTTGGCGCAGAAATTGGCTTAGAAAACGCCGCCAAACTTTATCAAAGTATGGCGGAAACATGCCTGACACGCTATCAAAAACTAAGCAACATCAATTGTACGGTTTACTATGACCCGCCCGAAGAGGGACAGTTCTTCAGAGACTGGTTTGGCCAATCGGTGTCCTACTTCCCTCAATCCGGCGAGGGATTAGGCGAACGGCTGAACCATGGATTCAATCAAATGTTGGAGCGCTCGCCAGCCGCAATCGCCCTTGGCAGTGATAGCCCCGATCTGCCATTACAGCATCTTCAGAACGCTATTGATAAATTGAGAAATCACGATGTAGTCATTGGGCCTGCGAGCGACGGCGGCTACTACTGCATAGGGTTAAAGCGGCCGGTTCCCGAACTCTTTGATGAAATAGACTGGTCGACTCCGCATGTTTTCAAACAAACTTTTCAGCGATGCAAATCATTAGATCTTTCGGTTTTTCAAGCGCCAGAGTGGAGCGATATCGATTATAAAGACGATTTAATCCGATTAAAACAATCGGCGGACCCTGACGTATTAGCGTTAGTTCGGCAATTCGAGCCATTTTTTTGATTCAAAAACCTTACGATTTAGTCATTCTTAAACGATGAGGCCTTTGCCATCTGTCTTAAAATAAGGTAACGTTATTGAGCATCAAGCCCGCAACTCGCGGACGTCATCTTTGTGAATCGGGGGGACAGCCCAATGCGACAGCGTAAAATCACCTTGTCTGAAGACCAGATGCCCAAACAGTGGCTCAATTTGATTCCGTACCTCAACAACCCGCCTGCACCGTATTTAAATCCGCAGACGCTTGAGCCTGCCAAGCCCGAAGAATTAGCGGTCATTTTTCCCAATGCTCTTCTTGAGCAGGAAATGAGTCCAGACCCTTGGATTGATATCCCTGATCCAGTTCTCGATTTTCTTACCATTTGGCGGCCAACTCCCCTGGTCCGCGCGTATGGGTTAGAAAAGGCGTTGGGCGCCCCTGCAAAAATATATTATAAGAACGAATCGCTCAGCCCAGCGGGCAGCCACAAGCCCAATACCGCCATCGCGCAAGCCTACTATAACAAGATGCAAGGCGTGAAGCGCATGACCACCGAGACCGGCGCAGGCCAGTGGGGAAGTTCACTCGCGCTCTGCTGCCAGCATTTTGATCTGGAATGCAAAGTCTACATGGTCAAGATCAGTTCACAGCAGAAACCGCACCGCTTGACCATGATGCGTATCTGGGGCGCTGATGTTGTTCCCAGCCCGTCCGATCTGACGGAATCAGGCCGCGCCGTTCTAGCGGAAGACCCGGATTGCCTCGGGAGTTTAGGCATCGCTATCAGCGAAGCGGTTGAAGACGCCGCCAAGCGCGAGGACACCAAATACGGCCTGGGCAGCGTGTTGAATCACGTCTTGCACCACCAGACCATCATCGGCCTCGAGGCGAAAAAGCAACTCAGCCAGATTGAAATCGAACCAGACGTTGTTATCGGTTGCGTCGGCGGCGGCAGCAACTTCGCGGGCATCGCGTTTCCGTTCTGTGTGGATAAAGCGCAGGGGCGCGATATCAAAATCATCGCAACTGAACCGACAGCCTGCCCGTCAATGACAAAGGGCCAACTCACTTACGACTTTGGCGATAAGGCCCAATCGACGCCATTGATGCGGATGCACACCCTGGGACACGATTTCATCCCGCCGGGAATCCACGCGGGCGGCTTGCGCTATCATGGGTTGGCCCCATTGCTTTCGTGCGCGATCGAAGAAGGCTTGGTCGAGCCCCGCGCCATACCACAGACCGAAATCTTCAAAGCGGCGTTATTGTTCGCGAAATCAGAAGGCGTTGTTCCCGCGCCCGAAGCCTGTCACGCCATCGCGGGCGTGATCCAAGAAGCCGAAATCGCCAAGGAAGAAGGCAAGGAAAAAACAATTCTGTTTAATTTCTGCGGGCACGGCCACTTTGATATGAGCGCCTACGAAGCCTACTTTGGCGGCAAGCTGATTGACTATGAATATCCAGCGGAAAAAGTCAAAGAAGCGCTTGCGCGATTGCCAATGATTGGGTAACTCATTCAATCAGGATACACATTAGAACGGGGCGCGTGAGTCAGCGCCCCGTTTGTTTACTCGATGTTCTGATTGATGTTGACTTCAAATAATCCCCAATCACGGTATTGTCCAGCCGATCGAGTGAAATGGGATGGATTCTCTTCCGCCCAAATCAGTTCATTGGATGCCGGCCTAAAGCACAACAAGTAATCTACTTGTTTATCTTTAAGCCGTTGAAGCCATTGGTTAAAATCTCCATCCATTATTTCATCAAAATAATTTGCGCCATGTGAAGGTATTTTTCCATTTTGATCAGGAGAAACATAGACCAATGTGTTTTCAAGCCTCGCGCCTAAGAATGGGGCGATGAATCCAATTTGGCTAACTTGAGTTGGGCCATACGCGATGGCTATGGTCAGCGGCCCGTCTTTAGAATCAATCACTTTGACCGCCGGCGCCCAATAGCGGGGGAACGTGTGCATCGTCGTGCATTCCGCATACGCGGTTGCGCGAAATTCACGATGAAAACGTTCGCACAATGTTATGGCTGCAATGCAAATCAGAAGCGTAGTCCCGATTCCAACCCATCTTGCGGCTATTCGATACGTCCATAAAAAATTGAGAGCGAGGTAAGCCGCGAGCGCGAGTAAAACTGCTGCGGCCAAGAACCAGTTTTCGATAAAGTAACCTGTGAAGATAAACAACTGACAATATTCATAAACGCCTGTTGTGATACAGAGAAGAGAAAACGCTTCGATGAGTCTGCGGCCTTGATAGAACTGCGTAAGCAGTGACACACCCATCACAATGGGCAAGATGACGATTAAGGCCAGAAACCGGGCGTTCCAGTCTTGCCAAACCAAGCGAATGACCGCAAAGGCGGGGCTTAAGAATAAAATGGCAGCAATAACCAACAAGCAGGCGCCCAAACCATGTGAAGCCTTGCGGCCCCATAGTCCATACAGGATACCCGGAATACCCATGACGGATAACACCAGAACCGGCCCATAATGTTGAATAGAACGCCAAAACGCTTCCCATTCAGTTTCCAGATTGTAGGGTGTGATTTCGGGCCGGTCTAAAAACCAGACTAAGTTGGGCGGGGCCTTGCCGAGAACGATCGGGCCGAGACTAAACGCGGTCGAACCGAGAGGGTAGCCGTAGGTCATGGTGTTATAAATTAACCAGGGCGCTACTGGAACAAGAAATACAATCATACATACAAGATAGACGCGAAGATTTCGAAACCCTAAAATCCAAAGAACAATGAAAAGTGGAACGAATAGTAAGACAATCATCGCGAAGATGTTGATTTTGATGGAGGCGGCGGCGCCCAGCGCGGCTGAAGCAACCACTAACGCGAACAAGTTGTTCGATTGCGTCGTGCAAAGGAGCAAACAAAATCCCGCAAGCAATAACGCATACGCGCCAGTGTCGATATACCCCGTCCCGACCATTTGGCTGAATGGCGGCGCGCAGATGATTGCCAGGCTAGTAAACAAAGCGCTTCGTGATGAGACGTCAAACTGCCTCGATAAACAAAAAACGCTTAGCCCCAATGTGAGCCAGAAAAAAATATCAGGCATCGCGCTGAACAGGCCTGAACGACAAAACAACATGGCCCAGGCGGTAAACACTTCGCCGCCGCCAAAGAACGTGCGGTAATATTCCCAGCCGCCAGGCGCCTCGAATGAAACCCAGCCGCCAGTTTGCACCCAAAGGCCTGACTTCAGCGCGTGGTAGGTTAATGTGTCCCACCCCAACAGCGGCAAACACAGCCCTCTCACTCCAAACAGCGATACAAATGTAAAGAGAACGGCAAAAACCGACCACCAGGCTAAATCATCGCCTTGGTTCTTGATGGTTTGTGTTATTTGAGTCAAATCATCTTTGATCGAACCAACCATCCCTTCAGAAGGCCAGGCGAACAGGCGAACAATGACCAGGCCTAGCGCCGCCGCAGCGATTGCGTACCAATCAATGAAGAGGTTAAACGTTGCCAATAGGGCAAATAACAGGCTGAGCGTCCAGGCAAAAATGACTATTGAGGCAAGTAGGCGAATTATGGGGGATTCGAGTGAGAGCATTTTTTTCGCAACAACATACGAAATCATACTCATGACAAAGAAAAAAACGATAGTAACTAGAATTTGGGCTGAGACATACAGCATTGCAAACACCCTGAACACAAGAATCGTTTAGATCACAGTACACAAAAAAAAGGCCGCGCTCAATCGAACGCGGCCTTTTGGCGTTTCGTGAAAGAAACTTATTTGCCGTTTTTATAGCTGGCGGCCATATCAATCAAAGTAACTTGTTTGATTTTGTCACCGTGGCCTGCCTGGCCAAAGGCGATCATGCGCTCTTTACAGACTTCTTGCATGGCGCTGCGAGCCGGGCCTAAGTATTTGCGCGGGTCGAATTCTTCGTTCTTTTCGGCGAAGACCTTACGAATCGCGCCCGTCATGGCGAGGCGGTTGTCGGTGTCGACGTTGATCTTGCGAACGCCTGACTTGATGCCGCGTTGAATTTCTACAACAGGGACGCCGTAGGCTTTTTTGATGCCGCCGCCGTATTGGTTGATGATGTCAACCAGTTCTTCTGGGACGGAAGAAGAGCCGTGCATAACCAAGTGAGTGTTGGGCAGTTTGGCGTGAATCTCTTCGATGCGGCTCATGGCGAGAATGTCGCCGGTCGGCTTTTTGGTGAACTTGTAGGCGCCGTGGCTGGTGCCGATGGCGACGGCGAGCGCGTCAACACCGGTCTTTTCGACGAAATCGACTGCTTGGTCGGGGTCGGTCAACAGTTGTTCTTTGTCGAGCGCGCCTTCAAAGCCGTGTCCGTCTTCTTTTTCGCCTTCGCCGGTTTCGAGGCTGCCCAGGCATCCGAGTTCGCCTTCAACCGACACGCCCTTGGCGTGGGCGGCTTCTACAACCTGCTTGGTGGTGTCGACGTTATATTCATAGCTGGCGGGCGTCTTGCCGTCGGCTTCGAGCGAGCCGTCCATCATGACGCTGGTGAAGTCGTTGTCGATGGCTGACATACAGGTTTCAGGGCTGTTGCCGTGGTCTTGGTGCATGACG
Organism: uncultured bacterium; assembly: GCA_964556895.1. Taxonomy (GTDB): domain Bacteria; phylum Hinthialibacterota; class Hinthialibacteria; order Hinthialibacterales; family Hinthialibacteraceae; genus Hinthialibacter. The sequence continues at coordinate 11,530 of CAZKYC010000042.1, read as the reverse complement.
ATAGGAATCTGGGGATTTAATTCGGCAGCGGCCATCATCAAATGGCGCAGGTAATTGTCGTTGCTGTAGCTGCGGGCGCCGCGGCTGGCTTGAACGATCACCGGGGAATTGGTTTCGATGGCCGCTTCCATAATCGCCTGGATTTGCTCCATGTTATTGACGTTGAATGCGGCGACTCCATAGTTGTTTTCTGCTGCGTGGTCTAACAGCGTTCTGAGTGGGACTAATGGCATGGGGTTGCTCCTTTTATCTCTGGGTTGTTATTCCAAATGATGTCGCCGGTCCAAAATGAAACGACTCAATTGAATTCTATAGATTAAGTTTACTTCCGGTCTCTTGGTTTTCAAAGACTCGGCATATAGACAAATGATTCGAAAAGCATCTGGCTTCTGTCAGGATAGAAAAAAGCATCAATATTTCTTAATTTTGTTTTGCGTAAATTATGCTTGCTAAAACACCGATATTTAATCCTTACTGTTTATGTAGAGATATTTTTTTTTGTAGATTTTAGTTGACATCGCTTTTTCCTAGTGCTAACTTTGTATTTGTTAGTTGATTAATGCATGCAGGGTGAGAAAATATTTCAATAAGGGAGAAAGGCTTATGAAGACAAAAACGATGCTCAGCGTAATGGTTGTAGGATTACTATTCTTGCCGATGCTCGCAGTTGGAGCTGGGTTTGTTGATGTTGGAAGATTTATGGAGAAGCAGTCTGTTGCGAGTTGTGAATATTGTATTGATCCTTATCCTCTTACTGGATATAGTTGCACATCGTGCGATATCGAAGTTTCTGATTGTTTTAAATACTTAATTTATGCTCCTTACGCTTGTTGTACAAGTACAGTCATGTCAAGAGATTGCGATGATATGGCTTTTGATTCATCAGGTGCACTTGGATACAGCTATTTCTGGGCTAAACCTAACCAACCATGCCGTCCAAGAGATCTTTGTCCTTTTTGCCCCACTGGTTATTGCATACATGCTCCCCAGCCATCTGAAGAATGCGAGTATCAAGGTGAAGTTCAGACTGAACCGGGTGCTACCTATTGCGGTACCTAATATAGGGTGTTTGTCTCGATGCTATCAGTGATATCTTAGACATAAAAAGAGGTGGTATTATGAAACTCTCAAATATCTATCGGTATATAGGCCTTTTAGCAATATGCATTACACCATTGTCTTATTCTGCTGAGTCTATCAGCAACGCAAATGACCAGAGTATCGAGGATTTATTTCTTCATCCAGAATATGAAAAACTCAAAATTGAGTATGATATTGAGTGGACTCTAGAAGATAGGGGGACTCAACAATACCGCCACATCATTACTGTTGATAATGGAGTTTGGGTGAAAGAACTGATCGCTCCTGCAGGAGTAATTTTTGTTACGGACCAACATACGCTTCAAACAGTTGATCTTAACAAAAATGAGTGGCAAATCAAATCATTGCTCCATCCTGTCCCAGAAGATTTGCCCGAAACCTTAAAAGAAAGGTTTATACAGCCTCGACCTATAGTTGAAGAAAGTCAAAAGTCGCTGCGAGCCTTAGCTACAAGCCCAGTTACTGTATCTGAACTTTTTGGTTTATCTGAGAAAGTTCAAGTTTTTTATGGGGATGGTGAAGTCAGTTTGCAAGAAAGTTCCATAAACAACATGAATCAAGGTGTTTATTTTAATGAAACACTTCAACAAATTGTTGCGATTTATAGCCATGATATGATGGGACGGCTGAAGGAAGCAACATATTTGGAAAAAATTAGACCGATTACTCGTGAGTTAATATATGGGGCTTATAAAGAACTAGGGGGTACCAGTATAAGTTATCCTGAAACTCTCACGATGAAGCGATACGTTTTCGTAAATATACCTGAGCGGAACGAGGATAATCTTACTGAAGAAGCGACGCTCACGAATATTGTCGTGACAACTGACTTCTGAGTCTAACCACATCAAATAATAATCTGCAATCGCCTCTTTCGATGTTGAACGGGAGAGGCATTTTTGTGGAATTTTAGATGCAAAAACCGGTGAATTGGGATTTTGCAATAGCGAATGGGGGCGTTTGCGCTTATACTAGGGGCGATTACACCTTGTGAAACTCTCAAATGATGAGTATAAAACCTGTATTCTATGTCAAATGATTTTCTGGGTTGATTGATCCCGTATGGATTTTAACGTTTGCGCTGATATCGTTTCGAAAAGCCGGGGGGATGAGTATTCCTTCACCACAGAACCGGTGCGGGTGAGTGAAGACAGCTATAAAATCCTCATGCAAGACCTCATTCGCGAAGCGCAACGCCTGGCCGGCCTGATGTCGGTCTACATGGATGAGATCACCTTCGGTCATTCCATCTCACAAATTAAACTGATCGTCGTTTATGATTCTGAAACCTGCGACGAAAACAACCTGAAATTCGACCACGTCTTAAAAACCATCGGGACGCGTAACATCGTCGATGAAGATGTGATCTCCGTCGATTACAAATTGCTCGAAAATAGCCCTAAGTTTGATTGCCTGCTTCAACCGCAATGGGTGATGGGCAAGAAACTCGATATTAAGTATCCCTCTCAAGGTGAGATTCGCTTTTTCAACATTGCCCGCGTGTTAGACCTGCTGTGCAGCGGATTTCTCTACGATTTCTTCTTATGGGAAGTCAACCGCGAAATCAACACCCGAGAGGCGTTGTGGAAACTGAAGCGCCTGCGCCGCCTGGTTGACCTGGCGAAGGTGGTTCTGCGCAAAGAACAGGCCCCGCGCTGGGACGCCTATATGGAAACCGTCTACCAGATGTGCGACAACTGGTTTGACATGGGCATTGAACGCTACCGCCTGTTGATGTGGTCGATTCGCGAAGGGCTTTGCATCCTCTTTGACCTCATCTCTGAATTGGCGATCTATTTTGAACGCGCCCGCGTGGTGAATCTAAAACTTGACCCTCAAGTGACCAATCCTCATGCGCTGATTGTGACAGATAAGATTGCGACCCAATTTGTCGATAGTTGGAAGGCCGAAGACGCCTTCGAGCGTATGATCTGGTGTTATGACAAACTGGGACAGTTCATCACCCTGTTGCCGTCATCGTTTAGTTTGCAATTGTACGAATACAGCAAAGGCCACAACGCCATCAGCCGCTACATTAAATCGTGTTTCCACGTCGAAGGCGTAAGCGGAAACATGGAACGGTCGTACATATCCCTTGAACGCGCCAAAATCCTCAATCATTATCTCAAGTTCAAGATTCAACTGGGGCTTTCATTGGAAGACGACAACATCTTCCACTGCAATTTGAAAGAAGGCTCTACTTTCGCCAAGGCGGCCAATATGATGAATGTTCAGAAGAACAAGGTCCGCCTCAAACGGGTGCAGCGCATCCTGTCTGGCGAGGAAGATGTTTCCCCCGAACTGATTGACGAGGTTTAAACTCAATGGCCCCATTTGAAACAAACTCCCGGTTCTTTGAGTACCGGGACGGTGAACTATATGTGGAATCTGTTCCACTGCAAGCGATTGCTGATGAGTATGGCACACCCGTCTACGTCTATTCTACACAATCAATCATTGACGCCTATACTGGCTATCAAAAAGGTTTAGAAGGCGTTCCGCACATTATTTGCTACGCCGTCAAGGCGAATGGAAACATCGCTTTGATGCAACTCCTCGCCCAACGCGGCGCGGGGGCCGACCTGACTTCTATCGGCGAGATGTCGGTCGCCAAAACGGCGGGCATCCCGCCTGAAAAGATGGTGTTCTCAGGCGTGGGAAAAACCGCCAGCGAAATCAAAGCCGCTCTCGAATTGGGCGTCTTGATGTTTAATGTCGAATCAAGCGCTGAGTTGGATGTAATCGCCGCAGTTGCAAAAGAGATTGGAAAAACCGCGCATATCGCCGTCCGTGTCAACCCCAACGTTGACGCCAAGACCCACCCCAAAATCAGCACGGGCCTCAAGGAGCACAAATTCGGCGTCCCATGGGAAGAGTGCGTCGCGCTCTATCAGCGCGCAGCCGATTTAGACCATATCGAAGTTCGCGGCATCGCTGCGCACATCGGTTCATCGTTGCCTGACGCTCAGCCGCTGCTGGACGCACTCGATAAAATTCTCTCCTTGCGCGATGAGCTTAACGAGAAGGGTATTGACGTTCCCTACGTCGATATGGGCGGCGGCTTGGGCATTCGCTACGACGATGAGTCTCCCATTACGACAGAAGAGTTTGCCTCGCGTCTCAAAAACAAAATCAAAGACGCTGGTGTGACCTTAATTGTCGAACCAGGCCGATCGATCATGGGTAACTCAGGCGTGTTGCTGTGTGAGACGCAATACGTTAAGCGGACTGCTGACCGTACGTTTGTTATTATCAACGCGGCGATGAACGACCTTGCGCGCCCCGCGATGTATGGCGCTCATCATAACATTGTGCCCGTTAAAACAGGGAACCAGCCCGAAACCGTCGATGTGGTTGGGCCGATTTGTGAATCAAGCGACGTGTTTGATAAAAGCATATTGCTGCCGAAGTGTGAATCTCACGATTTATTGGCGATTTGTTCGGCGGGCGCGTATGGATTTTCGATGGCGTCGCAGTACAATGGCCGGGTTCGTTGTTCAGAAGTGTTAGTTGAAGGCGGCAGCCGCCGACTCATTCGCAAGCGTGAACAACTCGAAGAACTGACGCGCCTTCAAGTCTATTAACAGGTTCAAAAATGAAGAAGATTGATTCAAACGAAATCGCGTGGTCGCTGGGCGACTCTGGCGTCAAGTATATTGTCCAGGGGCCGGATGTGGAGTGGGGTGTTTTGAAAATGAAGCCCGGCCAGTCGTCAAAAGATTATGGCTTGCATATTCATCACGTCGTCGTCGAGTCGTTTTATATTATCGAAGGGACGCCCAAAATCATCGTCGAAGGCGTTGAACATCGGCTCAAGCCTGGCATGACCCTGACCGTTGATCCGTATGATCACCACAATGTTGTAAATGATACAGACGAAAATATGGTGGCGCTGTTTATCAAAAGCCCGTATATGCCAGAAGACCGGCGCCCGGTCGAAGAAAAATAATCCGTATTTGATCATTTAATCAATGGAGCGAAAGCGATGGAAATTAAAGGGGCGCAAAGGCTCAATCAACTTCCTGTATATCTATTTGATGCGTTAGACGCGATGAAGGCTGAAGAACAAGCCAAGGGCGTCGACGTAATTGATTTGGGCGTTGGCGACCCTGACCGCCCGACGCCAAACTACATCGTCAACGCGATGAAACAGGCGGTTGACGACCCTGCCAACCATCATTACCCCTCGTTTAAGGGAACACCCGGCTACCGTAAAGCAGTCGCGACCTGGTATAAAAGCAACTTCAACGTTGATCTTGATCCTGACAACGAAGTGTTGCTGTGCATCGGCAGTAAACGCGGCGCCGCTGACTTGCCGATGGCGGTCTGCAACCCGGGCGATGTGGTGTTGATTCCAGACCCATGCTACACCGCCTACATCCCTGGCATTCTGTTCGCGGGCGCTGAAGTGGAGTACATGCCGCTTCTCGAAGAGAACGATTTTCTGCCCGACTTAGACGCGATTTCTGAGGATGTATGTAAGCGCGCCAAGTTGATGATGATCAACTTCCCGGGCAACCCGACCGCCGCATTGGCGCCGCTGTCTTATTTCGAAAAAGTCGTCGCCTTCGCCAAAAACCACAATATCATTGTCGCTCACGACGCCCCCTATTCAGAGGCCGTGTATGACGGTCAACGCCAGCCGTCATTTCTTGAAACGTCCGGCGCCAAAGAGGTCGGCATTGAGTTTCATTCTCTCTCAAAAGTTTTCAACATGAGTGGATGGCGCCTTGCCCATGCGGTCGGCAATAAAAATGTGCTGTCATATTTGGCGAAGGTACGCTCGAACGCTGACATGGGCGCATTTACTCCGCTTCAACACGCTGGCATCGCAGCTCTCACAGGCAATATGGACTTCACCCGTGAAATGACTAGCCTGTATCAACGCCGCCGCGATGTTCTTGTCGATGGATTGAATTCATTGGGTTGGAACATGCGCAAGCCGCCGGCAACATTCTTTATTTGGTCGCGCGTCCCTGAAGCAGGTGTATCGTCAGGTGATTTCGCTGAAAAAGTGCTGAGAAAATCCGGGGTTCTCATTACTCCAGGCCGCGGATTTGGAGACAAAGGCGAAGGCTATATCCGAATTGCGCTGACCGTGGAAGAAGACGTTTGCTTACAGGTGGTTGAACGCCTGAAAAACGCCGGGTTTGTCTATTTTTAAGCGTTGGCCGTGGCGGCGATGGTTTTCGACTCTGCGCTTTCAAGAGTTTCGTCTTCAATCTCTTCGTTGTTTATGAGTTCGCCATAATATGTCTTGAGACGAATTTCATAGATGAGATTGATGAATCTTTGTTTCGCTTTAGAAGAACCAGCGCTTGCCAGGATGCGTTCGATTTCTTGAATGGCCATCTGGTCAAATGTTTTGACCGATATCAGAATGTCGAGTGGTTCTTGCATGGCGTAGCGTTTGACCATATCGACCAGCGTGCTTTCGCCTTCTTCACCCAACCCAAGGCTCTGTAGCTCGTTTTTAAATTCTTCAATCTTTTTGTAGCGCTTAACGAAATAATGAATGATTGAAATACAAACAACCAGCGCCAGAACTGTAATTGCGATGTAGAGGTATGGGCCCCAGGTAACAGTCGTATTATTGAAAAATTCCTGATTCATAAAAATGCCTTTATTGGCTATTTCAAATAGTGGGTTGGTTAGTAAATAAACTGTATTATTAACAGACGTATTATTTTTAAAATGACCAAAAAGTCAAGACGAAATAGACTATATAAGTTATGAAAAAGCGCAAAAATACAGCGTTCTTGTATCGTATCATTGTTTGTGAGGTGAATGCTTATCGGTACATGTATGAATGTTCAAGTAGTTCTTCTAGGCTGATATTTGATCAAGTGCCTGATTTGAATCAGTTAAGTAGGCGCGTTTTGAGGGTGTTTTAAACTGAAGCATTGATTTACTCCCTTTTAACTTAGAGAATAGAGAACTACATTTAGGTATTCAAATTGCTAAACTAAGATTCATTAACAACAGAGGGTAAAAGACCCCCCGGAGGCCACTTTGACAGACATGCAAATTCGCCCGTTTTATGTAGCGCCGATTCTACCGAAAGAACTGTCCGCATTGAAAGACATTGCCATGAATCTCTGGTATTCATGGAACTGGGAGGCGGTTCGCCTGTTTATCATGATTGACCGTGATATTTGGGAAGAATCCTACCAAAATCCTGTCGCGATGCTGGGGCGCGTCTCCCAGGCCCGGTTCAAAGAGCTGGCGTTGGATGACGGCTTTGTCGCAAACGTTGAGAGAGTTCATCTCAATTTAAAAAATTATCTTGCCCGTTTGAAATGGTTTGAACGCAACTATGGCGACGAAAAAGACCTGTCAGTCGCCTATTTTTCTTGCGAATTTGGCTTAGATGAAGGTTTGCCTGTTTATTCAGGCGGCTTGGGCGTGCTTGCCGGCGACCACCTAAAAAGCGCGACCGACCTGGGAATTCCATTGGTTGGCGTTGGATTGCTCTACCGTCAAGGCTATTTTCGACAGCGGCTAAACGCTGATGGCTGGCAGATGGAAGAGTATCCAGAAAATGACTGGTACAATATGCCAGTCGCGTTAGAGCGCAACGATAAGGGCGAGCCAATCAAAGTTTCTATGGAAATGGCTGGAGTCACTGTCAAAGCCCAAATTTGGCGAGTGAATGTTGGCAACATACGCTTGTATCTCTTAGATACGAATTTTGATGAGAACCCGCCCGAGGCGCGCGAAATCACCACCCAACTCTATGGCGGCAACCGCGACATGCGCCTGCGCCAGGAACTATTGTTAGGCATCGGCGGCATTCGGGCGCTGGAAGCGCTAGGAATTAAGCCCACCGTCTTTCATATCAATGAAGGCCATTCGGCGTTTCAGATTCTAGAGCGCATCGCCAACATGATGGAACGCGAGAACATGTCGTTCGATGAGGCCAAAGAGATCATCTGGGCGACCAATGTGTTTACAACACATACGCCTGTCCCTGCGGGCAATGAACAGTTTCAATCTGATCTGCTGAAAAAATATCTGGCGCCGGTTGTCAACCGCCTCAAAATGTCGTGGGACGACTTTATTCAGTATGGCCGCGTGAATCTCGACGATGATAGCGAACAATTTGGTATGACTGTATTGGCGTTGCGCTTGTCGGCGTTCTGCAACGGCGTGGCGGCGTTACACGGCGAAGTGTCGCGCAAGATGTGGCAAGGGATATGGAAACAACTCAAAGACCCAAATGAAGTTCCAATCAAACACATAACCAACGGCATCCATACCCGGTCATGGTTGAGCCATGATTACGGCGACTTGTTTGAGTCATACTTAGGGCCGCGGTTTGCCCAAAACCCCTGGGAATTCAATGTCTGGGACCGCGTAGACCGCATCCCAGATATTGAATTATGGCGCACTCACCAACGCCGCCGCGAACGCCTGGTGTTCTTTGCGCGCCAGCGCTTGAAAGAACAACTGAAACGGCGTGGATCGCAGATGTATGAGATTTCAGCCGCCGATGAGGCGCTCAGCCCTCACGCATTAACGATCGGCTTTGCACGACGGTTCGCCACTTACAAGCGAGCGAACTTGTTGTTTAGCGACTTAGAACGCCTGAAGAAGCTGGTGAAAGATTCTAACCGGCCCATTCAATTCATATTGGCAGGCAAAGCGCACCCTCAAGATGAACCGGCGAAGAAGATCATCAAAGAAATTGTCCATACCATGCGCGATCCCGATTTTCGCTCTAACTTTGTCTTTATCGAAGACTACGACATCAACGTGGCGCGTTACCTGGTTCAAGGCTGCGACGTGTGGTTGAACAATCCACGCCGCCCCCAAGAAGCGTCAGGAACCAGCGGCATGAAAGCCGCTGCAAATGGCGTTCTCAATTTAAGCATCCTCGACGGTTGGTGGGATGAAGGCTACACCTCAGATGTTGGTTGGGCGATTGGCAACCCGCAAGACTTTGAAAACACTGAGATGCAAGACAAAGTCGAAGCGCAGTCGTTATACGATTGTCTCGAACATGATGTCATCCCTACGTTTTACGATCGCGACAACGCCGACCTGCCGCGCGAGTGGATCCGTAAAATGAAAGCTTCAATGAAATTATTGGGGCGTGAATTTAACACTCACCGAATGTTAGAAGAATATACTGAGATTCTTTATCTTCCTGCCATGAGAGCGGGCAAAACCCTCATAGCAGACAATTACAGCAAGGGAAAAGACCTCGCTCAATGGCATCAAACAATTCGTAAGAATTGGACGGACGTTTCAATTATCGACGTAAAAACCACTTCGTCAGGTCATGATTTGTTGGTCGGTGATAAAATGGCGATTCAAGTAAAGACGCGGCTCGGCGCGATTGATCCCAAAAGCGTTGCCGTTGAGGGAGCCGTCAGCCGCTTAGACTCAAAAGGCAAGATGGTCAAACCGTCAATCGTTTGTCTTGATTATGAAAGCGGCCAAGCCAACGGCGAACATACTTTCACTGGACAGTTTTGTTGCATGGAAAGCGGGCGCCATGGATACACCGTCCGCATTCGGGCGTATAATCAAAATCTGGTGAGAGATTACTCATCAGAATTTCTTACTTGGGGATAATTGATTGAAACATTGGTTTATATGGCCCACAATACAACCAGAATTTGATTGAAGGTTTTAATCATTGATGAATGATGAAATTATGAAGGCCCTGTCAGATTCTGGTTCGTCTAAGAAAGTAACGGGCGAAAAACGCACAAAGATACTTTGCACCATAGGCCCCGCCAGTCAGACGCCGGACGTGTTGTCTCGCCTAATTGGCGCGGGCATGAATGCTGCGCGAATTAACACCAGTCATGGTGAATTTGAGCAGTATCTCGCCATTATTCAGACCATTCGCGAAATTGCCAATGTGCCTATTGTCATGGACACGCAAGGCCCCAAAATCCGCTTGCGGATGGCCAGCGATGTTCAACTTGATCCAGGTGATGAGATCAACGCCGGGTTTACTCCTCAAGACGAGGTGTTTCTCGACGCGCCAGTTTATGAACACCTTCAAGAAGGCGACCGCGCCATGATTGACGACGGCGCATTTGAGGCGATCATTATCAAAAAAGGCGATGGCCATGTGCGCTTACAATTCACCAATGGCGGCTTTCTGGTCAGCGGCAAGGCGGTCAACTTCCCAAACCGCCCGCTGCCGTTAGAACCACTGACCGAGAAAGACAAAATAAGTTTGGTGTTCGCCGCCAATAATGGCGTCGATTTTATCGCGCTATCGTTCACCCGAAATGGCGCCGATGTTGCGGCGGTTCGCCAGTACTTGAAAGACTCACACGTCAAAATCATCGCCAAAATTGAAAACCAGGAAGGCGTTGATAATATCGACGAAATTATTGAGGCTGCTGACGGCGTCATGGTTGCGCGCGGTGACATGGGAGTCGAACTCGCCCCAGAAGAAGTGCCTATTGTTCAAAAGCGGCTGATCAAAAAATGCAACCACGCCGGTAAACTCGTCATCACCGCGACCCAGATGTTGCAATCCATGGTCAGGCAGCCGCGCCCAACCCGCGCTGAAATTTCTGACGTCGCAAACGCGATTCTCGACGGCTCTGACGTCGTCATGTTGAGCGGCGAGACCGCGACGGGACACTACCCGGTTGAAGCTGTCGAGATGATGAGCCGTATCGCACAGTATTCGGAACAGTTTGTGGTCTCAGAACCCTATTTTTCTGAGTCTGCCGAAGTTGAACGGGCGATATGCAACTCAATCAAAACCTTGTGCGACACCGCTGGCGTAACCAAGATTGTTTCGGTGACTCGGCGCGGCTTTACCGCCAAGATGATTTCACGCTTGAGAGTGAAACAGGAGATTCTCGCTCTCACCTCAAGCGAAGAGGCTTTTCGGGAGCTGCATATGTATTACGGCGTTTCGCCTGTTATGTGCGCCAACATTGCGTATTCCATTCGTACCATAACCGCTGGGTTTTATCTCTATGGAAAAAAGAAAATCGAAGAAGACGACCTTGTGCTTTACGCTTCCGCCGAGTATCACCCGCGCGACCGCCGGACTAACACGCTGCAAATTATCCGCATGAAAGACCTGATGGCCTACCACGACGAGTATGAACACCAAGAGCCGATTGACATCAATGATAGCGAACACCCAAAAGAAAAATAATCGGCTATCGTCCTTTAATCTGCTCAGGGTCTGTTTACGCAGATTAGAGCGTTTGTCAAAAAAATGTGCGTAAAGCGCGCCCGTATCCGCCGCGGCGGACAGCGATAGATACAGTGATGTAAACTCAATCCGCACATAATTCTGGCAACCACTATAAAACTCGTTTAACCAACTTGTGGAGTGTATGGTATGGAATGGATTTACTCAGTTCTGCCCGAGACGCTTTCTGGTTATCTAATGCCGCTCATTATTTTCTTTGCGAGAATTTCTGATGTTTCAATAGGAACA
>CAZKYC010000041.1:0-39524 GCA_964556895.1 uncultured bacterium | reverse complement strand
TGACCAAATTCCAGGTCATCCAGCAAGGGAAGTACTCAAATATAGGAAGAACCATAAAAAACGCCCTTGAGCGTCTTCAGGGCGTTTTGGGTAAGGAGTGGTATTAAACCTAGTCACGCTTGAAATGCATGCCGCTGCGTTTGGCTTTTGGTGCGTCATCGTCTTTTTCTTCAAGAAGCGCGGCGGGTTTTGAGCTAGACAGTTTTTTCTTTACTTCACAGGTTTTACAGACATTGCCAGCGCCGGTGACTTCACGCCCGCAATACATACATTGTTTTTTGCCGGCTTCATCTTCGGGTTTGATTAGGTTGATTCGTTTTTCTTCGACCCATTTGTCTAACAACCCGGCTTCGAGGTCTTCGATGGCTTCGAGAATTTGCCAAATCTGGGAGTTACGGTTGTCGCGCAAAAAATTTTGTGTGGCGCGCAGCAGTTCCTCTTCTTCTTTAATGCATTCTTCACAGATGTCGCGAGTGATTTTATTGAACAGTGAACCACATTGTTTACAATTCGCGAGCGCCATGGCTTCCTCTTATGTTGATGAAGCGGCTGCTACCGCAGGCGCGCCATCGTTCCATTGAATAATATCGGCGTCGCCCCACAGCGATTCGAGGCTGTAATAGGGGCGGGCTTGTTGGGAGAAAATATGAACGATTACGTCATTAAAATCAAGCAGCATCCAATGTTGGCTGTCGCGGCCTTCCGAATGCTTCACTCGGGCCCCTTCATCGGCCATGGTCTCGCGAACGCGGTTGGCCAACGCGCGCATGTGGACTTGGCTATCGCCGGATACGATGACAAAAAAGTCGGCGAACGACGATTGGTTTGACAAATCCAGCAAGATGATATCGCGACCTTTCACGTCCGCCAGCGCTTCGGCGGCGCGGCAGACGGGGCCGCTAATTTCCATACTCAGGGGGCGAACCTCCAAACGTTCAGCGTTCTTCTTTCAAAGTTTAGCCAGAATCTGACGGTATACCAAGCGAGTTGGTCAGATTTTTGGGTTGCGCGCTTCGACTTGGCCGTTCTGTTGGTTTAAGTAAATTTCGCCTTGAAGCGGGTCGGTCAATAGGTGTTCCTGGCCGACAAACCACGACTGGGTCTTTAAGTCATCAAGCGATTGGGGCAGGCTGCCCTGTTCTTCTAGATATTGGGCTACAAACTGGTTGAGGCGGTCGATCTGTCTTTGTTGCCGCTCGACGATATCCTGCCGTGAAATGATGAACCAGTCTTGTTGATCGTCGGGCTTGATTAACAAGTGGGGGTGCTGGTTGTCCCAGGTTGTCATGATTTGTGCGGTATCGCCGCTCGGCGCCAAGACCGGCAAGACTTCCATCTGAAAGTTGGGATCTTGGTTGATGTTGTTCATCACCGCCTGCTCTACATAGCCTTGTTCAAGCAGCTCAGTCATTTGGGGCGAAGGCAGTGCGCCGTTGTTATCGGCGATGTAGAGTTCAGCCGCTTGGGCCAATAACTCGTGGCATTTGTCTTCATAGATGCCTTTGAGTTTGGCTTCGGCGATTTCGAGGCCGATGGCGTCGCCTTTTTCGATGGCTTCTTCGCGGTATCGAATGAACTGGTTCCAGGCGGCGCTGAAGCGGCCTGCGGCGCGGTCCATCTCGATTGCCATGCGGTCAACGTAAGTGGGCGCTTCAGTGCGCGGGCCAAACAGTTCGACCTCGCTGATGATGAACGGCTGGCCTTCGGTTGACGGCGCCAGGTCGGCGATGCCAAACGATTGGACGTCTATGGTGGGGTCAAACACCTGCACATCTACGCCGCGGGTGGAGAGGGTTCTCAGCTTGATGTCAGGGGACTGGCCTTTACCGCCGTATAGGGTGTATTTTTCTTCTCCGCCGGAGCCAAGGTTTAGGGTAAAGCGGCCTAGTTCGCGCTGTTCAGGGAACACAAACGCCAGCGAGCCCGCGCCCGCTTCGAGCGCGATGTCTGAAACGGGGTCGCCGTCGCGAACCGCTTCGATGTTAAACCCATCCAGCAGGCCAACCGCTTGTAGTTGGGCGTCGCTGACGATGTTGGGGCCATAGGCGGCCTGGTTAAACAGCTGTTTCGCGACTTGGTAGTCTTGAAGTTGATAAAACGCGATGAAGCCAGCGTCAAAGGTCAGCCGCCAGGCGTCAGGATTCATCGATCCGCCGCGCAGCAGAAATGACATGGCGCCTTCGGGGTCGTTGATGGCTTCGTTGATGACAAAGCCGCCAAACTTCCACGCGCCAATGAAGCGCGGATCAAGCCCGACCAGGTTTTCGAGCAATTTCTCCATGCCCTGTTTTTTCAGGTCTTCGTCGAGCGTGCTGAAGTTGCCGCCGAAATATTGAATGGCGCGGATCCACAACAGGTCGGCGACGGCGTTGTCAAAGCCGAGCGCGGCGATGCGGGTCACTTCAGGCCGGTCTGATAACATGAGGATCTTTTCTTCAACGCGTATAGTGCGCCGCGATTCTCTGATCTCGTGTTGAACAAAAAGAAACGCCGAGCCCAAAACGATGAGAAGGGCGATACAGGTTAGGCTTAACCGGTTCATCGGAAGTCCCGCCAATTAAAGGTCAAAATGGTGATGATCAATATAATCGAGGTATATAGAATCGCCGCGAAGGGGTTGACCAACACGTTGAAAAACAGCGAGCCGATGTCTTCGCTGTAGACCACCTGGTTTTTGATGTTGTACAGTTCGAGGTTGGGCAGAATGTAGTAAAGCCCTTTCAAGAAGTTGGCCGCCACGACTTGGCCGTCGCGCTCGTTCAATTGTTTGGCCCATTCGAGCAGGTCTTCTGACATGTGGCCGATGATCCAACACACGATAGTCAAAAAGGCCGAGAGCACCGGGGTCGAGAACGATGAGAACAACAGCGCGAAACTGATGATTACCATCATTTCAAACAGCATGAGCAGAACCGCCAGCACCACAGCAGGCAGGCCGGCGCCGAATACGCCTTCGCTCGACCAGAACACGATCAGGCAGCAGAGCAAAAAGCCCATGATCAAAATATTGAAGGTGATGGTGATGAAAAAGCCCAAAAACTTGCCCAAAATAAACTGGTAGCGGGTCGCGCCTGACGAGATGATGGTGTAGATGGTGCGTTTGTCGAGTTCATCAAAGATCAGGTTGACGCCGACAAAGACCGAAAGCAAAAGGCCAAACAAATTGATCGCTGACAGCCCCAGGTCTTTGATGATGCGGTCGTCTTCGCCCAGCGAAAGCGTGGCGAGAACCGTCGACATCAACAGCAGGCCAATGGCGAACACCAAGATGATGTAAAACACCTTGTTGCGCACCGCTTCTTTGTAGGTATTCATGGCGATGGTCCACACTTTATTCACGGCCCACCTCCCGTACGAAGTATTCTTCCAGCGTTCCACGGTCGAGCCTCATCTCGCGCAACTCAGCGCCGTTTGAGGCCGCGGCTTCAACCAGTTGCTGCGCGTGGGCGCGGTCGGTCGCGTTGAAGTGAGTAATTCCTGCGTAGTCTTGGCATTCCGCCGCTAGGCTTTTGACCTGGTTGAACGCCTGTTCGGACAGTTTGTCGAAGGTCACGGTGTAATGTGAGGGGCCTGAGTCGAGAATCTCGCTGACCGTGCCCAACTTGACCAGGTCGCCTTTATTAAGGATGGCGATTCGGTTGCAGAGCATTTCAATGTCCGCCAGAATGTGAGAGCAGAAGAAGATGGTTTTCTTTTCTTCTTTGAGTTGGTAGATCAAGTTTCGAATCTCTTTTCGCCCGATGGGGTCGAGGCCTGACATCGGCTCATCGAGCAGCAACAGCGCCGGGTCGGTGATCAGCGCCTGGGCCAGGCCGACGCGGGTGACCATGCCTTTTGAATATTGTGAAATTCTCACCTTGGCGGCGTGTTTGAGATTGACGATCTCAAGCAGTCGTTCGGCTTTCTTTTTGGCGTCTTCGCGGGGCATGCCTGACAACTGGGCGTAGAACAAAAGAAACTCTTCGCCCGTCAAAAAGCGGTAGAAGTAGGGGTTTTCAGGCATGTACCCGATTTTGTGCAACAACAGCGCGTCGCCAATCTCTTTATCGAGCAGCCACGCTTTTCCGGTGGTCGGGTAGATGATGCTGAGCAGAATTTTGATGGTCGTGGTCTTGCCCGCGCCGTTAGGCCCCAAGAAGCCGAAGATTTCTCCTTCTTCGACCTCGAGCGACAAGTCGTTCAACGCGCGCAGGGTTTTTCCCCATCCGACCTGGTAGTCTTTCGATAGGTTTTGGATTCGCAATACAGACATGACTGATCGCCTCGCTTCTCTCCAATCTCAAAAACACATATGAGGTATTTGTAAGCGCCAATCTAACACAAAAACTTAGTATAACCAGTGGTTTGTTGTATGTATATCCACCCAACCTATCGCCGCCAAACTTCAATGAAATTTTAACGTAAGGGCGGCGGCGCCCCGTCGGTTCTTTTCCGGTGGGCTGCCTGCCTCTGTATCACGGGTGTCATTGCGAGAGAGAGCAACGACCACAGGGACGCTCTCTAAGTCACATGGTGTACCTATTGTGAATGAAAAGACGGTCGAATGAACGCTTGGCAACGCCGATTTTACAATTTTTTACAAACGATTTACAATAACGCCTTCGCAGAGTGTGCGGCGAATTGTAGGGTACATCTATTCTAAAGCAGGACAGCTGAAATTGAAAACACGACACACACGCCTATGGTTGTTACTTGCCGCAGCCGGATGGCTCTGTCTGGGTGGAAGCGCCGCCATTGGCCACCCGCTGGGAAACTTTTCGCTCAACCACTACACCGTGGTTGACCTACAGCCCGGTGGAATCGCCGTTCAACACCTGCTCGATTTTGCTGAGATTCCATCGTATAACGAATTGGCCAGACTCGACGCCGACGGCGACTCAAAAGTGGCCGATGAAGAACGAAAGCGTTATATGGGCAAACTGACCGACCGCATCTACCCCAACTACAAACTCGCCTTGTTTGTTCAAGACCCGTCTCAGCAATGGCGCAGGCTCGAAGTTGAGCGCGTGACCGAAGCGCCGTCTTCGCAATTGTATTTTGGCATGGGTGGACTGACCTGCATCCAACTGACGTTTCAGTTCGCTTACAAGGCGCTGGATGCAAGCCAACCGGGGGCGTACCGCTTACAGATTTCCGATCAGAACTTGACCAACATTCGCGGGGTGAAAGAGATCCGCATTGTCACCCACGAGGGAACCACTCTAAACAACAAAACGCAAAACGCTGACGGACAGCCCGCCCAACCCAGCATGTTGAATTCGTATTTTCTCGAAGGATTATCCGCTGACATCTATTTCACTCAAGACAGAGTCAATGGCTTCGGCGAACCGGCCCAAACCCAACCGTTGACCGTCTCGCCATTAGAAAAGTTGGTCAACCCGGCGTCGCTGGCGATTCGCCAGTTTCCCTTACAAAAAAAAGAGGACGGCGCGTTTCACATTCTGCGCTCGCCGGTCAGGCCTCAGATGGAAGTACAAAACAAGATCGCTGTCTTGCAGCCCCGCGCGACCATCGACAGCGCCGCCATGTTAAACGGCGTCCAGCCGACGCCGGCGCTGGTCGAAGCGGAACCGACAGACCGTGCGGGTGAGATTCAAGGCGAAGACGCCTGGGCCAACCTGATCGGCGCCGAAGACCTCAGCCCGGCGTTTTTGTTGTTCGCGATTGGAGCATCATTGTTCTTCGGCGCGGCGCATGCGCTCTCGCCCGGACATGGTAAGACCGTGGTCGCCGCCTACCTGGTCGGTTCGCGCGGTACGATTTGGCACGCCACCTTCTTGGGCATTGTCGTGACCATGACCCACGTCTCTAGCGTCATTCTGATTGGAATCGTGGCCCTGTCGCTGTCGGAGTATATCGTGCCCGACAAGTTATACCCGATTATGGAAGGCGCGTCGGGCGTGTTGATCATCGCGATTGGAATCTCAATCTTCTTTACCCGCTATGGCGCTTACATGCGCCAACAGGCCGCCGCGGCGGCGCCAGCGCAAGCCCATCACCATGGACATAACCATGACCATTCACACGATCACAGCCACTCGCACGACCACGATCACAGCCATGATTATTCACATGGCCATGACCACCAACACGGGCATTCACACCATCATCATCACAGCCCCGGCCATGATCACCACCATCATGGAATTAGCGACTGGCTGGGGCATGACCACGGCGACCATACCCATGCCCATGAGATTCCCGCCGACGCCACTTGGCGCGACCTGTTGGTGTTGGGCGTCACCGGCGGCATCGTGCCGTGCCCCTCGGCGGTCATCGTCTTATTGGCGGCGATTGCTTTGAAGCGCCTGTTGTTTGGCCTATTATTGATTGTGTTTTTCAGCATCGGCCTGGCGGCGGTGTTGATCACCATCGGTATTCTGGTGGTCTGCGCCAAGTCGCTGTTAGACCGCTTTGAAGGCAGCGGGAAGTCGCTGCAGTGGCTTCAAATCGCGTCGCCGGTGTTGGTCACGTTGTTAGGCTTTGTCATTCTGCTGCGCGGCCTGGTTAGCGGCGGCGTGATTTCGATTCACTTGTAACTTATTGTGTAGGCGGAGGCGGGTAATCATGTCTGAAGCGGTCCGATTTAGCGTTTCGTTATCTGAAGAACTGATGGAGGGCTTTGACAGGCTGCTCGACCAAAAGGGCTACGAAAACCGATCAGAGGGCATCCGCGACCTGATCCGCGACTTTCTTGTCCAGGAAGAGATCGACAAAAACCGCGAACTGGTCGGCGTCATCTCGCTGGTTTATGACCACCATGTACGCGAGTTAACCAATACACTGATATCCAAACAACATGAAACCAACGCTGAAGTGATCTCCGCCATGCACGTTCATCTCGACCATCACAATTGTCTCGAAGTCATTGTCGCCCGCGGCAAGGGCAGGGTGCTTCACGGTTTCGCCGACGGGTTGATCGGCGTGCGCGGTGTCAAACACGGAAAGCTGACGCTCACCTCGACCGGGGCCAACCTGCCCAAGTAAGGAACGTTCTCGCCATGGCGTATACTGTTGAAACGATCGAACCGGGCGGCGTGGCGGCGCCGCAAGGCTTTCGCGCGGGCGGCGTTGCGGCGTCTATCAAAACCAACGGCGCGCTCGATGTGGGCGTGGTCATCTCTGACACACGATGCAGCGCAGCGGGCGTGTTCACCACCAACCGCCTCAAGGGCGCGTCGCTGCTGACCACTCGCCAGTCGATTCAAGACGGCTTCGCCCAGGCGGTGTATGTCAACAGCGGCAACGCCAACGCCTGCACCGGCGAACAGGGCAAGCGCGACGCCCAAACCATCGCCAGACATATCGCCAAGGCGCTGAAACTGCCCGAGGCCGACGTGCTGCCCAACTCGACTGGGGTGATCGGTGTGAATCTTCCTGTTGAGAATATTCTCGCTGGTTTAGACGAACTCCTGCCGCGCCTGAGCGAAGACGGCAGCGCCGATTTCGCCACCGCCATGATGACCACTGACACCGTCGCGAAATACAGCGCGCGCCGCGTCACGGTTGACGGCCAGACGTTCACCATCGGTGCGGCGGCCAAGGGGTCAGGCATGATCCACCCCAATATGGCGACCATGTTGTCGTTTATCACCACTGACGCGGAGTTGCCGTCACAAGACGCGTCAAACTATTTGCAAGCCGCCTGCGACCTGACATTTAACCGACTTACTATCGACGGCGACACCAGTTGCGACGACACCGTGCTCTTACTCGCCAATGGAACATCCGGCGTAACCATCGACCCCGATGGCGAAAGCGGCCAGGCCTTTGAAGAAGCGCTCAACGGTCTCTGCCGCGACATGGTCTTGCGCCTGGCCCACGACGGCGAGGGCGTCACCACGGTGGCTTACATCAAAGTCGAGGGCGCGGCCTGCAAAGACGACGCGGCCCAAATCGCCAAGACCATCGCCATTTCGCCGCTAGTCAAAACCGCGCTGCACGGCTGCGACCCCAACTGGGGGCGCATTATCAACGCGGCGGGTTATAGCGGCGTCGACATCGACCTCGATAAGGCCGACCTGTGGCTCAATGACGTCCATCTATTTTCAAACGGCCAGCCGGCCCAGTTCTCAGAAGAGGAGGCCCATCAAATCATGTTGGGCGATGAATATACCTTTCGCCTGGCGCTGAACGCAGGCGACGCGGCGGATTGGTATATCACTACTGATTTTTCAAAAGACTACGTCGACATCAACGCCGACTATCGCCATCGCACCTGACCGTGGTAGGGTTGGTGTAATAGCATGGGCAATCTGCTTAAGCGGTCGACCGAAACAAGGGGGTGGGCGAGTCTCCCGACGAGCCGCGAAGAATTGACGCGCTTTCAGTTAACCGCGGCTCACCAGGAGGTTCGCCCTCCCCGGTTATAAGAGATCGTCCATCGCGGCGAACTGGGCTCGTGATGACACATAACTTACAAAAGCCTTCAACTAGAGAGGCTGGTCTTTATTCTTAATAAATGAAATAGACAAAATGGAACTCACCCAAAACGAAATTCTTTCATTGTTAGACAAGATGATCGAGCAGCAACAAAAGAAGGTGCTTGAAATCGCCCGCCGTTTTGTTCCGGGAATCACGCCCGAAGACGCGCGCAACCCCGAAGACTTTGAAGCGCTCAAAACCAGCAACCTGTTTAACTTCGAAGACGGCATTCTCTCCGGCTACATCAGCGCCCGCACCGCCCTGGTCGCCGAACTACGCATGAAAGAGGACAAGGTAGACTAATTCGCCATAGCAAAGACCTTTCGATAGAAACCTCTCCCCCAAGATGGGGGAGATACAGAGGGGGTTGAACGCTCAACGAATCCCGGTGCTTATCAAACAACCCCCACCCAGCCTCTGCTTGGGGGCGGGGGAAGCCGTAGAAAACGATTGATTCATCAATGGCGTGAGACATCCCTTTCAAAATCTCGTAAGACGCTCACCGCCACCATTCGCGGTTGGGGTTGAGAACGATATTGAGCCAGTTGGCTTTGATGAGACAGATAACGGTGATGGTGGTCAGCGCGATCCAGGCGGTGCGGCCAATGTTCCAGCCGCGCCGTTCGGCTAGGCGTTGGGCGGCCAGCCACCACAAGCTGGTGCAGACAAAAAACAGGCTGGGCCAGATGATCGAGAAGTTGCGGATCCAAAAGGTGGCCTGTTTCGACATCAGCGCCAAAAAGGCCAGGCAGGCGATCAGCGTCCAGCTGATAACGATGATACGCGGCGTTTGGCTGGCCTCTTTCAAGAACCCGGTCGCGATTAGATAGATGGCCGCGATGATTGACAGGGCGATGCCCGTCCAGGCGATCTGGTCAGACACGCAGCGGACAACGATATAGGCCATTTCAAGGCCCGGCTCGAAGGTGTTGTAGTCGTCATGGCCGATCTGCATGTGCCAAATCGAATGGACCAGGTGGCTGGCGAAGGTGGGGAAGTCTTCGATCCAGTAGGGTGTGGTCAGCGTAAACGACCACAGCAAGACCAGAAAACTCACCACCGCGCCGACGCTAAACCATTCGACGCGCGCATTGGCGCGGCTGGTCTCTCTGAGCGCATACCAGCCGTATCCCCACGCGACCACCACCACCACCCCCGCGTTGTATTTGAAGCCCACCGCCAGACCGCACAAAAACCCTAGCGCCGCCATCTGGCCAAACCATGAGAGCATCTTTCGCGGCGGGGGCAGGCTAACAAAACAGGCGGCCGCAGCGACTACGAGTAAAAAGAAAAACCCACACGGTGTGTTGACCGCTGCGTAGGTCGATTCCATGCGGCTGCCGGATGAAAACGCCATAAAAAACGACGCCGCCAGCGCGGGCGCGAGCAGGTTGAGGCGGTAGCCAATATACCCAAGCAAGGCGATCTGAAGCGGAACCATCCACATCAAGTAATAGCGCACTTTTTTCTTAAACGTCTCAAATAGGTCAGACTGGGGGGTGCGGTAGCGGTATTCCTGAATTGGGTTGGGCATCTCTTTGCGCAGCCGAACCAGCGGGGTGTTTCCACTGCGGTGGTCTTCGAAGGCCACGTCGCGGCTGATTGAGCCCAGCGCCAACATCTCGGCGCCCAGGGTGAGGTAGACGCCGCCCGTGGGGTAGTGGTAAAACTTGGGGCTGAAGTCGCCGGTGTAAATCATGTGAAGCGCGCGGCCAATGGTATGCACTTCGTCAACATGGCCTTCGCCAAGATCAGGCAGGCGCAAGCCGACCGCTACACCAATGGCGATGAGAAACAACACCGGCCAGCGAAAGTTCCAGGCGATCAACCGTAACCGTTCAACAAATGGCATTCTTCACCCCGAAATGAGTTTATGGATTCTCTGGTATCGGCGGCGTCTCGACTTCGATCAAGGTTTCGATGAAGTCATAGGTTTCGCTGTCTTCCAACACCAAATCGCGCGACCATGAGCCGTGCCCGCGCCTGAGCGGCACCATGCGCACATTGGCCTCGCCGGCGCGCACGTTCTGCTGAGTGATCGGCGTTGCGCCCAATTCCAGGCCGCGCAGGTAGGCGGTCGATTGAACGGGCTTTGACTCAAACGATACGGTAACATAGCCGCGGTGTTTAAGCAAACTTGAGTTACCAATAATAATAGGCGCTGATATACACAAGTGCACAACAATCGCCAGGGTTATGATGGCGCGAAACACGCGCGCCGAAGTGAATTTCCATAACGCGAACAGCGCGAAACAATTGAGTGGGATCGACATGCTGGCGAAGAGGTCCCAGTCGCGCCAGCGCAGCTGTGGGTAAAACATGATGCTCCAGATCATGGTCCAGATACAGAGATGCATGAGAAAGTTCATCCACGGGTCGCGTTGGATGCGCTTGAAGGCGAACATCAGCGACGTGACAAACACCGCCAGCCCAATCGGCGTGAGTTGAAGATGAAACAGCGTTTTGTCATACAAATGGTCGAGCGAGAAAAACATATACAGATAGGCGCCGTGGTCATAGGGTTCGGCGAAGGGCGCGATGTGTTCAAGCAGCGGCTCGTCTTTGAGCCAAAACAGGGCGCGAACAGTAAATAACACCAACCAGGGCAGGTAGACCGCCAGCCAAGGCTTGAGCGCCTTACGCAACTGGCCCGGCGCGAAGTAGGCGTATAGCGGCGCGGCGATAAACACCGTGATCAAAAAATAAAATGGCTCGCGGTGAAGCATGGCGGCGGCCAAATACAACACCAAAAACCCGCCGGCCATGAGCCAGTCATTGCGGCGGATTTCGCCTTTGTATCTCAGCGCGGGCAACAGCAACAACGCAGGAAAATAAAACACCCCGCTCGAATGAAACCCGGCGCTGAGCGCCATCGCCGCGCTGGCCCACAAGGGCGAGTCGCCCAGATCGACCGTCCGCCAGGCGAGATACACGCTTACCATCAGCATCGCGCACATCCACGGATAAAACTCAATATGGCCGCAGAACACCTGTAAGATCATTGAGGTGGAGGGAAACAACACCACAAACCACCATTCGCCGCGCGTTTCAGCGCATTGGTTGGCCAACCGCGCCAGCGAGGCGAAAAACACCAGACCCGCCGCGCATGACGACAGCGCGATGATGTCTTCGACCCACCAGTTGAGTAGTGGGTGCAGTGCTGCGAACATCTGGCGGTAGAGTAAATAGGTCAAGAACGAGCGCGTCAGGGTGTTGGGAAACGCGCTCTCGCCGATGGTCTGCTTACAACAAAATTCGCCGTCGCCGATGTTGAGGTTCCATGAACGCAGCGTCCACAACAACGCGAACAGCCCGGCGAAGCAAAGGCCGGTGAAAATTCTAGTTTTCCAAAAGGATGGCTTTGAACTATTCATGTATTCAACTGCTTCGTTATATGATTGCGCTTTTATTGTTTCATCGTTTCACTCAAATACTTATTAATATAAAACCGCATCCCCCCTGTCCGCCTGCGGCGAACATCCCCCCTTAACAAGGGGGGATGTTTTTCAGAGCCCCCCTTGTTAAGGGGGGTAGGGGGGATCCATGTATTTCTTAATGAACCCATACAGCGTTTTCTGAATTCCGCCGAAATCAGTCATGATTTTTCTCAGGCTTCGCGCTTTTTCGATGAGGTCAGGGTTGTATGGAAGATAAAAATCTTCATCAATCAGTTTTGATTTATTGAATTTCTTTATCATTCTGCTTGCTTTTGATCCCCCCTGTCCGCCTGCGGCGAACATCCCCCCTTAACAAGGGGGGATGTTTTTCAGAGCCCCCCTTGTTAAGGGGGGTAGGGGGGATCCATGTATTTCTTAATGAACCCATACAGCGTTTTCTGAATTCCGCCGAAATCAGTCATGATTTTTCTCAGGCTTCGCGCTTTTTCGATGAGGTCAGGGTTGTATGGAAGATAAAAATCTTCATCAATCAGTTTTGATTTATTGAATTTCTTTATCATTCTGCTTGCTTTTGATCCTCCCTGTCCGCCTGCGGCGAACATCCCCCCTTAAAAAAGGGGGGCTTTTTTAACGCACCAGCCTCATCGCGGTGTATTATGACAAAACGCGCTGGCTTGTTGAGGGCGCGAGGCGTGATAATCACGTTGTGAAAAGCAGCGAAAGTGTTTTATAATCAACTTTCGGTTAACGGCGCGCGACGCTCAACCGTTTGGATAGTGTATGCGATTGCTCTTTCAACACATATATATCGTTCGGGTCCTTTGTCTGGCAGCGCTGGCGGTGTTTAGTAGCGCCTGCGGCGGTGAGAACACAGGCCGCCTTCAGGGCGTCGCCCAACTCGAGGGCCAGACTGACGCCGAGGGCGTCGAAATTGTCCTGCCGGGCACGCAATACCGCGCCGTTACTGACAGCGACGGGGTGTTTCTCATTGCTGGCGTCCCGCCTGGGGCGTATTCGCTGTTGGCGCGTTATGAAGGGCATGAAGACTACCGCCAGGACATCGACGTCCAATCGGGGCGCATGCTTCAGATTGAGACCTTTGAGTTAGCTCAAGCCAAAACCCCCGCTGGTTCAATCAGTGGGTTTGTTCGCGCCGAGGGCGAGACCACCCACCAGAACATCGCAGTAATGTTGGTCGGCCAGTCGATCAGCGCGTTTACCAACACCACCGGGTTCTTTCGCCTGACTGGCGTGCCGCCCGGCGAATACATGCTGATGGCGTTTAAACAGGGGTGGCTGCCCAATTCGCGCGAAGACCTTGAGGTGCGCGACGGGCAAGATATTCAAATCGAAGAGATGAGGCTCTCTAAGACGTCTCTGTCCACCCTCGCCGCTAAGCCCGCGCCCGAGATTGGCGACCGGGTGTTGCGCGGCGCGGTGTTTCTCGAAGGCAAAGACGCACACGACGGCATTCGCGTCTATCTTAGCGAAGCCCCCCAATACACCACCGTTACATCCGCCACCGGGGCGTTTGAACTCACCGGGCTGGATGACAACACCTACACGCTGATTTTTTCTTACCCCGGGTTTGCTGACAAACAGCTGCCCAATGTTCAGCCTTCTCCGGAGGGAGAAAGCGGCGGGGTGGGCTACATTACCCTTGAAGCCGAGTTTAACCCGGAACGCATGGGCATCCTTCAGGGCCGGGTCTATCTCGAAGGCCAAGAGGCGCACGCCAACACCATGGTGAGGCTGTTGGGCGTCTCTCAATCGGTGGTGACCGGAGAAGACGGCCGCTATATGTTTATCGCCATCCCAGAGGGTGAATATACTCTCTCCGCCAACCACCCGGGTTACACCGCCGCCGAGTTACAGAGCGTACGCGTCGCGCCTGAACAGATTCTTCAAGCGCCCGATATCACCCTCAGCGCGACCGCGACCGAACAGAGCGAAGAGACTGGCGAGATTCGCGGCATCGCGCTGCTTCAAGGCGAGGTCGACCATGGCGGCGTCGCCATCGCTATCGAAGGCACAGGCTTCAGCACCGTCTCAAGTTTTGAGGGCGGCTATGTCTTGCCAGAGATTCCGTTTGGCGCGTATACCCTGATCTTTTCAAAGGGCGGATTTAAGAACATCTATTATGAAGGCGTGGTCGTCGAGGCGGGCCAGGTTGTTGTGTTGGAGCCTGTGGTGTTGTTACCGGATGTCGACCCGCCCTTTGTGGTTGAGACCTTTCCACGCGACGGGGCGCGGCGCGTCCCTGTGGTTGACGCGGTGGACGTGTTGGTCAGGTTTAGCGAGCGCATGGCGGGCGACACGGTCAAGCGTTCGGTGATTATTGAACCGCCGGTTGATTTTGACGCCTACTTTGACCGCGAGAGCGAATATTCTGACCTTGACGTTTTACACCTTCGCTTGAGCCAGATGGCGCCTAACCCGGTCCAACTGAATACGCGATACAGCGTGACCCTTGTTCCAGAGGCGCGGACGCCAAAGGGGGTGCCCATGGCCCAGCCCTACCGGTTTGATTTCTCCACAGACGGGCCGCTGATTGTGCGTACGTTCCCTGAAAAAAACACGCAGGGCATGTTGGTGTCGCCCAACAACCCGATGATGATCTTCACCAACGCCCCGGTCGACCCGGCGACGTTTGAGCGTTCGTTGCGCTTCAGGCCCATGCCCGATTCTGTACCGATGATTGAGTATTACCCATACGGCGCGGGCACGCGCATTGCCGTCAAAGTTTCGATGAGGCCCGACGCGCGCTACCGCGTACGGGTCGAAAACGGGGTGCGCACCCTCGACGGCCAGCGCTTTAGCAACACCCCCTACCTGTTCAATTTCTCGACGGTGCAGGTCGGCGGCGGGCAACGCCGCGGTGGGTATATTCAACGCATACGTTGACCTTTTACATCCGTTCGCCGCTTGGCCATTTCGCGATACAGTGTCTCCACTATGAAGCCAGACCTGGATGAAATTTATGAGACCCTGCGCGCCCATTTCGGCCATCGAAACTGGTGGCCGGGCGACTCGCCGCTTGAGATTGTCATAGGCGCCATCCTCACCCAAAACACCAATTGGAAGAACGTCGAAAAGGCCATCACCAATCTCAAAGGCGCCAAAGCGCTGTCTTACCGCGCCCTGCGCGAGATTGACGCCCCAGACCTGGCCCAACTCATCCGCCCGTCGGGCTACTTCAACCAGAAGTCGCTGAAGATCAAAGCATTCATCGCCTTTGTCGAACGAACCTACAAAGGCAGCCTCAAGCGCATGTTTGAAGACGATACCCAGGCGCTGCGTGAGGGGTTGCTTGGCGTGAATGGCATCGGCCCTGAGACGGCTGATTCGATCTTGCTTTACGCGGCGGGCCACCCATCGTTTGTGGTTGATCTCTATACCTATCGCGTATTGACCCGGCATGGTTGGATCGAAGAAGACGCTGGGTATGACGATATGAAAGGGTTGTTTGAGCGCGGGCTGACGCGTGATGTCGATCTGTTTAGCGACTACCACGCCCAACTGGTGGCGGTGGGAAACCACTTCTGCCGTAAGACGCCGAAATGCGAGGGCTGTCCTCTCGAACCGCTGCTGCCGAATGGCGAGCGGGCGGTCTAAGCGTCAACCAGAAGCAACGTCCCGCGCGAAGGGCCGCGCTGAACGATAAAGCCAAAGCGCACGCTTGGGTCTTCGGGGGCGTTGAGTTTGAACACCCAATTCTGGCCCGCGCGTTCGCCCAACATGGTCAACATCTCAGCGCCAATAAACGAAACGCCAATCTCTTCAGGGAACCCGGCCTCTATCAGTTTCACCGCGCCGTCGATGGCTTCGCGCTGATAGATGGTTTCGCCGCGATATTGGTCAGCGGTCTGCTGAAGGCCCAGGCTCTCGCTGTGAAAGACGATGAGTTTGGTCATGCCCGAGCGCACCAACCTCTCATCGCGAACCGTAAACTGAATTTCGCGCGGCCCGGTCGGGCCAAACAGGCGCTGGGCCTCGATGGGCTGCCCCGCCTCGCGGTTTTCGACCACCGCCATTTGGGGCAAGTAGGCCGCCTGGGTGTCTAAGGACTGTAGGAATTCAGCGCTGCACCAGCCCGCCACGCCGCCGCTGGAGAGAATGCGCCCCCATTCGCCGCGGTCTTCGATTCTCACGACCACATCGCCTTTGCGCAGGCGGCCCAAGGCGCGATAGATTTCGCCCGGCGCTTCGCGGACATTCACCAAGTCGCCGGTCACCAGACACACCTGGCGCTGCATGGGGGCGATGAAGTTGGGGTGGATCCACCCGTCGTCGCCTTCGATGGTTTTGGCGTGAAGCCAGCCGTCAACGAATTCGATGGCGAGCAAGATCGTGCGCCCGGACAGGGTCTTGCCGGGAAAGCTCAGGCTGGGGCCTTCGCGAAAACGCACCCCCGCGCCGCTGACTTGATACATGTCGCCCATTGGGACCAACGCCGGCAACAGCGGCATGGGGCCGCTCTCTGGCGCCGTCTCGACCGGCGTCGGCGCGGGGGCGGCCATAGAAGTTGAGTCATACACGGTCGCCGCGCTGGTGGCCGATTGAGGGTGAGGCGCGATATAGTCGACGCTGCCGCCGCGAACAATCTCAATGACGTCGCTGCGACGGATTTTGACTTGAATCGCCAACTCGCCAGGAACCTCAACGATATAATCTTCGGCAGTCTCGCCCAAAATAGTCCCAATCACCTGGTCGCCATTGCGCAAGATTAAGGTGTCCGCCATCGCGCAGAGAGTGAGCGTGAGCAGAATAACACCACACAGGCCAATACGAAAACAAACCATAACCCTGTCCCTTATGAAGGCGTAAGGAGAATGGGCCATACGCCGTTCAACGGATTCGCGCCAAATGGTTGTTTTGGCGTCTCTAATCACTTTAACGATGGTATCATGGAAACGCAACGATAATGAACATCTGATTGCTCTATTTTCTTGTAAGGAAGGCCAGGCTATGGCGTTTCGCGTTGGACAATGGATGATGCTGGTTGGATTGGCTTGCTCAGCGATTGCCGCCCAAGACGAAACTGCGGCGCCAATCTGGACCAACCAATCGGCCTATGTGTTGGGCCATCAAAAGATCGCGCTGGTTTCGAGCAGCGTGGCGCTGCCGTTTACGGTGTGGAACCTGCAAACCGAGCAGCCCGTCCTACGCAGCCGGCTGTTGTTGCGCGAACCCAACCACGCCGCGTCTGGCGCCGATTTGTGGGAGGCCGATTTTACCCTTGTTGACGCGACTGGCGTCTATGCGATAGATGTGGACGGCCTGGGGCGCTCGCACCCGTTTTCGATCGCGTCGGCGCCGCCCAAGACCATCGCCCAACGCGCGCTGAATGGGTTTTATTTTCTGCGCTACGGCGCTGCGTTGCCCAAACAAATCGCGGGCGACTGGGCGCGTGAATCAACCTCTAAGCCGTCCGCTTTGGTCTATCCTCCAACCGCTGAGCCGAAGCCATTTCCGTTGAACGGCGGGTGGCATGACGGCAGCGACGCCGGGCGTTATGTTCCAAGCGGGGTGTATGCGGCTGGGGTGTTGCTGACGCTTCACGAGTATCTGCCAGATGAATTTGGCGATGGGTCATTGTCGATCCCAGAGGCCCACAATGAGGTCCCTGATAGTTTGGATGAAGCCCGCTGGCAGGTCGAATGGCTGCTCAAGATGCAGGCGCCGACAGACGCGGTGTTTCATAAAGCAACGGCCTTGGCGCCCGGCCAGGCTGACGACCAACCCTATTTGTTTTCGCCTTCCACCGCGGCGACGGCGGGGGCCTGCGCGGTTTGGGCGAAGGCGTCGAGGCTGTATTCGCCCTATGACGCCGCCTTTTCGGCGCAATGTTTAAACGCGGCGGTGCGCGCCTGGCAGTGGCTCGAACTCTCGCCCAATGACGGTGGGTTCAACAATCCGCCTGACGTAAAAACCAAGGCCTATTCAGATTCAGACGACAGCGACGAGCGCTTGTGGGCGGCGGTGGAGCTGCGCCAGGCGTTAAACGATGAGCGGCTCGACGCCGTTATCGCGGCGATGGTTGAGAAGCGCGTGCCTCTGGTGTACGCCTCTGGCTATTGGGGCGATGTGATGCCGCTGGCGGCCGCTTCGATCATTAACGCCAGTGGAACCGAACTGCTCGAAGACCTCGCCGAAGACGCTGGCCGCGACCTTCGTTCTATCGCCGAAAGCCTGGCCGAAAAATCAGAACAAGACGGCCTTTATTTGACGCTCAACCCGGATGAATTCACCTGGGGATCAAACGGCGCGGTGTTGCGCAACGCGATGATCTTATTGCTGTCGCATCTCAACCAACCCAACCCGCGCTTTTACCACGCGGCGTTAGAGCAAATGAATTATCTCTTGGGCCGAAACCCGCTGGCAATGAGTTATATCACCGGGTTTGGCGAGGCGTCGCCCCAGTCGCCCTACCAATGGCAGCGATATGCAGGCGAAAGCAAGGCGCCCGTTCCGGGCTTTGTCGTTGCGGGGCCTAACCCGTCGCTAAACGACGGGGTGTTGAAGGCCAATTTTAATCCGTCGTCTCCACCTGCGATGGTCTATAAAGACGACGCCGAGAGTTTTTCATCAAACGAATTCACCATCGACATGAACGCCGCCCTGGTCTTTGTCGCGATGGTGTTGAGCGAAACCAAAGCAAACCCGGATCAATAACCAATGGCGGACGCATATCCATTCGCGAAATAACGTCCACTGTGAACAGCGGCGCTGTGAGTCCCGCCGGAAGGTTCGCCCTCCCCAATTAGTAAGACACTGAATCAACCTTTCGCCCTGTCTAAGCAAGCGATTTCCCACGCGATGACACAACCAACGTCTTCACCTTAATCCACGCGTATTGCTCCCAAAATCTGTCAATAAAAAAGGGACGCGCTGTGCGCGTCCCTTTCCGGTATGAGGTGATAGTCAAGCCTTAATCTGATTTGGGCGGCTTCTCAGAGATTGACTCGCGCATTTGCGTATCCGCCACAACGTTCTTGATGTTGTAGTAATCCATCACGCCAAGGTTGCCGCTGCGGAACGCTTCGGCGATCGCCAATGGAACCTGGGCCTCGGCTTCGACCACGCGGGCGCGCATCTCTTCAACGCGGGCGCGCATTTCCTGCTCTTGGGCCAGCGCCATTGCTTTGCGTTCTTCGGCTTTGGCCTGGGCGATTTGTTTGTCGGCGTTGGCCTGGTCAATCTGAAGTTTGGCGCCGATGTTTTCGCCCACGTCAATGTCGGCGATATCGATGGAGAGAATCTCAAACCCTGTGCCTGAATCGAGCCCCTTGTCAAGGATGCTCTTCGAGATCATGTCAGGGTTTTCGAGAACCTGCTTGTGTGAAATCGATGAACCAATGGTGGTGACAATGCCTTCGCCGACGCGGGCGACAATGGTTTCTTCGGTGGCGCCACCGACCAGGCGGTCGAGGTTGGCCTTCACCGTGACCCGCGCTTTGGCGAGCAGCTGAATGCCGTCCATCGCCACCGCGGCGACTTTGTCATAGCCCACTTTTGGGTCGGGCGCGTCAATCACCTTGGGGCGAACAGACATCTGGACAGCTTCAAACACGTCGCGTCCCGCCAGGTCAATCGCGGCGGCCCGCTCAAACGTCAGTGGAATATTGGCCTTGTCAGCCGAAATCAGCGCCTGGACGACGCGGTAGACGTTGCCGCCGGCGAGAAAGTGGGCTTCGAGCTCATTGGTCGATAATTCGAGGCCCGCCTTGGTGGCGTTAATCAACGGGTTGACAATCGAGCTGGGCGGGACGCGCCGCAAGCGCATGCCCACCAGCGTCAACAGCCCCACATGAACGCCAGATGTCAGGGCCGCGATCCATAGGCGAATCGGGATGAAATATAAGAACAGCGCCAGAAATACAAATATGAGGCCGAGAAGTAAGACAGACGTCACTGCTGGATCCATTGGTAGTCTCCTTGAGGTAGAAAAACCGAGCCGAACACTGTGAATGACTCTATTGTAAACAATCTTCGTCCCAATAGCAATTCAACAGGCTAAGATTCTGTTGAATCACCCGTAATTTCGCTCGGTGGTTTGTTTTTTTCTATTTATCACTCAGTTGGTATTATGGATATACGACAATTCAGTAAAGCGAATTTCATAGGTTGGAGAAAAAAACGATGGATTTACGACAATTTCGTACGGCTGAGTTTCCTGTTGATGACATCTTTATAAACCGCAACTCGCCCCGCGCCATGTCGGGCGAGGGGATTTCTGACAATGAATTGATGTCGCTATTTGAAGCGGCGCGCTGGGCGGCCTCGTGTTATAACGAACAGCCCTGGCGTTTTGCCTACGCCATGCGCGGCAGCCAACATTTTGAGCGGTTTATGAACTGTCTGGTCGAATTTAATCAAACCTGGTGTAAAAACGCCGCCGCGTTGATCGTATTGGCGTCAAAAGACTACTTTGACTTAGACAAACGCGCCAACGACTGGCACACTTTTGACGCGGGTTCCGCCTGGCAGAGCCTGGCGCTGCAAGGCTCGATGAACGGCCTGGTGGTTCATGGAATGGCCGGATATGACAAAGAAAACGCCGCCGCGGCGGTCAACCTGCCTGAAGGCCACTCGGTCGAGATTATGATCGCGGTCGGAAAGCCCGGCGCGGTTGACGTCTTGCCCAAAGACATGCACGACGGTGAAAACCCCACCCAGCGAAAACCCATCAAAGAGATCGTCTTCGAAGGCGGGTTTTAGAGCGCTAGTCATCATCATGCTTGTGAAGCGCGCCCGAATCCGCCGCGGCGGACAGCGATAGATAGAGTTATGTAAACTCAATCCGCACATAATTCCGGCAACCACTTTAGAAATTCAAACCGACCGTTTTTTGGCGACGACAATAAATAAAAACGGACGCCTACTTGCGCGGTTTTGACATCTCTTCAAGTTGTTCAAAGACGACTGTCTTTAGTTGGTCGGCGCTGACACGGGTTTGCTCCATGGAGTCGCGGTTTCGAATGGTGACCGCATTGTCATCGAGTGAATCAAAGTCGATGGTGATACAGAGCGGGGTGCCGATTTCATCCTGGCGGCGGTAGCGCTTGCCGATGTTGCCGGCTTCGTCGTAGGCGATTTTGTAGATCCCGCGCAGGTCTTTTTCGATCTTACGCGCCATTTCAATGAGCGGCGGCTTCTTAAACAGTGGGAACACCGCCGCCGAAACCGGGGCCACTTTGGGCGAAAAGCGCATGACGTTGCGTTCTTCCATCTCGCCTTTGTCATTGGGCGCCTGGTCGATGTCGTAAGCGTCTGACAAAATCACCAGAAACGTACGGTCGACGCCGGCGGACGACTCGACGCAATAGGGAACATACTTCTCGCCAGTTAGATCGTCGCGGTATGACAGGTCTTTTTTTGAGAACTCCATGTGGCGCTTGAGGTCATAGTTGGTGCGGTTGGCGATGCCCTCGAGTTCCTGCCACCCCATGGGGAACTTATACTCCACGTCATAACAATCGTCGGCGTAGTGGGCGAGTTCGTCGGCGTCGTGTTGGCGCATGCGCAGGTTGTCTTCGCGAACGCCCAGCGAGACATACCATTTCTTGCGCTCGTCGAGCCAATACTCAAACCATTGTTTGGCTTCGTCGGGGTGAGTAAAAAACTCGAGTTCCATCTGTTCGAATTCACGCTGGCGAAAGATAAACGACTTGGTGGTGATTTCATTTCGGAACGACTTGCCGACTTGGGCGATGCCGAAGGGTACGCGCTGGCGAGTGGTGGTGACCACGTTTTTGAAATTGGGGAAAATGGTCTGACAGGTCTCAGGGCGAAGGTAAGTGATATTGGCCGAGTCTTCGACCGGGCCCCAGTGGAGTTTGAACATCAGGTTAAAATCTTTGGGTTCGGAGAGTTCGCCGCCGCACTCATGGGGCGTCTTGCTGGGTTTTTGAGGGCATTGTTCTTCGCCAATCTTATCGGCGCGAAAGCGGTAGCCGCAGGTGTTACAAATGATGAGCGGGTCGTGAAAGCCCTCGACGTGGCCTGACGCTTCCCACACGCGCGGGTGAGTGGTGACGGCGCCGTCCATGCCGACCACGTTTTCCTGGTCGGTGACGACCGACTTCCACCATGACTGTTTGATCGAATTTTTTAATTCGACGCCAAGCGGGCCGTAGTCCCACGACGCGGCGAACCCGCCATAGATTTCGCTGGAAGGGAAGACAAACCCCCGGCGTTTGCACAGCGAGACGATTTCGTTCAGCGTTGGTTGGGGAGAGGCGGGGCCAGTCATGTCAGGTTCTTCTTTCTGTCAAAGTTTTTTCTTCAAAATACTGAATTTAGGGCGATAATAATAGTGAGAATGTGCGCCTAAATGCAGAGGTCGATAGTCTATCGCTGCGATAGAGACTCGAAAAGAGGGAGGCGAAACCACGGTGAGTTTACGCGATGAATTGGTCGAATTGTTTGGCGACGAAGCGGTGAAAATGGCCGAGATTCAAGAGATTTTGGCCCAGCGGTATATTACAAAAAACCCGATTGAAGTGCGCCAGGCGATTCAGAAATTTGAGAAGTTGAAAACCCTCGAAAAACAAAAAACCTACGTCGACGCCTTTACCCCCGAGCTCCGCCGGGCGTTTATTTGCGCGTTGCTGCTCAATTCGGCCTCGAAAGTGGTGGCCGACCTGGGTTCGCGCGCCGTCCTTGATAAGCGCATGGGCCGCGCCGTGTTGGGCGGCAATATCATTCAGTGGCGGTGAAGTTACCCTTGCCTAATTAATCTTGCGAACAATGGCGAACATGTAGTCGGTGAACACTGTGGCTCTGTATGGTAAACAGAATTCGATGCACGGCGCGTCTTTTCCCGAACAATAATTGCCGTATTTCTGGATTAAACAATTCACTTTCAGGTGCGAGTGGACAACGAGTAGGCATCTCCTCTAACGTATAAATTGCTTCAATGGCCGACTGAAACGACTGGAACGGGTGAGAAGAAGATTCGTTATTTAGCCAAAGAAATGCTTGTTCAATGTCATTTTCTGCTGGCGGTTCGATGATGTCTGAGTCGTTCATTCTGAAATTGGAATGTTGTATTTCTCAGAAAGCCGTTTGATTCCTTCATTTGCTGGGCGGCTTTGTCCTTTAGACATTGATTCTAAACCACGCGACATGCCTTCAATCGCTTCTATACGATCAAGAATCTGTTGATACGCCGCTGCGTCTTGAACAACAACCAATAGACCTTCATATCCCGTTAGCCCCCCCCCCTCTCCGCTTGACCGGAATCCACGCGCCGAGCATGATAGATTCCTATATCCGAATGAACGAATGTAATTATGGCGACGAACGCAGACCCCGTAAAAATATGTAAGGCGCTCTCTGATGAGACGAGGCTGCGCCTTTTGTGGCTGCTCGACCAACACGAGCTGTCAGTCAATGATATGGTCGATATTCTTTCGTCGACCCAGTCGCGGGTGTCGCGCCATTTAAACGTGCTCAAAGAATCGGGTTTTCTTGAGTTGCGCCGCGAGGGCACCTGGTCGTATTACCGCAAAGCCGAAGACGGCGCCATGCCCGCCGAGGCCCAACAGGCGTGGGACATGATTCGCTCGTGGGCCAGCGAGAACAAAACCGCCGCTGACGACCACAGCAAACTTCACGACGTGTTAGAACGAAAGCGAAAACAAAGCCGCAAATTTTTTGGCCAACACGCCGATGAGTGGGACGACATTCGCGCCCGCATTTGCGGCGACCTGGTGACGCTGCAATCGCTAGAGTCGTTGGTCCCGCCTCATTTGGTCGTCGCTGATGTTGGCTGCGGTACCGGGCACATTCTACTAACGCTGGCGCGGGTGGTCGACAAAGCGATTGGGGTCGACAACTCCAAGAAGATGTTGTCGCTTGCCGAGAAAAACGCCAAGAAGTCAAAAATGAAAAATGTTGAGTTGCGCTTCGGCGAGATGGAGAAGCTGCCGTTCAAAGACAACGAGGTTGACGCGGTGTTCGCCGGGCTGGTGTTACATCACGCCCCCGACCCGTCGTTGGCGATTTCTGAAATGGCGCGCGTGGTTAAACCGGGCGGCGCGGTCACCATCATTGACCTTCAGCGCCATTCTGAAGAATGGCTGCGTGAAGAGTTGGCCCACAGTTGGTTGGGGTTTGAAGAAAAGGACTTATCTCGATGGTTTGACCGGGCCGGGTTGTCGAACACACGATGGACCGAAGGGGTATCTGCGCCCAACGCGTCAGACAAACCCGCCCCAGAAGACCGCATAAAAAGTTTTGTGTTTTACGGCAGGAAGACGTAACGCCTAGGCCGAGCCGTTGCGCTCTTTTAATTTCTCTTCAATATCATTCAGGCGCCTTACAAACTCGCTCAGTCCGTCCACATAGCCGCGGAAGGTGGAGTATTGGTCTTTGGTCATGGCGGGCGCGCCGACCATCACCGCGCCGTTGGCGATGTCTTTGCTGACGCCGGCCCCGTCTTTAATCTCAGCGTGGTCGCCGATTTTGATATGGCCGACCATGCCGACGCTTTGGCCGATGCTGACCTCGGCGCCGATTTTGCAGCTGCCGCAGATGCCGGCGCCGTCGCCGATGGTTGATTTTTCGCCAATGGCGACATTGTGGCCTACTTGAACCAAGGCGCCGATTACAGCGTGGTTCTCTACGATGGTGCTGCCTAGGGTGGCCCGGTCTATAGTCGAGTTAGGGCCAATGTGAACATCGTCTTTGATGACCACATACCCCACTTGAGGGACTTTATAATTGACGCCGTCTTCTTGTTTGGCGTAGCCAAACCCGTCGCTGCCGATCACAACACCCGACTCAATGACGACGCGTGAGCCGACTTGGGTTTTTTCACGGAGAGTGACAAAGGGATGAAGAACCGACTCGTCGCCAATAACACAATCTTCTCCGATGTAGACGTTTGATTGTATCACAGCGCCCTGGCCGATTTTCACGTTCTTTTCAATGACTACATTGGCGTGAATGACAACATCTTTAGACAGTTTGACGCTCGGGTCGATGACTGATGTTGGGTGAATCTGACAATAATCGTCAGAAGTTGCGGTTGAATGGTCCGAAAGCGCCGCCATAGATTTCATCTGTTACCTTCCCCCTGCTGATGCGCGCGCACAGTGTTTTCGCAATTGTTCCACACAGTCAAGATAGTTTTCAGACAATACACACATGATAATAACAACCTATTTGTGTTGCGATTCTTCCCCTTACAGTTGAATTTCCCAAGCAAACAAGCCAAAAAAATACGAGTAAACGATTTTCTAAATTACACTAACCGTATTTTGCATTATAGATACACAAACAATTTCTGCAATAAACTTTATAAGCAAAATGAAAAAACCCAACCACTGGTCTATGGATGGATCATTCTTTATCCAATGAGTATATCACGTTTTTGCTTGAATCCAAACCACCTAAACATAGTATTAATAACTGGTTATAAGTAACCATGCGGCGTTGGCGATAAAATGGCGACAGAGTTTCGCTATGCTAGCGGTTTTGTATAGACCAGACGTCGTCAAACGCATCGACTGGAGCGCGTATTTCGTCGGGGTTGTCAGGGTTGTAGGTCTCAGTCGGCATGTTGAGTAAGTATGTCTCAGGCGAGAGCGACATTTGTCCATGCCACACCATGGGGGGGATGGCCAGCAAGGCGTCGAGCCCTTCTGTTCCCAAGGTGACAGTTTGGTATTGGCCGTTGGTGGGGCTGCCATCGCGGTCGTCATACAAGCCAATTTTTGACGTGCCTTTGATGACATAAAAATGGTCGGTCTGTTTTTCATGTTTATGCCAGGCTTTGATGCAACCGCTGCGAAGGAATGAAATATAGGCTTGGCCAAAGCCCAGGTAATGGGGAGCGTCGTTGCGTAACACTTCGACCAGATAACCGCGGTCATCGGCATGGCGGTTGAGACGTATCACGTTGACGCCGTCGATCATTCAATCAGACCTCATGTTTTGATGTGAATTGGGTTATCGTACATCCGGCTTTACTATCCACAAAGAGACGCATTGGAGGTTGGGTCGAAATGCATGTCATGATTGTCGGCGCGCGCGGGCAACTGGGGCGCGACCTGGCGCAGGAGTTTTCTGACTGCCAGGTGACCTTATATGACTCAGAAGATATGGACATCGCTGATGAAGCCAAGGTGCAACAACAGGTTTCGTTCATCGGGCCTGATTTGATTATCAACAGCGCCGCTTTCACCCGCGTCGATGATTGCGAACGTGAACACCTGCGCGCCTTTGAGATTAATGCGCTGGGGCCGCTTCATCTCGCGCTGGCCTGTAA
The DNA here is from genome assembly GCA_964556895.1 of uncultured bacterium. GTDB lineage: Bacteria > Hinthialibacterota > Hinthialibacteria > Hinthialibacterales > Hinthialibacteraceae > Hinthialibacter. The sequence continues at coordinate 13,424 of CAZKYC010000041.1, read as the reverse complement.
GCGTTGGAACGTGCCGCTCATTCATATCAGCACCAACTATGTATTCGACGGCGAAAAAGGCTCTTCATACAACGAAAACGACTCCGCTCGGCCCATCAATTCGTATGGCATCACCAAACGGGCGGGCGAAGAATACGTCCAATACACCTGGGCCGACAGCGCCATTGTTCGCGTCTCTGGCTTGTTTGGTCTGTCGCCCAGTCGCATGAAAGGCACCAACTTTGTCGAGGCCATGCTTCGGCTCGGGAAAAAAGGCGCGCCGTTGCGTATTGTCAGTGACGAGTATGTTTCGCCGACCTTCACCCAAGACGCCGCCAAACAGGTGCGCCGTCTGGTCGAGCGCGAAGACCGCGGCGTGTTTCATTTGTCAAACCAGGGCCAGTGTTCGTGGCTGGAATTCGCCCAAGAGATATTCAACGGCGCGGGCATGACGGTCGGCGTGGAGGCGGTGACCGCTGAACAATACGGCGCGCCCGCCAAACGTCCGCCCAACTCGAGTCTCGACAACCAGCGCTTCCGCGCGCTGGGCTATCCTGACATGCGATGTTGGAAACAAGCGTTGGCTGACTATCTGGCGCAACGCGCAAAGCAAGAGACGGTGAGTTAGACCGAACTAAATTTTGTTTTGAGTTCCAATTTACAAGCGATTTCAATATGCCGCTTTCAACCGCAACCGCATTGTTTCAATCGCTGGTAGATTTAATTTACCCGCCGGTGTGCGCTGGGTGCGGCGGCGAGGTGGAGCCGACCGGGCCGCCGGCGTGCGACGCGTGTCTACACTCGACCCCGCGCATCGAGAGGCCTGTCTGTCAAACCTGCGGATCGTCGGTCGAGAACCCTCACACCAAGCGTTGCCCTGAATGCCCCGAGAAGGCTTACTATCATCGCGCCCGGGCGCTGCTTGATTATCAAGACGAGACCGTGAAACACCTGATTCACGGGTTGAAGTTTCAATTTCAGACTGGGCTAGCGGCGCCGTTGGGCGCCTTGTTGCTCAACGCATTCGACGACTATTTTAAAGATGAACACTACGACGCGATTGTCCCCGTGCCGCTTCATCGCCGCCGCAAGCGCCAGCGTGAATTTAACCAGGCGACGCTGATCGCCCAAGCCATTCACACCAAACATAACCTGCCGATTGTTGAGAACGTGGTGGCGCGCACCCGCCACACCAAACCGCAAACCTCAGTGGCGCCGCCGAAGAGAAAAACAAACGTGGTCGGCGCGTTTGAGGTAAAAGACGCCAGCCAGATTGAAGGCGCCCGGCTATTGATCGTCGACGACATCTATACCACCGGCAGCACCATTAACGAACTCTCGCGCGTCCTCATCGAAGCCGGCGCCAAACACGTCGACGTTCTCACTCTCTCGCGCTCGCTGTTAAGAATCTATCACGGGAAGTAGGGCGGGGCGCCAAGAGTAAGCGAAGCGAATTCATCTTATGATAGAGTATTGATTGGTATCTAAGCCATCTCAAAAATACTATCGTTTTCAGCAGGCGGCATGGGTACAACTCTGCTCGCTTTGGCGCCGCTACGCTTTGTTGCACAGGCGCTCACAGAGTTGCACCCATGCCAGAGTTGGATTGTCTATTATTGATAGGACGAATATAGTTTTTTGCCCCAATTCCAAGTCATCCAGCAAGGGAAGTACTCAAATATCGGAAGAACCGCAAATAACGTTGTAATAAGGGGCGGCGAGGGCAAGGCGTTGCGAAGCGGCGGCAGCCTTTGAGAGATTCCCCTACTATTCTCATTGAGTATCCTTTTTGTCTACAAAAAAACCCGGGAGAGGGTGATGCTCTCCCGGGTTGTGCGTGGTCTATATGGTTTCCGCTATGGCAGCGGGGTGGAGGGGATCGGCGCAGGCGGCATTTTAACGTCGAAGCCAATCGGGTCGGGGAAGATGTTGTGTTCCATGTTCCAGGCTTCTTCCCATTTCAAGTCTTTGCCGGTGTAGGCCGCTTCGCGGCCCAGCAGCGCAGTCATGGTGCTGTTGCAGATTTCCACGGCCTGGTTCCAATAGGGGCCGTCGCCGCGTATGGAATCTTGAAGGTCTTTGTGTTCTTGAACGTACGAGTTTTCGCCCGCTTCGCCCATATCGGTACAGGTGCTGATTCCATTGTTGAGCGCTTTGTTGGCGCCATAAACACGCTCTGACACTTCGTTGGCCGACTTGTTTAAGTGGCGGCAGAAGCTAAAGACGCGCACACCGTTGGGGTAGAGAAAGTCGCAGGAGAAGTTGTCCCAAATGTTGCCGTATTTTTCGATGCGAGGTTTCCAACTGCGGCCGCCGCTAGCAACGCAGGAGATGGGGTGTTCGCCGATGACCCAGTTCATGACGTCGAGGTTGTGGATGTGTTGTTCGACGATGTTGTCGCCGCAGATCCAGGCGAAGTTGTACCAGTTGTAGAGTTGATATTCGAGGTCGCCTTGGCCCTCTTTGCGGTCGCGCGCATGGGGCAGCCCGCCGTTCCAATAGGCGCGTCCGGCGACGATTTCGCCCAAGGCGCCGTCATGAAGTTTTTTGACGGTTTCGACGTATTCTTTTTGGTGGCGGCGTTGGTTGCCGGTGACGATGTGAAGTTTAAGGCTTTCGGATTGTTTGGCGGCTTTGTGATAGCGGCGGATGCCGTTGAAGTCGGTGGCGACGGGTTTTTCACAGAAGCAGTTCAACTTGGCGTTGACCACGGCTTCGAAGTGTTCGGGACGAAAGCCGGGAGGCGTCGCCAGGATGATATAGTCAGGCTTCATGGCGATGGCTTTTTTGTAGGCGTCGAGGCCCCAGAAGGTGGTTTCGTCGGTGACTTTGATGCTGTTCTTAATGTTTTCGTTATCGCGAAGGCGCGCAACGCAACGTTTGGCGGTTTCTTCGCGAAAGTCAGCGACCGCGACCAGTTCGATGCTATCGCCGCCCGCTTGGATCGCGTTTTGGACTGCGCCTGTGCCGCGTCCGCCAGCGCCGATCACGGCGATGGTCAGTTTGTCTTGGGCTTGGGCTTTTTGCGCCAGAGTGAAGCTGCTGATCGCTGCGGCGCCCAACGCCGATTTTCTGCCGAACTCACGCCGACTCATGGAAGAGTTTGTTTTGCTCATGTCTATCTCCTTCTTAAGGCAATCGTGTTGAAGTGGTTGTTGGGCCGCAATCAAACTGGCGGTCTCCCCAATTTCATTCACCCGTTGTGTAGTCAATCACGACACATGGGATTTCAACTTATCACAGGGCAATTCAAATTTAAAGGCAGTCGCGCTTATCGCGTTGTGTTTTTTGTCTGGCATGCGCCCCGCGCGTCCGCCCGAATTAGCGCTTGACAGAGTGAGAGGCGCGTCCATAGTATTCGATAGCGTCTGACCTTAGGCGCCAGCACCGGCTTTCACCGCTTTGAACAAGGTTGGAACACGCACCCATGGGCGAGAGAATTATTCGGCGGGCGACCAAAGAAGATTTACCCTTTGTGGTCAATCTATGGAAAGAGATGATGGGCCACCACCTCTCCGTCGACCCTCGCTTTGAATTGGGGCCAGACAACGAGGGCGCCTATTTAGACTATCTCTACTCGATCATCGACAATTATGATTATGCGCTGTTTGTCGCCGAACACGACGCGCGCGTCGTCGGCTACACCATTGGCATGATTCTCGCCAATCCACAGGTGTTTGCGCTCAGCCGCTACGGGTTCATCGCCGAGATGAGCGTGGCGTCTGACCTGCAGCGACAAGGCGCCGGCCATGAATTGTGGGAGCGGGTGCGCCATTGGTTTAAGCGGCGCGGGGTGAAGGTCATTCAGCTCAACGTCTCGCCAAAGAATGAGAAAGGGTATGCGTTTTGGAAGAATCTTGGATGCAATGAGTTTTTGCATATCCTATGGCACGACATCCCCAAAGATGTTTGAAGGTAAGAACGGGAGTTTTTGTCTAGCATGACCACATCACCCACACAGACGGCCCTGGCCTTAGTTGAAATCGCGCGCCCCAGGCAATGGGTGAAAAACACGTTTGTCTTCGCGGCGCTGATCTTTTCGAAAAACATCTTTGACCCCCATTCCGTCATACGCGCGGCGGAGGCGTTTGTCTTGTTCTGTCTCTATTCGTCCTGCGTCTATATGATGAATGATATCGCCGATGTCGAGCGCGATAGGCAGCATCCCAAAAAACGCAACCGCCCCCTGCCGTCGGGGCGCCTGACTGTTTCCACCGTCGCAATAGCGGGAGTCGTGTTGTTTGTGATCGCGACGGCGTGTTCAGCGATTGTGTCGCTTAACTTCATGTATGTCGGCCTGGTGTATTTCGCCGCCAATATCGCCTATTCATTCTGGTGCCGTTCCATCGTCATTCTTGACGGCATGATTATCGCGCTGGGGTTTTTGTTGCGGCTGTACGCGGGCGCCATGGTGATCGGGGCGGAGGTCTCAAACTGGCTGTATTTATGCGGCCTGTTTGTTTCGCTGTTTCTGGCGTTTTGTAAGCGCCGCCACGAGTTGGTGTTATTGGGCGAAGAGAGCGCCGGCGACCACCGCGCCATTCTGAGAGAATATTCGACCCAGTTTATCGACCAGATCATTTCGATTGTGACGGCGTCGACCGCGGTCACTTATTCGCTCTATTGCCTCGACAAGTCGCAGGGGCTTGAAAACCATAATGACGGCATGATGTTGACTATCCCCTTTGTGTTGTACGGCCTGCTTCGCTATCTATACTTGGTTTACCAAAAAGACGAAGGCGGAAACCCCAGCGAATTACTGCTCTCTGACAAGCCAATTGTGATTAACGGCTTCTTGTGGCTGGGAGTGGTGTATTGGGCGTTGTACATGCGCGTTTAGCGACAAAAATCACGTCTTGTCATCAACAAAAAAACAGATAGCCTAAAAGATGAAATCAGCTATTGACTAGATTGAACGAAGGTGTAATTTACGCCCAAGAACGCGTGCTGCGCCGCGTGGCGCCGATAATCGGAATTCATCAAATGATCTCGTCTACGGACGACGCTCCCGTATGATGAGAAACCAGAGGAGAGCGGTTATGCAGAGTATTTATTCGCGGTTGAGGAACGCAGTCGGGCCTGTCAGAATTGTTATCGCAACACAACTGTCAAACAACGCCGTCGCGGTTTGGTCGATTGACCCCAGCGGCCAAGACCAACCTCGTTTGTTGGCCATCAATTATGAAAACGAAGAGGAACCGTTTTCATCGCCTGAAGACGCCATCTTTTTAGACTGGGACGATGACGACGACGATTTTGATTATGACGACGATCTCGACGATGACCTCGACGACGATGACGACCTCGATGATGATGACGACGACGATGACGACGACGATGACATAGACGACTTTGACGATGACTTTGACGACGATATCGACGATATCGACATCGATACCGACGAAGACGAAGAGTTTTAGACCATTCTTTAGGCGGGCGAGATCAGCCCGTCAGTCTCCACTCACTGCAATATAAGTTTGATTTGATCAACCATTGTTTGTTGTTTTGTGATGATAACGAGGTGGTTGTCATCTATTTCAAATTCAATTGGCTCGCCGTTTTGTTGAACCCCTTTCACTTCATCGCCTAGGTTTGAAATCATGACGCTGGTTGTTCGTTCTGGATTTGACGCGAGTGAAAACTCAAACTGCCTGCCTTGTTTTTTCACACTCTCAATTGTCGCATTGGCGCTGACCCGCAGGCCGTCGGGCGCGGGCCGCCCAACAAATTTGGTGTCAATGTTCAAACTATTGCCCTGAAGCATGTGCAGGTTGGTCATGATGTTTTCAGGGTTGATATACGCTCCGCGCGCGGTGATGAAATAGTCGCCGTAGCTGTCGGGCAATGTCCCCGCATATGGCCCATCGGTGAGTTGTTGCCAGATGGCGCTATTGATGATGCCTTCCGCCGCCCGTCGCCAGTCATAGCGGTCGTCGTAGTGGGCGAGCTCTTGCAGCGCATACGAATAGACCAGGCCGCACCATTGTACAGGCACGCCGCGCCAGGAATGGGTGAAGAAGGTTGTTCCAAAAATAGGGATGGTGGCGTACCGTTGCAGCGGGCGGCCTTTGAGGTCCCAGAGATAGTGAAAAGCCAGCCCGGCGCGCGCCCAATAGGCCGCCTGGTCGAGATACCCCCGGTTGGAGGTGATTTGGTAGGCGTCGAGGTTGGCGCGGGCGGCGTAGCCGCACACCATGATGTCAGCAGCGGCAAGAGGGCATTCCCAGCCTTGAGAGCCGCGCGGCGCGCGCAACGAATTAAGCGCATCAAGCGCTTTGAAGCCTGCGTGGGCGGCCTTGGCGTCTCCGGTGATGCGCGCATACCGCAACAGCCGCATGGCGTTGGGGGCGATGGTGCCTGAGACCACTTCGCCTTGTTTGCCTAGGTCTTGTTGTTCTGGTTTGGTTGGGTTGAACCCCCAGCTGCCGTCAGGGTTCTGCCCGGCCATCAGGCTGCACGCCTGGCGGCGCCAGTTGGGCAGTACGTCGCCAACAACGCCCCAATAAAACGCGGCCTCTTCAATCATAACGTGACAACCAGCAGGGTTGGCGAGGCCCGCCTCGCCCTGAGTATCAACAATGTGGTTCTTTACGCGCTTGATGCGTCTGGCCAGCGCCGGGTCGCCGTCGCCAGTCAGAAAACGGTCGAAATCCAACAGCGCCAACATGCCGCCGGATGGATGGGCCGCCCAGCCGACGCAATGCCCCCAGCCGTTTTTCTCTACGTCCCAACAGGTATCCATGTAGGCCTGGCGGCTGACGCGGATGGTGTCTTCATACGAACGCGGCGGTTTCATTGGCTCGGGCAACTCGCCCCGTTGATAGAGGTCCGTCCAGACGTCGACCGCGTCCATGGGGTCGTCAGATTCATCGATAGAAACAGCGTATTGAAGGCGCACAGTCTCGCCGGGCTGAATGACATAAGGTTCATGCGCCGCGTCGCCGTTCTCTAACACATAGTCAGGAACGCTGGGCGCAAACACGCCAAAGCGATGGTTGTCTTGATTGTCAAAGCGGTTTGGCGCGGCAAACGTCGGCGACAGGGTATGCTGCCCGCGGCCCCACGAAAATGTTGGCGGCCACAGTAGCGATATCAGTAGATCGTCTTGAGTCAGCGCCATTAGGGGGATCGTCACCTTGAATGGATGAGGCCGGTAGTGGTCGCGCACCGGCGGCCGCGCCACCGCGTCGCTTGACGAGACCGCGTCGCGGTCGAGATATTCAACCCCAGGGAACACCGCCAGGTCTTTTTCGCGGCCAAAGCTGCGCTCTCCAAGGTAGAGTTCAGGCCCGCTGAGATAGGTTAGCCGTCCGCCGTCGCCCTGAAGCGCAACGTCAAACTGTAGAACGTCTGGCGCCGCGAGGCGCCGGGCGTCTAACTGATAGCGCCAATCAACCCCGTCGCCGCCGCGCCAGGTGGTTTCAAGCCGAAGGTGATCATCGCTTACAACTACTGGCCCTACGCCATGAATGGGGTAGGTGGAATGGACTTTATCATTGACCACTTTGACCATGCCCAATAGCGGCGACCAGGCGGCGCTGCGCTTCTTGTGGTTGACTGAGGCTTGGAACTCGATCGCCTCGACCCCACCGTTTGATTGGACGAACAACGCCCGCCACCCGCCGCCCTCAATAATGTGTGATTGGCCTGAATCAGAGTTAAACCATCGCGCAACGGTATTGAGAACCTGGCCTTGTTTCATTTCACAACGCAAGGTCGCGGCCAGATTTTGGGTAGATGTAACTTTCCATTCGGCGGACATCTCTTGGTTTGGATCAACGGCGATGGTTTGAGCCTTGCGCCCAACAAGAGTTACGCCTTCTGGGCAATGCAGTTGAAGTGAAGCCGCGCCTTGTTGGTCGCCTGAATTTTTCAGACGCGCGCGGACTGTCAGTTCTTCGCCAACATTGGCGAACGGCGCGCTGGGCGAAAGCCTGACCATCTCAATGCGCGGGCCGATGCGGTCAATGATCTCAAATGAATGCAGCGTGGCTTCACACGCCGTGTCAGACGGATCCAGACGCAGGCGAGTGATAGTTCCCGTCCATTTAGGGTGGGCCGCCAGCGAGATGACATACTCATGCGGCTTGCCGTCTGGCTTGATCTCGACGCGGGCGCTGAATGGTTCAGAGTAGCCTTTAGTGTCGCTGCTCGACCAAAACACCTGTAGCTGCGACCCGGCGCTGGCGCTCAGGCGAATGCGAATCGCCTTATAGTTTTCGCTCGACGCCGAAAGCGCCTGCGTGTGGATGTAGGGGTCAGCATCCGTGCAACGAAACGAGAAGCCTTCATCCAATGGCTGAAATTCTCCCACATGATAAAGCGGCGCCCATTGTGACGCGTCGCTCAAATCAATGTTTTGTTGAGCGGCTACATGAAGTGAAAAGAGAAATGCGATCAGTGGTAGACAGCGTATGAACGTTTGGTTCATGGTTTGTTTAGAATCCATTCAGATTGTATGCGAAACGCCATCTCAAAAAAATATCGGTTTGCAGCGAGCGGCATGGGCGCAACGACTTAAAAATATTTTTTGAGTTGGCTTTTGGTTTAATCATGGTTACACATCCCCAACCAGTTGTCAAAATAGCTCAGATGAATCTTGCCTATTTTTGTGCGTGGCATGAAAAGGGCGTTGCTTAGATCCCCCCTGTCCGCCTTTGGCGGACTTCCCCTCTAATAAGGGGGGGGCTTTTGAACCGTCACAGCAAAAAATGAGGGCGTCACTTTCGCCAATAAGGCGAAACTGTACTATCTTCATACAGTGAGACGTAACTCTGTATCTAGGATTCTTCATACCATGTTTAGCCTGTCGTTTACCCGTCTGTTTCGCGGGGTTGTATGTATGTCGCTGGTATGCGCGTTCTCGCCAGGCGCTTTCGCTGATGTCATTGTAGGCGGCGTGGGGGCAGGTTCGCTGATCTTACGCGACGATGGCCGTTGGGACCGTTTGGCGGTCAATAACAACCCACACCACTCAATTGATCATCCTCAAGGGTGCGCGGCGGCGGTGTATGTCGACAGCGCCAGTTATGCCGGCGCGAAATGGCTGCATGAAGGCGACGCAGGGGTGGGATCGGTCGCGCTCAGCGGCGGCTTTCCATTGGCCAAGGCTCATTACCAAGACAGCGGCCTGCCAATCGCCATTGAACTTAACGCTTTCTCGCCATTTTCCATCGAAGAGATTGATGAAGCGGTCCCGGTGGTGGTGATGCGTTATCGGTTGACCAACCCCACCTCGTCGTCAATTGACGCGGCGGTCGCTGTCAGCTGGCAGAATTGGTCAGGTGTAGGCGGCGCGGCTCAGCCGATCTATCTCGAAGGCAAATGCAAACACCAGGCGTTTGATCAAAGCGGTCTGGCTGGCGTGACGATGGGGTTCGAGCCAAACGAAACACCGCAACCCATCCAACAAAACGCTGTGGGTGAATATACCCTGGCCGCCATCAAACAAGACGGCGCTTCGGTTTCGTTGGCTGAGATTGGTTCTAGCGATTGGTTCGGCCAGTTCTCACAAGACGGTTTGGTCGCTTCATCTGGTCAGAGCGAAATTGACGGTAGCGAACTCAGTGGGCGGCGCCCATCGTCTGTCATTACAATCAAACAAACACTCGCGCCCAATGAGACGAAAGACTATGTGTTCGTGTTGGCGTGGCGGTTCCCGAATCTCAATACACTCGGCGGCGATGAACGCAGCGCCGCCTACGCCAAACGCTGGAAGGCGCCGCTCAACGCGGCGCAAGCCGCCGAAGACCGCTGGCAGCGTTGGCTGGATGAGATCAACGAATGGCAGGCGCCATATTACGCTTCCAGCCCGCCTGACGCGTTTGTCTCGCGATTGATGAATGGCGTTGGCCTGTTGGCGGCGTCAACCATGCAGTTTGATAATGGCGAGACGGTTTTGTTGTCGCAACGTCCGAAACGCACGGGGCAACTGATTTCGTCTGAAGAGCTGTTGGCGGCGGCGCCCATGTTGGCGCAGGTGTGGCCCGAGTTGTTGAAAGACCAGCTAATGAGGCTGGGCGCCAGCCAGTTAGACGACGGCGAAGTTCCCAGCGCGGCGGGCGCGGTGTGGGCCAGCAAACCGCAGGGTGAATTTTTAGGGCGCTCTGCATCAGCGTCGGCGTTTATCGCGGCGAGTTTTTACGCCTATCTCGAAACCAGCGATGAAGATTTCTATAACGAGATGGCGCCCAACCTGCGCGCCGCGATTATCTGGCTGGCCAAACAGGCGCGTGAGAACCAAGGCATCCCGCGCGGGCCGCTGTTGTTGGGCGACGCGCCAGGCGGGGCGGTGTCGCTTGAGAATGTCGACCTCTATCTCGTCGCCCTGCGCATCGGCGAAGAAATAGGCCTGTGGGCGGGCGACATCGAGTTTCAATCAATCTGCCGCAAGGCCTATCAAGAGGTCGCTGAGCGCGCCGTTCAATATTTATGGAGCGGTCGGGCTTTCACCAACACGTTTGCTCCATCCAGCGGCCCGGTAGTCGAAGGCCCGCTCTTAGCGACTGGGGTGTTACAGTCAATCGGGTGGCGCCCGCTGCTGGGGGGCGATTTGATCGCTGCCCGCTGGCGCATGTTCGCCGACTCGCCCTTCGCGAACCCGTTGCCCAAATCATGGGCGCCGGGCGCAGACGCAGCGTCGATGGTATTGTCGGGTTACCCCAACGCCGCCTTACAAGCGCTTGAACAATCAACAACCCACTCAATCAATGCCGAAGCCAGCCTGTGGTGGACGTATGGCGCCTTGGTTGGCGCGGGCTATCATCCGCGTAATGAACGCCTCATCATCGGTCCGGCGTTGTTTGGTCAAACACAATCAACCTACCGCTTTCAAGCGGGCGGTTATGAAATCGAAGCGCAAGTTTCCCGGCCATTTGAGACCGGGCAAGTTACGGTGAGTCTGCAGTTTGTTGATGTTCCCAAAAAACGAAAGATCAAACAAATCGCCTTTCGCCCGTCAGCGATGAATACCCCTGACTCGTCGGTCTTAAGGGTGTTGGTTGATGGCAAGCCCGCGGTGGGGCAGGATTTCGCCAGCGCCCAGCTGCGCGTGTTTGAGTTCTCGTATCCCCAAACGATACGGCGCGGCGACGAAATCGTGTGTGTGTTTGCGTCAATTGACGGCGGGCGCATTCACATTGATCTGTCGTCGAAAGACGCTGCCAACTATGGCGCCTACTGTGACATTGAGCCAGCCCAAAGCGGCGCAGGCGCCGCGTTTCGTATTCGCAATCAACTGCGCAGCCCTCAGATTGTTTTCCTCGAACTGGCGGGTTCCACCAACCAGGCGCAAACCGTCGCCCTCGACGGCAAGCGCATCGCCGCGTCGTCAGGGCCAGGCCAGGCGGTCCCGGTGTTGCTCCAGACCAGCCCGTTGACTCTCGAAGACCAACAGTGGTTAGAGCGCGTTCAGTGGGCCTGCGCCCAATCGACCCGGCGTCTGGCGCAAATGGGCGCCAACCTGAAGCAACTCAACTCGCAGTTATGGGCCCTTCAGGAACGCGTCGACCAAGCCGTCGCCCTCGACGCCCAACAACGTGGATTTCTATTAGAAATCACTGACGCCGAACCGCTTCTCGGGAAAGAAACATCCGGCCGCCGCGGTTTGTCGTTGGCTGACAGCATCGATCGCGCGCGGACGCAAGAAGCCGACTTTCTCGAAAACGTCATGCGGCGTTGTCCCGACCCGGTCATCGCCGCGCGAATCGCCGGCGACTTTGCGCCAATCAAGGTCTATGCAAACGCCAGCCCGGCGCCGCCCAAGGCGGGGGCGTTTGAGGTTGAAGTCGAATCACGCTTTTCTCCCGAAGCCAAACTCGATTTTCGGGTGGCGTTAGATCTGCCCCAACAATGGAGCGCAACCTCAGACAGCCTGCAGGCGCCCGATGAGGCCGCCAAGTCACGGGGTGTTCATCAAGCGGTGTTTACCGTGAAGCCCGCCGACGATTTATGGAAACAGCGCCGCCTGCTGTCGGTTGTTATCACGGGAATATGGAACAACAGACCGATACGCCGTGAGTTGTCATTGGCAGTGGGCCATACGTTCGTCGACCAGTGGATGACCATCGGCCCGTTTACTGACCGGCGCGGCGAAGCGTTTTCGGCGTTGCTGCCGCCCGAGGTCGACATCAATGTAAGCGAACCTCACAAGGGCATCGGCGGCGACGTTGTGTGGGTTCAAAGAGAATTTGAAAACGGCTTTGTAGACTTCTCGTCGATTTATCAAACTGAGACCGGCGCGGCGTGCGCTTACGTCAGCGTCTATTCTGAACGCGAGTTGCCCGCCCGCCTCGAATTTGGCGGGGCCGGCGACATGAAAGTGTTTCTCAATTACAAAGAGATCATCTCCCAGCGCCGCTTTTTTCAGCCTGAGCCTGGCGCCGTCATCCACTATTTTAAGTTGTTTCAGGGGTGGAACCACTTTCTGGTCAAACTCAGCAAGCGCGACGGCCCCTGGGGATTTTACTTTGAATTGTCTGACATAGACGGTAAGCCCATCCCCGGCCTTCAATTCGCCCTCGACAAGGCTTGAGCCGTCACTAGACCTGTTGGCGCGGTTTCTGGTTTAATAAACCTCGCTGTGCGCTCGTTGAGCGGGCCATTCTATCTACGCCAAATTGGAGGCAATTCAATGAAACCGTTTGTTCTGTTTATCGTCGCTATTGCGTTGGTCTGCGCCAGCGTACACGCACAAGAATCGCGCAGTTTTCCCACCAACAAACCCGAAGGCGAGTTCAACACGTTGAGCAAAGAAGAACAAGCCGACGGCTGGGAACTCTTGTTTAACGGCAAGAACCTCAACGGCTGGAACTATGATAACGGCGAATGGAAAGTCGTCGACGGCATCATCGTCAGCCGCGGCGGCGCCGCCCACCTCTTCAGCGACCGCACGTTCAAGAACTGCATCGTCCAATGGGACGTCTGCGCCTATGATGTCGCGATCCCGAAAAAACGCTTCGGCAACTCAGGCGTTTTTGTGCGTACGGTGAAGACCGGCGGCAGCTTTCCTAAGGGGTATGAAGTTCAGGTCGACCCCTATGACATCAACAACCCCACTGGTGGAATCTACGGACGCGCGCCGGGCAACTTGTTAGTCGACAACGGCCAATGGAAGCCCGAAGCCCTCTTTGAAGTGCATGAAGGCAAGTGGATACACCAAAAAGTGATGTGCATCGACAATCACTTCATTATTTGGATTAACGGCAAGATCACCTTGGATTGGACCGACCCAGAAAACGCGTTCCCTGACGCCGGGCCGATTGCGCTGCAAAATCACCACGCTACTGACGTGGTGTTGTTCACCAACATCAAAGTCAAGCCGCTAGATTAAACTGAAAACAGGCTCATCCGGGATTTGGATACGTTCTCTCAAATTGAATTACAATTTCCAGACACGATCTCAAGGATGATTTTTTTATGGTTGTATTTGGCATGGGTACAACTCT
>CAZKYC010000040.1:7021-39718 GCA_964556895.1 uncultured bacterium | reverse complement strand
CGAGCAGAGTTGTACCCATGCCAAATACAACGATAAAAAAATCATCCTTGAGATCATGTCTAGACATTTTAATTCAATTTGAGAGAACGTATCCAAACTTCGGATGAGCCAAAAAAAGAATAACCGAGATAGGGGCGCAGTTCGCCGCAGCGAATACGCCCTTTTTTATTGGGCGTTGGTTTTTGAATCGCGGCATTGGGCCCAGTCAGTCCAATTGATGGGTGCGCGGCCCTCTGGGTCTGACGGGCTTCTCAGCGGGGCGGGCTTGATGCGCCAGCCCAGGCCATAACTAGACTTGATATAGGCCCCTTCGCTTTTCAGGCCGTTGCTCAAGTCATAGGCCGGAAGATCAAACTCAGGCCGGACGAAATAGTTCTCGTCTAATGCAAGTGATTGAATCATGACGTTCGTCCAACGTGCATCCATCATCGAAAATTCGCCAAACCAGCCGATCACCGCAAAACACTCAGGATAAAACAATAAGATAAATTCAACCTTGCCCTCGAACTCATGCATCGTGACTTCAGGATAATGGCGGATAAATTCTTCCAGGTTGACTTGCCGAAAAAGAACATCCACCTTGTGCCGCATCTCTCCATCGGGCATGGGCAACAACAACCGTACGCTGGTTGACACCGTCGCCAAGGTGTAACCGCCGCGTTGGTTATACAGCGGGAACGAAACATACCCGCGGTCGATCTCAGCGAAGGCGCCCGGCGTTGTCGCGAGCATGTCGGCGATCGAGTCGACCGTCTGTTTGACCGTAGCGATTTGGTTGGTGGATTGCGCCCGCATGAACTGGGGCAGCATCACCAAAAACATCACCGTCACCACAACCATGACGACAATGATTTCGGCCCAGATGATTTTATTGCGGCTGTTGTTCGCCCTCAAAAAACGCGGGGCGCTTGCGCCATCCCGCCCAGAAACTGTCACGATACACCACTCCAGGTTTGTCCCAGCCGCTCTCGTCGCCGTAACGCGGCGCAATCAGTTTGGCTTCATAATACTCTGAAATGGTGACCGCGGGCCGAAAAACCGGCTCGTTGTTTAAGTAAACAGTAGTTACTTCGCCGTAGCCCGACCCCATCCAGGCGTAGACGACAAAGAGCGATTCGTCATACACATCAATGAAATAATTGACTTCTTCGTCGATATCAGGGGCGCTCACTTCGGGGTGGTGTTCAACGATGCGGTCGAGAACCAACCAATAGCGGCGCCAGGTAAAATTCACTTCGATGGTCGTGGTGGTTGAAGTGGTGACGCTGGGATGTTGGAGAAAGCGCGTAGCGGGTTGTGTGCGAAAATTCATTGAATAGCGGCTGAGATACGTTGTTGTCAGCGGCATGTCGGCGAACAATCTCGCCAGGTGTTCGAGCGTAGTTTCGACCTTGTGTTTATTGGCGGCCTTTTGGGCGGAAAGAAACAGCGGCAGCATCGCCGAAAACAACACCGACAACACCAGAACGACAACAACGGCTTCGATTTTATTTCGCGTTTTCCATTTGGGCATGATGAGAGCGTTCTCTTTACATATCGTCGTTAAGCGCGGCTATACTTCGGCGCCCAACGATTATTCATGTATTGCCTTCCACTTCGCATATTTGTCAAACAATTTGGCCGGGCTGGATGAATACCACGAATAGCCGACGCGGCGTTCGTGTTCGATCTCGGCCAGCGAATATTTGACGACGCCGTCGCGGCCGCAGAAAATGGGCCGGTTGGTCTCGATCTCATAAAAACGCGCCCACAGGGGCGACGCGCTTGCGTCTTTCACCACAATCTTATCATAGCCTCTGGGCAGGCTTGCGTCAGGCTTGCGTTCGACTTTGACGCCATGAATGGCTGATTTCTCAAACCAGGCCATCGCCGTATGAATGGCGCGTTGACTCTCAGGCGATGGGGATTCAATCGACATCAAAAATTCGACGATGCCTGCGCTCTCAGATCCGCTCAGCGATATCTTTTCGTATGCCCTCGCCGCAGCGGGCGCAAGCGTCGTCTCATCATGTTGGGCGCACCACACCGTCTTGGCGCCGTCAACTTCAATTTGACAATTCAGAATGCACTCAAGCCCCGCTTTCACTGCCCGGGCGCAGCGTGTTCTCAATTCATCATCAACAAATTCAAAGGGCGGTTTCGCGTTCGCGATATCATTCAACACTCTCATCACGCCAATCATAGCGCCGTCGTTAAAGGTAACACGGCTGTAATAGCCTTCTCGAAATGGATATTGCGGCCAGCCGCCATTTTTGTATTGAGTGTCAAGCAAAAACTCGACGCCTTGAATGAACGAATCTCTTACGCGCTCTACCGTTGTCGCCTGATAGACCATAGCGAGATAACGCAACTGGGTATGAGTCGCGCCATTGTCGATGGTGCATTCTTTTCTATCGGGCTTCTTCTTGACGTGGTCTTTGATTTGGTCGGGCGAGAGTTTGACCGTCATGTCGGTGTTCTTCGGCCAGCCGCCTGTGTCGCGTTGAAAGAGGATGACATTATCAGCGATGCGAACCGCCTCGTCAGACGAATACCAGCCGGCGTCCTGCCTTAAACATTGCTTCCATTCGATGGCATTTACTTGAAGAGCAAAAACAAGAACAACGAACAACGGCAGTAGTCTCAACATAGCGCTTTCGCCTTCCCATGTGGAATCAAGTTGCATGGTGGGCTGCTTCGCGAGCCCACCCTATCCTGGAATGTATATAATCTCATCCCAGCCCGATGCGTTCAAAAATCTTGTCGGCGTTGGTGAGAATTTCGTCGCATTGAAAGCAAGCGTTGAGCTCCTCTTCGCTCAAATGCTTCATGATGTCTTCATTCGCCCTAAGTTCGTCGATCAACATCGCGTTCGATCCCCAGATACGCAACGAGGTTTCCTGAACGATCTTGTAGGCGTCTTCGCGGGTCATACCTTTTCGCGTCAATGCTAACAAGATTTTTTGTGAGAAGACCACGCCGTGGGTTGAATCAAGGTTGTGTTTCATGCGGTCAGTGTCGACGATGAGGTTTTCGATGATCCAATTCATGCGTTCGAGCATGTAGTCGCACAAAATCGACGAGTCGGTCAACGACACGCGTTCGACTGATGAATGAGAGATGTCGCGTTCATGCCACAGAGCGACGTTCTCCCAGCCAGTCAGGGCGTAGCCGCGCAGCAGGCGGGCCTGGCCAGTGATGCGCTCGCTCAGGTTGGGGTTTTTCTTGTGGGGCATCGACGACGATCCTTTGTTGCCCGGCGGGAACGGTTCTTGAACTTCGCGCACTTCCGTCCGCTGCAGGCCGCGAATCTCCACCGCCATTTTCTCTAGCGTGGCGCCGGTGTTAGCGATGGCGGCCAGCCATTCGGCGTGGCGGTCGCGTTGAATGACCTGGTTGCTGACCCCCGCGGCTTCGAGGCCGAGTTCGTCACAGACAATCTCTTCGACGCGCATGTCGATGTGTGAAAACGTACCTACCGAGCCAGACACTTTCCCGACGCGCACCGTGTCGCGCGCGCGTTTCATGCGCTCAATCTGGCGCCCCAGTTCGGTATACCAGACGGCGACTTTCAACCCAAACGTAATCGGCTCGGCGTGGATGCCGTGGCTGCGCCCCACCATGATGGTGTGTTTGTGTTTCTTGGCGAGTTTGCCGACGGATTTGCGAAGCGTCTTAAGGTCTTCGATTAACAGATCGCTGGCGGCGACCAGTTGCAGCGCGGTGGCGGTGTCGAGTTTATCTGACGAGGTCATGCCGTAGTGAATATAGCGCGAGGCGGGGCCGACATATTCGGCCACATTTGTCAGAAACGCGATGGTTTCATGGTCACACGTCTTTTCGATTTCTTTGATGCGTTCGATGTCGAATTTGGCCTTGGTTTTGATCTCTTCGAGCGCGTCGTCAGGCACAACGCCCAGTTTGTTATGGGCCACACAGGCGGCGATTTCGACCTGAAGCCAGGTGTTGAAGCGAAACTCTTCGCTCCAGATAGCGCCCATTTCAGGCCGGGTATAACGTTCGATCATCGAAAAGCCTCCACTGATTTTGGTATGCTCTCAGCATACATCCAGCGCCGCTGTCGCCAAAGCCTGTGATTTACTTGACGGTGTCAAATAATTCGGATTTGATATACTGATGCTAGAACCGTCGTACATGCGACCCAATGCCATGAAAATATTACTGATACAACCGCCCGAATTTAACATGATCACGACCAACGTGCCCAGCGTGGTCGATGAGGAAACCGGCGCGTACCCGCCGCTGGGGTTGCTTTATGTGGCGGCCTTTTTAGAAGAACAAACCAGCCACCAGGTCGAGATTCTTGATGCGATTTTAGACGGCCTCGATTATGACGGGCTGGAAGACGAAATCCGCCGACGTAAACCAGACGTGGTTGGCATTCAGGCGATGACCTTCACTCTGATCGACGCAACCTTGGCGGCGAAAGTGGTGAAAAAGATTGACCCGACTATCCCCGTTATGTTCGGCGGGCCGCATGTGTATATCTACCCCAACGAGACCCTACAGATTCCCCAGGTCGACTACATTGTCATCGGCGAAGGCGAAGAAACCACTGCTGACCTGGTCAACGCACTGGCTGAAGGCCGCGACCCGGCCACCGTAAACGGTATCGGCTACAAACAAGACGGTCAAATCAAACTGACCCCGGCCGTTCCGCTCAATCAAAACCTCGACGCGCTGCCTATGCCTGCGCGGCATCTAGTCCCCCAAGACCGCTATTATTCCGTGCTCGCCAAAGAGACCCCCATCACCACCATGATGTCGAGCCGCGGCTGCCCCATGCAGTGCATCTTCTGCGACCGCCCCCACCTCGGAAAGCAGTTTCGCTATCGCAGCCCGCAGAGCGTGGTCGATGAAATGGAAGCCTGCGAACGCATGGGAATCAAAGAGATATTCATTTATGACGACACCTTCACCATCCGCCGCGACCGGGTGATGGAAATCTGCCGCCTGTATCGCGAGCGCGGCCTCACCATCAAGTGGGATTCCCGCGCCCACATCAATACCATGACCGAGCCCATGCTTGACGCCATGGCGGCGTCGGGCGTGACCCGGCTGCACTACGGCGTTGAAGCGGGCACCGAAGAGATCACCAAGGTGCTTAAAAAAGGCATCGACCTTCAGCGCACCCGCGAGGTCTTTCACGAAACAAAAAAACGCGGCATCACCACGCTGGGCTATTTTATGATCGGCAACCCCAGCGAAACCAAAGAGCAAGCCAAAGAGACCATCGAGTTCGCCCGGCGTCTTGACGCCGATTTCATTCACCTTTCGGTTGCGACGCCGTTCCCCGCGACCGAACTCTACCGCCTCGCCTTCAAGGTCGGCCTTTTTCAAAACGACCATTGGCGTGAGTTCTCGCGCAACCCGTCCGCCGACTTTAAGCCCAAACTGTGGACCGAAGTTATGACCGAAGACGAACTCATCAACCTCATGCAGTGGGGCTACCAGCGCTTTTACATGCGCGGCGGGTACATCATGAGACGCGTGTTAGAGTTGCGTAATTGGGACGAATTTGTGCGCAAGGCCCGCGCCGGCGTCCGCCTGCTCGCCTGGGGCGCCCGCGCCAAAGCCGTGTAGGCTTAAACAAAATCACCTATATAATATTAAAATCGATTGACTTTTTCCATAATTCTGCTAAAACGAATCTTGACTGTTTTTATCTGTATTTTATCGGGAGGATATCATGAATCGAATTTTTTTGGTGTGTTGTGTACTGTGTTTTTCAATAACACTTGCCCAAGGCCAGTCAATTTTTATCGTCACTGATGCCCCTGATTTAGAGGAACCCGGTAAAGGAAATCTCGGCGACTTCTTACGAGATCTGGGTTATGGCGTCACGGTTGACCCTGGCATTGACGCTCCAGACGACCCGGGTGGAAACGACAGTGCGTTTCATGGCGTATTGTCAGCCGATCAGGTTGCGACTCTTGAAAGCCATGATCTGATCATCTTCCATCGCGCGACCAATAGCGGCGACTTTGGCGACGGAAAAGACCAATGGAACGCCTTGAACGTCCCCATGTTCAATGGAAGCTCTTTCACGCCACGTGACAACCGATGGCAATGGATTCCTGGTGGACAATCGACCGATGCAAATTCTGAGTTTTTATGGATCAACGAACAAGAACACCCTATTTTTACTGGAGTTACGATAGAAGAAAATTTTGCCCGCCTGTTCGATGAAGGCGTACCCCAAGATGTGAATGCGCTTGATATTGGCGGTGATGCCGGCAACGGCCAATTGTTGGCTGAGACAGAATTTAATTTTTTCGGCGCCATCGTGGTATGGGACGATCCAGGCGAATTTTATCCTGGCGGCCCCGCTTCGCACACAAACCGCGTCGTATTTTTTGCGCTTTCACGCTATTTTGAAGATGATGGAACCGGCGCCATTGCCTGGGAACATTACTCAGACGATGGCTTATTGATGATAAAAAACGCCATTGAATTCGCAATTTATGGCGATGTTCAAAGCAGAACCCCATCTGGAGGCGGGACAGAAGTTTCAACATGGTCACTCTATTAAGATGTGAGACGTACTCCTTTCAAACCAACCTCAAATGTATTGATGAAACCGGGGCGGAGAGAATCAAGCCCCGGTTTTTTATTTCAACCTATACCTTCACTCACACCATTTTCTAATTGCACCCTGTAAATAGTTTTACCCACTGTCTTAATGACTTAACATACTACGAGCCATCTCAAAAATTAAGATTGTTTTTTTTATCCGGTTTCGACTTGTCAACTATTGAAAACCCAATATAGGCGTGGGTGCAACTCTGAGAGCGCCTGTGCTTCTAAGCGGAGCAGCGCCGAAGCGAAAAGAGTTGTACACACGCACCGGATTTAATAAGATGGAGCGACTTACACATCAGGCCCAGTTTGATATTCCGGTATATGAAATTCAGCGAGTGGAGTACTATTTGGCCTAGCGAGCCAATCAACGACCGTCTCTTTTTTTAAGAAAAACGATGGGACCTACTGTCGACTCAATTAGCGCAATTCTCATTTTAATCTGCTACATCATCTGTCTCAAAGTTGGCGTTGGGACAGGTGTTTTGGCCGGGGCGTTTATCATTTGCCTAGCGAACCAACTCTGGTATTCGTTTTTCTTGGTGTTGATGGTTGCTTGTGTGTATTGGCTGGTG
This sequence comes from uncultured bacterium, assembly GCA_964556895.1. Lineage (GTDB taxonomy): Bacteria > Hinthialibacterota > Hinthialibacteria > Hinthialibacterales > Hinthialibacteraceae > Hinthialibacter. The sequence goes on along the minus strand of CAZKYC010000040.1, from coordinate 32,564 downwards.
CGCCTGATTGAAACCCGCTGGCTGAAAGACGCAAAAGAACAGCGAATTGTATTTAGCATCATCGTTGTCTTGTTCGCCCTGATGGCCAACCACCTGATGTCATACAACCTGTCAGAAGAACTCTACGCGCTTGGCGACGGACGAATTACACGGAAGCTGTTTAGCCGCGAAAACCGCAGCGCGATCAATTGGGTGTCGACCTGCTTTATACTGTTGGCCTATGTTAGCGCGCTGTTATACCGCCGCTCAAAAGTCGACGAATGGCTGGGCAAGGTTGATCCTGACACTTCTAGTTTCTCTTGAATGCGCAGACGCTTTCCGTTTTAAGAGAAAAACCAAGCGAAATAGAGCATTCTCTTCGATTCTATCCATTCATTTTCTGGCGATTTACTGTCCGATGGCGCCCTTCCTTTCTGATTGTTAGACCCAATTCATCAAGCGTCCGCCCCAGTTGAACCCGCCAATACCAATGTGCGCAACATCTAAATTGGCAGCAATCTATTTGAGGGAAACCATGACACAAGAAGAACAAAATAACCTAACCATTGATCCCAAAAGCGCCCAACGCCGCCTACACGATCTTGAAGAAGAGATGGACCGGGTGAAACATTGCCTGGATGAAGAAGAAAACTTGCTCGACACAAAAGTTCAGGGGCTGCATCGCCTGTTTTTGTCATATATTTCCGGCTACTTCAGCGCAGCGGCCAAACTGTTGCCCAAATCCTCTAAACCCGATCAATCAAAATCTCAAACCGAAGATGATTGTTGTGACGAATCACTAGCCGAAAAAAAGCGCCGCTGGAAACAAGACAGCGCCTGTTTCGCAAAAGAGGCGTTTGATATTGAACTGTTTGACCATCAGAAACAACTCTGCGAGTCAAAGAAACGAACGGTCATCCTCATCGCGGGCCGTGGCGCGGGAAAAACACAAGCCTCTATTGCGGCCGCATTGTATCATGCGGTTTTCAACCCAAACCAAATCGTCCTGGTCATTTCATCCAGCCAGCGCATGAGCTCTGAGTTTGGCTCTCGCGTAGTCTTTTTGCTGGCGAATTCTCCAATCAATCAATTGGTAGTCTCAATGTCATCGCGGGCGATTCAACTTAACAATGGTTCGTCCATCAAATTTTTGCCCGCCAGCCCCGATACACTGCGTGGGTACCACCCCAAAAAAGGCGGCGCGGGCGGCGTGACCATCATTCTCGATGAAGCCTGTTTTATGAATAACGGCGAGGAGGTGAGAAAGGCGGTCGAATATGCGTTAATTACCACTTCACATGAACATGGCAAGCTCTACATTGTCTCGTCGCCCAGTTCGGCCTCGTCGTGGGTGTATGGCTACGTTCAAAGCGCCACCGATCCCAGAGCCGATATCGAGGTCATTCAATGTCCTAGTTCAGCCAATCCCTTAATCTCGCCAGACGAGATCGAACGCCTGCGCCAGAACAAAAACGAGATCGAGTTTCGCGCCGAAGTCTTGGGCGAGTGGGTCGAAGGCGCCAGCGGGTTATTCAAAGGCCTGATTGAGCCGAACATCATAAAGCGGTTTACCCTGCCTGAGTCGGCGGTCTTCGCCCTCGGGGCCGATTTAGCGTTGTCGTTCAGCCCCAACCATGACCGCAGCGTTCTCGCCGTGGTCGCCCAATACACCAACAAAAACAGCGCCGAACCGCGCTATTGCGTCGTTGACCTAGAAATCATGACCACTGGGTCTGATTTGGGCTTGCGCGCCGCCGCCGCCCGGTTAATTGACAAATACAAGATCGAAATTGCGGGGGTTGAACACTATCAGGGCAATTCACTCGCGGAGCATTGCAGTTCGCTCAATGTGGCCGTCGACCTGATTGCGCCGACCTTTCAACGCCAGCAGATGGCGTTTCATACGATGCATTCATTGTTAAAACACAAGCGGCTGGCCTTGCCCAAAAAACTTGACCCAATCTTGTTTGACGAACTCAAAGCCTTTGAATACCGCCGCGGGCCGAATGGCGGCGCCCAGTTTGGCCACCCCACGGCGGGCGGGATGCACGACGACGCCGTCTACGCCGTCGCCTGGGCGCTCGACGCGCTGCTCAACCAAGGCGGCGGCGCGGCCGCCACGCCCACTTTGGGGCCAGACGTGGTCATTGACTTTTTAGGCAAACCATGTTCTCAGAAATAGCAAAAAAATCAGATACCCCCTTTAAATTTTCGCCAACTCTGGTTAGCTATGACGTGTTAGCAAAACACCGAATAATTGATTCGATTGTTTGAGGAGCGGTTATGCAAAGTCATGTGGTTGAAGTTCCTGAGTCAGTGGTAGTTCCCCCGACATTTGTCCAAAAGATGGTTGATCAAGCCCAGGCCGCCGCGCCCAATGAATGCTGCGGCGTGTTGGGCGGCAAGGGCAGCGTGGCGACCTCGGTCTACCCGGTTGAGAACGACCTCAGCGCCCCTGACCGCTTTAACGGAAACCCCAAGGCGCTATTTAACGCTGTGCGGAAGATGCGCACCATCAATGAAGAAATGATCGGGGTGTATCACTCCCACCCGACGTCGCCCCCCGTGCCGTCGAAGCGAGACCGGGACGAAAATCACTACCCCGGGCTGTTCTATTTCATCGTCTCGCTGGCGTCAGACGAGCCTGAAGTTCGCTGTTATGTCATGACTGAAGACGGCGACTTTGAACCGGTATCGATGATTTGATGAATCACGGTGCAGGCTTGAAGCCTCCACCGTAAGAAGAATTTAGGTTCTTCCGATATTTGTGTACTTCCCTTGCTGGATGACCTGGAATTGGGTCAAAAAACGATATTCGTCCTTTCAATAATAGACAATCCAACTCAGGCATGGGTGCAACTCAGGGAGCGCCTGTGCAACAAAGCGGAGCGGCGCCGAAGCGAGCAGAGTTGTACCCATGCCACATACAACGATAAAAAAATCATCCTTGAGATCATGTCTGGAAATTGTAATTCAATTTGAGAAAACGTATCCAAATCCCGGATGAGCCAGAATTTATAATTTGCCTAAAGAGGGTCGCTACTCCAGCATCCCCCTGCCAGCCTGTGGCTGGCTTCCCCCCCCTTAAAAAGAGGGAGGCTACTCTTACAAACTCCATCCATATACTTACAACAACAAGTAGATGATCACCATGGCGATCATTGAGGCGGTGGCGTAGGGGCGCAGGTCGACAGGCTTGTCTTTGCCATGCACCTCGCCGATGACGTCAGAGGGTTTGAGCGTCCATACCCAGACCGCGATTCCGGCGAAATAGAGAACAAAAATCAGTTTCGCCACGCTCAAGGGAATCATCAGCGTTAATTGGCGTAAAGCCTCGCCGGGCACACTGAGTATCGAAGCAATAAATTCAGCCATTAGGCGGCGCTCCTTTCGTAGCCATAGACCAGGCCTTCGAGTTTTTCTTCGGGCTCGCGCGGGGTGAGCAGGCTAACCACAATCGTCACCACAAACGAGACCACAAACGCCCACCAGGCGACCAACAAGAACGGGTCGTCATATTTGAATAACGTTGAACCGCCCAATTCTTCGATGTAGAGCGCATTGTGAGTGAAATGCAGCACTGACGCTGAGCCGATGCCCGATAACAAGCCAACAATCGCGCCTGTGCTGGTAGTTCGGCTCCATAACACGCCGAGAATGATGATCGACAAACTCGGCCCCTGATAGAGCGAGAAGATCGTCTGGATGATGGCGTAGATGCCTTCTCCCTCGGCCCACACCCAGAAGGCGAAGCCGATTCCCCAGATTATAAAGACGATGGTCAGCAAGCGCCCGACGACCAGTAAGTGTTTTTCTGAGGCGCCGGGCTTGAAGAATTTCTTATAAAAGTCATTCGTGAGCAGGGTCACGCTTGAATTGAGGCTGGTGTCGACGCTCGACATAAACGCGGCCAGAAACGCCGCGAAGAACATGCCGAGCAGCCCGGTTGGCAGGGTGTCGCGAATCAAGATAGGCACCGCTTCGTCGATTCGAGTGACGTTGGGGTTATGGGCCAACGCAACCACACCGGGGATCACCATCAGAATCGGGATAAAGATTTTGAGCAGCGACCCCCAGATAAACGACGCTTTGGCTTCGAATTCAGTGCGGGCGCCCAGGCTGCGTTGGACGATGGCCTGGTTGCCAATCCAATAGGCGGGCGCCAACACGAAGCCCAGCCCCATGAGAATGCCCGTCCAGGGATAATCAGTGTGGGTATCGACCGGTCGCACCAGATCGAAGTGGTTTTCGTATTGCGGCCCCATCGCCAGGATGGTCTCGCGCAGGCCGCTGAGGCCGCCGACGTCGTTGATGCCGATGACTAACGCAATGGCGCAGCCGACCATCATAACGATGCACTGAATCACGTCGGTGTAGACGACCGCTCTCAGGCCGCCGATGATGGTGTAAAGGCCGACAAACACGGCGGAGAGGATGATGCAGGCGCCGACGTCCCACCCCAACATGACTTTCATCATAGCGGCGGTGGCGTAGAGCATGATGCCCAGGTTGACCACCATCACCACCAGCCAGATGGCTGAAACCAGAGTCTGAATGGCGGTGTTATAGCGGCGCCCCAAAAATTCAGGAATGGTATATGCGCCCGAACGCCAAAACATGGGGATGAAGATAAACGCGGCGATAATCATCACCGGGACGCTGCCCAGCCAGTCAAAGTTGCCCAAGACGACGCCGTGTTCATAGGCTTCGCCCGCCAGGCCGACGATATCGACGCCGCCGATGTCTGACACCACCAGCGACATGCCAATGGCCCACCAGGGCAGCGAGCGTCCAGCGAGAAAATAGTCTTTGTCGGTTTTGATGTTACGGCCAAGGTATATGCCCAGCACCATGGTGAAGACGAAGTAGCCGAACATGATGATGTAGTCAATTACATGAAGAGACTGTTCCATACAGCGTCCTTTGTATTATTCAGGTCATTATGGTGGGGTAAGAACCCACTCTATATTACTTTTTGGGAGAGCCAGGCTCCCGCCGAGCCGCGAGAGAAAAAAATGGCATCGTTTAGTCGCGGCTCACCAGGAGGTTCGCCCTCCCGGTATTACAATTCATTGATGTATAACCAACCGCAGAAAAACTATCTTACGGCATAACCGGCGAATCGCAAGAACTGTTTTACTCTTGAGCGGACTTATGAATCGCGATAAGCGAGGTAAGCAAAGGCTCCATCTGATCGAGCGGGACCATGTTAGGCCCGTCGCTGAGCGCTTTATCAGGCTCGGGATGGGTTTCAATAAAGAAACCATCGACGCCTACCGCCGCCGCCGCGCGCGCCAACGGCGCGACGAATTCACTCTGCCCGCCCGACGCGCCGCCCGCCGCGCCCGGCTGTTGGACGCTGTGGGTGGCGTCGAAAATCACCGGCGCATATTGGCGCATAATCACCAACCCGCGCATGTCGACCACCAGGTTGTGATAGCCGAATGAGGCGCCGCGCTCGGTCAGACAGACTCTGCCCCGCCCCACCGCGCGAATCTTCTCAGCGGCGTGTTGCATGTCATGGGGCGCCATGAATTGTCCTTTTTTGATATTGACGGGCTTGTCGACCTGGGCGCAGGCTTCGAGCAGGTCGGTCTGGCGGCACAAAAACGCCGGGATCTGCAATATGTCTACTACCTCGGCGACGTCTTTGACATGGTCGCGTTCATGAACATCGGTCAATACGGGCACGCCGATCTGGCTGCGCACTTCGGCGAGAATCTCAAGCGATTTTTCAAAGCCAATCGAACGGAACGACTGCCCGCTGGTGCGGTTGGCTTTATCAAACGAGGCTTTGAAAATGTAAGGCACGCCCAACCTCTGGGTCAGGCCTTTGAGGCGCTGGGCGATGTCGATGCACAGTTCGCGCGACTCGACCACGCAGGGCCCGGCGATGAACACAGGCAGTTCGCCGCCGATGTGAACGTTGTAAGCCATGTTAAACTGATGGGGCGAACTCGCCATGGCGTCCTCATGGTTGCTGAATCTGCGCCCATTCGGGCAGTTGGTTAAATTCAATGCCCAAAAGGCTGCTGGTCAAGTAGTAAAAGAACAAGGTGATCAATGTAATCGCGATTAGGTTAAGGCCGAACCCCGCCCGCGCCATCTGTTGGGATGATATCTGTCCGGAGCCATAGACAATGGCGTTGGGCGGCGTCGCCACTGGCAACATAAACGCCATCGACGCCGCGACATTAGCCGGGATCATCAGCAAATAGGGGTTTTGTTCAATCGCGACCGCCATTGACCCCAGGATAGGAAGAAAGATGGTCGCAGTCGCAACGTTGGATGTGAGTTCGGTCAAAAATGTAATCAACGCAACGCACACGAAGATAATAAGCAGCGGGTGTGCGTCTTGAAGAAACAACAATCGCCCGGCGATCCATTCAGACAAACCCGATTGGCTGAAGCCCGCCGCCAGACACACGCCGCCGCCGATGATGAGAAGCAGGTCCCAGGGGATGCCCAGCGCGGTTTTCATGTCGAGAAGAAACTCGCGCTTTTTTAGATCAACGGGGATGCAGAACAAGACAAACGCCGCCATCAGCGCGACCGCAGCGTCGTTGTCAAGCGATGGGAACCAGGTTTGCAACCCCGGCAGGGTGAATTCACCAATGGAAATCTCTTTGCGAAACAGCCAGCCCAGCGCGGTCAACACGGCCACGATAGTGATCCACCATTCGGCGCGCTTCATGGGGCCGAGAGACTTGCGTTCGGCGTCGATGGCGTCAATGGCGCAGTCGAGCTTGACCGGCAGCGGAAACTGCCAGCGGGTGAGATAGACCCAAATCAGCGGGATCATGATGAAGACGAATGGCATGCCGACTACCATCCATCCGGCGAATGAGACCTGTTGGTTAAAGAGGCTGTCCATCTGGCTGACAAAAACGCCCGTTGGGCCAGTGCCGATCAGGGTGCCCAACCCGCCGATGGAGGCGGAATAGGCGATGGCGAGCAACAACGCCGGGGCGAGATTTTCGGTCAGGGTGTTATCGAGTTCACGAATTTTGCAGAGGACTGCCAGCGCGACCGGCAACATCATCAAGGCGGTCGCGGTGTTGGTCACCCACATTGAGACAAACGCGGTCGCCAACATGAAGCCTAATACGATGCGGCGCGGGGTCACGCCGATGCGGGCGATGATGGCCAGGGCGATGCGTTTATGAAGGTTCCATTTTTCGATGCAGGCGGCGATGAGAAAGCCGCCCAGAAAGAGAAAATTCAGCCAATGGGCGAAATAACCAATCGCCTTGCTGGATTCGAGAACGCCAAGGAACGGAAACATGGTGAAGGGCAGCAGCGCGGTGGCGCCGAGTGGAATCACGCCGCTCAACCACCAGACAGCCGTCCAGGCGGCGACGGCGGCGGTGCGCTGGGCCAACAGCGGCATATCGCCGGGCGTAGGCGCAAACACGATCGCGATAAACAACAATGGCCCCAGCACTAACCAAAAGACAGTCAGCCCAGAAGACTGGCTTGATTGAGGCATTCGCCTTCTCCCCAAAACAATCGAAGGCGCAGTGTAGCCGTTGTGTAAGTAATATTCAAAAGAGCAACAGTGTTATTAGAGCGTGTGTCATAATTCTGTTGGTTGTGCGCGTCCGTATCCGCCGCGGCGGACAGCGATAAAAAGACAATCCACACATCATTCAGCCAATCACTATAGAAGCCATCTCGAAAATCAAGATGGCTTTTTAAACAGTGTCGATTCGGCAATGATTAAACAACCAATATCGGCGTGGGTGCAACTCTGGGAGCGCCTGTGCTTCTAAGCGGAGCAGCACGGAAGCGAGCCGAGTTGTACTTGGGCTGCTTGAAACAACAGTGCGTTATTCGTTTTCGCTTTTGGCTTCTTGAGCGGCCTGAAAGATTTTGGATTGTTCGAGTTCGTCTTGTGAGATTGGCTTGACTACAGTCGGCGCCACCATTCCGCTTGAGATAATCATTTTCATCGCGTCTTCGACGGAGAGGGTAAGCTCAACCGCTTCGTTGCGCGGAATGAGTAGAAAAAAACCCGAAGTCGGGTTAGGTGTCGTGGGCAAAAAAACATAGAGCGATTCTTCGCCAATGATGTTCTTAAATATACCCTCGTCTTCGCCCGTCACAAACGCGAGCGCATACAGCCCCCGGCGCGGATATTCAACCAGCAACACGCGATCAAAGATGTTAGTGCGGCGCCCGCCAATCGATTGACTGATTTGTTTGAGGCCGTTATAGATCGTCGAAATAACAGGGATCTGCGAAAAAACATAGTCAACCAGATCAAGAACTTTTCGGCCGATATAGAGCGAAGCAAAAAAACCAATCATACAAATGATGATGACCGTCAACACAAAGCCGACGCCATGCTCTAAGGGAATGGCTTCTCCCAGGTATTGCTTCCACCAATCTTGTGTAATGACCAAATCGCGAAACCAAGTGTCCATGAACTGGAAGATGCCATAGACGATCCAAATGGTGACGCCGATTGGCACCACGACCAGTAAACCGGTAAAAAAATAGTTACGCAGGCGACGAAACATAATCTAGAATGCCTTTCTGATATGGTGAGGCGTTTATGATTCAACAATTCAACGGCTGAGATTGAACCGCGCTACGGTCTAGGTTGGGATTCTTGGATGTCGGCCTGTTCTTCTTCAACCACTTCGGGTTCCATTCGCGAAATTTCTATGGTCTTGACGCGGCGTTCGTCAGAATCTAACACCTTGAATTTTAGCAGGCTGAATTCAGCCTCATCGCCAATTTCGGGTACGCGCCCGAGCAAGGTTGAGACAAACCCGCCCAAGGTTTCGACGTTTTCTTCGGGAAACTCGACGTCAAACACGTCGGTCAAGTCATCTAAGTCGATTTTAGCATCGGCAATGACCGTGCCGTCTTCTTTGGTTTCATAATCGGGCGTCTCGGTGTCATATTCATCTTGAATATCGCCGACGATTTCTTCGAGCACGTCTTCAATGGTCACCAGCCCAGCGGTGAGGCCGTATTCGTCGACCACAATCGCCATGTGGTTTTTTTCTTGTTTGAAGGTATCTAACAGTTCGTTGACTTTTTTGGTTTTGGGCACGAACAGCGTCGGACGAATAATGTCATTTAACAATACGCCCTGATCGAGGTCGACTTTCAATAAATCTTTGGCGTAGAGAATGCCCGCGATGTGATCGAGGTCTTCTTCATACACTGGGATGCGCGACCGGCCCACATTGACGGTCTCATCGCGGACCACTTTGGGGTCAAGATCAAGCGGCAGCGCTTGAAAATCCACCCGCGGCGTCATGATGTCTTTAACCAGGGTGTCGCCAAAGTCGATGATGCTGTGAATCATCTCGCGTTCGTCTTGTTCGAGCACGCCTTCTTTCTCGCTCATTTCGATCAACAGGCGCACGTCGTCTTCGGTCAACAGCGGCAGTTCTTTCACGCTCGGCGCGCCCAGCAGGCGGTTGATGTTGTTTGATATAAACAGAAATACGCCGATGACCGGGCGCAAGACCGTCCACATGATATCCAGCGGACCGATGACAATTTGCGAGATGCGCACGGCGTGTTCTTTGCAATAGGTCTTCGGAACGATCTCGCCGAAGACGAGAAACAGAAAGGTCGTGACCGCGACCGCGATCGCCGCCGCCCAAGCGGTGGCGTTGTTAAAGTTGTAATGTTCGGTGAGGACGCGTTCTGACAGGTTGGCCGCGAGAACCGAGGCGAAAATGTTGATAAAGTTATTGCCGACCAAGATGGTAGCGAGGTAGCGGTTTGGCTCGCGCAGCCAGCTTTCAAGACGGTGATAAGACGGGTCGTCTTGGTTAAACAAGCGCTTGACGCGAATTTTGGTCATCGAAGTCAACGCCGTTTCAGACCCCGAGAAACACGCCGAAATCACTAGGCACACCAGAAAGATTCCACCCTCAATGTATTCAATCATGGTCGCTTCGCCGCCGGCGTAGGCGCGGCTTCGTCCCCTGTCTGCCACTCAAGTTTCGTTTCATACACTACCAAGCCCTTCGGCTGATAGGCGCCTGGTTGTTTGGACAACTGTTGAATGAATTGGTGTTCGACCGTAAGCCATCGTTCGCGGCCTGGCTCATCGTAATGGTCGAAGCCCATCAAGTGAATCATGCCGTGAAACAACAACTCATCCAGCTCGTCGCCGAGCGAATGGCCTATGGCGTCGGCCTGGCGAGAGGCCGTTTCAACGGATATCACAATGTCGCCTAACAGGCCGCTCTGGCCGATCCGTTCACCCTCGCGCATCGAAAACGACAGCACGTCAGTCGGCGCGTCGACGCGGCGGTAGTCATTGTTGAGCGCCTGGATGGCGCTGTCATCGACATACGACACGCTCAATTCTGACTCGGTCTCAGCCGCCGCCTGCAGCATCGCGCTGGCGAACGACTCGCGCTGAGGCAAATCGACGTCTGGCGCCTTGATATCCACATTCATCACAACTGGCATTCGCGATACCCCAAATTCGCCCCTGTTATTCAGCGGAGCGCTTTTCTTTTAATGCGACCACGGGCGTATCATCCACATCGGGCGCCGACTGGCCATTTGACGTTAGGCCGTCGTTTCCTTTGGTTGAAGACTCCGCCGATGAGGACTTTTCATCGCTCGCTCGTTTGGTTGAATCGCCATTGGTTTTTTCCTTTATCGCCTTGTCTTTACTGGGCGGCCCGGGGTAAACGATTCGTTGGTGCATCGTGTGCATAATCGAGTCAGAGAACGAGTGATAGAGCGCGTGAAGGTCTTTTAGGGTCAGGTCGCACTCATTAAACTGGCCGTCCATAAAGCGTTCGTTGATGATCTTTCTGACCAGCTGGCGCACGTCGCGCTCAGCGGGGTTGTCTAGCAGGCGCGAAGTGGCTTCGAGCGCGTCAGCCAACATAACGATGGCGGTTTCGGGCGACTGGGGCTTGGGGCCGGGGTAGCGGTAGTCGTCTTCTTTGATCTTGCCCTCGCTGTCGTCTTCGGCCAGCGCCTGGTGGTAGAAATAAGACATCAAAGTGGTGCCGTGGTGTTCGGGAATAAAGTTGATAATTTCTTCGGGCAGTTTGTTTTGCCGCGCCATTTCGATGCCGTGTTTGACGTGGTTGCGAATGATCAGGCAGCTCATGTTGGGCGTGATCTTTGAATGCTTGGCCTTGTCGGCGCTCGATTGTTGGTTTTCTACAAAATATTGAGGATTAAACACCTTGCCAATGTCGTGATAGTAACACCCCACCCGCGTCAGCAGGGCGTTGGCGCCAATCGCCTGGGAGGCGGTTTCGGCCAAGGTCGCAACCCGCATGGTGTGCTGATAGGAGCCAGGGGCTTCTTGTTCGAGTTTTTGCAGCAGTTCGGTTTTCTGGCTCAATTCGAGCAGGCGGATATCGGTGGTCTTGCCGTAAAGGTCTTCAAACATGGGCATCAATGCAATCGATAATACTGAAACCAAAATGCCGTTCGCGACCGCCCACATCAGCGAGTATTTCAATAGGTCGATCTGTTCGATGAAGAGTTCAAAACTTTTTTGCTGCTGTAAGTCGATGGCGAGAATCATGAACGCCGCCAACAGCAAGGCGACGCCTCCGGCGCGATACAAGTCGCTGCGCTGGCGGATGCGGGTCACGGTATAAATGGCGCCGCAGGCGGAAATAAAACACACCAGTGTGTTATAGATAGGCGACGCCGGGCCGCCCTGAAGAATGATGCCGACATAAATCGAGGTCATGGCGCAGACAAACGCCGCCAGGCGCGCACTCTGAAGGATGGTGAGAATGACCCCCAACGCGCCCATCGGGATGGCATACCCCACGTCGCGCAAGATATTTCGCCCTAAATCAAGCGCCGACAAAAATTCGGCGGCGCGGGTAATGGCCAAAATCAAAACCACGCCGGCGAAGATGATGCCGATGCGCTGGCTGGTCCAGGCGATGTGAGGGTAATAGACAGACAGAAACTTCAACAGAATCGAAATAAACAAGACCGCCAAGAGAAAATAGCCCGCCTCGGCAATGGGGGGAATGCGCATCTTATCATTCAACGCGCTCAACACTTGTAAGTGTTTTTCGGTGACAATGATGTCTTTGCCGACCAGGGTTTCGCCTTTTTGGGCGTTGGAGATGATCGGTTCGACCTTGTCGCGGGCAGCGTTTTTTCGCTGACTGGTCAGGTTGGGGCTATAGACCAGGTTGGGGCCGGCGTAGGCGTGGTCGATTAGTTCAGAAGCGAGATGATAGGCCGTCTCGGCGTTGGCGGTTGGCGTAAACGCGCTTCTAAACTCGGTTTTAAATTGTTGAATAAACTCTTTTTCGCTGCGAATCTGATTGAGGGCGAACACTGCGCGTTCGCCGCCGTTGGCGTCAATGATGTTCACGCCGACCGCCACCCGCGGGGCCGATTGGGCCTGGCTGTTCTGCATCAACTGGCGGACGGGCGTAATGTTGTCGGCGACGCCCAATCCGGCGGCTTTGTAGATGCTCTGCAGAGACGCGTTCCAAAATTCGGGGCTGGCGCCAAATATGAGAAACGCCTGCTTACCGTCGTAGGGGCTGTCGACGGCTTTGGGCAATTGGATGCCAGCGGTTTTGGCGACTCGATCGGCCCATTCATCTAAATCGGCGTCGGTGGCGCGCTCGACGGTGCGCGAGGCTTCGGCGAGGGCTTCGAAGGCTTGGGTCAACTTGCTCAGCGCCTGTTGATTCACGGTATACACAGGAGCGACCAGCGACTCGGCGCTCATGCGTTTTGCTTCGGTAGCGATTTGGTCAACATAGTCAAAATCAAACGGGGCTGATATCACCCGCGGCGCGGGTTGGCCCAAGCGAAAGCGGCTGATGTCTTCGGCCGCCGGAGGGCGGACCAAGACATAGATCAGCATCGCGGCGACCGTCAACGTCAGCGCATAGAGCCAGTGAGGCTTGACCGCCTGCCAACCTTGGGCCGCCTTCTCAGAGAGAGAGAGTTTTTTTTGTTTTGATGATTTATCGCTTGCGCGAGAGGAAGCGCTCATAGTGGTTCGCGATGGTTACGCGGAACTCTCCTTATCGGCGTCGGCATTGAGAGCCGATTCCGTATCAGGATTTTGAATCTCATACGCCTCAACGATTTTTTGTACGAGCGGGTGCCTGACAATGTCACCCTTGCCCAGGCGCACCATGGAAATGTCTTCGACGCGTTTGAGAATGTTGGCGGCGTCAATCAACCCGCTTCTTCGGCCATTGGGCAAATCAATCTGGGTGATATCGCCGGTGATGACCGCCTTGCTGCCAAAGCCCAACCGGGTGAGAAACATTTTCATTTGTTCGGGCGTGGTATTTTGGGCTTCGTCCATAATGATGAACGAATTGTTTAACGTACGCCCACGCATGTAGGCCAGCGGGGCGACCTCAACGGTGCCTTGTTCGAGATAGCGCTGAACCAGGTCTGGATTAAGCATGTCATAAAGCGCGTCATAGAGCGGGCGCAGAAACGGGTCGACCTTGGCGCGCAAGTCACCGGGCAGAAAGCCGAGCGACTCGCCCGCCTCGACGGCGGGGCGCGCCAGAATCAAGCGGCGCACTAACTTACGCTCCAACGCCGCCACCGCCGTTGAGACGGCGAGGTAGGTTTTTCCCGTACCAGCGGGGCCGATGCCAAAGACAACGTCGTGGTTGAAGATTGCGTTCAGATACTGCCGCTGACCGGGGCTTTTGGGCTTGATCAACCCCTTGCGGCCGCGCAGCGTCCATGACACCGGGGTGAAGGCGTCGTCTAATTCGTGGGCGCTGTTTTGGGCTTTGGCTTCGAGCAGAAACTCAACATCGCGGCGGTTAATGTGGTCGCCTTTGCGCACCAGCTTAAGCAACTCGTTAAAGATTGCGATAATCGACTCAACTTGTTCAGCGTCGCCAGTCACAGTGATGGTTTCACCGCGGGCGGCGACTCGGGCGCTGAAGTGGGCCTGCATAACGCGCAGGTTTTCATCGCGCGGGCCAAATAGGGCCTGGCTTTCTTCGATGCTTACCAGCTGAATTGTCTGTTGAGTGGTTTCGTTAACGGATACTTGCATCGCGACCTATCGGCGCCTCGCATATCGTTGTCGAGGAACGGGACAAACAACGGGCGCATGCCCAGACTGTTGAGAGAATACGCCCAGCAGTCTAGCGAACCATCGAGGCACTTGTAGACGCGCATACTGGCACACCGTTGGTTGGATCAATGAAATGGATGGGTTGCAACCAAGCAGACGTGATGGAGGGGCCCCATCGGCGTCATTCATGTTTTCGTTCATAATTCGGAGTCTATCAACCCCATACTTCCCTGTCAATTTGGTATTTCTACTCTATAGATACAAAATGTTTATCGTATAGTTTCGTATTATATCATGAAAATTAACAAATTTAGGCCTGATCGCTGTTTCCTTACGACTTTATTCATTTTTGTGTCTGCAAAGCCAACAATATGCTAAAGTAAAGATACTGAGTGACTTAAGGAGATGGTATGATGAACCTAGGCTCTTGGGAGATGATGATTGGCTTTCCTGTTTTTATCATGAGCATCGTGAATATGTCTGTTTCGTTCATCACGATGGAGTTAGCCATTCTGGTTTTCAACTATGTTCGTCGGGCAGATACCAAACTCGATTTCCTTGTGTGCAACCTATCGGCCTCTCCCACAAGCCAGTCGGCGAGTACTCAGCCGCCGCCGCAGACTCTATTCCGCCAGGAGTAAGACAACATGGTGGATTTAGATCGTGTCGCATTTTTGTTTTCTTGAATGATCTCGCTGCTCATCATTGCGGTTCCAATCGTGATGATCGTTTTGCTGGTGATGATTTACAGAACGATGCGGCGCATTGAGAAGAAACTTGACCAGCGAGGCCGGTGAATTGTTGAGATTGCGCCAATGCCCTTTGCCGGCGGGCGGGTTGGGTTAGAATTATCAGTCAATCTACTCATCCACCGCTGGAGTTAAGTCATCATGCAGAAAAAGCGTGCTGCCATCTTGGGCGCAACCGGCGTCGCGGGACAACAATTTGTCGAAGCCTTACTTGACCACCCGTGGTTTGAAACCGCCGGCTTGTTCGCGTCCGAACGGTCCGCCGGCAAGACCTACGGCGAAGCCGCCGTGTGGCATTCCCCCTCACCGTTGCCGAAAGACATTGCCGAGAAACAAATCAAACTGATCGCTGACGGCCTCAACGAGCTCGATCAATATGACATTATTTTTTCAGCGCTGCCTTCAGAGGTCGCTGAAACCATCGAAGGCGATTACGCTAAAGAGATGCCCGTCATCAGCACGGCGTCGGCGTACCGCTATAAAGACGATGTGCCCATCCTGGTGCCTGAGGTCAACGCCGGCCACGCGCCGTTGATTGAGAAGCAACGCAAAGAACGCGGCTGGAAAGGCTTTGTCGCGCCCGGCCCCAACTGCACCACCATGGGGCTGATCATTTCACTGAAGCCGCTGTTTGACGCGTTTGGCGTCAAAAGCGTGTTTATGACCTCGCTGCAGGCGCTGTCGGGCGCAGGCTATCCGGGCCATTCGGCGATGGACATCGTTGACAATGTGTATCCTTACATTGCCAAAGAAGAAGGCAAGGTGGTGCTCGAAACCGTGAAAGCGCTGGGCTCGTTTGAAAACGGCGCGGTGGTGAACGCCAACATCCCTGTGAGT
This sequence comes from uncultured bacterium, assembly GCA_964556895.1. Classification (GTDB taxonomy): domain Bacteria; phylum Hinthialibacterota; class Hinthialibacteria; order Hinthialibacterales; family Hinthialibacteraceae; genus Hinthialibacter. The sequence continues at coordinate 16,958 of CAZKYC010000040.1, read as the reverse complement.
TGCACCTGCACCCGCGTCCCGACCTTAGACGGCCACTTCTTGTCAATTTTTGTAGAAACCGAAAAGCCGTGCACGCCAGGCGATTACGTCAAAGCCGTTGAAGCGTATAACCAGGAATGCGCGAAGCAGTTTGGCGATTTGCCCTCTGCACCTGAAGAGACCATTGTAATAAAATCCGAAGACAACCGCCCGCAACCGCGCCTCGACCGCGAACTGGGCGGCGGCATGTCGACCGTCATCGGCCGCATTCGCCAAGACGAAAACTTTGGCGAAAAAGGCCTCAAATATTGCGCGTTGTCACACAACACCAAGCGCGGCGCCGCCAAGGGCGAGCTGCTGGCGGCTGAATACCTCCACAAACAAGGCTATTTCTAGACATGGAGAATAAGAGGGCTTTCGATGGAAAGCATGGTTGAGATCACTCGGGACGAGTTGGTGAGAATCGTAGGCGAGCCGGTGGTCGTTCGCGCTGAGTCGCTCAGCGACGACGAGTTTCAAGAATTAAAATGGAACCGTCTGACTGACATGCTGCGCGCCTATGAGAAGGTCTATCATACGCCGTTATTTGAAGCGCGGCGGTCGTTCTTATTAGGGCTGGATGAAGAGATGAAAGTGACGCTGGTGCGCCATATTTTTCACCAACAGAACCAATAGACGAACAACCCGGGGACAGAACTAACCCGTGGATGGGGACTCGATTTCATTTTTTTGGGCGCGGACTTTCGCGCCTTTTTCATTGTAGGTAAACACCCATTTTTCAGATTGGCCTTTGACCAAGTTGGTCTCAACCCGTTCAATATCATTGCCTGCGTCATCAAACGACGATTCAATATGGTAAATTGCGACGCCGTCTTTGTTAAAATCTTGGCGGACTATGTTGTTGCCATTTTCGTCGTATTGAAAGACCCGTTTCCAGATCAATTCATTTTTGAGATTAAACTTCAGATGGGCTTCGAGTCTCCCTTGATCGTCATAGACATATTTACGGGCGGCGATCGCTTCTTTATGTGAAAGCGATGAGGCGAATAAGGGGTGAATTCGCAGATCATCAAAGACATTGTATATTGTTACGCAAACCAAAAATACAAACAGTGTTACAGAGAGCCATCTTGACCGCAGGTTATGTTTTTCAAGCGATTCAACCCGCTTGACGATGGCTTCCATGCCGCGCAGCATTCGCTGGCATTGGGTAGGGGCGGATGAGAGGTCTTCGTCTTTGATGCGATATACCATAGCGCCGTTAAAAAAACCCTAGTTGAATTGAAACCAGTAGAAGTATAATGCCTGGTTGCATGAATGTAAATCGTGATCGTCAGCAAATTGTAATATACTAGTTGTCGATTCATTTGTAGAAGCAAACGAGGCATTGAGGAGCCATTGTATGAAAAAGATTATTCTTATAAGCCTTGGAGTCGTCTTGGTTGGCGGTCTGATCGCTGGCGTTGTGGGCTATAGGTATTGGGAGTCGTTCGCGGCGTCATACATCAAATCAACCCTTGAAAAAGACTATCAGGTTCTGGTTGAATTTGACGACCTCGATATCAACCTCGCCACCCGCTCGGTCACCTTAGAAAACGCTCGTTTTTTTGACCTGAATAACCAAGACGCTGGGGCCTTGCTGCGCGCCGATGAAATTTCTGTCTGGGGCGACATCGGCGGCGAAGAGACCGTGCAACTTCACCGTTTTTACGCCAAGGCGCTTCATCTTGAGATTCAGCGAAAAGCCGACGGGGTCTTGCCGCTGTCCAGCGTGTTGACGCGCTTTCTTCCAACCGTCGAGTGGAACGACATGCTCAATGTTGAGCTGCTCGCCCAAGGCAAGACTGAAGCGCTGCAATCGCTGTTTGTCTTTCATCTGGGCGAAATCGACTTTGACCTAAAAAACAACACCATGAAATTGAACGAAACCACTATTCAACGCGGCGGGCGCGAAACCCCGTTTCTCGCGATTGGCGCCTTGGATGTAACCAACGTCATCCCCGGCGCGAACCCGGTGATTGCGACGGGATCAAAGGTTTCGGTTGAAGCAATCGAAACCGGCAAGAACCGGTATGATTTCAACACCGCCATCAACATGATTGACAAACTAATCGCCCAGTTTTCCACTGGCGGCGAACCGGTCAAAATCAAATCATTGGCGTTCAATGATATCGACGCGACCGTATTGGCGAACAACGCCCAGGCCAACGCGCCCACCTCAATCAATGTCAAACTGGGTTCCGTCAGCTATGAAAACGGCGTCAAACTAAGCGGCGTCACCCTTAGTGAGATGGGCCAGCCGATTGTCACGGTGAAACAAATCGCCCTTGGCGGCCTGACGCTTGAAACCGCCGCCCCGCAATCCATTGAAATTGACTCTCCAGTGGCCTACATTCGCGAGTCGTCTGAAGGCGTGAATCTGGGCCGCGTCAAACAACGCCTTGATAGCATCGCCCAGTCGTTCGCCAGCGAAGGCAGCGCCCAATCGAGCGGCGCATCGGGGGCGATGCCCTCCACCCAAGTCAACCGCGCTAAAGTGGAATATTGGAAAGACGGCGCGAAGGTTCAGGACATTCAAGTCGGCGGCGTTAAACTAAATCCAAACCAAAACCAGCTGGCTGTAATGAACCTGAACTACCAGCCTGCGCTGGCGCTGGGCGACGCGGGATTCAATATCCCAGAAATAGTCGCGGTGTTTGACCCAAACTCAAATTGGACAGCGTTTGAGTCGTTTTCCGCTAGCGGCATAAAATTACAAGGCTGGATTGACGAAAATGGCGTCGAGCCGTTTGACGCGCTTAGCGTCTGGAACGAACTCGCCCCCCGCCTGGCGGAAGAAATGGGCGGAAAATCAACCGCGAAAAGCAAACCGACCCGCATCAAGTCATTCAAACTGAACATCGTCGAACTCGCGCTTGAAGACCGCCGCATGGGGCCCGTCAATCATGTTTGGGGGCCGATTGATTTGAACTGGGCGGACGTCTTGGTCGGCGCACAATCCGCCCCAATGAGCGACTTTGACTTGACCGCGCAGTTCTTATCGCCCAGTTCGGGCAGCGCTTCGCTCAAAGGCAACCTGTCGCCTGTGTTTTCTCCGTTAAACACCGACCTTCAAGTGATCGCCGCGGTTGACGATCTCAAGGCCTATTCGCCCTATTACGAAGAATCGATGCCAGTGGGGCTGGCTTCGAGCGGGCTTCGAGTGTCGGGCAGCATCCCCATACAGAAAAACCAGTTGAACGCGGTTGTGGATGTCGCTTTGCTCCAGCCTCAGTTCACCACGTTTGAAGATACCTTCACGACCAAGTTTAAAACCCAGATGGCAGTGTCCGCGTTAAACGACCTCAAAAACGCCGACGGCGACATTGTCTTAAAAAACAACACCATCAGCGGCGATGTGACCGACCCGCAGTTTCAGCCGGGCATCAGCCTGTTCACGGTGTTGGGCAATACACTCGTTAAGCGTATTGTCAGCATCCCGGGGATGGTGACTGATCCGCTGGGGACCACCAAAGACATCATTGATACGTCATTGGGAACTGCAGGCGGCGCGGTGAAAGGACTCGGCGAGGGCTTAAAGTCACTCTTCGGCGGTGAAAAAAAAGAAGAAGACAAGTAACCGGAACCATAAACGAGTAAACGTCAGGGCGCATTCGCTTAAGCGGATGCGCCCTGGTTTGTTTCGCTGATCGTTTACGCCAAGGCTTTCTTACAAAACTGGACGCACTTGGTGATTTCTTTGATGGCGTCAGAGCCTGCAGGCACTTTGTATTCCAACTCAATGTCAGCGTAGATCGGCCACCCTTCTTTTTTGATCAACTGAAGAATTTCCGCCACCGGGGTGTCGCCCTCGCCAAACGGCATGTTGGGGCCGTTATCGCGCTTGCGGTCTTTGATATGCAGGCTGAGGATGCGGTCATGGTGTTTCTTAATCATCGGAACCGGCGACTCATTCGTGCCCGCCAGGTAATGGCCAATGTCGAGGTTAATGCCGAGATATTTTCCGTATGACAAAATCGGCCCGTCATACGTCGTCGGGGTGATTTGGGTATGGTTATGAAAGGCGATCATGATTTTGTGTTTGTCGGCGATGGGGCCGAGGCGTTTGGCGGCGTCTTCTGAAATTTCACGGGTGATTCCCTTGGCGCCCAGCGCCTTGGCGACCTTACAATAGTATTCGATATCGCTGTCGGGCATCTTCGCGTTGCCAATGTCGCCGAATTTGACGATGTGAATGTTGACGCCGGCGTCGTTATACATCGTTCGTAGGGCGGTGAATTTCTCCATCGGCGCGCTGGCGCGCCATTTCGACAAGGCTTCTTTGTCTTTGCCGCCGGGAGCGCCAGCGAACTGCTCCACCGGGCCGCCCATGAGTTCGACCGAACTGATGCCGCATTGGACGATGTACTTCAATAACTCTTCGGCGCTGCTGGGCAGGCTGCGGTAACTGTAGGTGATGGTCCCGATCTGTACGCCGCCGAAGTTTGAGTTGGGTTTACTGGCAGACGCAAACGATGGGGCCGTGAAAATAGCGGGGGCAGCGACGCTGGCGGCCAAAAACTGACGGCGAGAAAGAACTGAATTCATGGCTGACTCCTTTGGATGGTCGTTCGTTAAGTCAAAATGGAGCGTCTTGATTATCTCATAGACAAAAATGGTTGGTCAAGCATTCTGCAGATGCTTCACCGGCTGCTCAATCAAAGCCGGTGCGCTTAAAGAGTTTTCTCAGGTCGCCGTCGCCGACATAGAGCACCGCCGGGCGGCCGTGCGGACAGACGTTACGCCGTGGAATCGCCTCTAGCCCGCGCACGATGGCGGTCATGTCGTCATGGGTGAGAGGGTCGCCAAATTTCACCGCCGCGCGGCAGGCCATGGTGTAAAGCGCCCGTTCTTGCCGTTCAACGACGCTGCCTTCGCGCTGCATCTCGCCTAACAGGTCTTTCAAAAAGGCTTCGGCCTGGTCGGTGTTGATATGAGACGGCAGGGTGCGAAGAATGACCGTCTGCGGGCCAAACGGCTCCAGTTCGAAGCCCAATTGGTTGAGCATGTCGGCCTGGTCTTCGATCCACACCGCTTCAGGCGCAGACAACTCGACCGTCAATGGAAACAACAGCGCTTGTTTGGCGATGCTGGCGTTTTGCGATTGCACCAAAAATTTTTCAAACATCAAGCGCTCATGGGCGGCGTGTTGGTCGATGAGATAGAAGCCCTCTTTCGACCCGGCGAGAATATAACTATCAAGCAACTGTCCAATCACCTGAAGCGGTTCGACGCCCTCGAGCGAGACGGCGTCAAACACATCGTCTAGCCGTTTCTCGACTTTGCCCAAATCATCGAAACCGCTCGCCTCTTCGGTTGACAGCTGGCTTGTTGGTTCGCCAACAGGCTTGCGGTTTAGCGATACGATTGGGTCGGGCGGCGTTAGCGGCGCCTGGGGTTGAGTTGGTTCCATTGAAGAACCTGGCCCAGAAACCGGCGGCGTTTCACTCGGTCGCTGTGCGGTTGATTGCGCGGTTGGTTGCTGGACAGGCTCCATTGGCGGGGCAGGTTGCGCTGGGGCGGCGCTTTCTGGATTAGACATCAACGGCTGAGACGATGGTTGAGGTTGAGGTTGAGGCCGTGACGGGGACATTGAGACCTTCGGCTGAATTGGAGGCCCTGGCTTCTCATCGTCGACTTCGTTGAATACATGCTGGACCTCTTTTTGGGCTTCTTCGCGCTTGTCCCACGACTGGCGAATGGTCCCGTAGACGGCTGAGAAGACCGCGTCTTCGCGGGAGAATTTGATCTCTTGTTTGGTGGGGTGAACATTGATATCGATCTCGCTGGGGCTGATCTCGAAATGCAAAAACACCACCGGAAAGCGCCCGGTCGGCAGCAAGTTTCGGTAGCCGTTCATCACCGCGCGATGAAGCAGACGGTCTTTGATGTAGCGGTCGTTGACGAAAAAGAACAGGTGTTGGGCGCCGTTTCGGGTCAACGTCGGACGCGAAATAAACCCGCTGATGGCCAATATCGGCGATTCGAAATGCACCGGGATCATGTCGGTAAGAATATTCGCGCCGAAAATTTGTTTGATGCGCTCAGGGCGGTTCGCGACAGCAGGCAGGTCGAGCGAACGGTTATGGTTGTTGGTAAAAGTGAAATGCACCGATTCATGGGCCAGCGCGTGAGTATTGATCACCGAGAGAACATGGCCGAGTTCGGTGGCGGGCTTTTTCAAAAACTTGCGCCGCGCCGGGGTGTTATAAAACAGGTCGCTGACCGAGACGGTGGTCCCGACCGGGCCGCCGGTTTGTTCAGGTTCGCCTTCGATCCCGCCCTCGACGAGTAAGCGGGTCGCCCATTCAGCGTCTTTCTGGCGGGTTTTGACCTCAAACTTAGAGACTGACCCAATCGCCGCCAGCGCCTCGCCGCGAAACCCTTTGGTCAAGATGGCGTCGAGATCAGCGCCCGTTAGAATTTTACTTGTCGCGTGGCGCTTGACGCACATGGCCGCGTCTTCAACCGCCATGCCTACGCCGTCATCGGTCACGCGGATCAGCCCCAGCCCGCCGTCGCGCACCTCAACATCAATTCGCCGGGCGCCGGCGTCAATCGAGTTGTCGATGAGTTCGCGCACCACTGAGGCAGGGCGCTCGACGACTTCGCCCGCCGCGATGCGGTTGGCGATTTCTGGAGGAAGGATATGAATCATATGAATGGGATTATGGCGCCGGGCGCGACCCTGTCTACCCAACAAGTATTTTTACAAAATTCAAATCGGTGCGTATCCTTTACCGATTTGAATCGTAACTTGATCTAAATAGTCTTAGGGAACCAAGGATAAACCCAAACAGGAAAGTTGATTATATCGGTTGTATTTATTCGCCTTTTTGAGAAAAAAAGTTAAAAAAATCGGTTTTCAGCCGAACATTTTTGGAGTATAGTCGAACTAACTGTAAACTTATCTTTACATCGTTAAGGTCACAAGAGTAGCAAGTAAGGGTCGTTTTGCCACTTGCATTCTTTAAAAAACGTAATACTATGATGGAGCAATGCTAATTTATTTTATAGTTTTTTGTGGATTTTCATCTTGGTCGGCTGGTAAACAATCGGGCGTCTCTTGGGAAAGTGATGTTCTTGCCGTAACCGTATGATGGGGGCGGTTTGGCGAATACAAGGAGAAAAGAGATGCATATTCGCGTAACAGTTGCGTTAATTATAGCAACCTTCTCGCTAAGTCTTTTAGGCCATGCACAGACTGCGTTTATTGACACCGATTCTGTAGACATCGACCGCATTCGCGAAGAAGAACAACTGTCTGACTCAAACACCCTGCAGCGAATCTATTTCTTTGTTGCGATCAAAGACGGCGAAGCTTATAAAGCCTTCGCCGCCAGCGGCGCCGTCGATGAAGACAATGACGGTGAAAGCGTATTAAAAGAGCCAAACGACATCGAAGAATATAAACAAGTGGGTTCGTTCGAACGCAACTTAACAATCGAAAATTCCGCCTACACCTGTTATATCTCATCGCTGCCGTTCTTTGATAAACTGTTCCCCAATGAAGGCGACCCGCTTAAGCAAGAAGGCGCATGGCTTGAGATCGACACCGAACAACAAGATGACATCAGTGAGAAACAACGCCATTTGGTTGGCGCCAAGACGCTGCCTATGTTAGACCTGATGGGCGCGCAGACTGGCATCGAACACTTCATCGCGTTTTATAACGCCGACAAAGAATCAAACCAGGTTGAGTCATACGGCTTTATCAGCCTTCAGTTCAAAGACGAATAGGACATTTTAAAGTCGATCATTGAGACGCCCTTTCATGAATTGGAAGGGCGTTTTTCATTGAAACGAATCATTGATAGTGGTTGCCAGAATTATGTGCGGATTGAGTTTACGTAACTGTATCTATCGCTGTCCGCCGCGGCGGATTGGGGCGCGCTTTACGTACATTTTTTTGACAAACGCTCTAGCATCTGGTTGGCTTCTTCGACCGCGTTGATTAAGGCCTGCAGACGGCGTTGAATCTGTTTCAACCGTTCGTCTGGGCTGGCGCCGCCGGGCCCCAGTTTGAGAAACTCAAACAACGCTTTGGGGGCGGCGTATTCGATCATGTAGTCGTCTATCGCATCTGTAATCAATTGTTGGCGGGCGTTTTCGAGCGCTGTTTCCGCGCTGCTGATATCGTCTTGCGCCAGATTCATTGATTCTTGCGCGATGGCCTTCGCCCGCTTGAGCCTGTCGCTGAGGCGTTGTTGAATCTCGCCTCGAATATCCACTTTTGGTTGAGGCGTGGTTTTGTGTTCTGATTGGAACGCATCGAAGATGGACGAGATTGAAACTTCAGGTTTTCGTTCTTGATCAATCACTTCAGCCAGGGGTTTGATTTCTGTCCCGTCAAGTTTGGCGCCGCCTTCGGTGGCGTCGATCACGCGCGCCGGGATGCGCCTGACATCTTCTTCTAGCATGCGAATGTAGAGCAAGAAACTCTGCACGGTGGGCACAGGCTCGCCGTCAACGCCGTCGACCCAGAACAACGGCTCACGGCTGGTTTGGCTTCCGTCCAGGTTGGGCACATCGGCTTTGGTGCGGTCGCCTTCAACAAACCCGACTCGGCGGCAGTTGGCGGTGTCGCCGATATGGGTCATTCCCTGTTCACGGTCGAGCGCCAGGTCTTGCCCGACGAGAATGATCGGCGAACAGGCCAGGTAAGCCGCCGCATACAATCCTGCTTGCGATACCATACCGCCTTTTCGGATGGTTCCCTTACCGCCGGTTTGGTTGTCGAGCCACTGAAAGAAGTCATGTTTGTCGGTCATGGCGACTAGGCGTTTTGAAAACTTGTTGACGATTTCGGGCCGCGCCTCTGGGTCAAACAAGAGCCAGACGCCGTGGTAATGGTCTTGATGAAAATGGCGCAGGTTGAGTTCGGTGGGGTCGACCGTGACCACAATGTGAGGACGGATGTCATTCTTCACGAGCAGCTCATAGGCCGTGTCGACCGCGAGTAACAAGAATTGATCTTGCATGTCTTTCAACAGGTGCATGTTCTTGGCCAGCGACGGCCCGGCGGCGATAACGACCGCAGGGACGTTCTTCAACGACTCGCCAAAGGCCGACAACCCGGGCGTTGACGCAATCGCTTCGAGGTTGCCCAACAGGTTTTGAATGGTGAGGGGGCCGTCTTTGAATTTCGTGATTAGGCCGCTCTGGCCAAAGCGCAGCGTCTCTTGGGCTTCTTGTTTGGCGGCCTCGGCCCATTCGCCGAACGCGCCTGTGACTGGCGGGTATTCAACCGCCGTAACCGAGTTGGCCATGAATTCTATCAGGTGGTCTAACACCGCCTGGCGAACCGCCCCCGGCTGTGCGCCAACCACCAGGGTCACTGCCGGATCGTGAATTAACTCGGTCAGGTTGACGGTCTGTAAGGCGGCGCGAAACACGCTGAGCGACGGCCCCATTAGCAGGATGCGCTGCGGCTCCAGCATTCGCTCGCGCAGGAGCAACGCCGCGTAGCCCAGGCCAAACCCAAACATCATCACGTTGCGTGCGGCGGGAAGTTCGGTAATCGATTGGACGTATTGCTGGGCGTGGGCGATGGGGTCTTGAGGGTGGTGAAGCGCCGCCCATTGTCCGTGTTTTTGCACAACCAGGGTGGGGTGTTCAGTCGCGGTCTTACGCAGCGCGACTTCAGCGTCTTGTTGATTTGACTGCAACCGCGCCGCCAGTTCGGGGTATCGTTGTTGAAGCGCCTGTAAATTGGCTTGTTGAATATCCATATCCTGCCAGGTTTTAGGGTGTGATCAATACAGTATGGCTTGAGGGAGATACTGCTTCAACACGCCCTCCTTTTTAAGGGGGGCGGTTCAGCTTCTTCCATATCTCAAGGTTCTTAGGATAGAAGAATTCATTTGATATTTTTTATGTATCAAAAAATTTTTTGAGATACGATATTGACAATTGCGGG
>CAZKYC010000040.1:0-6983 GCA_964556895.1 uncultured bacterium | reverse complement strand
TAGGGTATATATTCACCATACCATTGTACAAAAGAGGATCAAGATGATCAATTTTCTTTTTTGCATTCTTATCATGTTTGCCGTGACTTTACCGTCATTCACAGAAAACAAAAGTGACGCAGTTAAATATGTTGGTAATTCATACATTCCGATAGAAAATTCAGTTCTCCATTCAATAAAATCAGTTGATGTAGAAAATTTGAAAATTAAGAATGAATTACATCTATCGTTTTTACGAAAAATGAATGAAGTAGACCAATTGCTAAAAAAAGGCCGTCCAAGCAGTGACGATATCAAAAACAATATCCGTGACCTTTATTTTCAGTCTGTTGAATTAGGTTTAGAAGTAGATTTATTAAATTTCATGAATAAAAACGAGTCACTATTTATATCCTCTGGAGTTAATTCAAAAGTTGACAATTATCATAAACGTTTGTCTGTTAGGCTTGGAGGCAGACAACATTTAAACTTATTAAAAGAAGATTTGGTTCGTAAAAAAGAGGGCTCGTCCTAAGAATCTGTGCAAGAAAAAAGACCGAATCGGCCTATAACTACCTGTGATTAAATGAGTTGGGCGTTGTGAGGAATGACAAGGTTATGGGGTAGACTAAAACCATTCTCGCCGTCGCGCCTTCAACCAATAGAAGGTGCGATGGTGATAATGGTTTGACCTCGCCAGAGCGCATGTTTTGTGGAATCCGAACAGCGGGGCCCCGACTCATTTTATCAACCTTTTCCTTTAAAATCGTGCACAGATTCTTGTGAAGAACCAATTATCAATTCACATCAACTCATTAAAGGCTCATCCGGGATTTGGATACGTTCTCTCAAATTGAATTACAATTTCCAGACACGATCTCAAGGATGATTTTTTTATCGTTGTATGTGGCATGGGTACAATTCTGCTCGCTTCGGCGCCGCTCCGCCTTTTTGCACAGGCGCTCACAGAGTTGCACCCATGCCTGAGTTGGATTGTCTATTTAGGATATACGCCGATGTTCCTGTAGAGGGATAACACAGCCTTGAGTGATAGACTTGTGCGCTATGTAGCATGGGGAAGAAAACCAGCGCTAACGAATAATCAAATATCGAGTAGCCGGTTTGTCGTTTTAGCGCAACCAACAAACAGACAAACAAGACTGTTGCGATTGTGCATAACACTTGATAGAGAAGATAGTTAAGTTTAGGTGATGAAATCTTTGATTGAGCCATGCGCGGTGTCGCACCCTAATCATCAAGGTATGCTAGATATCTATTGTATATCAATAAAACAATGTCTTGAAGCGACATTTGTCTAATAATATAGATGAGGTTTGAAAAGATGATGTGTTGCGCCAGACTGTTTTGTTTATTCATCCTCTTAGGGTTTCTGTCTCTGATATCGACCGCTGATGTAGAGCAGTGGCAAAGCTCTGAAAGGGACAACGCCTGGATGGTCAACCAAGCGCCATTAGCCGCTTCTAAGGCGACAGACAGCGACGTTGAGATATTCATAGATGAGAGCAAAACCTATCAGCCAATTCTTGGCGTCGGGGCGTCGTTTGAACACGCCACCTGTTGGAACCTGTTTCAGCTCAGCCCCGAAAAACGCACCCAAGTCATCCGCCAGATTGTCGACCCCAAAAACGGCAATGGCATGAACCTCATGCGTATCTGTATTGGCACGTCTGATTTTGTCGGCGAGCCTTTTTATTCGTACAGCGACCTGCCACACAGCGAGACTGACATGGAACTCGAAGGGTTCTCAATCGAAAAAGATAAAGCCTATGTTATTCCCGTGTTGAGAGAGGCGCTTTCGATTAACCCCGACCTGTTGTTTATGGCGTCGCCCTGGAGCCCGCCCGCCTGGATGAAAGACAACGGCTCGCTCAAACATGGGCGACTGCTGCGCAAATATTATGGGGTGTACGCCCGCTATTTGGTGAAGTTCATTCAGGCCTATCAAGCCGAGGGCATTCCCATTTACGCCATCACTCCTCAGAACGAGCCTGATTTCCCAAACAAACATTACCCGACCTGTTATTGGAGCGGCGAAGACCAGCGCGACTTTATTCGCGACCATCTGGGGCCGCTCATGAAAGAGGCGGGGCAGGACACGCAAATCTGGTGTTGGGACCACAACTGGAACTTATTAGAGTTTCCTGACACGGTACTCAGCGATAGAGAAGCCGCGCAGTATGTGAATGGAACCGCGTTTCACTTATATGAAGGCAAAGTCGAGGCGCAGACGGAATTCAAAAACAAATTCCCTGAGAAAGACATCTATTTTACTGAGGGTTCGACATTTCAGACACGCGGTGCGATTGAGATTATTGAAATTTTCCGCAACTGGTCGCGCACCTACAACGCCTGGGTCATCATGACCGATGAAAACCAGCAGCCCAATAGCGGGCCGCATGACTGTACGCCGACCTCAATTGAGCGCCTGGCTGACAACAGCGTACGCTATAATTTCGACCACTTTATGTATGGCCATTTCTCACGGTTTATACAGCGCGGCGCAGTGAGGGTTGATTCGTCGAAAGGTGACAATAACTTTGCGAACCTTGTTGTGCACAACCCTGACGGCTCCATGGTCATAGTCGTCGCCAATGATGGTAAGAAGAAAAAAATTCGCGTCCGCGCAGGCGAGGTTGAGTTTAAAGATGTGATTCCAGCGAAGACGGTGAAAACTTATCGCTGGTGACAAAATGAATATGGGGCGCCAATGTGGTTGGCCTCAAAGAGCACTTGCCCGAACGGAGACCAACCAATCACCAGGTACTTCATGGGGTAAAGTTGGTTCTGGTTTTATAGTGGTTGTCAGAATACTGTGCGGATTGAGTTTACGTAACTGTATCTATCGCTGAGCCCTTCGGGCGCGCTTTACGCACATTTTTTTAACAAACGCTCTAGCCCGCCAAGAAAAGCAATTAACGATTTATGTTGAGCCAACTCATTCACGCCTGCCGCGATACCTGCAGTTATTTCATGATTGGCTAGAGAGAGCGTCAGCGCCAGTCAAGTCAATTGCCGTTGAAGCAATCAACGATCTAGATACCGCTCAACACCCTTATAAATCTTGATTTAAGCAAGAGGTTGACGTCAAGGGCGACCGAGAGAACCTTGTGCTGAGGCGGAGGTGTTTTTAGACGCACTGGGACGGGAAATTTGTTACAAACAGATAAAAACTGGCGTCAAAGCCGCTCTGACGGTTTCTACTGCTTTATCTTCGGCGCAAAACTACTAAAATTGATAAGTCCATTCATCCTGTGAAAACTGCTTTGACGCCAGCTCTTCAATCTGATCGTGGGGAACCGATTCAAGAGGGTCGTTCGCCCCCCAGACTTCGATGAGCCGTTTTTTTAACTCCGACATTTCGATGTTGAGGTTTGTTACAAAGTCGGCGTGTGGGCGCTGGGCGCGATAATCAGGTTGTTTTGACGGCATCGGCAGCAATTTGGGAATCAGGCTGATGTCAAAGTCCAACAAAAACGTTCCGTGAAATAACACATAACGTTTTTTTCGGCGTTGCGCGTTTCCCGAACACTTGCGTCCGTCGACTGATAGATCAGAGATGCCCTGAATTTTAACATCGCCAGCGATCAGGTCTTGTAAGACAGACTTGTGCCGCTCTAAGACATACGAATAGGTTCGGTCAATTTTGGCCAAAGGCCCGTTAGGCCCAATCGGCAAGATCAGCGAATAATTTAAACAGCCCGGCCCGTTGATGACCGAGCCGCCGCCGCTCGAACGGCGTACGATTGCTACTTGGTTTAGCCGACAGGCTTCGGTGTTGACTTCGCGGTCGACCTGGTTCGACCGGCCGATGACGACAAAGTGGGTTTGGGTCTGCCAGAAGCGCAAAACCGGGCCATCATCATCGCTCTCGCGCATCAGCAACAACGCTTCGTCACAAGCGATGGTATGATATGGAGATGAGAACGATAGATCGAGACATTTCATTGGTTTTTCATCTGAGAATTGTTCAACGATACTTTCGAGCCAAACTGATTTCAACTGCGTCCACTCGAACGCAAGGTTACCAAACAGGAGAAGCGCCGTGTCGACGGAACCCCAAAAAGCCTCAGCCTATTCTCATGATGAACTGTTAGAGAACATTACCCAAAAAGCCTCTGAGTCAAACCACTGGTATGACTCGATGGACTATATTTATAGTCACGCACTCAAGTCAGAAGAACCGCCGCGGCCCTCTTTTTTGGTAAATAACCTCATTCGGCGCCTGCGCAAGAACGGCGTCGAGGTGCCGATCACCATCAGTTCGCCGTATTTCAACACCATCCCGGCTGACGAACAGCCTGAATACCCCGGCGACCGCGACATTGAACGCCGCATCAAAAGCCTAGTGCGCTGGAACGCGATGGCGATGGTGGTGCAGGCCAACCGCGTCCACAACGGGCTTGGCGGCCATATCTCAACCTTCGCGTCGCTCGCCACGTTATACGAAGTCGGCTTTAACCATGTGTTCCATGCTGGCAACGACAAGCGCATGGCCGACCTAGTTTATTTTCAGGGTCACGCGTCGCCAGGCAATTACTCGCGCGCCTATATGGAATATCGCATGGACGCGAAAAAACTACACGCCTTCCGTCAAGAACTGACCGAAGGCGGCGGGCTTTCTTCTTACCCACACCCTTACTTGATGCCTGATTTTTGGCAGTTCCCGACGGTTTCGATGGGCTTGGGGCCGATTTGTTCGATTTATCAAGCCCGTTTCATTCAATACATGAAAAGCCGGGGCCTGTTGCCGGAAGGCAAAGAAAACCCAAATATCTGGTGTTATGTCGGCGACGGCGAGTCAGACGAACCCGAAACCCTGGGCGCCATCACCATGGCGGGCCGCGAACATCTCGACAAATTAACCTGGATTGTCAACTGCAACCTACAGCGTCTCGACGGCCCGGTGCGAGGCAACGGCAAGATCATTCAAGAACTTGAGTCGCTGTTTCGTGGGGCTGGCTGGAACGTGATCAAGGTCATCTGGGGGTCTGATTGGGACGAACTGCTCGAATCCGACCATGACGGCCTGTTGGCCAAACGAATGGGCGAAGTGGTTGACGGCGAGTTTCAGAAATATTCCGTCGAACCCGGCAGTTACGCCCGCAAACATTTCTTCGGCAAGTACCCCGACCTGGCAGAACGCGTCAACCATTGGAGCGACGACCGCATTCAAAAACTGTTGCGCGGCGGCCATGACCCGAAAAAAGTGTATACCGCCTACAAGGCCGCGATGGAACACAAAGGCCAGCCGACAGTCATTCTCGCCAAAACCATCAAAGGCTATGGGCTAGGCGAAGCCGGCGAAGGGCGCAACATCACCCACCAGCAGAAGAAAATGAACGAACGCGAGTTGCGCGAATTTCGCGACCGCTTTCAGATCCCCATTGACGACGAAGACGTTGTCAACGCGCCGTTTTACCGCCCGGCCAAAGACAGCGCTGAGACGAAATATATTTTGAAACAACGCGAGGCGTTGGGCGGTTTTTTGCCCAAGCGTGAAGACAAGGCCGAACCGCTTACCACACCACCGCTTGACTACTTCAGCGATTTTTTGGACGGCAGCGGGACGCAAGAAGCCTCAACTACGATGGTGTTTGTCCGTATTTTGACCAAACTGTTGGCAGACAAAAACATCGGTAAGAACGTTGTGCCGATTATTCCTGACGAAGCGCGTACCTTTGGAATGGACGCGCTGTTCCGTCAGATTGGCATCTATTCGTCAAAAGGCCAGTTGTATGAGCCGGTCGACAAAGAAAGCCTGCTCTTCTACCGTGAACAAACAGATGGCCAGATTTTAGAAGAAGGCATCACCGAAGCGGGATCAATGGCGTCATTTGTCGCGGCGGCAACGGCCTACACCAACCAGGGTCGCCACATGATTCCGTTTTATACCTACTACTCGATGTTTGGCTTCCAGCGCGTCGGCGACTTGATGTGGCTGGCGGGCGACTCGCGCTGCCGCGGGTTCTTGATGGGCGCGACATCGGGCCGCACCACCCTCAACGGCGAAGGGCTTCAACATCAAGACGGCCATAGCCTGTTAATGGCGTCAACCATCCCCACCATGAAGACTTATGACCCGGCGCTGGCTAGTGAACTGGCGGTGATCATTCAAGACGGCCTCAAAAATATGTACCACGACGGCAAGGAGATGTTTTATTACATCACGCTGTATAACGAAAATTATCTTCACCTGCCGATGCCCCAAGGCGCCGAGGAAGGCATTCTCAACGGGCTGTATAAATTCAAGCCGGGCGAGGCGGGCAAACACCAGGCCCACATCCTCGGCAGCGGCCCCCTGTTAATGACCGCGCTGACAGCCCAAAAGATTTTGGCTGAGAACTATGATGTAAAAGCCGACGTTTGGAGCGCGACCAGTTACAAACACCTGCGAACCGACGCCCTCAACACGACGCGCTGGAACATGTTAAATCCAGACAAAGACGCCAAAAAATCATACATTGAAACGGTCTTGGAAAAAGAATCCGGCGCGTTTGTCGCGGTTTCAGACAACATGAAAATTGTGGCTGACCAGATTGCGCCTTGGGTTCCAGGTGGTTTAATGACCTTGGGAACCGACGGCTTTGGCCGCAGCGAGACGCGCGAAAACCTGCGCCGGTTTTTTGAAATTGATGTAGAGTGCACCGTGGTCGCGACGCTCTACAAACTGGCGTTGATGGGCGCCATCGACCGCAAGGTGGTCGCACAGGCGATCAAAGACCTTGGCGTTGATCCCAATAAAGTACACCCGGAAATTTTGTAAGCTCGCAAACTTGAAATAGAGGCAAAAAGATAAACTATGGATATCCTGCTACCCTCTCTTGCTGAAGGCGCAGACTCAGGCACGGTGGTGTCGGTCTTGGTCAAAGAAGGCGACGCCGTCGACGTTGACCAACCCGTGATTGAGTTAGAAAACGAAAAGGCGATTGCGCCCATCCCGTCAACCGCCGCCGGCACGGTGACAAGCGTTTATGTCAGTGAAG
>CAZKYC010000039.1:0-40220 GCA_964556895.1 uncultured bacterium | reverse complement strand
TCATCCTTGAGATCGTGTCTGGAAATTTTAATTCAATTTGAGAGAACGTATCCAAGTCCCGGATGAGCCCAAAATATCACATATATTGCTGCTTGTAATCAGTTTTATCGGTCGAATTTGAGAAGTATCCCCTCATTTTTGTCGAATCACGACTGTCATGCTTGCGCGGGGCGAGGGGGAGCGACATAATACCATCTCAACATGGGTATATCGTCTTATTCCACTGTTTCACGTCCCCCGGCAGTTCTCGCTCTTGAGGATGGTTCGCTCTATCGCGGCCGCGCCTTTGGCGCCCCAACCGAGACCAGCGGCGAGGTGGTGTTTAACACCTCCATGACCGGCTATCAGGAAGTGTTGACGGATCCGTCTTATTATGGGCAGATGGTCACCATGACTTACCCTCAGATTGGCAATTACGGGGTCAATCAAGAAGACCTCGAATCCAAAAAAATTCAGGTCAGCGGCTTTATTATCAAAGAACCCGCCCGCCTGCAAAGCAACTGGCGCAGCTCATCCACCCTCGAAGACTATTTGAAGATGCAAAACATTGCTGGGCTATGCGGCATCGACACCCGCGCCCTAGTGCGTAAGTTAAGAAATCATGGGGTCATGCGCGGCGTGATCTGCAGCGAAGGCGGTTCTGAGGCCGATCTGGTCGCCAAGGCGCAGGCTGTGCCCTCAATGGCGGGGTCTGACCTGGTCAAAAGCGTGACGACAGCCGAACCCTACGTTTGGAATGAGAACCTTCACCCCGTTTATCGAGAACGTGAGTTGAAACCCGAGCCATTTCGGGTGGTTGCATATGATTTTGGCATCAAACATAACATCTTGCGCCATCTGGCGGGGCGGTTTACCGAAGTTCATGTCGTGCCTGCTACGGCGACTGCTGAAGATGTCTTGCGCCTCAAGCCAGACGGCGTATTTCTTTCAAACGGTCCTGGCGACCCTGAGCCAGTGACCTACGCCGCCGAGTCGGTGAGAGGGCTACTGGGCAAAACACCGATTTTTGGTATCTGTCTGGGCAACCAAATCTTAGGCCTCGCCCTGGGCGGGAAGACTTACAAACTCAAATTCGGCCACCGCGGCGCCAACCAGCCAGTGAAAGACCTTGATACCGGAAAAATTGACATCACTTCGCAAAACCACGGTTTCTGCGTTGATTTTGACAGCATCCAGCAACAAGACGTACGCGTTACGCATATCAACTTAAACGATAATACTGTCGAAGGGCTTGAGTCGCCCAGTCTGCAATGTTTCGCGGTCCAGTATCACCCTGAAGCTTCGCCAGGGCCACATGATGCGTCTCATCACTTTGACAAATTCTTAGGCATGGTCAAGCAACAGAAAGGGTAATCACTCGCAATGCCGCGCCGCAATGATATTAACAAAATATTGGTGATTGGCTCCGGCCCGATTGTGATTGGGCAGGCGTGCGAGTTTGACTATTCGGGCACCCAGGGTTGTAAGGCGCTGCGCGAAGAGGGCTATAAGGTGGTGTTGGTCAACAGCAACCCCGCCACCATCATGACCGATCCTGAGTTTGGCGACCGAACCTACATCGAGCCGATTGTTCCTGAAGCGCTCGAACGAATCATTGATAAAGAACGCCCCGATTGTCTGCTGCCCACTCTGGGCGGCCAGACGGCGTTGAACGCGGCGGTGGCGTTGTCTGAAACAGGCATCCTGGAGAAATACAACGTCGAATTGATCGGCGCCAAGATGCCCGCCATTCGCAAGGCCGAAGACCGCGAAGAATTTAAAGAGGCCATGAGCAAGATCGGCCTCGACCTGCCCCAAAGCGCGTATGTCACCAACATGCAAGAAGCGCTCGACGCGATTGATGAGATCGGCTTTCCAGTCATTATTCGCCCGTCGTTCACGTTGGGCGGTTCGGGCGCGGGCACGGCCTACAACCGCGAAGAATATGAAGAGGCCGTTCGCTGGGGGCTGGAATGCAGCCCGGTGAATACCATTCTGGTTGAAGAATCGGCGCTGGGGTGGAAAGAATATGAGCTCGAAGTGATGCGCGACATGAAAGACAACGTCGTGATCATCTGTTCGATAGAAAATTTTGACCCGATGGGCGTCCATACCGGCGACAGCATCACCGTCGCACCCGCCCAGACGCTGACCGACAAAGAATACCAGATGATGCGAGACGCTTCGATTGATATTATCCGTGAAATCGGCGTTGAAACGGGGGGGTCGAACATTCAGTTTGCGGTGAACCCTGACGATGGCCGCATGGTGGTCATCGAGATGAACCCGCGCGTATCGCGCAGTTCGGCGCTGGCGTCAAAGGCGACTGGGTTCCCCATCGCAAAAATCGCCGCCAAATTGGCGGTTGGCTACACGCTGGACGAGATTCCCAACGACATCACCCGCGAGACGCCCGCCTCGTTTGAACCGACGATTGATTATGTCGTGACCAAGATTCCCCGCTGGGCGTTTGAGAAGTTGCCTGGCGCCAAACCGGTTTTAGGCACCCAGATGAAGTCAGTCGGCGAGGCCATGTCAATCGGGCGCACGTTCAAAGAGTCGCTGCAAAAAGGCTTGCGTTCGTTGGAGATCGACCGCTATGGCCTGGGCGCGGACGGCAAAGATAAATTTGTTTTTGATGATGAGAGCCACCCGCGCTATCGAAAAAAAGACGACGCAGCCATGCGCCGCGAGATTGAAGAAAAACTGACTGTGCCCAATCCTGACCGCATGTTTTATTTGCGCTATGCGTTTCAGGCGGGCTATTCGCGCGACGACATTTTTGAACTAACTAAGATTGACCGCTGGTTTTTGGCGAACCTCGAAGAAATCATCACCATGGAAGATGAACTGCGTTCGAAGTCAATTGGCGATGTAACAGAAACCCTTCTTGAAGACGCCAAGGCGATGGGTTTTTCTGACCGCCAACTCGCCCATTTGTGGGGGGCGGACGAGCTCAAAGTCCGTGAATTGCGCAAACAATTGAACGTAGAGCCCGTGTTCAAAACAGTCGATACCTGCGCGGCTGAGTTTGAGGCCCACACGCCTTATCATTACTCCACCTACGAACAAGAGAGCGAAGTTCGCGATTGTGACCGTGAGAAGATCATGATTCTCGGCGGCGGCCCCAACCGCATCGGCCAGGGCATCGAGTTTGACTTCTGTTGCGTTCATGCGGTCTATGCTCTCAAAGAACTGGGCTATGAAACCATCATGGTCAATTCAAACCCCGAAACGGTTTCGACTGACTATGACACCGCTGACCGCCTCTATTTTGAACCGCTGACCTTCGAAGATGTGATGAGCATCATCGACGTCGAAAAGCCCAAGGGCGTGATCGTTCAGTTCGGCGGTCAGACGCCGCTCAAGCTGGCTGTCCCGTTAGAGCAGGCGGGCGTTCCGATATTAGGAACATCCCCTGACAGCATCGACCTGGCGGAAGACCGCAAGCGCTTTGGCGCATTGGTCGAAGAGTTGGGCATCCTCCAGCCGCCTAACGGCACGGCGACCTCGGTCGAAGGCGCGATTGAGATTGCCAACCGGTTGACGTATCCGGTATTAGTCAGGCCGTCCTATGTTCTCGGCGGGCGCGCCATGGAAATCGTTTACGACGAAGAAAGCCTCAGCCACTACATGGGGAAGGCGGTCGACGCCTCGCCTGAACGCCCCATTTTGGTTGACAAGTTTCTCGAAGACGCCATCGAGGTTGACGTCGACGCGATCGCTGACGGCGAGACCGTCCACATCGGCGGCATCATGGAGCATATTGAGTTTGCTGGCGTCCACTCCGGCGACAGCGCTTGCGTGATTCCTCCTAGAACTCTTCAACCAGAAACCCTTGAAACCATCATTGATCAGACCAAAAAATTGGCCTTCGCCCTTAAAGTCAAAGGCCTGATGAATATTCAATTTGCTGTTTCAAAAGGCGGCGACAAAGAAAAAGTGTATGTCCTAGAGGTGAACCCGCGCGCTTCGCGAACCGTGCCCTATGTCAGCAAGGCCAAGGGTGTGCCGCTGGCGAAAATCGCGGCGCAGGTCATGTCGGGCAAACCGCTAAAAGACTTCAACCTGCCCGAACGCCTTGAGATTGATCATGTTGCGGTGAAAGAGGCAGTACTGCCGTTCGTGAAGTTTCCGGGCGTTGATACCATTCTCGGCCCTGAGATGCGCTCCACTGGCGAAGTCATGGGCATCGACACGGACTTTGGCCGGGCTTACGCCAAAGCACAGGCGGGCGCGGGCATGTTCTTGCCGGGGCCGAACCCGTCCAAAGAACACTCTCAAATAATCATTAGTGTAAACGACCACGATAAACCGGTGTTTTTGCCAATTGCCAAGCGCCTGGCCGGCCTTGGGTTTGACCTGTTCGCCACAGGCGGTACCCACACCTTCCTGGTTGAACAAGGCGTGACCTGCGAAAAAGTATACAAGGTCAAAGAGAGCCGACCGAACATCGTTGACCTGATGAAGAACGGTCGCATCTCTTTAGTTATTAATACACCGCTTGATCGCGAATCGGCCTTTGATGAATTGGCGTTGCGCCGTTGTGCGGTTGAACAAAACATCCCGTATGTGACGACCACTGCGGGCGCCCAAGCCGCGCTGGACGGCATCGAAGCCGACCTGACCAATAACTTTCAAGTGAAGGCGCTTCAAGACTATCACGCCAAACTCTAGGAGCCTCGCCCGGTGTCTCAATTCACGAAACGGGTAGCGTTTATCGGCGGCGGAAACATGGCCGAAGCAATTCTGGCTGGTTTGGTCGGCGCCCAAGCGCTGAAGCCGACTGAGATCATCGTTTCAGAACCCCGTCCCGAACGCCGCCAAGAACTCAGCGAAGTCTATACCGTTGAGGCCGTTGAGTCGAACGCCGAGGCGGTTCAAGCCGCCCAAACGGTGGTGTTAGCGATCAAGCCTTTCAAGTTAAACGAAGCCAAAGACGAATTACGCGAAGCCCTCTCTGCTGACCATTTAGTCATTTCGATTTTGGCGGGCGCATCGCGAAAAAAACTAGGCGCGGCGTTGGGACATGAAGACCGTTGCGTTCGGGTTATGCCCAATTTGCCCGCTTTGGTCGGGCAGGGAATCAGCGCGATTTCGTTTCCCGGTGATTTGGCCGAAGAGGAGCGCGAATGGGTGCGAACGGTTCTTCGTTCAGTCGGCGCGGTGGTTGAAGTCGACGAGCCGCTTCAAGACGCGGTAACCGCCGTGTCTGGCAGCGGCCCCGGGTATGTGTTTTATCTGGTCCATCATTTTATCGAAGCGGCCAAATCAGAAGGCATCGACGCCGATACTGCCAAACAACTGGCGATCCACACATTCGTCGGCGCCGCTGAGGTGCTCAAACAGGGTGGAGATTCGCCAGAAACGTTGGTTAAGAAGGTTGCAACCCCCGGCGGGACGACCGAAGCGGGGCTTTCTGTTCTTGATCAAATGGATACGCCTAAAATATTGAGAGATGTCGTTCATGATGCGGCTGAACGTTCCCGCGAATTGAATCAGGGGTAAAACCCGTTTATAGTGTACTGAACTGATAAATATTTGGATTTCTATTTTTCTGAGGAGCGCTAAACTGGCTCAAAAGACTCAATTTCATGGCATCTAAACAGCCAGAAACAGTTGGTCGTGCAAGTTGACACAGCCCGTGTCTCATGATACTTTCCTGCATCGGACTGTCTCCCGATGGGGAATAGCGTCTAAATACCGAAAATCCAAGAAGATTAGGGATGGTTATCATGTCATACAAATCGCTTGTTCCCACAATACTGGTTGTGACGGCGTTGCTGTTTCCAGCGGGTAGCCATGCGCAATACGGCGGCGGTGGATTTGGCGGCGGCGGCTTTGGCTACGGCGGCGGCGGCTTTGGCGGCGGCGGCGGCGGTTTTGGCGGCGGCGGCTTCGGCGGCGGTCCTGACGGCGGCCTCGGCTCAGTGACCGTGAAATATGGTGAAAAAATTTATTGCGCCATGTTTGGCGATTTGATTGATTATAAGGTGTATTACATTCAAGTGCCGGCTGACGCTATTGGCGTTCATTATTTCGACGACGGCTCCATGGGCGACGAAGTGCCTTATGACGGCCTGCCCAGCAACATCAATGTGATTCGCGACCAATACCTCGGCCCGTTCGCGATCAAATATAAAGATTGGATTTCAAAAGCCATCGACAAGGCCGAAGAAATGGGCGCTTTATCATTTTATAATCTAGGCGTCGCGACTGAAGACCCAGAATCCAAGGTGACCTCGCTTGAAGACTGGCGCGGTTCGCTCGAAAACCAGTTGGTTGATGTTCGCGCTACCTTGGCCCAGTTTGAAGGCTATAACGACTTTACTTATATCAAAGCGGTCGACCCCGCGTTATTTGAATCGCTCGAAGGCTTTGGCGGCCTGAATTCTGGTTTTGGGGCTGGCGGTTTTTTGCCTGACCTGCCGCCGCCTCCAGGCTTGCCGCAACCGGGCGACCAGTTTCAACTCAATGACGGAACAGGCGACGGGGCCGCTGATGACTCGGGCTCGTTTAACCCAGTCCAACGGACGCAAGACGCCGTCGGCGGCTTTGGTGGAGCGCCCAGTTTAGGCGCGGTCGAAGCGATGAATTCGTTGAACTAGTTGGCGGGCCTCTGTTGGCCGCTTAGTTAGATTCATACAGACTATTTGTAATGGAGTCGCGTGAAGGCGCCGCCCGCACCGAAACCGTATGCCGGGCGGCTGTCCCATGAGATGGAGTAACAACTGATGGCAGCATGGAATGAAAAAGAAAAAGAAGAAATCGAATACCGGATTAAATTCATAAAGCAGTTTCTTGATCTGTGGACTCGCTATGACAAATTGTTTCAAAGCGCCTACCATGATCAAAAAGCCGACCAAGAATCTGATGACGAATTTTTGAAATTAAAAAGCCAATGCGCCCGGCGCCATCAATATCTGATGGAGTATCTGGGCCAAGAATATAAAGGGGCCGAACAAATCACCCCCTATTTGTCAGACACCGTCACCCTAAAGGCGATGGTTGGGATTCACGTTGATTTTTATAAAAAATTGAGCCTGCAATGGCACCACACCTTCTTGCGTTTGCACGAAGCGTTAGGGTACCTGCGCACGCGTTTGGAACTAGAAGCAGCGCTAGAGTAGCTCGCTGTTTGATTGTTGTAGGGTACAGGACAAAGACGAATACTGATATTTGATCCGCATCATTGCGAAGATCGCTAAGGAGTAGGTTGATGAATCCGCGAAAGTCAAACTGGGTAACACTCGCGAGTCTCATTCTAATTATTGTTGTAATGTTCACTGGCTGCGCAAAACGCGATGCGCAAAAAGCCGTCGATTTGGCGAATGTTGCGAAAGATGAGGCGCAAGCCGCTTTGGCGCCTAAATACGCCCAAAGTTCCTACAGCGACGCCAATCGCCTCATGAGCCTTGCTCAATCACAGTTTGAGGCGGGCGACTATAAACAAGCGGCCGAGTCGGCCCAACAAGCCGAAGCGCGCTTCCGCACCGCTATCGCCGCTGTGCCCGAGCTACGCCAGGCGGTCGAAGACAAAATGGCCGAGATCAGCGATGTCATTGTTCAGGCCGAACAAAACGTCGAAACCGCCCGCAGCCAGGGCTTTTTGACTTCTGAAGAAATCAACGCTGTTGCTACCGAAGTTGAAGACCTGCGTTCGCGCTTTGACGGTGAAATCGCCAATGAAGTTGACATGGACGCGTTGAACGCGTTTCAACAAGAAGCCCAAAACACCCAGCCCAAGACAGAATCCTTGGCGACTGCTCACCTTCGCCCCGAAGCCGAACAAGCGCGCGACGCCATCGCGTCGATGATTGAGGAAGCGCAAGAACTCAACGCGCCTATCGCTGAACCTCAACTGTGGTCTCAAATCACCACGTTGCAGGCCCAACTGGATTCCGCTGATCGCGATGGCCAGTGGCAACAGATCATTGACGTCGCCGCCCAAATGAATGAGCCGCTGATCCAAGCGATTACTTCCGCCCAGCGCAGCGCCGCCGGCGACATTATCGCTGACACGCAAAACCAGGTCGACCAAGCGGCCCAGTTGAACGTTCAAGACGTTCCGGGTTTCACTGACTTGGTCAATCAAGCCAAAGACGCGCTCCAAACAGGCAAAGACCTGTTAGGCCAAGAAAACTTCTCCGGCGCGATCGCCGCCGCGGATGAAGCCAAGGCGCTGCTGCAACAAGGGTATCAAACCTTGGGCGAACAGGCAGACGTTCAGTTGTCAGTTGCGAACGATAACCTCAATCAGGCGCTTCAATTACAAGCCGAAGCCTATGCCCCGGCGATCGTGTCTCAAGTTCGCGACGCCATCGCCAGCGCCCAAGAGTTAAAAACCCAACAACGCTTCGCTGAAGCCTACGTCTCGGCCCAAAAGGCCGCACAGATCAGCGCGGGCGCGCCGGAAGCCGCCAAACGCGGCAAGACCGAACAAGCCTTGCGCCAGGTTGAAGGCCCCTTCGGCGTGTTGCGCAGCCAAGGCGGCGACAAATACGCCCCCGAAGCCTACGAAACGGCGTTGAAGGCGGTGAACGAACTGCGCGGCCTCATGCAGGCCGGCCAATACGCCCAGGTTGAAGAAAAAGTCCCCGCCGCTGTCGAAGTGGCTGAAGCGGGAATGAAAGCCTTGGCCCAAGCGTCAAGACAATTTATCAACCGCGCTCAACAAGCGATTGCCGCCGCTGAAAAGGCCAACGCCAAAGACTGGGTTTCGATGCAGTTCGCCAACGCCGTCAACATGAAATCGGCGGCGCAGAATGAACTCGAAAAAAACCGCTTTCTGGTTTCCATTCAGAAATCCGAAGATTCGATCAAGGCCGCCAAGGGCGCCGAGTCGCGCGCCTACCAACTTCAGGCCGAACAAAACCTGCGCAAAGCCAATGACCTCATTGTTGAAGCGCGCCAGGCCCAACAAGATGATCTCAGCCCCAACGCTTACCGCCGCGCGTTGTACGCTAGTGAAGACGGCGACGAATTGCTGTCAAAAGGGGCCTACATGGACGCCTACAACGTGTCGCTCGACGCCCTGGCGAAGTCGGAACGCGCATTAAACAACCTGGTGTTGACGGCCCAAGAATCCGTCGATTCGCTGCTGCTTGCTGAAGGCGTCGCATACGCCCAACCAGAGAGCCGAAAATCGGCGGCGTTGTTGAATGACGCCCAAGCGGCCCAAGCGGCGCGCAACTACTCCGTCGCCAACGCCAAAGCGGCCGAAGCGATTCAAATCGCCAAAGACGCTGAGCGCTTCACCTGGAAACAGCGCACCTACAAAGCGCTGCAACGCCTTGAAGGCGCCGACATGATGCTTCAGGCCGAAAACGCCCAGATCGTGACGCCTAGCCTTTATCGCCAGGCTCTCGACCAGATCACAGAAGCGAAAGTCCAACAAATTGACGAAAATTACGCCGAAGCCTACCAACAAGCGGCAGGCGCTCAATCATCAATTAGCCAAATCTGGTTGGCGATGGAATCAGACTTGACCCGCGTTAAAATGGAAGCGTCTCAAACCGCTGACTGGCTTGGCGAAAACGCTGAGGCCGCCGATGGCCGCGAACTCAAGATGGACCTGATGGACGCGGTCTCAGAACTCGAGCGCCTCACCCAGTTGAAACAATGGCGCGAAGCCTACGCCAAGGCCGAAGCGGTCAAAGCCAAAGCCGAGTTCGTCAAGGGCGCGTTAGAGACCCAAAACCGCTACCGCTTCCGTGAAGAGTTGAAAGAAACCTACAAACCATTCATGGAAACCAACGCCTTGTCGATTACCCCTGACCAAAAAGAAACGGTCGAAGGCGCGATCAAGACGCTGCGCCAGCCTGGCGACTTGACCTACGCCGAGTTGGTCGAAGTGTATGAAGACGCGGTCAACGCCAGCCAAACCTTGCCGGACGAAATCGCCCAACAAGCCGCCCAGCGCACCGAAGAAATCGCCGTGGTCTTACAACAAGCCCAAGACGCGGGCGGCCGCGGCTATTTTCCCGATAAGTTCCGTGAGTTGACCAGCGACTTGCAGTGGCTGCGTAACGCAGTTGAAGGCGACGATTATAAGATGATCGCCAACCGCCTTAAGAAACTTGAAGAAGAAGCGCCCCAAATGCTTCAAGCGACACAACTCGCGGTTGAAGAAGAGGCGTATTTGACCAACCTCGACGGTTTCCTGCGCGATGTGGCCAACTTGATGCAAGACTTTAGCGCGATCTCGTCGATGCAATCCAACCAACTAATGACGGCCAAGACGACTGAATACAAACTGGATGAATCAGCCCAGGATATGTTTCATTCGCTTCAGTCGAAGATCACCACCAAAACGATGCTCATCAACGCCGAAATTCTGTTAGACCGAGTCAAAGACCTCAACCCGCCTCATACGCTTGAGTCGGTTCATAAAAGCGCGGTCAAATCGTTTACCTACTTCTTGCGGGCGGCTGAAGGCTTTGACAACTATGGCCGCAGCAAGTTGTATGAGTTAGGTTTCCGCGAAGAATCGCTCAAAGAAGGCTACAAAAACTTACGAAAAACCCAATCAATCAATACAGACCTGGCGTTCGCCGTCGAGTCGTCGCGCAAACTGAGCAAATGGGAGAAATTTGTTCGTAACGTTCGACGGCTTGAAGAGAAAGCCGCGGACTCGTATTATTCTTGGGAAATTCGCTAATCAGCCGCATCATCTGTGCCATCGGTTCGCAGCGGGGTTGCGGGCCGTCATAGGAGCGTAGGAAAGAGATAATGGGTTTCGTTGAATACGTTGAGATCGTTTGTGGGTTGGCTGTGTTGGCCTATGTCATATACTTCGCCGTATCAATGGGCTTATTTAACAAAGACGAATAATACGCCGCTTGAACCCTGTAAGCGTACTACTTTAGAAACGAGCAACCAAGTCAATGGTAAAAGAAGTTCCCGCCGAAGTTCTCATGCAACGCCTGCAGGAGTTTATTAAACTTTGGCAGAAATATATGGAGTTGTTTAATCAAGGGCTTGAGAATGAGGCAGTCGACCCTGACTTAGAAGCCGAATTTCGCAAGCTGATGATCGATATTACTCACCGCGCCCAGTTTCTTTCTGTTGCGATTCCTGACGGCATCTTTGATGTTTGGAAAGACTGTAAGAAACTCGTGGGCGAGACGCCTTCCATCGAGCTGCTGCGTACTGAAGTGCCGATTCGAATCAGCGCGTTTCGTAATATGTGGCACGAAGTGTCAATCTCACTGAACCAGAAAGTGGGCCATCTTCGCAACGCTCTCGAACAGCGCCTAGGCGGCAAGGCCAAAAAACGCTAAACGTGGTTCCACATATCAACCGCCAACGCCCTGGACTACCCATCCAGGGCGTTTTGTTTATGTCTGAGATGGTTCACCCAATCAGCGAGAAGGTCTCCCGCCAAAAAGTGTAATGGAACCGACGACTGGCTAAACAGGTCCCAATCGTCCCAGCCCAAGTCGGGGTGCCATAGCGTGTTCCAGATAAAACCGATCACCGCGCATTGTAAGAGAAACCAGCGAAACGGCGTGTTGATATGTTTTCTCAAACACACCACAATCGGCCAGCCAAGCGGGAGGAAGAAGATGCCCGCGTGAAAGTGGTAGTAGGTTTTGAGTTCGAGGTGAGCCCAACTAAAGAAAGTAAACCACTGGTCTTTGCGTTCAAGTTCTACGAAGGGCACCAGCCGGGTCAACGAGAGTTCGATGCCCTCATGGGGAAAGAGAGTGACGCACGCGATATGTAACACCATGTACGTCCCAAACGGGACAAGAAATTCCCACGCGTTCACCGGGCGTTTTCTCATCGCCCAAAACACTGCGGGCAGGTAAAAAAACGCCAGCATGTGACAAAACGCTGCGACAAAAAAACACGCCAGCGCCGGCCAGATGGGAGCGCCGTCTTCGAGAAACTGTTTTAGAAAAACAAATGTGAGAATGAGAAACAAATTGACCCAGGCGTAGTTTTCGACTTCGCCGACAAATACCAAAAACGAGCCGGTGAATATGTTCGCCGCCAAAAAGGCCGGGTCGCGCCGATAGGCGAACAATACTTGAAGAACAACCGCCCCGGCGAGCGAACTGCTGAATGATAACGCGCTCCAGGCGCTCCAACCCAATGGGGCGAGGATGGCATACACCGTCCGGTGGACGATGGAGGTGAGGGCGGAGTGCATGGTCACGCGCCAGCCCGAGTCAGCCATGTCAGCCATGTGAAAGCTGTCGCGGCTGTAGGGCGTCCATTGCCCCAGCCAATACAGCCCAAACGCGACTCCCAGCGTGAGGATTACGCGAAAGACGATTGCTGACGGGCGAACAGAAATTGGTCGATTCATTGGCCGTATTGGACGCGATGTCAGGAGACGGCGCGTCGTGTTGAGGTAATTCCTTGACGATGAATGGGCGCCTCCGTAGACTGTAGAGTGCGGAGACTGAATGACAAGGGAAAGGCGTCATGGCAGACATAGACCAAAAATATCAACGGCTACAAGACATTCTGAGAAGTATGGGCAGCGTCATCGTCGGGTATTCGGGCGGCGTCGACAGCACCTTTCTCGCCAAAGTCGCGACTGATGTTCTTGGTGAACGCGCCTTATCGGTCGCCGCAATCAGTGAGAGTTTTTCAGAGCATGAACATCAAGAAGCCAAACAGTTCGCTCTCGACCTTGGGCTCAATTATCTCGAAGTCAAAACCAAAGAACTCGACAACCCCGACTATCGCAAGAACGAACCAAACCGGTGTTATTATTGTAAACAAGAGATGGTTCATCATCTCAAAGCGCTCGCCGAAGGCCATAAGATTGACCATATTCTGATCGGAACAATCATCGACGACCTTGATGACCACCGCCCTGGCCAGATGGCCGCCAACGAATCGGGCGTGCGCGCGCCGTTAGCCGAAGCTGGGTTGACCAAAGACGACGTGCGGGCGTTGTCAGAGCGCTTGGGCGTTCCGACCTGGGACAAACCGTCGTTCGCCTGTATGTCGTCGCGCATCCCCTACGGCGAAGAAGTGACCAGAGAAAAACTCGAACAGATCGACCAGGCCGAGGCAGTGATGCGCGACCTGGGTTTTCAACAATACCGGGTGCGCCACCACAACCAGTTGGCGCGCATTGAGGTCCCGGTTGAAGACATGCAGCGCGTGTTGATAAACCGCGACGAACTCTACCGCCGTATCAAAGAAACGGGCTTCACGTTTGTCTCGCTCGACTTGACGGGCTTTCGCAGCGGCAGCATGAACGAGACCCTACACCACATCAAGACGCCAGCCGGGTTGATTGAGTAATCATCGGCGCCGCCGCTCATAGGGGCGAAAGGGGCAACCGCAATGACTTCTTGGCAAACCGCCCGCCTTCAACGCTTGATCGAGCTGCTTGATTGCTTAGCCGTTATCGGCCCCGCGACGTTAAACGATCTCGCCGAATCGCTTGACCTGCCTGAAGAGTTGATTGAACAGACGGTTCTTGATGTTAGCCGGATCGGCGTCCCCCTTGATATAACGCCGAGTGGTTATGTCGTTCCCTCCGCGTTGGTTGAACGCGAATCGACCTTCAGCCTCCATGAATCTGTCATGCTGGCGATGGGGCTAGACCTATTAAAAGACAACAAGGGAATCGAAAGCGATCTGGCTGGTTCGATTCGTCTGCGATTGTTTCCCCAAAGCGATGACGGCCGTTCTTCCATACGCGAAGGCGACCCTGTCTATACGGCTGAAGACCCGGCAGTGATTGATAGGCTGCGCGCCGCTGTCTGGAAGCGACAGCGCCTGGGCCTCGTGTATCGCTCTCGTGAGAGCGATGAGGCGGCGCCGCGTGAGATCAGCCCTTATACAATGGTCCATCGGCGGTCATCATGGTATGTGATCGCCTACTGCCACTTGCGCGATGAAGTGCGCACCTTCAAGGCCGCGCGCGTGGAAGGGGCCAGGCCTTCCGGCAAAGCGTTCTATCAAGACCCTGACTATGATCCCAACGATTACCTGCTCTATAGTTGGAACATCATGGCGGGAAAGCCCAATGTTGTCTTGGCGCGGTTTGACGAAAGCGTCGGGCGACTCATTCTTGAAAAGACGCTTGCCCATGGTCGAGTGTGGCAGGAAGACAACTGGACCTTCATGCAGACCATCGTCTCCGGCCTGGAAGAATTCAGCTGGTGGATTATGCAATTCGGCGAGCACGCCGAAGTCATGCAGCCGTTGGAATTGCGCCGCATGCTCGCCATGCGGTGCGCGAAAATGGCTGAACTCTACGCTGACGCCTATACAAACCGATCACGGAGACTCAAACCATGCCGGACTACGTCCCCCTAGCCTTTGGCTTCGAAGCGTTGTTTCCACCCATGGGGCTAAACGCCGCCCAACTGCGCGCGCTTTACATCCGCCTGGCGGAGCCTTGCCGCTTTACTGAATACAAACAGCTGGGCGAGGGCCAGGGCGCCCGCTTCGCCGAGGGGGCCAACCGCCATCTGACCATTACCCATGACCGGTTGGTTTATCGCGACGACTATACCCAGGCGATGTTCTCGACCTTTGGCGAAGACGCCCGGCGAATCTTGCGCGACATTCGCGAGGTGTTTCAGATTCCGGTGTTGCTGCATTGCAAGGTGTTGCTGCGCTTGTTGATGCCGCACACAGGGCCAGAGACCACCTTTGAGTATTTTCAGAAGCACTTATTGTCATCGGCGTCGTCTAAACTCGAAAGTTT
This sequence comes from uncultured bacterium, assembly GCA_964556895.1. GTDB lineage: Bacteria > Hinthialibacterota > Hinthialibacteria > Hinthialibacterales > Hinthialibacteraceae > Hinthialibacter. Next base: position 25,555 of record CAZKYC010000039.1, on the reverse strand, counting down.
TGGACGGTCGGCCTCGGGCGTCGGCCTGCGGCTGGTGTTTCCTCCCGCGAACGAACACCGCTCAACCTTTCACCTGCGCATTGAGCCGTATTTTCGCGACAACACGATGTTTTTCTTAGAAAACAGCTCACAGTTTTTTGATCCATTGGTCAACTTTGATGATGTTCAGAACTATCTTGACCAGACCTATGACTTCCTGAAAGAAAAAGGCGGGCCGTTTGTGTTAGACCTGGGCAACCCTTAAACTATACGAAAATGAGTAAAATCAAATGTGTGATGACATTACTGTTTTATTAAATCAATTAGAATCAGAGCAAATTGAGAGAAAAGATGTCTTGCCTTTGCTTTTCGACATGAGAGAAATCCTTCCGTTTCATTATTTCTCTCACTTCACAGGGCCCAATTCTAGAGGGGCACGTCAGATGCGCTGACACGATTGATATTGAGAACGATAAAGAGTGTTTATTGATGGTAAAGCATTATCGCAGTTTGGCCCCGCTTGCTCAGGAAGCAAGAAAACCAATGTTCCACCTTAAGCCAGCAGATGGAGCGATTGGAGCGCATACGTCTGCCGTCCAAAGTGTTTTTTCTGATTTTGATTTACTTGCCAGGAAAATTGCTAAAAAAGTGTCGGTAGAGATTTAAGCGCCGTTCAGGCGTTGCCTTTTAGTAGTTCGCGGGCGTAGCGTTGGGAGGCGGTCGAGTCTTGGGCGCCCAACATACGCGCCAGTTCTTTTTCGCGTTCCTTGCCTTTCAATGCGACCACTTGGCTGGTCACGCCGCCTTTGCCTTCCGCTTTTTCAACCCGCAGGTTCAGGTTTGCTTTCGAGGCGATCTGAGGCAAGTGGGTGATACAGATCAGTTGTTTGTTCTTCGCCAACTTCGCCAGGCGGTCGGCCACTGCTTCGGCGGTTTCTCCGCCCACGCCGGCGTCGATCTCGTCAAAGACCATCAAGGGCACCGGGTCAGCCTGGCCAAAGGCGCATTTCAACGCCAACATGATGCGAGAGATTTCACCGCCCGAAGCCACCTCACGCAGCGGACGAAGCGGTTTGCCGGGGATGGTGGTAATCAGAAAGTCAATTTCGTCGCCGCCGTTGGGGCCAAACAACACCCGTTCGTTTTCTTCCGCGTCGACGCCGTCAGGCGAATAACGGCGACTGACCGTCGCCTGAAATGCGGCGGTGTTCATGCCCAGCGCGTCGAGTTCGCCTTGGACCGCTTTGGTGACGGCCTTGGCGGTTTTGTCGCGATGCGTATGAAGTTTTCCGCCCAGTGACACCACGGTCTGTTCTTTCGCTGCGGCTTCTTGGGTGAGGCGCTGGCGTTCTTCATCGGCGTGTTCGATACGGTTGAGTTCGTTGTGAATGCGTTCGAGGTAGGCGGAGATGTCTTCGATAGAATCGCCGTACTTGCCTTTGAGTTCCTTAATTAAATAGCGCCGTTCCTGCAGCTGTTCTAACTCGTTGGGGTCAAACTCAAGGCCGGACGCATAATGCTCTATTTCTCGTGACACTTCGCGCAACGAAATGACCGCTGATTGCCAGATCTCAGAGATGGATTTAATTTGTTGGTCGAGCGATTGCATTTCATTGAGGGTTGAGTCGAGGCGGTCGAGCTCGTCAAGGAGGGGTTGGCGGCCTTCTTCGCCGTTGCTCAATGTTTGGATGATCGATTGGCAGCGCTCGCTCAGTTTTTCGGCGTATTGAATGACCTTCAAACGGCTGTCGATTTCGGCGTCTTCGCCGGGGCGCAGGGTGGCGGCGTCGATCTCATCGCGCTGATAGCGCAGCATGTCTTCGCGTTGCTTACGTTCTCGTTCGTCTGTTTCGAGTTCATGCAACGCCTGTTGGGCGTCTCGCCATTCATGATAAGCGCTTTGATACTCCTGAACTTCCTTCGATAAACCGCCGCTTTGGTCTAACAGAGACAGGTACGCCGACTTTCTCAACAGCGATTGGTGTTCGTGTTGTCCGTGAAGGTCGACCAGCTGTTCGCCAAGTTCTTGCAGCGTTTTTAACAGGCAGGAACTGTTATTGATGAATATGCGGCTGCGTCCGTTTGGCGAGATGCGTCGTGAGATCAACAGCTGGCCGCCGTCTGTTGAGACGCCGATGGCGTCTAATTGTTGAACGATGGTTTTGGTTAGCGGGGTTTTTGGCGACAGTTCAAATTCGGCTTCAATGACTGCGTCCCGGCTGTTGTCACGAACGGCTTCAGACGAAGCGCGTTCGCCCAACAAAAGCCCCAGCGCTGAGATAACGACTGACTTTCCCGCCCCGGTCTCGCCGGTCAGCGAATTAAAGTGTGGATGCCACTCAACGCGGCATTCATCAATCAAGACGTAGTTTGAAATTCGCAACGATACAAGCATAGCGCCTATCAAAACACAGAGATGGACTAGTGTATAACGTTTTTCTGTTCGTCCGCATAGATCAAAACAGTATTACGCCAAAATCAATATATCGGGGGTGATGGCGCTTGCGCCGGAGTGAATTAAATTGTAGAAGCCATCTCAGAAATACTATGGTGTTGCAGCCGGCGGCGTGTGTACAACTCTGCTCGCTTTGGCGCCGCTCCACTTTGTTGCACAGGGGCTCACAGAGTTGCACCCACGCCTATGTTGGCTCTTCAATAATTGGTAAGAAGAAACCTTGTCGAAATGCAATCATTTTTTTTGAGATGACTTCTAATGACTCGAGGAGAATAGGATAGGTTGATTTGTGAAACGAGGGGATGTGTTAGTTGGCGTAGGTCAAGGCTTTCGCCGCTTGGGCGACTATGTCTTCAGGGGGAGTCTGTGCAAACACCATGGGGATAGGTTTGGATTCTTTACGTTCGCGGGCGTCTTGAAGGCGCTGGTAGGTGGCCATGATCTTGTGGTAATAGCGGCGCGGCATCGGCCCGCCGGTTTTGATTCGCTTGTCATAAATCGAGGGGCCGAGGTTGTAGGCGTATACGGCGTTCTCAAGGTTTTGGTATTTCACCATGAGTTGGGTGAGATAGAGCGTACCTAACTTGATGTTGCCCTCAATCTCGCGGTAATTCAGCGAGTTGATTTCGGCTTCTTGGTCTAAACCAATCAATGTCGGATCTTCGGTCACTTGGCGGGTCAGGGCGCGGCCTGTACTGGGCATGAGTTGCATGAGGCCGCGTGCGCCAACTTTCGAACGCGCCCATGGCCGCAGCGAAGACTCAGCAGACATGAGCGCTATGAGAAAAAAAGGGTCGTGACCGTACTGTTCGCTTTGTTGGTCAACCAAGAGCGCGATCTTGCGTTGTTCGACTTCAGAGACGTCAGCGCTGCTGAGTTGCTGAATGGCGTCGAGAATCTCCACCCGACGGCCAAGCTGCTCAATTTTTTGGCCGCTTTGCTGCAATTTCAGGTCGCGCTCTTTGATCTGGTTTTGTAAGTCGATCTCAAGGCGGCGGTATTTTTCGATCTGGTTGTCTTTCTTCATGATCCAATACATCGACCCGCTCGCGTAGGCGACGGTGGTGAGAAAAACCAATAAGACCAAATGAGCTGGAAGACGGACGAGCCAGGCTTCCTTGGGTTTCGGCGGAGGGGCCGAAACCGGGGCAGTTTCATTGTTCATTGTATGTCCCTCAGTGTGTCTATTACATTCAATTCCAATGAAGGAATATCATATATTTGTTGATAAGAGCAATAGGTATTCCATTTAATATGTTAGATCAATCTACTATTACGACTGCAACACCATTTCGTCACGCTCATAATTCATTCGATAGTATACATGGTTTTCATCAAATCGCGCTAGTGTAAGGGTTCTAACGCTTTATGTCGTTATTAAATAAGACGCCATTGGCGCAGAAAAAGCTTAATTTGATTTTATCAAATAAACGAAAACGTTAAAAAAAGTTGCCTTGCAGCCGAAAACGACAGGCTATGTAGGGCCAGCAATTTTTCAATATTGATAAATGACACGCTGGTGTATCAATTCGAGACGCAAAATGGTGCGCCAAAATGACAGGCCAAGATGCTTATGCATGGGCTTGTGCGGTAGACGGCGAATCGTGGCTTTTGACAGTCTCAAAGTCAGCGATGCGCCAAGCGCCATCTTCGAATAGCATCTCATATTGACGATGCATTGTTAAGTTCTTGGTAGGCATTTTGTGCATTTCGATGCAATAGACGCTGGTCTTGTTGCCATGAGTTTCGGAGGACGAGACTTCCATCATGCGTTTGGTAATCGGCCCCAATTTAAGCCGATCTTGGTATTTGCCCATGCGGTTTAAGACATATTCGCGGATGTTATCCGTCTTTTTTTTGTGGATGGGGAAGGTTTGTGACAGACAGAAAAATTCGGTTTCAAAGTCTTGTTTGTTCCATGCATCAACAAAGGTCTTGCAGACTTCATCGGGGCGCAGGGAACGAATGGCGTTTTTCTTGGCCATGAGTTGGGCGTCGCCCGCCGACTGGCTTTCTTTGAGGCCGGTTTGGGTCACTCGTTCGCGTTGGCGGTGGTGGTTGACTTTGCGCAGTTGTTGTTCAACCAGGTGGTCATACACTTCACGTTCACGCGCTGTGAGGTGGCCAGCGGAATAATAGAGCATCTTACCGAGAAGCGATATTTGTTCTTCTTCGATCAGTATCGATTCCATCATGCCATCCTCCCCAACGTAGTTGCTGCAATCCGCGCTCAAACAAGCCGCCGGGCGTTAATTCAATACATAGTGGACATCATCGGTCGTGCTATGAATTTTATCATTGCCCGCTCCATGTAATATCAGTTGATTCTGCCTGATTTTCAGGCGAAATACAACACCGTTTTCGTCGCGCACCACATCTGGCGTTAGCTCGCCCGATGTGACGACTTCTTCGAGAGTTTTCGGGTAGCGCCCGTTTTGGGCTTGGTACATCATGACACCTGTCTTAATGGTGGGCAAATTAAATTTGACTTTGTCTTTTTTGATCTCGATATATTTGTCGACCGCCAACTTGCCGGTCATGCCGTCGAGAACGGTATGTTCGCCGTCAGGAGAAACCAGATCAGGGGCGGTATTGACCCAGATATGGCGCGCGCCGTTGACCACCGCAACGACCGCAATGAGTAACACAATGACTCCGGCCCATTTCAATATTGAATCCATTCTCACACCCTTCTACCTCAATTCTCACAGCGGCAAAAAAAAAAGCAAGACATTTTTGTTGAAACCTTGAAATCAGGGCAATGTTTTCTTGTTTTTATGATTTCACGGTTTGCTTGAAAAACTAAGCGTCACTATAATGTATTTTTTACCGTCGACGTGAGTTATGAAGATGTGAGGCCTTCGGAATGAACCTATCTGAAATTCTGATTGAGGAATGCATCTCGCTTGAATTGAGCCATCAAACCAAGAATGGCGCGATTCAAGAGATGGTCGAACTCGCCTCACAGTCGGGCAAAATCGCCAACTGCGAAAAATTAGTCAAAGCGATTCTGGATAGGGAACGCATTCAAACCACCGGCATCGGCAGCGGCATGGCGATTCCACACGCGACCACGGAGGGCATTCGCGGCTTAGTGTTGGCGATGGGCATCTCACGCGAGGGGGTTGAATATGACTCGCTCGATAACAAGCCGGTCCATCTTATTTTCTTGCTCGCCGGCGAGCCTAGGCTTCAAACGTCGTTTCTGAGTATTTTGAGTAAAATATCGCGGTTTTTTCGAAAAGAAGAGTTCCGCCAAGAAGTGTATGACGCCAAATCGGCCAATGATATTCTCTCACTCATTCAAGCCCGCGAAGAGAACTGAGTTCCACCCGACATGCACCTGCTCGTCATAATATTGAATCAAGAAGACTTTCTCGATGATATTCTCGCTGAACTCATCGAACTTGAGGTCGCCAACGCCACCGTCATCGACGGCGTGGCCATGGAGCGCGTGTTGGCCAAAGACGTGCCCATATTCGCGGGGCTGTTGCAATCCACCCGAGGCTCGCGCGCCTACAACAAAAACATCTTTGCGTTGATTCATCAAAAGACAACCGCCCACCAATTGGTTGAAATCTTGATCGAGATCGATATTGATTTGAGCGATCCATCGATTGGGACGATTTTTACAATGCCAGTCGATTTCAGCCTGATCAAAGAAATACCTGAAACGGCAGAGTAACGACGCAACTCATAGAGTCAACATTTTGGGTCCTCTCTGCGATAAGAAGCCATCTCAAACGAAAAAAAGCCTCCTCCTTTTTAACGAACAAACGTACCTAGGTATGGGCATAACTCTGGGAGCGCCTGTGCAAAAAAACGGAGCGGCGCTGAAGCGAGCAGAGTTATGCCCGCGCGTTTCACAACAAACAGGAAATCTATTGAGATGGCTTCTAGGTGAATTTGCTCTTTCCAATCACAATAGGAGGTTGTCTTCTATTGCATTCAGACAAAGATGCGTCATCATGGCTGCTTAGCGAAACAGGAACGGTTGTATATGAATGTAGTCATCGGTTTTGTGTTAATTGTCTTGCTTGGCTACGCAGGTTCGCGCCTGGCGTTGTTTCAGAATCGGTTTTCGCTTGGTTTGCAGTATGTGTTTCTGGCGGGGACGGAATTTCTTTTCATTGGCCTGATGCTTGGCCCCGGCGCGACGCGCTTTTTGACCGAACAAACGCTGTACCAACTGTCTCCCATTCTCAGCCTGTGTTTGGGCTGGATCGGGTTGATCGTTGGCTTGCAGTTTGACCGAAAAATTCTCGCACCGATATCGTTGCGCACCTGGCAGATGGCGTTGACGGTTTCGGGCGTGACGTTCTTTTTGGTGTTTGGATCTATCTATGCTCTGCTGCCTATGTGTTATTACGCTGTCGGCGACTTGGGCCTGATTGGGTTGAATGAAATCACCCAAGACCAAAATGCGCTGATTGGCGCCTCATGTTTGTTAGGCGCGGTGGCGACCGTATCGACTTACGCCGCGTTGGCGTTGATTCAACGGGATGCGCCGTTGCGCAGCCGCACATCAAAATTGCTTCAACTGTTGACCGACTTGCGCGCCCCTATGGCGGTGGCGGGCATGGGGCTGTGGTACGCCGTTTTTCATGCGTCAGTAGAGTTGGAAAGCGCGATACAACTGGGCCAAGAGCCCGCATCAGCGTTTATACCGGTCATGAGCAGCGTCAGGTGGGTGGTTGTGACAGTATTGTTAGGGCTGGCGCTTGGGTGGATGTTGCACTACCTCACCAGTGAGCGCTTGCGCGAGAAAGAACTTTTATTGCTCGTCGCTGGTTCGGTGATTTTGTCTGGCGGTCTGTCTTCCTATCTCCATTTATCGCCATTGTTCGTCAACCTGGTTATGGGCGTCACATTGGCCAACTTGCCCAATTTTTCGTTAGGTAGAATTACCAAAGTCTTATTGACCGCCGAGAAACCGTTTTTTGTCATCTTTATGATTTTGGTCGGCGCGATGTGGCCTCCGATCAGCCCGGTGGTGTTGTTGTTGACGGTTGCTTATGTCTTTGTACGAACGGTCAGTTTGGCAGTCAGCGCATGGCTGGGCCGATTGTGGTGGCCGCCAGGGCCGATGAGGCCTCCAGCGGGATTGGGGCTGGCGATGTTACCCTTTGGCGGTTTGTCGATTGCGTTGGCCGTCGACTTTCATCTCATCCGTCCGGGCGAGCTGGCCGAAACCGCTCTGGGCGTCGTCATTTTATCGGTATTGATTAACCAGCTGATCGGGCCTGCCTTCATGGGTCTGGTAATCAAATCAGCCCAAAGTCGTGATGGCGACTCAACGGGCAAGCCAGCCGTTCCAACTAGGGCAGCGGTGTAAGCGGAGAGCAAACGATTGTTAACCCGAATTAGCTCACTGTTTTTGGTCATCGCCTTTGTCAGCATCGTCCAGGTGTATCCCTACGGCGAGGCGTCAGGCATTCAAGGCACTACCGCGTTTTCGCTGGGGTTTGTCATCATCGTCGGCTATTTGTTGGGCGAGATTGTGGCGCGTTTGTCGTTGCCTCGCGTGACTGGATATTTGTTGGCGGGGATGGCGGTTGGGCCCTACTTGGGGGGGTGGCTCAGTAAAGAAACCGTAAAAAACCTGACGCTGATTGACCAGATCGCGCTATCGCTGATTGCGCTGTCCGCCGGGTGTGAGTTACGGCTCAGCGAGTTAAAAGACCATTGGAAGGGCGTGGTTTCAATTACGTTCTTTCAAATCGCGTTTTTGGTCGTATTGGGGACGGCGGGTTTTTGGCTTATTACAGGATGGCTGCCGCTGTTTGAGGGCGCCAGCCCTTTAGTGAGGGTTCAGGCCGGGTTGGCGTTTGGCGTGATCGCCGCCGCCCAGTCGCCCGCAACCACCATTGCCGTCATCAGCGACCTCAAGGCCAAGGGGCCGGCGACTGACTCGGTCTTGGGCGCCGTCGTGTTAAAAGATGTCTTTGTCATCATGTTGTATACCGTTGTATTAAGCATGAACCACTTGGTAGAAGGCAGCGCGCTGACCCTGCAGCCGTTTATCGTTCTTGGCGGCGAGCTGTTGTTCTCGATTTTGTTCGGCGCCGCGGCGGGATGGGGAGTGGCGTTTTATTTAAAGCACATTCGCAGCGATCCAATCCTGTTTTTGTTAGCGTTTTCGTACCTGGTCTATGTGGGGTCAAAATCCATCCACCTCGACCCGGTCTTAGTCTGCGTCACGGCGGGCATCATGATCGCCAACGCCACCGACCAGGGCGAGCGGTTGTTGGATATCATTCGCCAGGGGTCGCTGATTATCTTTGTGATTTTCTTCTGTGTGGCGGGGGCGGCGCTTCACCTGACGGCCATGCGCGACATGGCGGCGCTGGCGGCGTTGCTGCTGGCGATGCGTATGGTATTGTTGTGGGGGGCGACAGGCGCAAGTTTGTCCGTCGCCAAGGTCCCCAACGCCAAGGCCTCGACCTATTGGATGGCGTTTTTGCCTCAAGCGGGCCTGAGTTTGGGGCTGGCGTCAGTGTTAGAAAAAGAAGGCTTCACCTGGGCCGCTCCAGTTGTGACCGTCATGGTCGCCTGTATCGCCATGAATGAAATCATTGGACCTATTTTAATGAAATTCGCCCTGCAACGCACCGGAGAATCACAGATCGGCGCTTTGGCGAAGAGCCGTGCAACCCAAGACGCCGCGCCCAAAGAGCAAGCGACATGAAAGACCTCACGCTCGAACCAATCGACTTGTTGGTGTTCGCTCCCCACCCCGATGACGCTGAGTTGGCGATGGGCGGAACGTTGGCAAAGGCCGCCGCAACCGGCAAGCGCTGCGGTGTGGTTGACCTGACCCGGGGTGAATTGGGCAGCAAGGGCGACGCCGAAACCCGCGCCCTCGAAGCCAAAACCGCCAGCGAGATATTGCGCCTTCAATTTCGTCAGAACCTGGACTTGGGCGACGGGCGGATTGAAGATTCAGACGAAAACAGAAAAAAAGTTGTCGAGGCTATTCGCCAGGCGCGGGCGCCTCATCTTTTCGTTTGCCCGCCCTATGACCGCCACCCCGACCACCAGGCGGCGTCGAAGCTGGTCCAAAGCGCGTTCTTTTTGGCGCGGCTGCCAAACTATGAAACCCAATCGCCCGCCTTCTCGCCAAAGCGCCTGCTCTATTATTTTATTCACGACATGCGCGAGGTTTCATTCGCTGTCGATATCACTGAGTTTTTTGCGTTGAAACAGAAGGCGATGGAGGCCTACGCCAGCCAGTTTGTGGACCCCGACCTGCCGCCTGATTACCACCACATCGGGACCAGCGACTATTTGAAACAAATTGAGGCCTATAACCGTGCGTTGGGCGCCCAGATTGGCGCGACGTATGCGGAAGGATTTTTGTCTGGTTCGCCGTTTGGGCTATCGTTGCCGACCGATTGCGCGTAAATTTTAATAATTTGAAGCCGTATGGGAGGAGGATCTGCGTTGCTTGAGTTTGACGCCTGGCAGCGGTGTGAAACCGCCAAGCATCTCATTCAATGGGCGCTGCCCGAACCAGGGGCGCGCATTCTCGACGTGGGCGGACACCCAGGGCGTATGCGGCAGTATGCGCCTGACTATGAGTGGGTGTTGTGCGACCCGCTGGTAGACGCCCCCGGCGACCAACTGAAGGGCGGGGCGGAAGCGCTGCCGTTTCAAGACAACTCGTTTGATTTCGCGGTGTGTCTCGATGTGATGGAGCATATCCCCGAAGCGCTGCGCGAGCCCGCCGTCGCCGAAATGGCGCGGGTAAGCCAAACCGGCGTGTTGCTGACGTTTCCTCATAATGAACCTTGGGTGACCGCCGCCGAAGACGCCGTGCGCAGTGGTTATGAGACATTGTTTGATAAGCCTCATCCCTGGTTGGATGAACACAAACAATTTGCGTTGCCCAACGCCCAATCTGTCACAATCCAACTCAATACCATCGGCGGGCATGGCGTAGTGTTTAACCTGGGCGCGATTGAACGTTGGGCGCAGCTGCAACTAGTAGGGTTGTTACTCGAAAGCGCCAGCGCGATTGACGCCGCCAAACAAATCGATGATCTCTATCAAGTAGACTTGTTCGCCCACGACTTTAAATCGCCCTCATACCGCAAAGTTGTTTTGCACATTTTTAACGCAACCGGCCCGCTTGATCTCGACATGATCGACACGCCGCGGATGGACGAAAGCGCCGCCCAGGCGAAATTGCATACATTGATTTATTCGTGGCTAGAGCAGGGCGTTTTAGACCGCCGTCAAGCAAAAACACTCGTCAAAACCGAAACGGTCGCCAGCGAAGACCAGACCGAATACATTCGCCGTATGGAACAAGCCATCAACGCGTGGGAAGCGTCATATCAGACCACGCTGTCAGAACTCGCCGACGCTTACGAATGGCGCAACGCGCTTGAACAACGCTGGACGTTTCGCCTCTACCGCCGCATGATGAGGGTATTCGGTAAAACAATCGCCGATTGATTGTTGCATAGATGAGGAGTGAAGCCATGGACCGAGTCGCCTATTTTGTTTCGTTCTTTTTTGCCTGTATCGCTTTCGCAGCAAATGCGGGAGAGCCGAAGTCGCTGCCGGGCGCGATGATTAATGGTCTTGGCGACGGCTGGGCCGCGCTGGGCGAAGAGGATTTCACCAACGTAAATTGCTACGAAGACACCTGGACTTGGACAGACGACGGCGTTCTTTATTGCAAAGGCCAGCCGATTGGCGTCATGCGCACCAAAAAAACCTTCACCAATTTTGAACTGGTCGTTCAATGGAAGCACCTCAAGCCAGCGGGCAACTCAGGCGTGTTTATCTGGTCGCCGATTGAGGCGTTGACCGATCTTGAACCGGGCAAACTGCCTGACTCGGGCATCGAAGTTCAGATTCTCGACCATGGCTATACCGAAAAGTATGAAAAAAGTTCGGGCAAGAAAGGCGACTGGTTTAGCACGAACGGCGACATTTTTCCGGTGGGCAAGTCAAAGTTAAACCCGTTCCCGCCATTGTCGCCGAATGGGGTGCGCAGTTTCCCCAGCAAGAATCTCAGCAAAGGCCACGGCCAATGGAACCACTATTATGTCCGTGCTATCAACGGCGAAGTGCGCTTGTGGGTGAACGGCGAAGAAGTGTCGGGCGGTAACAACGCCGTGCCCAAGACGGGCCATATCTGCCTTGAGTCTGAAGGCTCGCCGATTGAGTTTAACCATATTCGCATTCGCGAACTGCCTTAAATAGAAGCCATTTCAAATGATGCTTATGAAGAGACGTTTAGAGTGTTCAACAACAGCAAGCGCATTTTGGCATGGGCATAACTCCGCTCGCTTCAGTGCGGCTCCGCCTGATTGCACAGGCGCTCCCAGTGTTACACTCATGCCAGAAATTGGGAAAGATCATACATGTTTGAGAGGGCTTCGAATCAAACGGGTCGTAAGTATTTTATTTTTTGTTTTCGTTATTGGCGTTGTTCAAGCCGAGCCAGGGCCGATATTTGATTTGCGCGACGGGTTGCGTTTTTGCGCGGCGAGGTTTGAGAACCAACAACAAGGCCGCGTGGCTTTTTTGGGCGGCTCGATTACTCACAATTCCGGCTGGCGCGATCATGTCTGTGAAGAACTGAGAAGGCGCTTTCCCAATACGACATTTGACTTCATCAACGCGGGCATCCCGTCAATGGGGTCAACGCCTGGCGCGTTTCGGTTGACGCGCGATGTGTTTTCAATCGGGCCAGTTGACCTGTTGTTCATCGAAGCGGCTGTGAACGACTCGGTCAACCAGCGCATTTACCAAGAGCCATTGCGTGGGATGGAGGGAATCATTCGCCATGCGCGGCGGTTGCAGCCCAATCTCGACATTGTGATGATGCATTTTGTTGATCCGCCCAAGATAAAAGACTATCGCGCCGGCAAGACCCCGCGTGTGATTGCGTTGCATGAGCAGGTCGCTGATTATTACCGCATCCCATCGTTGAACCTCGCCAAAGAAGTGACTGAGCGCCTCGACGCCAACGAATTTACCTGGGAAGGCGATTTCAAAGACCTTCATCCCTCGCCATTTGGCCAGCGGCTGTATTCGCGCAGTATCATCGCCTTGCTCGACGCCGCCTGGAAGCAGAAGCAAACCAATGTGTATGCGTTGCCACAAAAACCGTTAGATGAATTTAGTTATAGCCAGGGCCGGCTGGCTGATAGTTCTGAGGCCGAGGGCGACGCCAAATGGAAGCGCATTGAATCATGGAAGCCTGACGACGGCGCCGGGACGCGCGCGGGGTTTGTTCACGCGCCGATGTTGGTTGCCGCTGAGCCGGGCGCTGAGTTGACATTCGCGTTCAGCGGTATCGGCGTTGGCGTGTTTGTCGCCGCCGGGCCTGACGCCGGCGCAATTGAATATCAGATCGACGGCGGGGAAGTAAAAACGATTGACCTCTTCACCCAGTGGAGCTCGCGGCTTCACCTGCCCTGGGCGCATGTGTTAGACGCAGAATTGGCGCCTGGAAAGCACACGCTGACAGTCAAAATAGATGACGCCAAGAACGCCAACAGCAAAGGCCATGCAGTGCGCATTCGTCATTTTTTGGTGAATGGCAATCCAAGTCATTAGAGGTGGGGTCTAAGAACCCGGCCGCGTGAGAGCGACGACAACCTGAAATCCGGTTCACACCTCTTCATTCAAGAACGCTGGAGTTTCAAATAAGAAAATGAGCAGCGAAACCCCCGCGAAGATGGCGGGGGTGTAAGGGGTCGTTTCGACCACATTGGCGGCGAAGCCTAACACCGCAGGCGATTCGGCCAACGCCCAGGCGATGACAAAATTTGCATGCAACTTCTGAGGCGTCTGGTTGAGGTTGATTTTTAGTTTGCCTTCGCTATGTGGCGCTCTCACCAGTTTCAACCAGACAAATACCGACGCGATGCCGCAAAGTAACCCCAATAAGGCGAAGATGTAGGTCAAAAACAATGGTGATGCGCCCTCAGCGCTTGTAGGAAACGCAAACACCGCGATGACCGGATAATGAAAAACCGCAATTACAAACGCCGCCCAGATAATCCAATAAAGTTTCATGTTGTTGCTCCAACGATTAAGTATGATTACAAAATAATACCGATTCAATCCAAGCCAACCATTACGAAAAAGGGTGCAGCACGCTGCACCCCTAGGCAGCTATGTCGAATTCAATTACGGCCTGATCACGCTGCCGTCGCGGCGGCGGGTCATGCCCCAATTCAGATCAAAGGGCGGGTCTTCTTTAATCGGGAACTTTTTGGCCTTGTCCTCATTTACATCAATGCCCCAGCCAGGCGCTTCGTTGGCGAAGCAGTAGCCGTTTTCGATCTTCAGACAGCCTGGGAACACCTCTTGGGCAGCGTCGTTGAAGATGTGCTGCTCTTGGACGCCGAAGTTATAACTCGACAGGTCGAGCGCGACGTTGGCGGCGTGGCCGAAGGGCGAATTGTCGCCGGGGCCGTGCCAGGCGGTCTTTACGCCGAATGCTTCGCACAACGCCGCCAGTTTTCGTCCGGGCGTCAGCCCGCCGATTTGTGACAGATGGACGCGCATGTAATCAATCAGGCGGTCTTGAACCAGCCCCAGCCATTCGTTGGGGTTGTTAAACAGCTCGCCCATCGCGATGGGCGTGGCGCACTGCTCGCGAATGTGGCGGAAGAAATCGACTTCCTCAGGCGGCAGCGGGTCTTCAAGGAAAAACAACTGGTGTTTCTCAAGTTCTTTCGCCATGAACAGCGCCTGCGCGGGCGAGACGCGTTCGTGGATGTCGTGAAGCAACTCGACTTCATACCCCAGTTCGTCGCGCAGGTGGTCAAACAACCCTAACGTCGACCGCAGGTAGGCCGCCGGTTCAAACACGCGCGTGCCTTCGGGCAGGTGGGCGGGCTTCTTCGCCTTAGCGCCGCCGGCGCCGTAGCCGCCGTCATAGCCCGGCGTCGCCATCTGGGCGCGCACATGGCGGTAGCCGCGTTCCATCCATTTGCGAACATTGTCTTCGACCTCTTTTGGCTCGCGGCCTGAGGCGTGGGCGTAGAGGTCGGCGGCGAAGCGGCATTTTCCGCCCAGCATTTGATAGACCGGCATGCCGGCGCGCTTTCCTTTGATGTCCCACAGCGCCATGTCGACGCCGCTCATGGCGTTGTTAAGCACCGGGCCGTTGCGCCAGTAGCTGCTGACGTAGGATGACTGCCAGATGTCTTCGATGGCGTCGGGGTTTTTGCCTCTCAGAAACGGGTCAAGAAACTCATCGACTGCGTAGGCCGCCAGTTTGGCGCGTTGGGTGAAAGTAGCGCATCCCCAGCCGTAAAGCCCGGGCTGGTTGGTTTCGACTTTGACGACGACCAACCGAATGTGTTCGGGCGCGGTGAGCAGCGCTTTGACTTTGGTAATTTTGACCGGTTCGCCCACGCCGTAGTTTTGCGGCGTTTGGGCGGCGAGCGCCGTCTGCGTGGTTGCGCCGACTCCCAGGCTTGATAACATCGCGAGCAAATTTCGACGTTTCATGATTGGTTCTCCCGTTTTGTTTCTTCGATAATGGTGGGATTCGTTGTTCTCATCCCACCCTACTAAGGGGTATCAGATATATTCACTATCCACATTTAACGAAATGTGAAAATGAGAATTAACTTGGAGCATACAGCCTTCGATCATTTGGCATCTCACGTAGGGCGGGTTGAGCGATAGCGATACCCGCCGATGCAACCTTTCAAAATATGATCTGGTGGGATTCGTTTCTCTCATCCCACCCTACATTAGCAAGCAAGTTTTCGTTCACTCCACCGAAGCCTTCTCCTCCTTGCCGCTGCGGAATAATCCCCAAGCCAGCGAACCGATTGCCAGCAGCAGCAACACGCACGAAATGGGCCGCGAGAAAAACATCATCACGCCCGCGTCCGGCAACATCAACGCGCGGCGCAGGTTGCTTTCCGCCATCGGCCCCAAGATGAGCGCCAATACAATTGGCGACGCCGGGAAACCGTACCGCCGCATAAAGAAGCCCACCGCGCCCATGCCCACCGCGACGTAAATATCAAACACGCTAAAGCGAATGGCGTAGGCGCCAATCACCGACAACGCGCAAATAATCGGCAGCAACACGCTCTTGTCGATCAAGACGATGCGGGCGATCCAGCGGGCCGAGATCAACCCGAACGCGCAAGTCGCGAGATACGCGAGAAAGATAAACGCGAAGATGGGGTAGACCACATCGAGGTGGTCGCGGAACAGCAGCGGCCCCGGTTGTAGCCCCTGGACGATCAGGCCATTCAACATGACCGCCGTGACCGCATCGCCCGGAACGCCCAGCGTCATCATGGGAATCATTGCGCCCGCCGTGGCGCCGCTCTTGGCGGCTTCGGGCGAGATAACGCCTTCGGGGTTGCCTTTGCCGAATAGTTCAGGCTGTTTGGAAAAACGCTTGGCTTCGTTGTATCCCACAAACGCAGCGATGTCGCAGCCCGCCCCCGGCAAGGCGCCGATGGTGGTTCCAAGCAACGCTGAGCGCACATAACTCGCCCAATAGCGAGTAATCTCTTTGAGTTTGGGGAACGATAAATTTAATTTTGCGACCGAAGCGGTCGTCTTAATATTCTGAGTGAGGTCGTCAAACACCTGCGCAAAAGCGTAAAGCCCAATCAAGACGGGAATAAAGCCAATGCCTTCATAGAGTTCGACCATGCCGAAACAGAAGCGAGGCGTCCCGTTCATGGGGTCGAGGCCGATCGTGGCGAGCAATAACCCAAAGAAACCAGAGATCACGCCCTTGACCACGTCGCCGCCGGAGATGCTGACGATCATGCTGAGGCCAAACACCGCCAGGGCGAAGTATTCGGGGCTGCTGAACTGCAAGCCAAACCTTGACAGCTGCGGGCTGAGAAACACCAACAGCGCCGTGCCAATCATGCCGCCGACAAAACTGGCCAGCGTAGCGAGAATAATCGCCTTGCCGGCTTCGCCGCGCTGTGACATGGGGTAGCCGTCGAGCAAAGTCGCCGCCGAAGCGGGCGTGCCCGGCGTGGCGATGAGAATGGCGGTGATCGAACCGCCGTAAATCGCGCCGACGTAGATGCCGATTAACATCGCCATGCTGCCCTGCGGCGAGAGGCCCATGCCCAGCGTGAACGGCATCAGCAGGGTCACGCCCATGGTGGCGGTCAAGCCGGGCAGAGAGCCGATCAAGATGCCCGAAATGACGCCGACCACCAATATCAGTAACAATGAAGGGTCGAATGCCGCCGAGAGGTTTACCAGTATCGCTTCCATCACGCCCCCCCAACGCCCGGCAAGGGCACATCAAGAACAGTCTTAAAGATGACATATATAATCAGCGTCACGCCGATTGACCACGCCCCGATTCGCAGCGGGCTGCGCTCGCCGAGGCTGAACAACATCACTGCCAAAAACACCAGCGTGCTGATGAGGTAGCCCGCCACAAACATGACAGCGGCGTAGACCGCGATACAAAGAAACACGACCGCAGGCAGCGAGTAATTTAACGGTTTTTGTTCAGCCGGCGCCGACGTTGTCATCACCGAACGGGCCAGCAGAATCAATGAAAATAAAATTAACAACCCCGCATAGAACAACGGAACGGTGAAGCGGTTGACCTCGGAGCTGCTCTGAGAAAGTGACTCGTTGTTTGATAATAATTTTGAGGTCGCGTCAAATTCGGAACCTAAGAATGTTTTAAATTCTTGCGGGTTGCGATAGCGCAATCCCAACAGCGCTTTCTTTGCGGACTCTTGAAATGGGGCCGAATCAAACCCGGCTTTGAACCCCTCTTTGAGTTGGGCGATGATCGCGTCGGGGGTTTCGGGCGGCGCTGCCAGCCCGCGCCAGGTGCCGTGTATTAAATTGACGCCTTGTTCGGTCAATGTCGGAACCTCCGGCAAGCTGGGGAAGCGCTCTTCTGACATCACGCCTAGGCAGCGCAATGTACCCAGCTCTAAATACTGCAAGACTTCCGCCGGGCTGACCGACACGGCGTCGATGTGCTTGCCCAATAACTGGGTGACCGCTGGCTTGGCGCCGTTGTGGGGAACATGTGTGAATTTGACGCCGGTTTCTGATTCGAGTTTCAAGGCGCCGATGTGCCACACCGCGCCGGGGCCTGAGTTGCCGACCGTGACCGCGCCGGGGTTTTGTTTGGCGTATTCGATAAACTCTCCCAGCGTCTGCCAGGGCGAGCCAGCGTGGACGGTAATCGCCGCCGGGTCTTCATTGAGTTGCATGACTGGTTTGTAGTTCAGCGGCGACAGGTCGACGCGCCCTAGCGGTTGGTAGGTGCAGAGTTCATAAGTGATCATGGTGACGGTGTAACCGTCGGGCCGCGCCGTGGCGCCAAATGAATGGCCCACCGCGCCAGAGCCGCCCGGGCGGTTGAGCACGTTGACCACGGTTTCAAACGCGTCGCTGGAGTGCAGCGCCAATGACCGCGCCAGCGCGTCAGTGCCGCCGCCCGCGTCCCAGGTCACAACTATGGTGATCGGTTTTGATGGAAAGCGCGACTCGCGTTCTGCACAGCCAATGAAGAAAAGGCTGGCGCACAGCCCCAGCATGACCATTCGCCCCAATGATTTCATCACACTATCTCTCAATTGTATTTCCCCTCCCCCAAGTTGGGGGAGGTCTGGGTGGGGGTTGTTTGATTTGCTGTGCTTTTCGTTCAGCTTTCAACCCCCTCTTAATCTCCCCCCAAGATGGGGAGAGGGGAATCGCCGCGGCGAATTACTCCACCAATTTTTTGTTCAAATTCCCCGCTGTTAACTTTTTCACTTGGGGAGGGTGAACCCTGCCTGCGGCAGGCAGACTTCTAGTGAGCCGCGTGAGAATGATACCATATTGCTTCTTCGCGGCTCGTCGGGAGACTCACCCTCCCCACGATTCAATCGCGACTGCTTTCTAGCATTAACACCGTAAAAAAAACAGATTAATACCTATTCCTTCTTGCGTTCTTTTTTCCATTCTTCAAAGTCGGCTTTGATTTCATCAGTCCACTTGGTGTCGATCTCGCCAGGAGTGTATTTTGCTTCACGCAGGCGCAGGTGGCCAAATTCGTCGCGCAAACGTACTTCTTCTGAGCGCTCACAAATCAACTCGGTCAAATGGGGCGGGATGAAGATCACGCCGCCGCGACCGCCCAAGACCACGTCGCCGGGCATGACCGTCGCCTGGTCGATGCGGATGGGCGTGTTGATGCCAAACAAGGTCACATCGGCGATGGCGGTCGGGTCCATGCCGCGAATGAAGACGCCAAAATCAGGCAGCGGAAAGATGCCGTCAATATCGCGCACGCCGCCGTGAATGACCATGCCGGTTTTTGATTTCGTCCAAATTGAGTTTGCCAGGTTGTCGCCCGCGAAGGTTCCGTCTTTGACCTTGCCAAACAGGTCAATCACGATGACGTCGTTCTCTGACAAGCGGTCAATGACCCATGAGTTTTGCCCGCCTTTGTTGCCCTGTTGTTTGCCGATGGCTTCGGTCACGTCATGCAGGTCAGGGCGCATTGGCACAAACGCCGCCGTCAATGCGCGGCCCACCAAGACGCGGTCGGGATGCAAATTGAGCCAGTCGCCAGTGAACTGCAGGCGGTAGCCTTTTCCGCGCAAGACGCTCCAGGCTTCTTCAATCGACACTTCTTTCAAGCGTTCGAGGATCTCGTCAGGCACGCGCGGGCGCCCGTCTTCAAAGCGTGGATAGGGGTTGTCAGGCGTAAAGCGGATGAGCTCATCTTTGCTTAGAGTTCCAAACTGCGCGAACGACGATGCACAGAATATCAGCGCCGCCGCCAATGGCAGACATCGTAGTTGTTTCATTTTCAATTCTCCTCTCCCTATGAGATGGAAGGTAATTATGACCACAAGCGGTCCCATGAGCGCATCTTGTTCCATTGTTCGGTTGGCTGAAACAGACCGCCTTCGTCGGGGTGTAGATGTTCTTCGATTACATCTTCGTTGACTTCGATGCCCAGGCCGGGCCCGTCGGGCACGGGGATAAAGCCTTTTTGGACGATGGGCTTCGAGATGCCTGCGACCATGTCGTCCCACCATTTGACGTCGACCGAGTGATTTTCGAGAACCAGGAACGACTGGGTGGCGGCTGCGCAATGGACGTTGGCCATGCAGGAGATGGGCGTGCCCGCGAAGTGCATCGCCATGGGGACGCCCTTCTCAGCGGCGTAGTCGCCGATGCGCTTGGTTTCGAGAATGCCGCCTGACGAGGCGAGGTCGGGGTGGATGATGTCGACCGCGTGGGCGTCGCACAGTTTGATGAACTCTTCTTTGAGATAGATGTCTTCGCCGGTCAGAGTGGGCACGTCAATCGATTCGGTGATCTGGCGCCACATGTCGGTATATTCCCACGGCACCATGTCTTCGAGCCACGCCATTTGATACGGTTCCAGCGCCTTGCCGAGGCGGATGCAACTATTGACGCCGATATGGCCAAAGTGGTCTGCGGCCAAGGGCAGTTCATAGCCAACCTCTTCTCGAATCGCCGCGACAAAGTCAGCGAGGACGCCGATGCCCTTATCGGTCAGTTCCATACCAGTGAACGGGTGTTTGACATAGCTGCTGGGCCAGTCGCCCAAGGGCCGTGTAATCGTGTTTGGAATGTCGCGCAGTATGTTGGCGCCGAGGTCCATCTTGAGATAGGTATAGCCGCTCTTCACCCGCTCTTTCATGCGCTGGGCGTAGACTTTTGGGTCTTTTGAATAGGTGGTGTCGCAGTACATGCGGATCTTGTCGCGGTACCTGCCGCCCAACATCTGATAGACAGGCGCGCCATAGGCCTTGCCGGCGAGGTCCCACAGCGCCATTTCGACGCCGCAGACGCCGCCCGCCTGGCGGCCATGATGGCCAAATTGTTTGATCTGGTTGAAGAGTTTTTCAACATTACAGGGGTTTTCCCCCAAGATGCGGCTTTTGAGAAACAGCGCATATTCTTTGGCGCCGCCGTCGCGCACTTCGCCATAACCTGAGATGCCCTGATTGGTGTCGATGCGAATCACCGGGACTCGCATGGGCGCGTCTTTGACCACCGCCACGCGGAGGTCGGTGATTTTAAGTTTGGACGGGCTTGAATTTCGGTTCACGGAGTGGGCGATGGCGTTTTCGGTCCAGATTGATGAGATCAGTGTTGACGCGCCCAGACTGGCGACGCCCGCTGTTTGTAAAAAGGAACGGCGTGAAGACAACTGGGATTGTGTCTTTAAATCAACCATGGTTCGTTTTCTCCCATATTTAAATTGAAAAGATATTGATTTTTGATCACTCAACACCACTGTTTTATCATATCGATACCCATGAATGAATAGGGGCGGGGCAGCAATTGTCAGGAAAGGAGGCATCTTCTCATCTTTAGGCGAAGGCTTCTGTTTATGCGTTCAATTCAGTGAAATTTTGCAGCATATGGACATATGCGCTCCATTTGGTAAGCGCGCCCGTATCCGCCGCGGCGGACAGCGAAAGATAGAGTTATGTAAACTCAATCCGCACATAATTCTGGCAACCACTATAACAATTTTCTGAATGAAAATCTGATGAAAATGCTCTATGATGAACATCAAAAATTGAATCTGGCACAAGGCGAGTGAAACCATGAAACGACGAATGTTCTTACTATCAAGCGCGGCGATTAGTTTGGTCCCCATCTCTTGTAAAACCATTGCCCAACGGTCGACATCAAAACAAACCGTAACCATGAGGCCTGTTCTCAAAGGCGCTCCCGCCGCGATTACCAGTCAGTCGATCACCAGCCGAAACCAAAACCGCTCCACCGTGGTCGGGCGCAACGGCATGGCCGCCACCAGTCAAACGCTGGCGGCGATGGCAGGGTATGACGTTCTCAAAGAAGGTGGGAACGCTATCGACGCCGCCATCGCGATGAACGCCGTTGCCTCGGTAACTGAGCCAACCTCATGCGGCCCCGGCGGCGATCTTTTCTCGATCGTCTGGCTCGAAAAAGACCAGAAACTCTATGGCCTTAACGCCAGT
Source organism: uncultured bacterium (assembly GCA_964556895.1). GTDB lineage: Bacteria > Hinthialibacterota > Hinthialibacteria > Hinthialibacterales > Hinthialibacteraceae > Hinthialibacter. Next base: position 4,147 of record CAZKYC010000039.1, on the reverse strand, counting down.
GGGCGCTCACCCTACGCTTGGAACCGCAACGAAGCCCAGCGACGCGGCGTGACGAATTACATCCCGACCTATGGCCCGCTGGCCTGGAGCGTCCCCGGCTGTGTCAGCGGGTGGGACGCGCTCAATAAACGCTTTGGCAGCATGAGCATTGACCGCCTGCTGGCGCCCGCCGAAGCGGCGGCGCGGGATGGGTTTGTCGTCGCGCCCATTATGGGCTCGTATTGGCGCGGCGCACCCAATTCGTTTAAAGACTTTCCAAACGCCGCCAATACGTTTCTGGTTGACGGCAAGGCGCCCCAATACGGCCAGGTGGTCACCAACCCCGACATGGCGAATTTCTTTTCGATTCTCAGACGCGACGGCGCGGGCGCGTACTATCACGGTGAGATCGCTGAGCGCATTGTGCAATATTCGAAAGAACGCGGCGGCCTCTTCAGCCTCAAAGACTTCAAAGACCACCACCCCGATTGGGTGGAACCGGTCTCGACCAACTATCGCGGCTATGACTTGTGGGAGATTCCACCCAACGGGCAGGGCATCGCCGCGATTCAGATGATGAATATGCTTGAACAATTTGATATCGCGTCGATGAAGCCCAATTCGATTGAACATATTCACCTGTTTCTCGAAGCCAAAAAACTCGCCTTCGAAGACCGCTCTCACTATTACGCCGACATGGAAAAAGCCGACGTTCCGCTCGAATGGTTGATCTCAAAAGAGTATGGAAAAGAGCGTGCAACGTTCATTGACCGCAACAAAGCGTCGGTTGATGTGAAACCCGGTTCGCTGGATGGCTCCTCAGACACCATTTATCTTTGCGCCGCTGACAAACACGGCAACATGGTTTCGCTCATTCAAAGCATCTACTACGGCTGGGGGTCGCGTGAGGTCCCGACGGGGTTGGGCTTCTGTCTACAGAACCGGGGCAGCGCGTTTAATCTCGACCCGAATCACCGCAACACGCTTGAGCCTCACAAGCGTCCGTTCCATACCATTATCCCAGCGTTTCTCACCAAAGACGGCAAGCCCAAATGCGCTTTTGGGGTGATGGGCGGAGACTTCCAGCCCCAGGGCCACGCCCAAGTGTTGATGAACATAGTTGACTTTGGTTTCAGCATCCAACAGGCGGGCGACCAGCCTCGCGCGCGCCATTCAAACAGTTCAGAACCGTCTGGCAGCGTGATGAAAAATGGCGGCAGCGTTTCTCTCGAACGGAGCTTTGACCCCAACGTTGTTCTCGCGCTCAAAGCGCTGGGGCATAACGTGGCCAACGTCGACAGTGGAATGTTCGGCGGCTACCAGGCCATCTGGCGCGAAGACGGCCCCTTGCGCTATTTCGCTGGCAGCGACCCACGCAAGGACGGCTGCGCCGTGGGGTATTAGTGTTTGGTTGGGTATTTCGCATGCCCTAACAAATTATGAGGGGAGAGCGAACCTCTTGGATAGAAATCTGCGGTTTCTTTGGGTATGATTGATTGAGTATGAACTTTATTCACGCAATTGGAGACTCGTACAATGGCCCACCCATCCCCAAAAAACGTTCAATCATCCACTACACTCTCCCGCCGAACAGCCATTCTAAGCAGCGCGGCGATGTCGTCAGTCATGTTTCTTCCCCGCTATGTAGTCGGCGGCCCCAACCAGGTCGCGCCGAGCGACAAGTTAAACGTCGCCGTGATCGGTACGGGCGGGCGCGGCATCCAAAACATGAAAGAGATCATCCGCCAAAAAGACTGCCGCGTGATGGCGATTTGCGACGTGTCGGAATTTAACGACTACAGCCGTTTCTATTACGGCGGCGTGGCCGGACGCGGCCCGGCGAAAGAGACGGTCGACATTCGCTATGAGTCAGACGACGCCACTAAAGACTACCCCAAATGCAAAGTCTATATTGATTACCGCAAGATGCTCGAACAAGAAAAGGGCATTGACGCCTGCATCGTCGCAACGCCCGATCACACCCACGCGGTTACGGCGATTGATTCGATGAACCTGGGCAAGCACGTCTATTGTGAAAAGCCGTTGGCGCGCACGGTGTATGAATGCCGCAAGATCGTTGAGTGCGCTAAGAAGAACAAGGTCGCGACCCAATTGGGCAACCAGGGCCACAGCGGCGAAGACCTGCGCAAAACCTATGAATGGATCCACGACGGCGCCATAGGCGAGATCAGAGAAGTTCAAGCCTGGACCAAAAGCCGCGCCCGCGTTGGCCGCCGCGAAGGCTTCCCGACTGAGAAGATGGCCGTCCCTGAAGGCATGGATTGGGACCTATGGCTGGGGCCGGCCAAGAAGCGCCCCTATCATCTTGACTACACGCCCTACACTTGGCGCGGCTGGTGGGATTTTGGCACCGGCTCAATGGGCGACTTCTTCTGTCACAACGCCGACCCGGCTTTTTGGGTTCTTGACTTGGGCCATCCGACCAGCGTCGAAGCCTCACAATTTGGCAATACCGGCTACACCTTCCCGCTGGCGTCGATGGTGTATTACCACTTCCCGGCGCGCGGCAAGATGCCTCCCGTTCAACTGACCTGGTACACAGAAGTCATGCCTCCAAAGCCAGAAGAACTCGGCCCGGGCGAAGAACTGGTCGGCGGCGGGCAAGGCATCTTATTTATCGGCAGCAAGGGCAAGATCATGTGTTCGGGTTGGGCCGGAGCGCCAGTCTTATTGCCCAAATCTCTGGACGAAAATTATAAGCGCCCGCCGAAAACTCAAAAGCGCTCGAAGGGCCACCACCGTGACTGGATCGACGCCTGCAAGGGCGGCGAAGCCCCCAGCGCGAATTTTGAATATGGCGGCTATTTGACCGAAATGGCGATGTTAGGCAACGCGGCCATCGCTGCGGGCGAGAAACTCTATTGGGACGGCAAAAACATGAAAGCCACCAATACCGACAAAGCCGAGCCGTTTCTCAAACCTGAATATCACAATGGATATTCCATCTAGTTGATTTCGAAATAAATCACGAATTAAAACGCGCTCTCTTCATCAGTGGGCGCGTTTTTTATTCGGCTTCAGCGAGAACGGGCCAATGAAACCAACTATAGAAGCGGGCGCCTTCCAAGGTTGCGCCGATATACCCCTTTTCGACTGTCTCTTGGGCTGAGCCTAGGCCGAAACAATCGCGGATGATTTCGGTGCAGGTGCAGAGGCCGATGCCGCCGCCTTTGTAGGTGTTGTTTGAGAGGAATAATTTTGACGTATCTTCTTGAACAGAATGTGAAAACCAATTGAGATGGTCTTGGCTGACGGCGTTGTCAAACACAAAGCGGACGACAATTGAATTAATAGGAAAGATATGGATGCACGCCTGGTGGTCAGCGCTATACTTCGCCGCGTTATTGATAAAGTTATACAAAATTCGGTCTATGGACGACGTTTCAAGGCAACGGTTTGAGATCAAGCCGTCATACAAACAATAGAGATCAATCTTAAGTTTGAGTTTCTTAAATTCAAAATTGAAATCCTGAAGTTTCTCGACAAAATGAAGAATGTGGTGGGCCTGGTTTGACTCGTCTTCTTCACGCAGGTTGGGGTCAATATCGCGAATGATGTTGCGCATGATCTTGGCGTGGTCGCGGGCCATGTTGACCGAGCGTTGGACGAGCCTCTCATTGGCGCTGCCTTCAGAGATCAATTGAGTGAGGCCAAGCAGGCTGTTGAGGCTTCCGCCTTTTATATCGTGAAGCGCGGTGCGGTGGTTAAACTCATTCATCGCGCCGCCCAGCGAGTGGACGGTTTGAAAAAAACTGTCGTCATTGAGTTTGGAAATTTGGCTGATCAATTCTGGCGTTAAGCAGTTTTTATCATTTGAAAGCCAGGTTTGATATATCCAATTCACTTTTTGATAAATGGTTGTCACCCGGCTGGCGTCAATCTCAGAGAAATTGGCTAGAGATATCGTGAGACCGTTGCCGTCAAAGCGGTTTTTTCTTCGGATGGAGATCGTATCAGGGGCCAGGCTTTTTAAGTGGTCAATATGGCTGCTGGATTGCATAGATTTCCCTTACGGCAAATCATTCAACTGTGAAATCTCATAAACAAATAATAAAAAAAAACTTGCAAATCAACCCTGACTATTCAACAATAATCTAAACAGGAATCAAGGGAAAAGGGATGAACATAAAATCGGCGTTTACACTGA
>CAZKYC010000038.1:0-40649 GCA_964556895.1 uncultured bacterium | reverse complement strand
CATCCTTGAGATCGTGTCTGGAAATTTTATAGTGGTTGCCAGAATTATGTGCGGATTGAGTTTACGTAACTGTATCTATCGCTGTCCGCCGCGGCGGATTCGGGCGCGCTTTACGCACATTTTTTTGACAAACGCTCTAATTCAATTTGAGAAAAAGTATCCAAATCCCGTATGAGCCAAATTTCATTTGTATTTTCTACCACATCTAATATAATATTCGTAAGGTTAAAATGATCTCAACACAAAATTTACCTTATAGGTTTCTTGTCGCGGTCTCATCGTTGCTGTTGATCGTAGCGCCTGTTATGGCTACGACTTGCGCGTGCGATGATTTGTGCAGTCACCAGCGTCCTTCGCTTATATGCCAAGAGCCTGTACAGCAAGATGAAGACCATTCTTGTTGTTCTAACGATGAACCCCAAACCTCATCTCATGCAGAAGATACATGCCATGACTCGTCAGTCGGTTGCACCTGCCAATCTTTAACCAGCACTGATCAAGAAAACCTCCCCACAACATCAGCACACAGGGGAGACAAACATACCGAGCAACTCGACTCTCTTTGTAAAGAAAATAACAATTATAGTAATTCATCCCATCAATGCTCAGATTCACGCCCCACTTTCTATACGAATGAGACCCCTCACATTCATGTTCCTATTTACCTTCAGTGTGAAGCATTTCTGATTTAGTTCTCTCCTTACTGTCCTGTCTTTTTCATTTTTAGATTCTTAGCCGGATACGTTGAACGCCGTTCTGTAATGATTGTGCATTCCAGTCGGCGTAGGAGCAACAATCATGAAACCTGTCTTTAAGAACATAAGTTCGTTATTGATTCTAAATCTATCACTTGGATTACCGCTAATCATCTTATTGTCGTCGTGTGTATCGAGCCCGGTTGAAATACCCAGCCGGGCTGATATCACCATTCTTCCAATAGATGTTCCCGCTCACAAAGAAGGGCGACAGTCTCTTGAAATAGAACCAATGACGCTTTCATTGGATGAGGCGATCACTCACGCCCTTTTGAACAATCCCAACTTACATGCGCTTTTTTCACGGTTTGAGCAACTGAGCCAACAGGGCCAAATTGCATCGTCGTTGCCTGACCCCAAAATCAATTACTCACAGTTTGTTGAAGGCGTACAAACACGTACAGGCGAGCAAGAGTTTATTATTGGCGTCAGCCAAACCGTTCCCTGGTTTGGTGAATTAGAACTTCTAGGCCAAATTGCCGACACAAAAGCCTTGCAGGCAGTAGAAGAATATCGAATCGCTATGCTCGATATTCGAGAGAATGTCAGCACTACATTCCATCGACTGGCGTATCAGAAGGCGGCGCAAGAGTTAGCGAATGAAGACCGGTCTACATTAGAGCAAGCGTTGGAAGCGGTTTCATCACTCTACACAACGGGACAACACGGACGCGAAGCGTTGTTAAAAACTCAAACCGAACTCACACTTGTCGAAAATGACCTTGTCGCCTTCCCTTCAACAATACTAGCGTTGAAATCAGAACTGGCCCGGCTGCTCCATGTAGACCAGCACATTGTGATTGAAGAGCCTCTTACATACGAAGACCCGGTTCTTACAACTGTTCATAACTCGCTTCTCTTTGAATTGGCGAAACAGTCACGACCGGAAGTCAAGCGCATCTTACTAGGACGAGACATCGCCGATTTGGAACTTGAACTTGCGAAAAAGGACAATTATCCAGACATCACTTTCGGCGTCAATTATATTGGGATAGGAAACAGCCCGACCAATCCGAGCGATGAAGGTGATGACGCCTGGAACGTTGGGGTGAGTTTCAACATTCCTCTACCGAACGCCCGGCGAAAGGCCGCCAAGAAAATAGCGCATACAAAAGCGGTTGAAGCCGAACACAAACTGTCTTCTCAAGAAGACCAAATCGAAAAAGAACTTACATCCATCCTGTCAGAATTGCGTTCACTTGAGAAACAGCATTCTATTCTACAAAACACTTTAATTCCTCTCGCCCAAGAAACGTTTGAAGCAAGCCGAATCTCGTATGAATCGGGCCAGACAACGTTTCTTGATCTGTTAGATTCACAGCGAACCTATATCAACGCAAGAGCAGAGTTGCTGAAAGTACAGCGTGATTACCGAATCGGAATGGCTCGGTTCGAACGCGCTGTAGGCGGAAAGTTACAGTTAACAGAAATCGAGGGATCATAATCATGAATAGATTAACCACATTGTTCAAACGAGTGAATCTATCGTTGATTCAAATCGCATTGGCACTCAGTCTCGTTTTAACCGCTTATGTCTTCTATAACCTAGGCTCAGGCGAAACTTCCATCCAAACCGTTCAATCGGATCAAGGAAACAGCGAAGCCATCTCAACGGCCCCAGAAGATGTAAATGGCGATGGGATTCTCTTCACCTGTCCAATGCACCCTCAGATCAAACAAGATGAACCCGGAGATTGCCCAATTTGCGGAATGGAATTGGTGGAACAGAAAGTTAACATAGTTATAACCGCTTCCAGCCAGAGTCAAGCTGCGAAAGAAAAACCCGTTGGCTATGCTTGCGCGATGAACTGCGTCCCTCCCTTACCCGAAGAAGGCAACTGCCCGGTTTGTGGTATGGAGATGCAACCGATTGATGAAACACAACTAGGAGTTTCACAAGAAAAGTCTTTTCGAACACTGTCTATTTCAAACGAAGCGCGTGCACTCGCAGACATTCAAACAACGAAAATCGAAAAAAAGGCTCCCGTAAAAAACGTCCGCCTTGTAGGCCAATTAGCGATTGATCCATCACGCCGGGTACATATCAGCGCTGATGTCGGCGGCCGTATTGACCGCCTATTTGCAAAATTCGACGGCGATGTGGTCAAAAAAGGACAAGACCTAGTTTTATTTTATAGTCCCGAATTATTAGCCGTGCAACATGAATTTCTTCAAGCGTTTCGTTCGTTAAACAACTTATCAACAGCAACGTTAAAAACAGTGCGCGATTCTAGCAAGATGGCTGTCGATGCCGCCCGTGAACGGTTGCGTCTTGCGGGGCTCACTTCCTCTCAAATTGACGAATTGGCTGCCTCCAACCAAACCAAAGTCAGCGTGATGTTAAAAGCGCCGATGGGCGGGACGGTTATCAAGCGCCATTCAGAAGAAGGCGAGTATGTAAATAAAGGCGAACACATTGTAACCATCGCCGACTTGTCGTTAATCTGGAGCGAATTAGAAGCGTATGAAAGCGACCTCGCTTGGATACAAGTAGGCCAACCCGTGACGTTTACTGCAACTGCATTACCTGACCGCATTTTTTCCGGCAAGGTCGCCTATATTGATCCCATTTTAAATCTGTCGACGCGAACTACCCGAATACGGGTCAATGTTGACAACGCAAAAGGGCTTCTCAAGCCTGGAATGTACGTCACTGGCGTGATCGAATCAACATTGCATAACGGGGAGCCTCAACTCATCATTCCACAAAGCGCCCCACTCATTACTGGCGAACGGGCCGTTGTATATGTAAAAACCCCAAATCAAAAAAACCCAACATACATAGGCCGTGAGATCAAACTCGGGCCAAAAACCGAAAACGGGTTTGTTGTGTATGAAGGCGTCACAGAAGGCGAATTGGTGGTCGCCAATGGCGCGTTTCAAATTGATTCCGCGCTGCAAATTATCGCAAAACCCAGCATGATGAACCCTGAAGGCGGACGCTCAATCACTGGCCACGAAAGTCACGGGCACATGGCGATGGCGAATCACACAACCCCCAAACCAGAGGCGGCGCTTATCGAACACTCTCAATTGGCATTAGTTCTTCCCCTCTATCTAGACATTCAAAAAGCGCTGGCGAAAGACGATTTTGAACTAGCCAAAACCCTTTGGAACGAAATGAGCCAAAAGTGGGAAAACCACCCTGAACCCGTCGATGACGGGGTAAAGGCAATTGATATTGATGCGTTGCGCGTGTTCTTCAAACTACTAAGCGAACATTTGATACAAGCCCTAAAAGCGCATGGAAACCCAACCTCTCACAATTTAAACCTGGCAAACTGCCCAATGTCATTTGACTTTGATGGAGCAAATTGGCTACAAAAAGAGAGTGCGATTCAAAATCCCTACTTTGGCGCTTCGATGTTGACCTGTGGAACAGTCAAGGAGGAGTTTAAAGCCAATGATTGAACGAATTCTTTCTTTCTGCATGTCTCAAAAACTCGTTGTCTTCTTAGTTTCAGCTTCGCTGATTGTTTGGGCGTTGGCTGTATCCCCATTTGATTTTGGTTTGGATGCGCTTCCGCGCGAGCCCGTGCCAGTCGATGCGATCCCCGATTTGGGAGAAAACCAACAAATTGTCTTTACCGAATGGCCTGGCCGTTCGCCGCAGGATGTCGAAGATCAAGTGACCTACCCTTTGACCACCGCATTATTGGGAATTTCGGGCGTCAAAAATATCCGTTCCAATTCCATGTTTGGCTTTTCTTCCATCTATGTCATCTTTAATGAGGGTGTCGATTTTTATTGGTCACGTTCCCGTATTATAGAAAAACTAAATAGCCTTCCGGCTGGTACATTGCCGCCAGAAGCGCAACCAGCTTTAGGCCCAGACGCTACCGCAATGGGCCAAATTTTCTGGTACACATTAGAAGGCCGAACCCCTGATGGACAACCTGCAGGGGGGTGGGACCTGCAGGAACTTCGCTCAGTACAGGACTGGTATGTTCGTTATGCACTACAAAGCGCGGACGGGGTATCTGAAGTGGCGAGCGTTGGCGGATTTGTCAAGGAGTATCAAATCGATGTAAACCCCGACGCAATGCGAAGTTTCAATGTCACTCTTCCTCAAATCATTTCTGCTGTTCAACGTTCCAACTTGGATGTAGGCGCCCGAACCATTGAAAACAATGGTGTTGAATATGTGATTCGCGGGCGTGGATTCATTCAAACCCTTGATGACCTCAACTATACAGCTATTACCAGCCGTGAAGGAGTTCCAATTACGCTCGAACAAGTAGCCACCGTGAATTATGGCCCGGCGCTTCGCCGCGGCGTGTTGGATAAGTCAGGAGCCGAAGCGGTCGGTGGTGTTGTGGTAGCGCGTTATGGCGCGAACCCGATGGAAGTGATAGATGGCGTCAAGTCTAAGATCAAAGAAATTTCGTCAGGATTGCCGCAAAAAATACTTGACGACGGGACCGTAAGCAAAGTCACGATTGTACCATTTTATGACCGCACGAGTTTGATCCAAGAAACACTAGGAACACTGTCAAACGCGTTGCGCGACCAAATACTGATCACGGTCGTTGTTGTGTTGTTGATGGTGTTTCATATACGCAGTTCGGTCTTAATCAGCGCTATGCTGCCGCTTGCCGTTTTGGTTACGTTTATTCTGATGAAACTGTTTGGCGTGCAAGCCAATGTTGTTGCGCTTGGCGGGATCGCAATCGCCATCGGAACTGTCGTTGATATAGGTATCGTTCTAACAGAAAACATCTTGCAGCATTTAAAAAAAGCCGATGAAAAAGAACCAAGGTTCGCTGTGATTTATCGCGCCGCGAACGAAGTGGGTGGAGCGGTATTGACCGCTGTGATGACTACGATCATCAGTTTTCTGCCTGTATTCACCATGATCGGCGCAGAAGGCAAATTGTTTAAACCGTTAGCCTACACCAAAACGTTCGCGTTGTTTGGAAGTATTGGAATCGCGCTATTGTTGCTGCCGCCAATCGCTCACATTCTATTTGGGGTCAAAGCGCCCCCATTTTCAATTGGTCTTAAGCGAATAGGGAAAATTATTCATCTTTCTCTCGTACTGTTTGCGTCGATTGGCGTGATCCTATTGTTATCATCTACGTGGGAACCGCTGGGCGCGCTTCATACATCGTGGGAGAACTTTTGGCTAGTTGCGCTTGTCGTGTTTGGACTGTTGAGTCTCTTTTGGTTGTTTCAATACTGCTACCCATACCTGCTCCGAAACAGCCTGCAATATAAAATCGTTTTTCTATCGATTCCAATCACTTTAATCGCTATCGGGGCATCGGCCTGGCTTGGGTTTAACACTGTGTTCGGCTGGCTTCCGTCGTTCGTTCACCAGTCGAACGCAGGCGTCGCATTATCAAAGACGTTTCCCGGATTGGGAAGAGAATTCATGCCGTCGCTCGATGAAGGCAGTTTTCTCTACATGCCGATTACCATGCCTCACGCCAGCATCGGCAAAGCGAACGAGCTGTTAAAAAAATTAGACATGGCCATACAAGCCATCCCTGAAGTTGAAACTGTGGTCGGAAAAATTGGCCGGGTCGACAGCCCACTCGACCCTGCGCCTATTTCAATGATCGAAACGGTTGTTCAATACCATCCAGAGTTTCGACAGGATGAGAATGGAAACCGTTTAACCTACGCCTATGATTCTCAATCTAACACATTCAAGCGGGATGAGAACGGCGATTTAATCCATGACCCGTATGGACGGCCCTATCGAAACTGGCGCCGTCAAATTCAAACACCTGATGACATTTGGAAAGAGATCGTAAAAGCCGCCCAATTTCCCGGCCTTACTTCTGCGGCAAAACTTGCTCCAATCAGCACGCGGCTTATTATGCTTCAAAGCGGCATGAGGGCCCCGATGGGAGTGAAAGTTCGCGGGCCGAATTTAGAAACCATTGAGAAGGTCGGGCTACAAATCGAAGCATTGTTGAAGTCGGGCAATGTGGAAGGGGTGCGAACGAGTGCGGTTATTGCCGAACGCATTGTTGGAAAACCGTATTTAGAAATCATCCCAGACCGGCAAGCGATAGCCCGGTATGGAATTCAAATTGATGATGTAATGCAAGTGATTGAGGTAGCCATTGGAGGCCGCCCTCTGACGCGAACCGTAGAAGGGCGCGAGCGCTATCCTGTCCGCGTTCGGTATCAACGCGAACACCGTGACTCGATTGAAGGACTACATGACATTTTCATCCCCGCTCCGCCAAAAGTTTCAGGCGGGCCGCCCATACAAATACCGTTAAAAGAAATAGCAGAGATACACTATGTCCGCGGGCCTCAATCAATCAAAAGTGAAGATACATTTCTGGTGGGATATGTGTTGTTTGATAAACAAGAAGGCTTCGCCGAAACCAATGTAGTCGAATCCGCACAAATGGCCTTGCGTGAGAATCTCGGTCCCACCCTGCCGCCAGGCGTTTCGTATGAGTTTGCTGGTAGTTATGAAAATCAGGCGAGGGCGGCCAAGACATTATCATTGGTATTACCGCTCGCCCTGTTGTTAATCTTTCTTGTTCTCTACCTTCAATTTCGCTCGACCTATGTGACGCTTCTTATCTTTGTCAATGTGTTAGTCGCCTGGTCTGGCGGGTTCATTTTTCTATGGCTTTGGAGCCAACCATGGTTTTTCGATTTCACCCTGTTTGGAACGAACATGCGTGATCTATTTCATATGGGTGAAGTGAACTTGTCTATTGCTGTCTGGGTCGGCTTTTTGGCATTGTTTGGCATCGCTACCGATGATGGTGTCATTATGGCTACCTATATTCGCGACAGCCTACGAAACAACCCAACAAAAACGATCGCGCAACTCCGTGAAGCAATTGTCGAGGCCGGTAAAAGACGTATTCGGCCATGCCTGATGACCAGCGCGACTTCCATTCTCGCGTTGCTTCCCGTTTTGACATCAACCGGAAAAGGGAGCGATATTATGGCTCCACTGGCGATTCCGGTTTTTGGCGGAATGTTGATTGTTCAAATCAGCGTTTTCGTTGTTCCAACACTTTACAGCGCGTATGAGGAGATGAAACTTGAAATAGCAAACAGATGATCAGCAAGGGCTTTGATCACAATCATAATAAAATAGTTCACTATTTTTATTGGCGGTGATGAATTACTCCATAAAAGAACGAGATAGGCGCATAGCATAACTCATTGTACTGAGTTCGATCTAATTTCGATGGGATTACACATCCAGCTTTTTTCTATCTAATTCTTCGTTGATGGGGTTAATCTCGCGAGTTTTGCCAAAGCGCCCACGGCTGACCATGCGGCAATCAATGACGCCGTGAAGCGTCAAACGCGTAAGCGATTGAGCGCGGCGAAACAATTGGATTGCGCCGTAAGTTCGACATAGAACCAGTGCAGTTCGCTTCGCTCAACCCGCCCTACTTGGCTGTCCGCTGTGGAGAACAAGATGATAGGATATTTAGGATAAGTTTGAGCGAATCCTGCTCATCCAGAAAATCCAGCCCATCCTGATTCTGACGAAGAATACCGGATCCCCCCAGGCGCTGACGCGCCGTCCCCCCTTAAAAAGGGGGGCTAAACAGCTGAGCAACCATAGCCAGAGTAGGGTGGGCTCGTCCGCCTCAGCGGACAGCCCGCCGCGATAAAACGATGACGTTGCATGGTGGGTTATTCGCCGCGCCTCTGAATGAGAGAAAATCGCTATGTGTTCATTGGCGGGTATCGCTTCGCTCAACCCGCCCTACTTGGCTGTCCGCTGTGGAGAACAAGATGATAGGATATTTAGGATAAGTTTGAGCGAATCCTGCTCATCCAGAAAATCCAGCCCATCCTGATTCTGACGAAGAATACCGGATCCCCCCAGGCGCTGACGCGCCGTCCCCCCTTAAAAAGGGGGGCTAAACAGCTGAGCAACCATAGCCAGAGTAGGGTGGGCTCGTCCGCCTCAGCGGACAGCCCGCCGCGATAAAACGATGACGTTGCATGGTGGGTTATTCGCCGCGCCTCTGAATGAGAGGAAAACGCTATGTGTTCTAGAAAGGTTAACAGCTTATCTATTTAGATTTGGAGCGATATAGTAAAGGCGAGGATATAAGGGCGGGCATGAACAGATCGGCTGCCGCATTTTGAGTATTTAAACGTTGTTTCGCCGACGCTCAAGAATGACCGTTAAGGCTGTTAAATGCGGAAATTCGAGCAACATTCCAATGATGATTGCGGCATAGATAATTGGCTGATCAGGTATAACGACCATCGTTAGAGCCAGCATAAGCGGGGCATTGCGTGCTGCCGTAGTCATAGTCATCAACGCGCGGTCTTCATAGGTTAGCCGCATGATGTTAGATACACCCTCGCTTAAAAAGAAGCTCAAGGTGAAAAATATAAAAATCGCGCAAAGAAGCAGTGGGACGACAGCGACATGCAAAACCAATGTGTTAATATTGGCGGCAAATATTGCCCCAACAAGAGCGGCCAGCACAAATGGAATGATCAGAGATACCCAAGATTGAACATATTTAAACTTTTCTTTCCGCAAGACTCGTTCCAGTACAATTCGAAGGACAAGGGCGAGAAGCAGAGGAACAAGAAACCACTGCAGCAAGGTCTGGAAAACATCCGCCACGCCATTTTCTACCGCGGTAACCCCTAAAATATCCAGATAGACCGGATAAAGTAAAAGCTGCACAATCATATTGATAGGTATCAAAGACGCGCCAAGTCCGGTATTGCCTTTTGCCATATGGGTAAATCCCAAAAACCAATCAGTGCAAGGGGAGATAAAGTAAATCAAAAGGCCTATCAAGAATAGCGGGTGACCGGACAGGAAAACTGAGGCGATCACAAAAGCAATTACAGGAATTGCAACAAAATTAACAAATAGCGTTGCGGCGATAAAAGGCATCCGGTTAATGCTGGAAAGAATATTTTGGATACGAATTTCAAAGAGAAGCAGAAACACAAGAAACAGCACAATATGGTCTATCTGGTTGGAAAGGACTTCCCCAATATTAAGAAACAACATTCCCGCCCCTGAACCAAAAATGATGGCAACAATTAGCACAAGAGCGACCCCAGGCCCTGCCATGAAAGGAGATAGACTCTGGAAGGGGCTAATTTTCAGCACGCGCATTCCTCCGTACAGCAGCTCAGATCATCAAGCAAGAACCCCTTATCCGCGTATTCGGCTATTACAGGGCTTTGCTCCCCAAATCGAGCCAATATTTCACTGACTACCACGGCAAAACGCTGGCGGTATTTGTATATGAAACAGAAAATTGCTTCATCATGCTGGATATTTGGGCCAACAAGATAAACATTTTGATGTTTTGTGCTTTCGTCTTGATCAGTTAGATGAGGCGTGCCATTGACAAAGTGAAATAGTTTCCCTGCGAGGCTTTGTTGTACATTATAGCCGGTGGCATCAATCGCTGGATGCTCAAGATTAAGAACGCGGCTTTGCGTTTGCAGCCGCATTTTGGTGATATTCTGAGTGGTCTCTGCTATAAATTCTACTTTGCCGCTTTTTTTTAAATAACGCACACGATCAAAAGTATAGGGGCTAAGGCCACAACTGGAATCGCTGACGTGCACTTCCCATGGAGCATTGGGGTCAATGACGCTAACTGTGCAACCCCTCTTGGCTAAATGATAAGCCGCGTCCATACCACTTTCTGCGCCGCCAATGATCACATGATGGCCTTTTGGAAAATTCTTATAAGAAATCCCAACGCGCACCGTATCCGGAATGGATTTAGGATATTGAGCTTCGCCGCCCGCCCATATCAAAACACGGCAGCGCTTTTTCCCCTGATCGGTCAAAAGAGTAATATCGTCTTCTTTCGGAAGCACATCCCGAACATGGACACCGGTTTTGATTTTAAGGTTATGGACATCTGCAACATCGGAAAGATAGTGTGCATATTCCTGACCGGATGGATGCTCCGTTTGCAACCCAAAGGCAGGCGAACTCTCCGGCGTCACTGCATTCAGGTCAACGGCCCCGAAAAAATTTCCTGTAAAAGAGGGTGAAATAAACCGCGTTTCTTTAGGCCATTGGAAAAAACTCTCGCCAATACGCCCGCGCTCTAAAACAAGCGCCGGAATAGCGCATTTTTCCAGTAACGCAGCGACCCCAATTCCCGCTGGCCCAGCCCCTACGACAATAACCGGATAGATTTTCATGAAGTGAACTCTTTCTGCGCCTGCTCAAACCAGACAATGACTCTTGCCAGATGATCTTCACCCCATGTATTTTAAAATTTTGGGTATGAATATCATTTCGATCATTAAAGGCAGCAAGACGTTTTTCGATTTAATCAGGTGTTAAGGGAATCCCGCAAAATTCTGCGATGCAATGTTTCCAGTCAAAGCAGAGCGATTCTAATCAACAAGAGTTGACGTCTTTGATTGTCATGCCTTTTTTCTTTAAAAATTTCATCAAACCGACCTTGTCGATGGTTCGTATTGCTGAAGCGGAGATGCGCAATTTTATTTTGCGGCCCAGTTCAGGAACATAAACGTGTTTTGTTTGCAGATTGACCATCTGCCGACGTTTGGTTTTGTTGTTTGCATGAGATACGTTGTTTCCTGTTAATGGTTTTTTTCCAGTTAATACGCATTTGCGGCTCATGAGCGTCCTCCACGTTTCTTTTTTTTGCCGATGCTATTTCTTTCTTCAAAAAGAACATGCTTTTTAACGATAGGATCGTATTTTTTTACGACGAGTTTGCCAGCTTGCGCTATCTTGTTTTTGGTTGTGTAGTAGACGTAATTGGATCCAGCAGTTGATACCAGCATGATTTTCTCGCGCATAGTGAATCTCCTATTCAAGTCAATGTACAATTGTTATGAATTTGCCAATGTGGGTTCGTCTTGCGATTGGTGAGACCACACGGGGAACGGATCCGAGTACGCGGACCATGTTTTCTGCCCAAGGAACAACTCCTTCTCGGTTAACAGGCAGTGATTCAGTGATGTTTCGATAGACGCTCGGTCCAAGTCCGTTCCGATAAAAACGATTTCCTGTCTACGGTCGCCATACGGGTCTTTCCAGTTTTGCCAAATCCAGCGGCGGGTTTCATCGTCATCCGGCCATTCTGATTTTGGTAAACTGGCGTACCAATAGCCTGCCGGTTCAAGAATAAGAGAATGCCCCGCCTGCGACCATAATCCCGCCATATCGTTTCGGGTGGCAAGCCAGAAAAACCCTTTAGAGCGCAGCAAGCCGTTTACGCCTTGATCCAAAAATTCATACAACCGCTGTGGATGGAAAGGGCGTCGCGCTCGATATACGAAGCTGTTGATGCCGTATTCTTCCGTCTCCGGCGTGTGTTCTCCATTGAGTTCTTTTACCCAACCGGGCATGCGGCTGGCGTGGTCGAGATCAAACAAGCCAGTATGAAGGATTTCGTGGAGAGGAACCTCGCTTTGCTGAGTTGGTATGACCTTGGCCTCTGGATTTAATTTATTGATGAAGCCTGTAATATGATTCACCGTTAGCTGATCGACCAGGTCAATTTTGTTCAGTAGGATCGTGTTCGCGAATTCAATTTGATCTACGAGCAAGTCGACGATCATGCGTTCATCGTCTTCGCCGCCTCCGATGCCGCGATCTTGTACATCGTCAGCGCTTTGCATTTCGCGAAGAATGCTGGACGCGTCCACAAGGGTAATCATGGCGTCGAGTTGGGTGAGGTCTTCCAGAGAGGCTCCGTTCTCGTCGCGAAAGTGAAATGTGGCGGCAATGGGCATCGGTTCTGCGATGCCGGTGCTTTCGATGAGCAGGTAGTCATACCGGCCCGCTTCCGCCAAGGCTCGTACTTCTTTCAGCAAATCGTCGCGCAAGGTGCAGCAAATGCAGCCGTTGCTCATCTCAACCAGCTGCTCTTCGCTGCGCGACAGGTTGGCGTCGCCCCGGCGAATGAGTTCTGAATCAATATTGACTTCACTCATGTCATTCACGATCACGGCGACGCGCATTCCTTCGCGGTTGGCGAGTATTCGATTGAGTAGCGTGGTTTTTCCTGCGCCAAGAAAGCCAGAGAGAATAGCAACGGGTAGTTTTTTTGTTGAATTCATATTTGCTTCCCTATAATAGAGTTTAGCCAGAGTAGGGTGGGCTCGTCCGACTCAGCGGACAGCCCGCCGCGATAATACGATGACGTTGCATGGTGGGTTATTCGCCGCGCCTCTGAATGAGAGGAAAACGTTCTGTCTCCATTGTTCCGGCACGGTGACTGATAAACGTCGGCTCCGTTCAGCACCGGCCCCTGCCGAGTCACTAAAAGAACAATGGGATAAAAAATAATCTTGAATTTCATCTTCACCAATCTCTTAAGTTTTGTTATACTTACGCTGCCTTTATTGATATTGATTTATCAATACTATCTTAAATTCTTCCTGCGTCAAGAGGGGGCGTCATGAGAAACACAAGACAACGCACAGCAATACAAAAAGTATTCGAAACAGTTGATCGACCATTAAGCCCGCAGGAAGTATTAGAAGAATCTTCTAAAGAAGTTGCTGTAGGTATCGCAACCGTGTATCGAAATATCAACTGGCTGCTCGAAGAAAACGTAATCGTACCCGTTGAATTCCCCGGTGAAGCGACACGGTATGAAAAGGCGGGCAAGCATCATCACCACCATTTTCAATGCAGAGAATGTCACCGGGTCTTTGAAGCAAAAGGGAGCGTCGGTAATTTAAAGCACTTAACCCCAAAAGGATTTCATCTTGAGAGTCATGAAATTTTGCTTTTTGGCGTATGTAAATGCTGTTGGAAGAAGAATTAACAAAAGAGTATTAACCCTTTGTATAATTCGTCACTTTCGCGTCATTGATAATATACAAAAACATTTTGTGTCCTTCGTCCCCACTGTCTTCCTTCCACAAACTCAATGTGCCTTCTACAACAATTGTAGAATAGATAAATTTAGCTTTTTCTACTTTTTGTCGAATCAAAACAACCTCTATCGCTGACGGAGGAGCACAAAAGAAGCAACCTGCAATGGTGGGAAATAACATGAAATTTTTCATGTTTTCAATATCATCATAAGGAGCCATAAATCCTAAAATTTTGACCGTTTTGCCATCCATTTTGCTTAATTCTTCGGGGTAGATTGGCGGCGGATTTCGTTTTACTTGAGTAAGACGCAATAGGCGAAAATCAATATTCCCCTTTTCGTACTGCTCAAATTCTAGATTGTTTAAAGCAGCCAACTGCCGGTCATGCTTGGATTTCACAGCATTGCTATTGTCTTGGTTTGTCTGAGTCTGTATTGGCTGTAGATCCCCAGATGACTCCACTTCCTTCGGCGGCGCCAGTTTCATCTCTTGATTGACTGCATTCAAGGGCGCATTTATTTTACTCATATCTAGGCTTTCTTGAAAAGCATATAAGCAAGCAATGACGCCAATGAGTACAAACAATCCAGTTTTAATATATTTCATTTTACCGCCTTTTGTATAGAGAAATTAAATCTGCGATAAATCGTTTAATGGCGTTCTTCGATAATTAAGAATCGCTGGTATCAGACCTGCACAAACGCCGATTAAGAATACCAGCAAGAGCGCGGTAATTTCAAACGAATCCACGCTCCAGGGTTGTATTTTTAATCCAACATGATGAAGAAAATAATATGATCCGATTTGTATTGCTCCATGACCAAGCACCCAACCAAATAGAACTCCTAAGAAAACAATCCAAACGGCTTCAAATAATACTAAGACAAATACTTCTCTCCGATAAGACCCGAGTGTGCGCAATAATGCCAATTCTCGCCTGCGACTTTCAGTAGACTGATACAATCCAATAATAACAGTGAATGACGCAACCAATACGACCAAATAAGAAACCGCTAACAAGGTCTGCTGTATGGGCAGCAATATGTGTTGATACAATCGCAGAATTTGGTTGATTGGAATCGCAGCCATCGATTCGGTTTGAGTATTAATCTCATCCGCCAAAAACAGGCGCATTCCCGGAATGCTTAATTGCAACAAAACAGAAGTCACTTCTTTCTCATTCTCAAGCGAATGAGAACTCTTTCCGGTTAAAAAGTTACCATCCTCTTGGGTCTTTTCATCATCTACACCTGATTTGTCTGAATCGGAGGAGTGACTGTGCATCCGCTCTTCTTTTTCATGCACGATCCATACAGAATCGAGTGGAGTATATATTGCGCGGTCATTCGCTGTTCCGGTTGGATTTAATATTCCCACAACTTGGTAAGGGAACTCTTTATGCTTTTCTGAACCAGCAACAGCCATCAAGCCGTGCGTTCCAACAAATTGATCCCCTATTTTCAACCCTGTTTGTTGAGCGACTTGATAGCCAAGGACTGTTTCAAAGGATGATTGAAATTTTCGTCCTTTTTGAATAGAAAAAATCGGTTCTCTACCATTCTTTTCTGACAAATGTCTGGTCACTTCGAAGAAAAGTGGTTCGGTCCCAACAATACGAAACCCATCAAAATTATCGCCTAAGCCGATGGGAGCAGCATAACGAACGCGAGGGTCGTTTTTTAACGCTAGATATCGTGAGTAAGGGATATTACCTGTCGGAATATCGATATGATAGACGCTGCTCAAAGTCAGTTGCAGCGGGCTTCCCTTTGCGCCGACGACCAAATCAAATAATGCTGCTTCTTTTTGAAAAGCTGTTCCGGTTTCTCGTTTCAGTGTGAGTACGCTGACAATTAATGCAACTCCAACAACTATGCCAATGATGGTCATACTTGTTATAATGGGCCTCTGCCACAAGTAACGCCACGACAAATACCATAAACTCATAATTGTCTCTCATCCATTTTTATTACATCTAGGCAATGGAACATACAGGGAAAGGATTGCGCAATTTTTTGATCGTGCGTCACAAACAACAATGTTACTCCTCTTTCCTGAGATATTGTTAGAATCAAATTCAATACCTCACGCGCAGTAGTCGGATCTAATGATCCGGTTGGTTCATCGGCTAACAACAAGGAAGGTTTATTGGCTAGCGCTCGGGCAATCGCAACTCGCTGCCGTTCTCCAACAGACAAGTTTTCTACACGAGAATGAATTCGTTGAGCAAGGCCAACTTGTTGAAGCAACAAACAAGCCTCATTCTTTTGATGAGACGGTTTAATCATTCTTCCAAATCGCATCCCGATTAATATATTCTCCAAAGCGCTAAATCCATTTAGTAAGTTGAAGTTTTGATACACAAATCCTAAATGACTGCCTCGAAACCGGTCCGCTTGCGAGACGCTCAATGAATGGATGGCTTTTTCTAGAACATAAACTTCACCTGAATCTATTGGTTGTAAGCCTGAAATCACATTTAGAAGGGTTGATTTTCCTGATCCACTGCTTCCGATTACGGCGACTTGCGCGCCATTCTCGACCGATAATGTATCTAAAACAAAATCAATAGTATGATCGCCAGTTTTACCAAGACAAACTTTGCACTGGTTTATTTGTATCGCGCTAACCATTCGACCATCCATTCTTATTTGCTAGGTCAACTCTGTACTTAGATCTTTAAGTTTCCCCTTGCTCATATATGATAACAGTATATCATTACCGAGAATAGTGTAAAGAGATTGCCTCATACCAAGAGAATTCAATCTCCATAGATGAAGAAGGGAGCGCCATCTTGCAAACCAATGCTCGGGCAACTATACCAGTGAATGTTTTAACTGGATTTTTAGGATCAGGGAAGACGACGCTCTTGAATCGAATTCTCACCGAAAATCATGGAAAGCGAGCTGAAGAAGAATACAACAAAATTTTGGAACGCGCGGTTTTAATTTTTTCTAACACTGGTTCACCTGTCGATGTGGATGGACTCATTGAGCCATCTCTTTCTAAATACGTTCTCAGCCTTTCTTCTTCGGGCAGAAAGCAATTCAACATATCTATTCCTGAAAGCGGCGCCTATTACATTTTCACACAACATCATCCTGATGAGTTTACAATGAAACTGCTACGTAGTTCTCGATCAATTCCAACCGTTAGCAGCCAAGAATTCAATCCTGGTCATGAACATGATGATGAGATCAGTTCGGTAGGCATCAACATTTCAGGAGAATTAAACTTAAATCGATTAAACAACTGGCTTGGGTCCCTCCTGCAAGAAAAAGGTGTTGACATTTTCCGAATGAAAGGAATTCTTAGCATCGAAAACGATCCACGGCGTTTTGTTTTTCAAGGAGTACACATGCTGATGGTGTGGGATCTAAAAGTACGAAAACCAAAAGCAATGTTCATCGGGTCTCAAGTCTCTACTTTGATGTGGAGTTCAAATGATGCACAACTAATTACTGGTTTTGATAAGGGTCAGTTAACTTGTTTTGATACTAAAAACTATCAATAGTTATTCTCTAGGTGTACTTGTTAAAATGAAAGTCAACAAATTTACTATTAATCAAGCTTCTTGGGTTGACCAAATCGGTTTTGCGGCTTCTTCTTTATGTGCAATTCATTGCGCCGTGATGCCGTTCGTCATTATGGCTATCCCTTTTTTCGCTATGGGATTCGTCGCCAGCATAGAATTCGAATGGTGCACAATGATACTTGCTGGCATCCTAGGGTACTTAGGAGTTCGCCACGGTTTAAGAAAACATGGCGTTAAACATGTATTGACGCTGTTTGCCGTCGGATTTTTCTTGTTGCTCGCATCGCGTCTATATCAATTTTATGAAATAGAAGTAATTAGAAACAAATTATTTGCTCAGACCAATTCGTTTCTAGCGCCGATCGAACTGTCTTCATTTACATATCGCTATATACATTCTTTGACTCACCAATCACTTACGACAAGCAACGTTGTGGGTATTGTTGGAGGCTTGCTTATCGCGTCGTCTCATTTTATCAACCTGTATTTTAATTGGAACAGAAACAAACGATGAAACACCCAGTATATTACATTCATTTTAAAGGTTGGAGATTATGATCAACCAAAACCAATATAGTTATTTGTGGGCTGATCGCTTGGGTACGTGCGCATCTTCACTTTGCGCTGTTCACTGTTTGTTGATGCCGGTTTTGATTACAATCTTGCCTACGATTGGAGTTGGCTTTCTTGCTTCTTCAAAATTTGAATGGATGATGATTGCAATCGCATCTTTCTTTGGCGTCTTTGCTTGCATCCAGGGATTCAAAAAACATCAAAGGGCTATCACGTTCATTCTTCTGATTGCCGGAATCGCAATCTTGTTGTGCAGCCGATTGGCCCATGCAGGCTCCACCGAAGCATGTTGTGCAATTCATACTTCCACCGCTTCCACATACCCTATGCACTCAATTTTATCTGTTTGCGGAGGGATATTGCTTGCATCCTCTCATTTATTCAATCTACGTTTTTGCAAGCAATGTGGGCAATGCGTGAATTAAATCCATGCAACATCACAGCTTCTCAACAGAAAGGATACCGATGAATTATAAAGAAACGAAACCATACAACCACTCAACGACTTCAATGTTGCCAGATACACAAGCGCAAGAAGACTATCGAGACATAAAACTTCAGCAGGTGGGTATTCGTAATTTACTCTACCCGATGAGGATACGCTCGCAATCCGGCGCTCTTGTGCAGATCCCTGCCAAGTTAGAACTGTCAGTTAATCTTCCTGCTGAAAAGCGTGGCACCCACATGAGTCGCTTTTTGGAAATCATCAATCGCAACCAGAAGGAAGTCAGCATTCAAACGCTTCCCCTCATTTTAGATGATATGATTGAGACGCTTGATGCTGACAACGCCTATTTTCGCATGATCTATACATCCTTTCTTGAAAAAACAGCGCCAGTAAGCCATCTGAAAAGTTTTCTTGGTTACCAGTCGATTTTAATAGGGGAAAAAGACGAAAAACAGTCACGAATTTCAGCAGGTATTCGCATCCCAGTTAAAAGTTTATGTCCATGCAGCAAAGAAATAAGCGATTATGGCGCTCATAACCAAAGGAGTACGGTAGCCATTGCGGTGCAATTGACGCCCGAATGCCAAATTCAAAGCACAGCGATTTCTTCTGAGTATCTGGCGACAATCGCTGAAGCATCTGCTTCTGCATCATTGCATCCATTATTGAAGAGAGAAGACGAACGTTTCGTCACAATGCAAGCCTATAACAACCCCGTTTTTGTTGAAGATCTAATACGGAATGTTGCAATTAAATTGAAACGTGATGATCGAATCCAAACCATTCGCATCAAAGTTGTCAACCATGAAAGCATTCACCAACATGATGCATTCGCCATCTTTCGATGGAAGAGAAAATAAGATTCATTCAAATCAGCGAGTCGAAAGAGAGAACCAATGAACACATTGGCAGAAAGAAAAACAATTGAGCAAGTAGAAGAGGGCAACGAATTGGCGCCCAAATTTGATGAAAACGGTTTGATACCAGTTATTACCACGGATTACGAATCCGGAGAAGTTCTTATGCACGCGTATATGAATCGAGACGCATTGTATAAAACACTTGAAATTGGCGAAGCCGTGTATTGGAGTCGAAGCAGAAAAAAACTTTGGCGCAAAGGAGCAACCAGTGGACTGATCCAGACTGTGAAAGAAATTTTAATTGATGATGATCAAGACACTGTCTGGTTGAAAGTCGTTGTAAAAGGAGGTGCAAGTTGCCATGTTGGATATCGATCCTGTTTTTATCGAAAAGTAAGATTACCGATTGATTCAAAAAATGAACCGATCCACCTGAAGTTTACCCAGCAAGAAAAAGTATTTAATCCCAATGAAGTTTATGGAAATGAAACATCCCCAACACAACTATAAAACATGGCCTTGAAAGGAATTGCTAATGAGAAATTTCATGTTGTTCACTATGTCTTTGTGTATAGTATTGCTCATTTCGGCTTGCTCACAGAATCAAGAGTCGAAAGGAAGAACGAGCACAGATGTTGTCCAGTGGAAGGCCCTTTCCGAACTCGATGAATTGGCGGAACATTTAGAATCTGATGTAAAAGACAATGACTTAGAACATGTCCGCGAACACATTGCCGATTTACAAGCCGCTGCGAAAGAAGTCATCGAAAACCCTCCCCCCAAAAACAGCAAAAATCCTGAGAAGATCAAATTAATCCAAGCAGACCTTAAGAGTCTGATTGACAATATCACTGACGAGTTGGTCTCAAATGACCAGATGCTCACCTCATTGGTTATGAGCCTTCATCCTATCGTTGAATCAATGATGGAAGCGGCAGGTGTTCCCCATGTCCACGACCATGAAGACCATGAAGGACATGAACATGACGACAATCATAATGAATAAACAACACTTTAGCCAAGAAGCAAATGGAGAGTCTCCAAAATTAGTTCTCGTGGTGAATCATGGTAATTAAAGATTTAACCAAAGTCACTAGTGTCCCAACGTTTGAAATGAAAAGTGTTGTAAGTCTCACAGATTCATGAAAATAGGTGTTGTCTTGCGCGGAATCGATTTGAAATTCGTTTGGTCTATTCCCTATAATTCCACAAACAAGTGGAAGGAGAATGAGGGTGAATACAGGCCAAACCGTCTTTTCTCAGATCATGGATTTCCTCCCCAAACACGACTTTCGGCGATTCGTCAATCGATATCGGGGACATTACAAAGTCAAAACCTTTTCCTGCATGGATCAGTACCTTTGCATGGCGTTCGCCCAACTCACCTACCGAGAAAGTCTGCGAGATATCGAGGCGTGTCTTCGATCCGTGCCGAGCAAACTGTACCACATGGGCTTTCGAAGCACTGTGTCCCGCAACACGTTAGCCAATGCCAACGAACAACGCGATTGGCGCATTTACGCCGATCTGGCCCATCTCCTGATTCAACAGGCGCGCGAATTGTACGCGGACGAACCGACCGTCGCCGATCTCAATCAAACCGTTTACGCGTTCGATTCCTCCACCATCGACCTTTGCCTATCTCTTTTTCCTTGGGCTCGATTTCGCCAGCACAAAGCCGCCGTCAAACTTCACACGCTGATCGATCTGCGCGGCAACATCCCCGTGTTTATTCGGATCACCGATGGGAAAGTGCACGATGTCAATGCGCTGGACGACTTGGTTTTCGAACCCGGTTCGATTTATGTAATGGACCGGGGATATCTCGATTTCGCGCGTCTATACCGCATTCATCAGCATCAAGCAGTTTTTGTCATCCGGGCCAAATCCAACATGCAATACCGCCGTTTGTATTCTGCTCCCGTCGACAAAACGACCGTATAAAACCGGCCAACTGTCAGATCAAGTACCGTTCAATACACTTTATCACCTGCAATTCGATACCGCAATCTACACACACATAAACTTCACCTTGTTTCATATCGTGGCATGTTGACATTGCAAGAATTCTCCTCTCGGGTAAAGGACGCATGTACATTAAATTACCATCTTTTCAATCTCGTTTCCAGTAAGATTCACACGCACCAATGGTCCAACTTGAAGCAAAGAACAAAAAGACCAATGAATCCATCAACCGAACTTGATAATCTTGATTGGAGTTTGCTTGTGGTGTTGTGTATTCCTCTTCTTCCATCACGTAGCCTTCGATGGGTTTAGGATCGTTGGGATTATCTTCGCTTTGTTCTGTTTGGTTCATTTCTTGGATTTCTTGCGGGTGATGCCATTCCGTCCGGTCGGTGATACGTTTTTGTTTGGCTACATCAATGGTTTTACCCGTCACGGTTTCAACGTTGTTGATCCATGCGGCAATGGTTTCTCGATCAAGTGAAGGAATACGTTCCGCTTTCTCCCGAATAAAATCCTGCAGTTCAGGATTGTCACAGGTGAGGTGGTCGCACGCCACATCATGTTTGGCGACTTGCTCCACATAAATTTTCGTCAGGTCGTCTACGATTTCTTGCGGCGCATCCCAATAGCCTTTACGAACGACTTCAAGCATTCGCGAGGCGATTCCTTGTTTGGCGTGGGGATTGTGTTCTTCAAAGAATTCATTGATTTGCATGTTGT
Organism: uncultured bacterium; assembly: GCA_964556895.1. Lineage (GTDB taxonomy): Bacteria > Hinthialibacterota > Hinthialibacteria > Hinthialibacterales > Hinthialibacteraceae > Hinthialibacter. The sequence goes on along the minus strand of CAZKYC010000038.1, from coordinate 18,986 downwards.
AGCGGTCTTTCATCCAGACTTCGTAAAGTTCCGTCCATTTCGCGCCATCGACGGTTTCGGGGTAAACCACTTGCCAGCCCCATAGATATTCCGCCGCCTTCCAGACATGGCGCGCGCCAGCGTAACCTTCAGTCATCATCGCTTTGGCAAATTCAGGGTTCAGATAGCGCGAGCGAAATTCCTGACCGAGAAAGCGCTCCAATGGCTCGTGTTTTTCCTGCCCCGGCGTTCGCAGATCGGTGACGAGAAACGGCGGGCTGCTTCCGCCGTCAACGGTCCTCACGCCAAGCGCGATGCTGCCGCCATATGAAAAATAGTCATCGTTATCCAATGTCGAGTATATTTTAGAGGCGCGTGTGTGTACAATCGCATTCGTTCTACTTAAAGCACTGCGAAACTCACGCTCCATGGGCTGTCCCCAAATCCCGCCGCCGTATCCGTTCCCCATGCGGCGGATGTAATTATCGCCCACTTGCTCTTCTTGATCCCAACTCCCGCTGGAGGCTGTCATGGCGTGGATCTTGCTGTCATGCTTGCCTGTGGGTTCGGCAAAAATACGGACCAGGCTGCGAATTTTCGCTTGCTCTTCGGGGATGCCTTCCTTTATTAGATACTGTTCAAGTTCCTGAGCGTGTTGCCTGATGGGATTATCCTCTTCTGGAGAGGATGCCGCTAAGTTAACAGCCCGATCAAGCACCTCAAACAACATAGGAAAGGTGTCCCGGTATAAACTGGTGGCATGAAAGACGACATCTACACGCGGACGTCCGAGAGATTCCCTCGGTACTAATTCCAAATCCTTGATCCGTCCACGATCATCACGAATGGCTTTGACGCCAAGCAAGGCCAAGCCCTGTGCTTCTTGTACGCCCATGTGGCGTATGGTTTCTACGCCCCATACCTGAAGCGCGATCTTTTTTGGGTATTCTCCATGTTGAGTTACATGATTTTGCACCAACTCTTCCGCCAATTTCGCTCCGAGTTTTTCCGAACGTTCCGTGGGGATAATTCTCGGATCAAAGGTATAAAAATTTTTCCCCGTGGGGATCGCCTTAGGATTCAACACGGGATCGTTACCGGGGCCGGGCCTCACATAGCCGCCATTCAAACCATGCGCCAAGCTGATCAATTCTTGCGTTCCGCTTTGGATCAGATCGTGGCGGTAGGTTTCCCGTTCGGATTCCTCATTGCCTTTGACAATCAGGTCGGTAAAGTTCTCCAACTTCTCACCATCAGGAGAAATACCAAACGTGTGCAATCCAAACGGAACCGATTGAATGCGAATCTGGTTAATATAATCTTCCAGAGTGGCGCCGCGGTCGGGGAAAGCCGCTTCGTTTTTTAACTCTATTTCTGACCATCCCCGGTCTTGCAGGTCCAAATGAATGCCCCGTTTGATCACTTCTTCTTCAATGTCATTCGCGATTTGTTTGGTCGATTGCGGATCCTTGCTTTGGGCGTTGCGCCATTCCTGGATCATGCTCAGCAAGTTTTTCAGTTCGGGGGAAAGACCGCCTTCGCCAAGCGCTGGAGTCAAGTGATCAATGACGGTGGACATCCCGCGGCGCTTGGCGACGATTCCCTCGCCGACATCATCGACAATGTAAGGGTAAAGAATCGGCAATGTTCCAGCGAGCACCTCACCCGGATCGCTTCCCGAGAGGCCAGATTCTTTGCCCGACATCCACTCGTGAGTTCCATGAGTTCCGGTGTGGATTACGGCATGGGCATCATACACATGTTGAAGCCACAAATACGCGGCGAGGTATTGATGATGGGGAGGAAGCTCCTGGGATTGATACAGCATCGCCAGATTTTGCGTCCGCGCCCGGTCGGGCTGGGGCATGAGAACAATATTATTGCCCAACCGAATCGTAGGCAATACAAAATAGAGTTCACCGTCAATCTCTTTCGCCATGATATCCGCGTCTTCCGGCGGTCCCCAAAAATCGATCAGTCCTTCACGAAAATCTCTTGGCAGTTCAGCCAGCCATTTTTTATATTGTGATACAGAAACAAGGTCGATAGTCCCCATTTGAATCAGACGGTCCAATTCTCCCGGCGCCCAATTACCGATGTTTCTTCCCCGTTGCAGGATGAGTTTTTCAATCGCACGTTGATCGTCTAAATCCACATCCTCCACGCGATAGCCTTCTTTGCGCAAATGGCGCAGCATAACCGGAATACTGCGAACGACGTTCAAATAACTCGCACCTACGTTCTGCTTTCCAGGTGGGTAATTCCAGTATAGAATCGCGACACGGCGGTTTTGGGCTGAGGTTCTTTGCAGATCGATCCATTGATAGGCGCGGCCCACCGCTCTTTCGACTCGTTCGGGAATTGTTATATAGGAAATATTGCTGCGGCGGTTATCAACTCCGCCGACCACATTGGGGGGCGAAAGGCCGGCCAGTTCAGGAACGGCTAGTTGAAACGCCACTTCTGAAGTCGTCAATCCCTGAGTCGATCGCTTCCATTCTTCCACTGTTCTGCCATACACTTGAATACCATTGATAACAGGAACATCGAGTTTCGTTAACGCAGGAATGGCTTCATCATCGGTAAATTTGAAATGCAATGAAACGACCGCATCAACCCGGCTCTTCCCTTCATCATTGATCAAAAAGTCTTGAACCGCCCGGCTGCCTTTGGTTGCGAAAAGAATTACAGGCTGCAACCCTTGCCGGGAGATTTCTTGTGCGATGGCGCGGGGAATCGCGATGTTTTCTCGGCGAACGCGGGTAGCGTATTCTAGGATGGCCACTTTTGGAATGTCGGGATTGGGCTTGATGCTTTCCTCCCATTCGTCCCACGATTCCGCAACCTGGAAACCAAATTCGTGGGGAATAATCAAACCTTGCTCAACGACAGCCATTGGAGGTTTTACCTCCAACTCAAGAAAACCAAATTGCGTCCTGAGTAAATAGGCGATCATTTCCTTGATTTGACTAGGCGCGCCGTTATCCCAGTATTGTTCCAGAAGATCGTTGCGCGTCATGCCGAATGACTGAACTTTTTCTTCCGTTAATCCGGGTCCCAAAGCGGCGATGGCGAAACGTTTATAGGGATAAGATGAAGAATATTTGAAAGGTTCATACTGATTGAGCGCTTTTTCATGATCCAAGAACCATTGGGAATCGATCACTTCGGCGATCAGCGTATCATGAGGCGGAAGCGGTTGGTCAAGTGTTGACGTAGAAGGCGCGCGAAGACGGAATTCGATACGATTAGCGATTTCTGGATGATCGCTATACAGGCGGTCAATCGCTTTGGTGATCAACTCAGCGGCGGGATTGGATGTGATAAACACAATGCGGGCACGCATGCCCGGCACATCCTTTTCTTGAAAGAGAAGGACAAAAAATAGTGCAAAAAAAAGAACAACAAACAAACTGCCTGCAATCGAGCGTTTCATGGAATATCTTCATTATCTGGGACATACACAACCGTGCCATCTTCCAGGCGATAAGCAGTGCCAAGGCGAATGCCATCACCACTACCCACCTGTTTGGTCAACCTGCGTATGGTTGTCTTTTCCCCTTCGCGCACCGTAATTTCCAAACCGTCTTCTCTTTCAGTCGTAATGGTTACTTTGGAGTCTGGTTTGAACATATCGATGAGATTAAGCGCACTGATAAGCGAAACCATAAATCCCAGCGCAAACACGATTCCGATATCAAACAAGTTCGCCAATCCAGAAAGAGGATCGTCGTCTCTTGAATTCCCGCTTAATAAGCCGAGACCGGAATGTTTGTTGACCGGTTTCATTTCTTCGCCTCCACACTGTGGCGGATTTCCGCCAAATCCATGCGGTACCAGCGTTCGAGCGTTGTGACGACGATCCAGGCAATGCTGCCCGCTACGAGCCCCAGCACCGTCGTGCCAAACGCGAGAATCAAACGCTGAGATAAGATTTGGAGATCGTTGGCCGCTAACGCGGTTAATGCGCTGCCAAGGGGGATCAATGTCCCCGCCAGTCCCAAGGCCGGGCCGAGACGCACCCAAATTCTCGCGGTATCGACCCGGCGGCTAAGTTCGGCTTCGGTTCGATCCAACAAAAGCCAAAGATTGGCGGATGCGTCAAGGGTGGATTGCTTTTTCCACTCAATGAATCCTTGGCGGCGTTTCATGCTATCCGCTGGTTCATTGGGATTTTCTACCGCGACAGCATTTCCGCGCCGTTGCAAGGCTTCGCTGCATAGATTGCCCAACAAGTAGAGCGTATGCGCCATGCCGAACAGCAGAGCGATGACGACCGGCCATAAAAGCAAATTGGTGAGAATGTAAACGGTTTGTTGTAATTGTTCGATCATGGTCCCAAGTAAATAGGCGGGTATATTACAACTACCCGCCCTCTCTTTATTTACGGTAATACGTCTTAGATTATTGTAACAACATCCATTCCTGGATTGAAGTATCGCTTGGAGAAAGAAGCATCATCAAATTCGTTCTTCCTTCAACCGTGCTTTCCCATAGAATCGCCACTTGGCCGTTAGGACTTACAGCAACGCCAGGCCGTTCATCGACGTTCAAATCATCTGTAGTCAATTGAGTAATCTCAGAAAGCGTTTCCGTGCTGGAGTCATACACTCGTATGTAAATATCACCTTCACCGGTTCGGTAATCCGTCCATACAACATACACCTTACCGTCAGGAGATATAGCGATGTCGGCTAACCCTACTGCATCCGGAAGATCATTATCGGAAATCTGAACGGGATCATTAAAATCCGATTGATCGTGCTTTTTTGATGTAAGAAATATATTGGGAATTTGTGTTTTCCTATCCGTCCAAGCCATCCAGATTGAATCATCTCCGGCGATCTGTATTTTTGCCGGATCAGTCGAAAGCGTGCCTCGTGAACTCACTTCGATCCGCTGATCCAACGTCCGGCTTGAAGGGTTGCTGAGAACGCCGTAAATCAACCGTTCATTCACATAGGAGAAACCTTCTAACTCTGCGGCAGTCCAAACCGCATGCAGCTTGCCTGCTTGGTCGAATAATGCACTTGTCATTTGAACGCCTTCGACATTTGGATTGGCGTTTGCAATGACCTGACTGGCAAAATCATTGGGGCTTGAGAATTGTTGATTCGAGTCTGATAGGGCGAGCATCAAATCTCCCAGGGAATTCTGGGAAAAATCATACCAGACCAGCGCGATTTGGTTGTCTTGATTGAGCGCGATTTTGGGTCGCCATGAATTTTTTTCATTATCAGTGATTCGAATTTCATCGGACTCGAATTCACGAGAGGGAAGCAATTTGCGGTAATAGACTTCAGTCTGATTTGTTCCACTGCTGCTAGTGCTATGTCGGTAATCATGAAATACAAAATGAACAGTTTGATCGTCCTGAACCCATAACGCAGGTTCACCGCCGTTGCTAAACGGAATGCCCTCGCCAGCATTTGAACGGATGGGTAACTGTTCAGACCATTCTCCGTCTGCATAATTTCGATACAGCATTAAACCGGGATTGCCGAGACTGGTACCCACTGCGTTTTTCTCCGTGTAAACCAGATGCAATTTTCCCTGGCTATCGTACATGAAAGAACCTTTAGGGCTTCGCGCTAACTTGGATGCAAGGTCTGTATCCGTGACCTGAACGGTTTCTCCAAATTCTGGGACAACCGATTGCGGCCAAGCGCTATCATACGTCACACACATAAGCAGCAGAGCGAAAACCATTCCAACACAAAATTGTTTCATTCTTCTTATCTCCTTTTTAGTTGAACCGCATGTTCTCGGATGTTGCCGTTAATAGTAATTTCATATTCTCCGAAATGGGCAAGATCAGATCTTTCTTCGTCAATTTCAATGCGATGAGGAAAGCGAATAGCACGATCCCGATAGTATTTTCCTACATCGACATGCATACATCGCGCCAACCAGACGTCCTCAGGGTTCCGATCGATATTAAAAAGACCAATCGCCTCGCTCTCATGATCCGGTCCGCCGGTGTCCATCGCCGCGCGATTGTAGGCGTACCGCAAAAAACGCCATTGAGGCACTTCTCTTCCCGAAAACGAAGAACCACTGCAATTGGAATAGGCTTCGATATAGTGACTGTTCTGCCGTTTGAGCGCCGGACAATACAGGCAGGATTCCGCACAATATCCCAGTTCGACCAAGGACATGGGTACACCCGTCCAATATCCGTTCGCGGCAGGACCGCATCCCCATGCGGTCGATTCGGGGTGAGATACCGTATCGGCGACGCCATCCGCCAAGGGAAACCGGTTGTAATCCAATCGGTAAGCGTGCATGGCAACAAATAAAGAGTGGAGATTCTCTTTGCATGCGGCATCGTCAGCACGGCGTAATGCATCAATCATATTGGCGCTCAATATACTCGCCAAAATACCGATGATGGCCACCACAACCAGAAGTTCTATTAACGTAAATCCTTTTTTGAGGAATAACACCTTGTGACCCTGAAAATATTACATAATTCAATTTCGTATTACGATGATGCTTGATTTTGAAATTTTTGTCAAGGATGCGGACAACGATTAATCGCTATTATTAGAGGAAATAGGTCAAACTATTTAACCATTGAAAACCGGTGAATATATGAATTGTATTTAGCAAGAAGATATGAGTTGTAAACTGAAAGTTTTATCTATGAGTTCAAAATAATCGCTGAATCCGATGAAGGTATTAGTTAGTTTGGCTGAAGCCATGTATATCTCATGGATCACTCATCTAAAACTCGCAATTAGACAATTTCAGTCCGATTTAGTCTTTTTGGGGGCTCATCCGGAAGGAATCCTAAACTTAGTTAAAAATGGAAAAGGCTCCCAGTGTCCTGGTTCAGCGTGAACTGGAATATTCGGATCGTTGCGTTAGGTAGTCCGAGTTATGGTAGTTGAGTTTTTTTATGCATGTGGGAATGCTCTAAATGGTTGAACAAGGTTGGAGGCGGAGCGATCCATCCGCCTCTCGCAACCATTCGTCGCACACCCAACCGGCTATCCCTGGCGAGTTGCGCTCCCGCAGAGCCCGCGTCTGTTTCACCAGCGAATACTTATCTTGCTAAAAGGAATGAGCGGCGTCAAGTTTTTGAGCGGCCTGACGCCGAAGTTTCCTCTGTTTTCTCGCTTCCTGTAGTCTTCGATCCCGCTCGTCGAAAATCGTTTTCTCCCGCTCTTCCAGTTTGTCTTTCGACTTCACATATCCAATGGCGCTATGAAGTCGGGCCGCGTTGTAATGATCGACATACCCTTTTACCACGCTCCGTGCATTAGCCAGCGAGAGCGGTGTTTTTTTGCGGATGCACTTGGCCTACGGCCTCGTTGCGGCGGTCACGCTTCTTGTGTCTTAATCGGAAAACTCAATTCAACCAACTTGTATATACCGCACTTTCTCACCGCCAACCTACGCACTTTCTCGCCGCCATTCACAATTGTTCATAACAGAAAAGAATGTGTTACGAACAGGATAAAAGCTTAAATTCCATACTTTCGCAACCGCTTCTAGTTATTTATGAAGAATCGCATTTCTGCCTTGACGAATTCAATTCGTTCCATCTTAACGGAAACGAGCCTGTCAACTGACAGGCTCGTTGAGGCGCAAGCGTTGAAGCGAGTTAGTTATCAGCGTCAAACCCAATAACCGACGCCTCCCGGCTGTCAGATTCAAAGGCTCCGAGAAACGCTCTGAAGCCCTGGGCGCGGCCTGGGATTACCAGATTGGTCGCGCCCGAGATCGTGCCGTCGTCAGAGAAATTGATTTTCAACGTGACATACGACGACTCAGGCGGCGCCAGACTGATGATCGGCGTCATGCCGGCATAGTCGACGATGGCTGTTGTGCCGGCGATCAACTCCTGGCCATCGCTGGCGAAGCCGCTGAATTCGCCGGCGCCGATGTTGATGCCATTCGAAGGATTCGCTCCGGCTGGCGCCGAAAAGGCATTCAGAAGCCCGCCAGGCAGGGCCGCCAACCCGGTCACCTGGCCGTTTGTGATGAGCGGTCTGAGAATCAGTATCCAGTTTTTAATCGATGCGTTTTGAGCGGTGTCGCCGCGTCCGGTCACAACCAGTTCGGTTTCGCTGTCTCCGTTCAGGTCAACGGCGACAATGTTCACGCCCCGGTCTCCACGGAAGGAGCCAAAGAATTGCTCTAGACCGCTGAATACGTCGATCTCTGGTGAATAAGACGCGTCGAGAATGATGTTATTCACTGACGGGTTGGGGGCGCCCATGTCGAGAATCTGAATTATTCCTTGCGGTCCGTGCTGACCGACGATCAACTCATCCAGCGAATCGCCATCCAGGTCAGCGGCGGCGAGCGAATATCCCTGACCGTTGTTGGACGCAACCAAGCCGTCGCTCATGATCCAGCCGCTGTCGGGGTCGAGTGCGTCCTGGTTAGCCAGCTGGGCGATGATGTCATAAGCGGTTTCGCCTTGAGACAGGTCGGTTTGTCCGTTCCATTGAAGAATTCTCAACGCGCCTGTGCTGCCGACGCCTTGAGAGAAGGCGATCTGTTCGCGTGGCAAACCGGCGAAATTGCCGATCGCGGCGCGCAGTTCGCCGGTCGGGTAAAGGATTCGCGCATCCGAGGCCGGGTCGGTGGGGAATACCGCACCGAAGGGTGGCAGGGGGACCGTGCCTGTCGCTTCGCGAACGATGAATATATTGGCGCTGTTGGGCTCAGGCTCAGCGACGATCGGGCCGAATGTCGTTAGCAGTTCGTCTGAGCCGTCTCCGTCGATGTCGCCTTTAGCGAGGTGCACGGCGCGGCCTGTTCCCCCGCCGATGCGTTCCTCGAATGCGTTGGGGATGGCATTGTATGAGGCGATGAACGCAGTTAAGTCAAACGGGTCGCTCTGACCATTGTTGTTGCTGTCGCGGTTGGGGGCCATGTTGCGGTAGACGACGTGAGTGCGCCCGCCGACGCCCTGGGCATGAATAATCTCGTCATATCGCAGCGTCTCAACGGTCACCTGGATATTCGCCGACTCGGATTGCGCCGGGGGATTGCCGTTGTCAGACAAGATGATTGAGATCGTGTTCGAGCCGAGGTTATTCTGGGTTCCTGTCACTTCATAGTTCGCTGTCAGGTTGCCGCCGACCTGCATGAGCGAGGTGAACGACCCCGCGCCGGAGGGCGAATCGCTGAGCGTGATCGTATCCATATCGGGAACAGTGGCGGTTATCGTGAACGTGGCGGTCTGGCCGACGCCGATCAGGGCGCTTGAGGGAGACACGCTCAGAGTCGGGGCGCGGTTGCCTGTGACTTGGAGCGAGCCTGCCTGAGGAGAATAGCTGACCGAACGCGCCGGGAGAGGCGGCAATGTCAGCAGCCATTCGAACATGCCGTTCTGGTCAGGCATGATCGTCAGGCTGTGTTTAGTGCCTGGCGCGGCTGACGAACTGACCTGAGCGTTAATGACTGCCAGCGTCGCTTGCGCCTCCGAACTGATGCCTTCCACATCGATCATTACGATGCGCAGCATCCCTGTAGACGTATCGGCATGGAACACCGGTTGAGCCAGGGCGCTGTCAACTGTTTGAATCGCCAGCACTGACGGATTGTATTGAATCGCCAGGGCGAAGGCGCCGACATCGCTCAGGGGCTGATCGGCTGTAATGACGAATTGAACGCTCTGGCCCGGATCGGCGCTCTGGTCAGATATAGAGACCGAGGCGGTTTGGGCTATCGCTCCGCTTGTCATGGTCATGAACGCAATGAACACAATGCCGGCGGAAAGAAGACGTGAGATCAATGTGGTGGTTTTCATTATTCCTGCCCTCCTTCCATCGCTTGGGCAAGCGGGGTGTCCCCTGCCTTACGCTTCCCGACAAAGACTTCCATGCCGATGCCCAGGTCGTCGGCTGTCAACATGCCGTCCGCGTTCCAGTCGCTTCTGAGCAGAACTTCGTCCATGGTGTTGGGTTCGATCAGCAGGTCTGAAACTGCGATACGTCCGGCGATCAACGAGGCCTGAATCAACAGGTCGCGCGCGTCAAAGAACCCGTCGTCATTCAAGTCGCCCAAAGCGCCTTGCGGCTCCAGCGCGCCGATGCGCCTCAGGTCAGGCTGGTTTTCAGCCGCCAGAATCGACGCCAGCATCGGGATGACGGTGTCGTCGATGAAGCTCGGATCGGTGTTGAGATTGAACCTCAGTTCGCTCAGGTCGGGCAGATTGACATAGTCGTCTCCGCCGCGGCCTCCATCGACATAAATAACGTTATGCATGATCGGGATGCGCTCCGGCTTCGCATCAGGGTCGGTCGCCGGCGGAACCCAGAGAATGCCGTCTTTGGTGTCTGCGATAGCGAGATGATGGATCCATGGAATCGGCGGCGGCTCAAGCTCGAGCGGAATCGGGAAGTCAAAGCGGCAGTAGATGGGATCGCGCTCTTCAGGCTCAGCTGTCTCGCCAAGAATACGCACGCCGGTTGTGACGAAGCGGATGCTGCTTTCAGCCAGGATCGGCGCGTATGGATTTATCGGCGCGTTGGGATTGTCAACGATATCAATGCCAAATTCAGACGTTGTGCTGTTGACGATGACGTTGGCGATCAGGATGCCGCTGCGCGTAGTGGTTTCGACGCCCACTTTGTAATCAAGCACAGAAAAGCCTGAAACGATCGAACGATGGCGCGGCGCGTGTGCGTCAATGCCCGAACGGGGCGGATCCATGTCATCCGCTTGTTTGATCACTGTCTCAAGCGGGCCCGAAACCGATTGAATCCACACGCCGTGGGGAACCGTCAGCTGTTCTTCATAAGTGCCCGATTCGACAACGATGCGGTCACCGTATTGCGAAGACGCAACAGCGTCAGCCAGAGTCAGATAATCGCTGGTAACGTTAAGTACGCGCGGCGCGGGCAGCGGATGGAGGCCGTTCGGGTTCCATCCCAGCGGCCCGCTTGTTCGTGATGCGGTCGCTGATTCAGAGTCAGATCCAATGGCATAGTCCAGCGAATCAGGATCGGCGAACCGAACAAACTCGTGAATATTGTTGAACGAATCGGCGGTTTCTTCATAGCTGCCTGAGAAGATGCGGCCAAACGCTGAAACCACATTGTTATTGCCGAACAGAATCGGCGTTGACGACTCGATCATCGGCGGCGACGGGTGATGAATTTCAAGATGCACCGCTGACGAGTCGCTGGAGCCGAAACTCTCAATGATGTTGTCGACGATCGAGAAGCCGACTTCGCCGAATGGCGAGATGTCAGGTTCGGGGGGATTGCGGTCTTCAATGAAGAGGCTTGAGCCTTGTTGAACGGCGATGGCCCCGGCGATGGTCGAGCGCTCGAAACCGCCGCTGGCGTCTTTGATATACAATGCTCCGCCGTTATGGCTGGAGCGGCTGTCGAGCAGCCAGATTTGATCAATGAACGAAGTCGCACTGTCGACGGCGATGCCGCCGCCGTGGCCGATCACGCCCTGGCCGATCACGCCCTGGCCATAGGTGGCGATCGCTGGTCTGAGAATGACGCTTTTGTTCAGGTGGACGATTGAATCGTCTTCAATCGAGACCCCGCCGCCCATTGCGCGGCCTTTGGGCAAGTCGCTGACGTTGCCGGTTGAGTCGTCGCGCGAAATGCGGTTGTCAAACAGAGTCGCGCTTGAGATCACGAGATGCCCGGCTTTTCGTGCCGCGACGCCGCCGCCCGAGAGAACCATTTGAAGCTCTGTGGCGTCGCGGGCGCTGTCTGAGGCGATGGCAAACTCGATGCGATTGTTATTGACAATTGAATGATTTAAAAATATCGAAGTCGATTCGATTTCGTCCTTCGCAGGATAGATCGAGTCATCGACCAACACGCCGCCGCCAAACAGGTGCAGGTTAAGCGCATCGGATATGTCGAGCGGCAGCGGCTTGACCTGGTTGTTCATGATCGTCGAACTCACAATCAGCGCGTTCGAACGCCGGGTTGAAGCGATGCCCCCGCCGCCCATGCGATACATTTGTGAATTGATCGTTGAACCAAGATTGCGGGTGGAGACGGAATTGTTTAGCACCTGGTTGTTGCGAAACTCTGGTGAGCCGGCCCTGATAAACACGCCTCCGCCGACCGCTTCATAGGCTTCAGACGGCGAAGCGATGGTCTCGGGAGTCAATGCCGCGTCAGGGAACACCGGCAGGGTCTGATCGCCCTGAATGTTAAACCCGGCGACATTGCCGACGATCCAGTTCACTTCGTCATCGGCGGCGCCGCCAACCAGCGAATGGCTGTCATCCAGAAACAGTCCCGCGCCATAGCGGGCCAGGTTGGGTTCGGCATATTCGCCGATGCGGTTGTTCTGAAGAACCGGGGTGGCGTTCTGCACCGCGATGCCGCCGCCGAAGGTGCTCTGGTTTTTCGTCCAGATGTTGCCGAAGTCGGGCAGGCCGATACGTACCGATTCATTAGTCACGGTGATGAATCCGCCGCCGCCGTAGGCTTCGGCGTAATTGCCATCGATCACGTTCGCGTCGACGATGACGTCAGGCGCGCGAACGATGCCCAGGAAGCCGCCTCGCCAGGTGATGATTTCTCCCTGCACGCCGTTGCCGGTCACGCGGCGGGGCGTGTCGGGGCGGGGCAGCTCGATGGCATCCGCGCCAAAGTCGAAGCTGACCGCCGGGCGCGGCTTCCACTCGAAATCAAAAGGCCAGGGCGGCGCCGACTGGCTGGCATTACCCGTCAGACTCCCGCGAAATGCGTTTTGTGACGATTGGGGCGTGTCGTCGGGCCAGCTTATGCTGAACAGGGCTGAAATTTCACCATTGTCTTCGTCAACAAGGGGCGATGAAGAAATGCTGCAGCCGCTTTGCTGAACTGCCGTCTCTCCATCGATGATGACATCCACCAGATAGACGCCGCTGTAGGCGTTGGGGTCGCCTGGCGATGTGATGACATCAATTGAATAGATGCCTGAGAACGCCGCCTCAATCGAAGCGAAACTCACTATGTCAGTCGCCGGATTCACATCGTCGGCCGCGACTGTCGCGCCAGTGATGTCTCTCAACACGACCTCGGGCGTCGAGTCGCCGATGTCATAGGCCAGCAGGTTGACGGTCGCGTCGATGACCTGGCCCGCTGAGACCGAGAAGTTGAATGAGTCGGTTTCTGAACCTTTTTGTTGACCGATCACCGTCAGCGGCGGACAGATCGGGCCGCCGTCAGTGTCGAGATGCCCAAGCACCAGGCGGCTGCGGCCGGGAAGGTAGGCGCCGGTTCCGCTGGCGACACCGGGCGAATGGGCGCGGTCAAGTTCTTCGATCTTGCGTACCGTCACCCAAAGTTCATACTCTTCGCAGGGTACTTCAGGAATGAACGGCACGTCTTCAGGGCATGAAATGAACGGATCGGGAAGCTCGGTAATCAGTTCAATGGCATTGTTCTCTCCATCGATGACCGCCTCGACCTGCAAGTTGATGGGCGAAGGGATGGTTTCAGCCGTCGTCGGCGCCAGGGTGACGATATTGGCGATGAACAGCGGTTGACTGAGATCGAGCGGTGCGTCGCCGAACAGGCTGACAGCGTAACTTTGAGGGCCAGCATGCTCAAAGACGAGTTGGGACTGGGAATTCGGCGTGAAAAAGCCCTCGAATACATATCGTTCCATATCGGTGATGGTGACGATCATTGAAAAGCCGGTGATGATCTGATCGTCAGGCAGGTTCTTGGCGGTTATGCCCAACAGCGCCGAGCCGGGGCTGCAGAATCCGCCCTGAACGACTTCGAGCCCGAGCGAAGGCGCTTGAGGTTCTTCTTGCCCGGCTGGCGGTTCGATGGTTACGCTGAAGGGAAGCTCGCCGCCCTCGTAATTCACAATTGCCGATGAAGTGAGCGAGTCTGAGCGCATCGCTTCACCACCAGCGATATTCAACGAAACCGACGCTTCACCGCTTTCGCTGAACTGGCCGCTGCCGGGCACGGCCACGGCTGATATCGCCAGCTGCCCCGGGCTTACGCTTGAGAAAATGTTGTCAGAGGGCTCGATCAGCGAACTGTCCTGAATGATCAGATCGGTCGTGACCGGCTGGTCTATGCAGATGATCCGCGGATAGCAGAATGTTTCAGGCGGCGGAGGCACACGAGGAGGAATCTCGAATTCGTCGATGTCGATCCTCTGCTGCACACAGTTTTGGATCGCGAAATTTCTGAAATCCTGGGATGGGTCGTCTGGCGCGCGGCCGATGCGGGTTTGAGGGGATGTTTCGGCGACATAAAGCGCGCCGCCGGTGTATGTGCATGAATTGCCTTCGAAGGTATTGCCGAAGATGTCGGCGTGAGCCAGCGTTTCGATGGCGAAGGCTCCTCCATTGGCGCGGCGAATGATTGGCGCAGGCGAGCCGGCAATGTTGTTGATAAAGGTGTTGCCGAGTTGGCCGTTGATGTCGCCGCCGATCAGCACAAAGGTGTCAGGTCCTTCAGCTAATCCTCCGCCGCCGTCGCCGAAACCGTCTTCGTCAGTGTCGGTGGCATTGCCTTCGAATCGACTCGATTGGATCACCACGTCAGGGCAGCGCAAGAGCGATACGCCGCCGCCCCAGTCTGCCCGGTTTCGGGTGAATGAACTGTTGGAAATTGTCAGCTGGCCGATATCGGTGAAGAAACCGCCGCCGCCACGCGGGTCAGGCACAGGGCCTGAACCCAGCGTCATGTCGGCGAGGTTGCTGACAAAGCCGCTTTGCTGAATGGTGATCTGGCCGATGCTGTCGTTGTATATGCCGCCGCCGTCTCCGGATGCGCCATTGTCAATGAACGAACTGCCGGTGATGGTGACCGTGCCGTTGTCAACCATTGCAAAACCGCCGCCGCGGCCGAGGCCGAATGCGGGATTGCCGTCAGACGCGGCGACATTGCGTTCGGCTTTGACCCCGGTGATGGTGATCGTGTCGACGAGATGGGCATAGAGGCCCCCACCTTCGCCCTGGCTCTGGTTGCCGATGAATGCCGAACCGTTAAACGAGACTTGGCTGACGTTTTCGATCCAGACGCCGCCTCCGCGCTGCACGGTGACGTCGCCGTGCCAGCCTCCGCCGCTGATGGCGATGGACTGTGCGGTGGTCGAAGCGATGCCGCCGCCGTTGATGGCGCTTGAATTGCTCGAGAAAAAGTCGGATGCGCTCTGAGTCAAAGCGACGCGGTCGAGACGAAGCCCCCCGCCGAGGGTTTCGGTGCGGTTGCCGCTGATCGAGTTGCCCTGCAGCGTCGCCTGATGAACGTTGACGATATACACGCCGCCGCCGTCCTGCGTCGCCTGATTGCCTGAGATACGGTTGCCGTTGAGCGGGACGTGCTCTTCGATTAAGGCCACGCCCCCGCCAAAGCCGGGTGTGGTGTTGTTTGAAATGGTGTTATCGATCAACGGCGGTCGAAGAGGCGATTGCACCTGAAGCGTGGTCGCGCCGCCGAAGTCCGCTTTCGCGGCGGGAAGAACCGGCGAAGCCCAATAGACGCCCCCGCCCGAATTCAACGCGAAATTGCCGTTGATGCGGTTGCCGTTGATTTCAGGCTCGGCCAGGCCATCGACAAAAATGCCTCCCCCGCGTCCGCTGGTGAAGTTGCCGCTGATGCTGTTGCCCGACACGATCAGCGGGTCGGAGCCGGCTTCGAAGACCGCCACGCCGCCGCCGTCGGTCATCGCGAAGTTGTTTGAGATGGAATTGCTTCTTAGTATCGGATCGCCGCCGCTGTTTATCGCCACGCCGCCGCCATTGAGAAAGGCGGAATTGCCATTGATCGAGTTGTCAATCAATATGCCGTCGACAACAATCGCCAGGCCCCCGCCATGGGTGGCCGAGCGGTTGCCGCTGAATGAATTGCCGAACAGCAACACGGTTTCGTTGACCAGATAACAGCCGCCGCCCAAGTTGGCGCTGTTGCCTTCGACATCGTTGAAGAAAAAGCCCATTACGGTTTCTTCGGTGAAATGAACGCCGCCCGAGTTTCGTTCGGCGCGATTGTCTTCGATTGAATTGAATACCCAGACCGAGCCATAGGTATCGTCAAAATAGACGCCGCCGCCGTCGAGCAGGGCATAGTTGCCTTCGATTTCATTGAAGATGAAGATGGTCGGCATGATGCCCTGAACCACGACGCCGCCGCCGACCGCTCCGTCTTCGGGCAGCGAGAACTGTGTCAGCCCGCCGCGCGCGGCATTGTCTTCGATGCTGTTCCAGATCATAGTCAAGAGCGCCCCGTCAACAAAGACGCCGGGGCCGTTCAGACCTGAGCGGTGAGTGATCTCGGTGCCGAAAATCAGACCGACGTTCAGTGTTTTCGAGGCGATGACGTTCAGCGATTCGGTCCCTACTGACTCAAGCAGCTGCAAGGCTTCAGGCTCGAGAGCGGCCAGGTCGACATCGAATTCATTAACCAGTTGGCCGAATACGCTGTCTTCGCCGACCACATCAGACAGGCCGGCTTCCATGGCGTCTCCCAGCTGATTGCCGAGTTTGTTGCCCAGATCGCCTGACAGGCCGAGTATCTGATTGCGCACGTTCGTTCCGCCGCCTCCGCCGAACACTTCCTGCAAGACGCTGGTCAGGCCGGCGTTAGCGTCGACCGCGAGTTGTTGATAAAAGCTCGATACTTCATCGGCGACGTCCTTGAGGAGGGATTCAGCCAGTTCTATGCCTTTATCCTCGATCAAGTCGCGCAGTTCGCTGGGGATGAATGAGAGTTCGGGACTGTCGATCGCGCCTGTCAGTTCGCCTTTCAGTTGCTGGGTGAGGGGGTCGAAGATATTCGATTTCACCTGGCTTTTCACATCGATTTTAAATTGCTTGTCGGGAACCGGCTTCGAGACCTGCAGCAGGTTTTTGAGCCCGTCCGTAAACGCCTGCGACGCCGCCCCGATGGCGGCGGAGGCCCCTTTTTCAAGATTGTCTCGGGCGTTCTTGATGATCAGTTCGCCTGTTGCGTTGCCGGGAGAGCCTTTGCCGGTCACCCATTGAGATAGTTGTTGGCGCATCTTGTTGGTCAGGTTGGTTCTGAAGTTTTCGGCTTCGCCGAAATCGTCGGTGAACAGTGTCGCCACCGGCGCGATGTCGTCAATCGGCTCGCCCAACAGGTTGGCGGCCTCGACCACCTTGTCATCGAGAAAATTGAAACTGTCTTCGAGGAATGATTCGATATCCTGCTGAAGAGGGCCGTCGCCTTCAGCGAAATCTTTGACGATGTCTCCCAACGTATTGTTATACAGATTGCCCAGCAGTTTTTCGAACCGCTGGCCCAGGACATCCACTGCTGAATCAAGCGTCTTGTTGGCGATGTCGCTGGCCATGTCTTCGAGTTTGACGCCGACGTCGTCAAGCACATCCTCCAGCGTCACCGCATCGCCGAACAAACTGGCTGCGTTGACCGTGGGGCCGTCAGCGGGCGAGATGATTTTGACCTGATCGAGAAGCAGAGGCACGCCGATCAGAATCACGCCCGGCTTCATCTGCACCTGTTCGACATAGCCTTCATAGTTGTCATCGCCGCAGATGCCCAGCGTGATGATGCGTAATATTTCGGGCAGAAACGAAGGCAGCACGATCAGCGGAATCGGGCGCTTCTGATTGACAGCCAGTTCGCTGGCCTGGTCAATGGCCTGCTGAAGGCTTCGCGATGCGGTGAGAGGCGTCTCATAGGGCGGCACTTCGCCGCCGAGGAAGGGAAGAAAGCATGGCTTGTATTTATCATCAAACGGATTGTTGTCGATCCAGCACCACACGACATTCGTCTTTGAAGTCGGAGAGGTGGTGCTTTGCTGTTGTGCTGGGTTGAATAAAGGATCGGGAAACTCTATCGCATCCAGCGCGGTTTTGATCGCGTCTCGCGATGGACCCTCTTCGACTTCTTCGAGGGAACTTACCAGTTTGCTTTCTATCTCATCAAGCGCATCGGTCACCATGCGTTCCATGGTTTCCTGAACCGCTTTAATCTCATCTTCGCTTAATGGCCGTCTGTCTTGCTGAGCGTAGGTCGATAAGGTTGCAGCAATGAAGAGGATTGAAACGAACAGCGCGTTGTAAGAAGTTATACTCAGTGTGGTAATGATGCGGAATCGCGACATCACACCCTCCCATTTTCCCGAAACTATTACAAAAGTGAAAAAATCAAAAGATGTGATGAAATACTTCTAGCACAGAATGATATGAATTCAAGCAGAAAAATTAGTAAGATTCGATTAAATTACTTGTGCTAACTAATACTTAATCTGACATTTGTCCATACTAACGAGTGAGAGAATGTGGATGGAGCGGAAGGAAGGCGCAGCCCGACTGGAGTTCCATCCACATCACGGCTCGAATCTCGGAGGAGTCAGATGACCCAGGACCAGAAGATCATCAAGAACAAAGTCGGATTGATCAAGTTGGCGTAGCACCTGGGCAACGTATCGGAAGCCTGCATAGTGTTCGGCTATTCCCGCGACAGTTTTTACCGCTTCAAGGAACTGTACGAAACCGGCGGTGAACAGGCGCTTCAAGAAATCAGCCGCAAGAAACCCTGCATGAGCAAACCGACCTTGATATTTGGTTTATGGATGAATCCGGTTTTGAAGGGGAATGTCGCTCCCGGCGGCGGTGTGACCAGAAGGGACGAAAAACTCGCATCGTTCGCAACGGAGACAGAACGTTTTCCTCTCATTCAGAGGCGCGGCGAATAACCCACCATGCAAGGGTTAAGATTTATCGCGGTGGGCTGTCCGCCGCGGCGGACGAGCCCACCCTACCAGGCTGGGCCGATGCGTCCACTGGCGCAAAAGAAGTAGACGCTCCAGTTGCTTGGCAATATGCGCCATCGAATGGATTAATTAGTTCGGGGAACATTCCATACCCAGGCCCGTGATGTTTCTTCGCGAGCACAAGCCCGTAAGTTCCATTGATAAATTTCACTCATCTCTCCACTCGGTTCTTCCGATATTTGAGTACTTCCCTTGCAGGATGACCTGGAATTTGGTCAAAAAACGATATTCGTCCTATCAATAATAGACAATCCAACTCAGGCATGGGATCAACTCTGTGAGCGCCTGTGCAACAA
>CAZKYC010000037.1:0-40807 GCA_964556895.1 uncultured bacterium | reverse complement strand
TCAGTGCATCTTGCGCTTACGCCGAATGTCGCGCGGGGTTGTGTTTGGCGTGGGCGGCTACGCCTCAGCGCCCGCGCTGGCGGCGGGACGGCTGCTTGGTTGGAAGACCGCGCTGCATGAACAGAACACCGTTCCGGGCCTGGTCAATCGCATGGTGGCGAAGAGCTGCAACGCGGTGTATGTGACATACGAAATCACACAACGGTACTTGAGCGGGGTGAATTGCCGGGTTTCGGGGTTCCCGCTACGAAACGATATGTTGGATGCCCATAAAGCCAGACAACATGAAGAAACCCAACAGCCGCCAATGATATTAAGTATGGGCGGCAGCCAGGGCGCCAAGCGTTTGGTTGAAACCAGTTTGGCGGCGTTTGGTTTGCTGCGCGAACGAGGATGCGAATTTTCTGCGGTGCTGCAAACCGGGCCGCGCAATTTTGAATGGGCGCAGACGCTGCCTTCAGTCGACGGCGTCGCCTTGGCGCCTTATCTCGATGACATGGCGGCGGTGTACGCCAAGACGGATGTTGCCATCAGCCGGGCCGGGTCGGGGTCGCTTTCAGAATTGGCGTTGTGGGCGACGCCGTCTGTGTTAGTGCCGTTTCCCTCTGCGGCTGAAAACCACCAGGCGGTAAATGCAAGCGTGTTCGCTGACGCGGGCGCTGCGCTGGTGATTGAAGAAAGCGATTTGACGGCTGAACGGTTGGCCGACCAAATCGAACCCTTATTGAACGATGATGAACAACGGCGGGCGATGGGCCAACGGGCGGCGCAGTTATGTAAAGCCGACGCGGCGGAAACCATCGCGCGCGATTTGATTGCTTTTTTGAAAGGTTGAGGGAATGAACAACCGCGACTCCCTACAGGGAGTGAACCGCGTCCACCTGATTGGCGCGGGCGGGATTGGCGTAAGCGCGTTGGCGCCTGCGCTGCTCGCTCGCGGCTGTACGGTCAGCGGTTCAGACCCTGCGTCTAATGCTGTGACCGACCGGCTCAAGTCAATGGGCGTGACCATATACCACCACCACGCCGCCGAACACATTGACGGCGTCGACCTAGTTGTTGCGACCACGGCGGCCCCGCCTGACAACCCCGAGCGAAAAGCCGCGGAGGCGGCGGGCGCGCCGGTGTGGCCGCGCGCGCGCATGTTGGGCGCGTTGGTCAATGAAAAGCGCGGCATCGTCGCGTCAGGCGCGCACGGCAAGACCACTCTCACCGCCATGCTGACCCATGTCTTTATGGATTTGGGCGAAGACCCGACGGCGTACATCGGCGGCGACGTTCGCCAATTGGGCGGCAACAGCCGTTTGGGCCAAGGGGCATGGGCCATCGCCGAAGGCGACGAAAGCGACGGCTCGTTTATCTATCTCAAGCCCGAGATCGCCTTGGTCAACAACATCGACGCAGACCATCTCGACCACTACGAGAGCATCAACGACATCATCGAACAATTTGAATTGTTTTTGGGCGGCGTACGCAAAGACGGGTGGATTCTGACTTCGACCGATTGCGGCTATACCCGAAATTTAACCCTTCCCTCCGGCCCGAAGCGATTGACCTATGGCTTCGCTGACGACGCTGACGTTCGAGGCGTAAATTACTACGCCAACGCCAGAGGCTGGGGCTGTGATGTTGTTGTTCGCGGCGAACAGCGCGGCGCCGTGCGGCTTCAGATCAGCGGTAAGTGCCACACCCATAACGCGCTGGGCGTGTTGGCGGCGGTCGAAGCGGCGGGGCTTTCGGTCGAAAGCGCGATCGGGTCGCTTCGCAGTTTTGAGGGGGTCCAGCGGCGCATGGAAGAAAAAGGCTGCGTCCGCGGCGTCACCGTGGTTGACGACTACGCCCATCACCCCAACGAAATCCGCGCCACCATTCAGGGGTTGAGAGACCGTTACCGAAACCGCTTAATTGGCGTGTTTCAGCCTCACCTCTATTCTAGAACGTTGAAATTGTTGGATGAATTCGGCCGTTCATTTGATGGTCTTGACCTTGTAATTCTGACCGACATCTACGCCGCCCGCGAAACGCCAGTCGAAGGCGTCAGCGGTGAAGCGCTGCTTCAACCGGCGCGCAACAACGGCTCGCCCGCGCTGTATATCCCCCAACAGGACGAGACGGTGAATTTTTTGTACAGCGAAACCCGTGAAGGCGACGTGGTGGTGACCATGGGCGCGGGCGATGTGTGGAAACTGGGCGACCAGTTGTTAGACCGCCTGCGTGAGTCAAAGCCAGAGGTTGTTCGATGAACGAGTGGATGAACAACATCGTTCAGTCAGTGAAATCGAATGTGCAGTACGCCTGCCGCGTCTTTCTGATGGGCGCGACCTTGGCGGGGCTGATTCTGTTGAGCGTAGATTTGTTCAAATATTTATTCAACTCATCTGACTTCTCGATTCAACACATCACCATTGAGGGGACTAACCGCATTCAAGATGATGAAATCCGCGCCCGTTCGGGGTTAGCGAAAGGCGCGAATTTATGGCTGGTCCAACTGGATGAGCTGGGCCGGCGAATTGAAGAACACCCCGCCGTACATCGCGTCGCGGTGCAGCGCATCCCACCGCACCGTATTCATATCGTGATTGAGGAGCGCGTCCCGGCAGTGTTTGCCTTGAATGTGAAAGAAGGCCGTATGTATGGCATCGACCGCAACGGCGTCGTCTTGCCCCCACTGTTTGATGGGCTTGAAGACCAAGGGGCTGATGACCAAAAAGAGGCGGCGCAACTGATGCGATCAAAGCCGATCGTGTCTGGCAGCGTCTCTGTCCCCTTTGTCCCCGGGACGGTGATCGAAGATGAGCGGGTGTTGGCGGGGTTGAATTTGGCCGAGACGCTGAGGGTGGAGGCGCCGTCGCTGGCCCAACAAATCACCGAGTTGGAATTTCGCGACAATGGCAACATTGCGCTGCACCCCCGGCGCCGGGCCGGAGTGATTGTCTTGCGCGACGTTGAGGCGCCCAACCTGGTTGCGCAATTGAAAGCGTTTTGGAACGTGCTTGAAACAGAAGACCTGCGGGTGATTTATGTTGACGCCCGTTTTCCTGAACATGGGTTCGCCGTCCGGTGGGACGAACGCGACGGCCAGGGATGGAAAAAATTATATGGAAGCCAAAGCGTGTTAACGCAGACAGTGACGATGGAACTATGAACCAAACCTATCATCGCGACGGGTTACTCGCCATTGACATAGGCGCCACCAAAGTGTGCGCCGTGGCCGCGCAACGAAATGAACGCGGGGCCATCGAGGTGGCCGGGCTGGGCATTCACCCCTGTGAAGGCATGGCCGCCAGCGGCGTGGTCAATTTAGAAGAGATCGTTTCGTCAATCTCTCACGCGGGCGCCAAAGCGTTGAGCCAGACGTCGGGGCTGGATATTCGCAACGCGGTGGTGGGCGTGTCGGGCGTGTTTGTGCAGAGCCAGAATTGCACGGGCTCGGTTGTGTTATCGCGCCACGGGCGCGCCGTAACCCATGAAGACATTGAACGGTGCATTCAGGCGGCGGTGCAGAAATCCACCCCGAAAGAGTATGAGGTGCTCCACGCCGTGCCGCGCGGGTACCGGCTCGACGAGGCCCAGCATATTCGCGACCCGCTGGGCATGGAAGGCAGCGTCCTGCAGGCTGACGTCCACCTGATTGCGGGGCGCCAGTCGGTTTTGAAGAACCTGAGGCGCTGTGTTGTCAAAGCCGGGTTCCAGGTTGAACGCTTCGCTTTTCAACCGATTGCGTCGTCCTATTCCGTATTGACCGACGAAGAAAAAATGGCGGGCGTCGGGTTGATTGACATCGGCGGCGACACCACTTCGGTGTTGGTGTTTTACGAAGGTTATATCGAACACAGCGAGACGCTCAACGTGGGCGGACGCGATATTACTCGCGATATCAACCATTATTTTCAAACGCCCTTTGAGAACGCGGAAAACCTCAAAAAATATTCCGGCTCGGCTTATTCAGAAGCGGTTGATGAAGAAGAACGCCTCGAAGTGGTGCGTTTTAAAAACCGCCGAACGATTGTCGTCAAACGCCGCCGCCTGTGTGAAGTGATTGAAGCGCGGGTCGAACAAATTCTTGATGAAGTCACCCGCTCGTTGCGCGCGCGCGACCTGCTCAGCGCGCTTTATGGCGGGGTGGTGTTGACTGGCGGGTGTTCGTTGCTCGACGGCATGCGTGAAAAGACCCAGTCGGTCATCAAAAAAGAAATCAACATCGGCTACCCCAATGGCGTAGTCGGGTATGAGGAGCTCATCACCAGCCCGGGCTACGCCTCGGCGGTGGGGCTGTTGCATTACGGGTTTGAAAAACGCGATGAAACCGACGCTATTTATGGCGCGGGCATCAAACGAATCTGGCGAAGGGCGGCGAGATGGGTAAGCGAATCCTTTTAATTTCGAGCGCCTTTGGCAACGAAGTGCGCGGCAGCCCCAAGCGGCGGAACATTCAATCTAACGATTTTCAAAAAATAGAGATAGAGACCCGAGGAGGACGATCACATGAATATTGAATTCGCAGACACAAACGATTACGGAAACCAACACGAAGATAACGGCGATGCACGGCATCGCGGCCGCATCGAAATGGTGGACGAAGACCAAGTGCAACAACTGCGCGGCGGCCCCAAAATCAGCGTTGTCGGCATCGGCGGCGGCGGCAGCAACGCGGTTGACGCCATGAGCGACGGCAGCCTGGAAGACGTCGAGTTCATTGTTTTGAATACCGATGTACAAGCCATTCAGCGCGCCAAGACGCCCCGCAAAATTCATATCGGCAAGAGCATCACCAAAGGCCTGGGCACCGGCGCCAACCCGGTGTTGGGCGAACAGGCGGCCAACGAAGACCGCGAATTGATTCGCCGCGAGCTCGAAGGCGCCGACCTGGTGTTTATCACCGCCTGTCTGGGCGGCGGCACGGGCACAGGCGCGTCGTCGGTGGTGGCTGATATCGTCAAAGAGATGGGCGCGCTGTCGGTCGCGATTACCACCAAGCCGTTTGATTTTGAAGGCTCGATTCGACGCAGCCACGCCGAGAAGGGCCAGCAGATCCTTCGCAAAAAAGTCGACACCTTAATCACCGTGCCCAACCAGCGCTTGATCAACGTGGTTGATGAAGCGACGACCCTGTTAGACGCGTTCAAAGTCGCTGACAACGTGTTGAAACAATGCGTCCAGTCGATCGCCGACCTGATTACGCGCCCCGGCCTGATCAACCTCGATTTCGCCGACATCAAATCGATTATGGATTCAGCCGGTTCGACCGTGATGGGCGTTGGCTACGGCCACGGCGACAGCCGCGCCGAAGACGCCTTCAAACAGGCGTCAAGCAGCCCGCTGATGGAAGAGCAAGTCATCGAAGGCGCCAAGGGCATCCTCATCAACATTACCTGCGGTTCCGATATCAAACTGCTCGAGATCGACAAAGCGATTTCGAAACACATTCGCGACCGCGCTGACGGCGACGCCAATGTGATCTTCGGCGTTGTCATTGACAACGACATGCAAGAAGACATGAAGGTCACCATTCTGGCGACCGGCGCCAACCAGATCGAACGCCGCGAGTATAAGAAAACCGCGCGCGACGAACGCCCACAGATGCAGGAACGCGGCCATGCCCTAAAAGCGCCGCTGCCCTACGTTGAGAAAAAAGGCCTGAGCGAAACCGTTGAAGAAGAGACTGACGACCTGCGCGAACTCGTCTTCGCTGAGAAGGCGGGCGCGTCGACCTCGGCGTTTGCCGAACGGCCGCGCCAAGACAAAGGCAAGGCCCTGCCGCCGATGTCAAAATCGCTCTTCAGCAATCTCAAAAAAGAACGCTAGGCGGGTCTGGGGGCCTGGCCCCCAACCTCTCCTTTCCATCCCATACAGTTTTCCCACGCCCCTCCGAAAGGGGGGGCACTTTTTTTGATTATAGTGATTGCCAGAATTATGTGCGGATGGAGTTTACATCACTGCATCTTTCGCTGTCCGCCGCGGCGGATACGGGCGCGCTTACCGCACGCAATTTGGTCAAACGGTCTAGGATTTCAGAATTTTGGAGCGCCTCTATCAACAGAGGCGAAAATTGAATATGCGTGTGGACGCGCTCGCTCCATCGGCAAGGCGCGCGATACTAGTAACAGGATGATTTGCGGCGGGTATCGCTTACGCTCAACCCGCCTTACTCAAGAAGGCGAATTTCTGAAGGCTGCATGCTGTCAATCGGTTTTTCGTTATCAGTCTTAATCAATGTGAGTCCATCCCCATTTTACAAAAAAACCAAAGTAAGGCGGGATGGATGGAATGAATCCCGCCATTCCATGGGTACGTTATTTGCAGAGATTTCGCACATAATTTCGGCAACTACTTTAGACAGCCTGAACGCGAATTGTTCGAGCAGCAGCGGCGTCTATTACCGGGGCAACCCGAGTGTCGAGTTGTATACAAGTTCGTCAGGCCGGGTGAGGTCGATGTAATGGAGGGATTGAGACAATAAAAAGGCCGCGATGAAACCATCGCGACCTTTTTTGGCTCGTGGTTTGGCTGAAATTAGCCGACCGCTTTGACGTTAACGGCCTTGGGGCCTTTTTCGCCTTGTTCGGTGTCAAACTCGACCGCTTGGTTTTCGTAGAGGTTTTTAAATCCGTCGCCAGCGATGCCTGTGTGATGAACAAAGAATTCTTGACCGTCTTCTTGTTCGATGAACCCGTACCCTTTTTGTTCGTTAAACCACTTTACTTTACCTGTTGCCATTTTTATGGCCTCCTACGACTAGTTTGTTGCTTCTCTTTTCTTGATACTGGGAGGGACCACAAAACAACAACGGGTGAAACCATGTGTTACTTGGGGTGTTCCGGTATGACAGAAAGAGTTGCATTGATGGGAATTATACTCTTTTCCCCACGAATTGGAATAGCTGATTTCATTTTTTTTTGTGAAGGAGTAAATTTCAAATCTGCTTGTTATTATTCGATTTACGATGAATTTCGAGTATTTTAGTCGCCAAGATTGGCTTGTGATGGGAACATTATGCTACGATGATTTGACAAAATTGAAAAAAACCGTATTGGATGGTGAATCATGAAAAGACGGCCATTTTTGAAGTTATCGAGTGGATTGGCGGGCGCCGCCGCGATGGGCGCGCTGCCGAAATCAGTTTGGGGCGAAGGCGACGGCATCGTTACACGCGTGAACGGCGTTCCTTATCGCGTGTTAGGGCGGACAGGCGAGAAGGTCTCGGTTGTCGGCTACCCTTCGCTGGGATTGATTCATGAAGAACAAGACGCCTGTAACCAAAGCGTCCATGGCGCCGTCGATAAGGGCGTGAACTTTTTTGATACCGCGCCAGCCTATGGAAACGGCGACGCGGAAATCAAACTAGGCCAAGCGCTGGTCGGCATCGACCGCAGCCAGTATTTTCTCGCCTGCAAGACCAAAATGCGCGACAAAGAAGGCTCGCGTCTGGAACTTGAGCGCTCGCTCCAGCGCCTCAAGACCGACCATTTTGATCTGTATCAAATGCACCATCTGCGCACCACCGACGAAGTCAAACAGGCCTTCGGCCCAAACGGCGCAATGGAGACGTTCTTTAAAGCCAAGGAAGAAGGCAAGGTGCGCTACTTGGGCTTTTCGGCCCATACCACCAAGAGCGCCTTGCTCGCGTTGCAGAATTATGGCTTTGACACGGTGATGTTTCCCATTAACTTTATTGAGAACTTCACCTTTGGTTTTGGCGATGAAGTGATGGATCTGGCGGCGGAAAAAGGCTCCGCCGTGTTGGCGATTAAACCGATGTGCGGCGGTTATTGGCCGAAAGACGTCAAAAAGACGCGCAACTGGTGGTATCGCCCCCTTGAAGACCAAGACACGATTACCATGGCGATGCGTTATGCGCTCTCTCAGCCCGGCGTGGTGGTCGGCATCCCGCCGGCGTTTGTTGAATTGTTTGACAAAGCGGTGGTCGCCGCCAAGAATTTCCAGCCGGTCAGCGACAACGAACTGAAGACACTTAAAACAATCGCGTCGCAGAGCCTGGTGGTGTTTGAAGAACGTCAGAAAAAATATACCCGCATCGACCCGATGTTAGACGGCATTTTTCAATGTCCGTATGCGACCGCATAAACGAGCAAACTCGTGTTTCAATTTCCGCCCAGAGTGTAATTCGCTCTGGGCGGTTTTTCGTTTTGCGGGTCAATAAAATCGAGCGTTTTTTGCATCCACTCAAATGGCGGGCGTTCGTGGCCCATGCCTGGGATTTGGTAGTAGATGGCGTGTTTCAAAAACTTGCTATAGCCGTGTTCATAATAGGCGTGAGTTTGGGCGCGGTTGCCGTCGTGGTCGCCAGTGAGAAAAACGTAGCGTCCATTCTCGGCGGCCATGCGAATGTACTTCGGCTCGGGCTTGTGAAAGCTAGCTTTCCATTTGACGCGGGTTTCGTCGGGGTTACGCATGTCGCGCCAGAAGTTGACGCCGATCAGAAACGCGGCCCCGTTCCAGACTTCGGGGTGGTGAAATGCGGTCATGCTGGAGGTGCGCCCGCCGCCGGAGACGCCGAATACATAGACCCGTTCGGGGTCGATGGTGTATCGCTTCTGGATGTTGTAGGCGGCGTCTAGCGCCAGGGGGATGCGGCGGACAAACACATCATGGCTGTTGCCCGAATTGTTGGCGCCGATAAAGATCATCTTGCGCTCTTTCAACAGCGGCGGCAGCTGCTTCCATGGCGGGCGCCCGCTGTCGCTGGGCGAGATGTTAACCAACAGGCCATAGGGCGCGTCAGGGGCGTAGTCTTCAGGGACGTACACTTCAAACGACTCGTCGCGAATGTCATAGGTGTAGAGTTGGGGCTTGGGGCCGATAGCGCGCAGTTTGACGCCCAGGCGGAAGCGCTTATTGAGTTCGACCACGTTTGACAACGGATGATAGTCGTCGAATATCGCCCGAAAGGCCCCCGTCTTGATTGTGTCATCTTCTTCATTCTCTCCGACAGTCGAGTATTTGGTCATGCCTGCGTTTGGGCTTGGCGTGATCAACGGTTCGCCCTCTACGTAGCCGTGTTCAATTAAGAATTGGTCGAGTAGAAAAAGCGTCTTGTCGAGCCAGGGTTGGTTGTTAAAAAAGCCATGCCCGCCTTTGTCGGTGGTGTAGAGCGTGGCGGGGGCGTTTACATCGCGGGCGGTTTGCATAAAGTCTTTGGCGTCGACGAACATCGAATCGTCTTTGGCGTAAAACATCACCATCGGCGGCGCGTCTTCGCTCCAGGTGTAGAGCGGCGAGATGGCTTTGGCCAGTTCAGGCGATGGGACGCGCTTGCTCCAGCGCTTGGTATGGACGTTCAACACCGGATTGAACAACGCCAGTAAGTTTGGTCTGCACGAAACTTCGGTCGCGTCGCTGGGCGCGTTGAACCCGTCGACTGAGAACGAGCAGGCGGCGAGGTGGCCGCCGGCGGAACCGCCCGCGGCGACGATGCGGTTTTCGTCGACGCCAAACGTGAAGGCGTTTTTTCTCACCCAGCGCATGGCGCTCTTGGCGTCTTCGACGCAATCGGTGACTGAAGTCGCGTGGCGCGAGTGGACACGATAATCGGCCCGGGCTGCGACCAGACCGCGCCTGGCGAGATAAGCGGCTTGGTAAGCAAAGTGGTCGACGCTCCCTTTTACCCAGCCGCCTCCAAAGAAGAACACCACGGCGGGGCGTTTGTCTTCGAGCGTCCAATCGTAGGGAAAGTTGAAGTGGAGTGTCAGGTCGCCCTGAGGCGTCTGTTTATAGACATAGGTCTCTTCTGGCTGTGAGGGCGGGCGAATAAAGGCTTCGTCGCTTGGTTGGGCCAGCGATACGAGCGGTAAAATCAAAACGATGAGAATAGAAACGATTCCAAATAACCGCATGGTAATACCCCATGAATGGATGTTGCATTGATAGGGTATCGCAAACCCCTTGCGTTCGTCTAATGCTGTGTGAATCGCGCTTACTGCGTTTCTGTCGGCGGTTGCCAGTTAGGCCCGACTTCGTTGTTGTCTTTTTCGACGAAGATAGTTTGTGTTGGGTAGGCGAATTCAATGCCTTCTTCTTCAAATTTGCGGTATAACGTCAAGTTGATGTCTTGTTGTATGTCCATGTAAACCAAGTAATCAGACGATAAAACATAATAGACGATCTCAAAATTCAATGAAAAATCGCCATAGGTTTTGAAATGGGCGCGGTCGAAACGGGCGTTTTCAAGGGCTTCAATGGTTTCTCGAATGTATGCGGGAATTTGCTCTAACTTGTCGGCTGGCGTCTGATAGGTCACGCCCAGGGCGAAAACCACGCGGCGTTCGTGCATACGTTTGAAGTTACGAATTCGAGTGTTGAGCAAGTCGCTGTTTGAGCAGACGATCTGTTCGCCCGACAGGCTGCGGATGCGGGTCGATTTGATGCCAATGTGTTCGATTGAGCCGAGAAAGGTGTCAAAAATCACAAAATCGCCATGGACAAATGGCTTATCAAGAACGATTGACAGCGAGGCGAACAGGTCGCCCAACACTTTTTGTACGGCCAGCGCAATCGCGATACCTCCGATGCCGAGACCGGTGACCAGGCCGGTGGCGTCATACCCCATGTTTTGTACGACGAGGATGATAGTGATCGCCCACAGCGCCAATTGGCCGATGAAGTTAAAGATGGCCATCGCGCTCATACTGGTTTCGTCGCGCTTTGACTTCAACAGGAGATACTTAAGAATCCATTGTTTCAAGTAATAGCTGGTCACAATCGCCGCCTGCAGAATCAGGGCAATGATGAACAAGCGGTTCATGTAAGTGTGGTAGCCTTCGTGCAGCGTCAAAAACTTCGATGCGATATAAGCCGCGAGAATCAGAAAGAACAGTGGTTTGATTCGTCTGACGGTTTCGCTGGCGACGGGCGTAACCGCACTTTTGTAATCTTGCGCCAGTTTCCGCAGGCGCCACATGGCCGCCCATCGGACAAAGAAGCAGGCTATAAAAACGATTACCCCGACGGTTAGCGCATATGCCCAGGTGCGGACGGGGTTGAGTTGATACTCTTGTTCAAGCAGAGTCTGGATGTATTCTTCCCAGGTTTGTTGAGAGATTTGGGCGTTGATTTCTGTGAGTAGTTTGTTGTGAAGCCGCCTGACAGATTCGAGGTGGCTCTCTTGTTCTCGAAATTGTGAGATCGCCTGGTCGAGATGGGTGATTTGTTCTTCGATCCATTTTTTGGCGTCGGTGGCTTCGGCTGACAGGTTGTTGAGGCTGTTACGCGTTGTGGTGAGTCGCGCTTGTTTTTCTTCGAGCGAAAACCCGATGCTGCGCGCGCTTTGGTTCAGCGTTTCGATGTTGGTGTTGATTTCCTGTTTCCACTCAAGCATGGTGGTTTTTTCAACCAGTTGGTTGAAGACGTTATACCGTTTTTGCCAGAGGGTGGTGCGGACGGGGGCCCATTTCAGGCGCGAGTTGATGTTTTCAATTCGGATGTTGATGGCGTCGAGTTCGAGTTGTTTGGCGTTGATCTCTTCAACCAGGGCGGGGGTAGAAGCCGTCGCGGCGGCGTTTTGGGTCGCGCGGTCGTGGCGTTCTTGAATTTTGGCCTTGGCTTTTTGGGCTTTGTCTAACTCTTGGCTGAGAGTGAATTCTTCGCGGGCCAGGCGGTCTTTTTGGTCTTGAAGGTCTTGGTTTGAGAAGACAACGTTGTTTTCAATCCGTTTCACTTGTTCTTGTAACAGGGCGAGCTTAGCTTCATAGACCGATTTGTTTTTTTCTTCGTTTTTCAGGTCAATCTCTCGCAGCTCAATTGTCGTGGACGCCGCGCGAATCTGATATTGGGCGGCCAGCATATCGGCGGCGTATTGAGAGCGGGCGGCTTCGTCTTCAGCGTTTTCGGCCTTGGCGCGAGTTTCGGCCAGTTGGGTTTTGCGCTGGTCGAGTTGGTTCTGGGCCTGCTTGATCGCGCTTTGGGCGAGTTTGATCCGGTTGTTTATCGTATCTTTTCGCGCTTGTTCGAAGGTCAATTGTTCATTAAGGCGGTTGTATTCTAAAAATGATGTCGACTCTTGCGCCTCCGTTTTTTGAAGTTTCTGGAGGTCGTCTTTGGCCAGTTCGAGTTGTTCGTCGAGAGATATCCACAACTCGTATGCGGAGATTTTTTGCCCTTGAATTAAGTCAAGCGACTGGATGAGCTCGATTTGACGGTTGATGGGCGCGGCGGCGGTGGCGTCGGCCGCTTCGTTGGCGGCGGCCAGTTTGGCCGCGATCTGTTCTTGTAAGGCGTTTCGTTTTTCTTTGACCTGCTCGATTATCGCTTTGGGGTCGATCTCGGCGGGCTGAGTTGCGCTCGGCGCCTGAGTCGCCGCCGTGACGCTGGCCGGCTCTGTTTGTTGGGCCAGGGCGATAGCAGCAGAAAAAACGAAAACAGAAAATGCAATAACAAAAACGCGAGAAAAATGGTTTCTATTCATAGATGTTTGATATGTCCTTTTGGTTTCGAATGAATGAAGGGAAAGGCCGTGTTGACGGCGCACGTTTAACTCGCTTGGCGCATCGATTGATTGCCTCAATCACTTTTAAATAGTATCCGCTCTCAACATCTTGTCAATCGAACAATTTTCTTATCCAAATACATAGACGTTTCCGTCGGTATTGGGAGCGTAGAGGCGGCCATTGGGGCTGATGGCGGGTTGGGCTTCGAATGCGCGATTGGTTTCAAACAGAACGGCTTTCGTATTGCTTGAATCAAACCGATAGAGAAAGCCGAGCGGCGAGCCGAGATAGGCGTAGCCGTTGGCGTCGCACACTGAACCCGCTAGAAAATACTCATCGGGATCATGGCTCGAAGACACGTTGATACTGTCGCCCATGTCGCCATAGATTGGCAGCACGCATGTATCGCCGTTCATCGTCGCGAAAACCAACTTGTCAACTCCATCGTTGAGAACCGAAGGAGTTGCGTGAATGCAGCGGTTGAATTGAATCAGTTTGTTCGACTCGCTTTTGTTTTGGTCAAAATACTCTAGTTGGCAGCTGGTTTGTCCATTGAGTGGAACAATCACGCCGTCACGCCAAACCACAGGTGACGCGAACGCGTTGACGTTGCCTTTGATGGTTTTTTGATAAAGGACGGTATCATCATCGCCGATGGAAGATTTGAAGACTTCAATTCGGTTTGTTCGTTTCGCCCACATGATGCGGGCCCCAAATAGGGCGCCGTCAGAATTCGCCGACATGGCGGTGCGCGGGTTGCCGCCCGCTTCCCACTCGTCGAGTTTGGCGCCGTCTTTGCCAGATAGGGAGACAAATTTCTCGCCCCAGCTGCTGGTGATGACGGCGTCGCTTTCGTCAAGATACAGCAGGTCGGCTTGGATGCGGCGGTCACGCTTGGCGGGCAGTAGTTCTTCCCAAATGGTTTTTCCGGACGACGCATCGAGCGCATGGACGCGGCCTCGTAATGATCCCAAAAATACAACGGAACCATCTTCGTTTATCGCGGGCGACGCTTGAAACCCGCCCGGCAGGTCACGGCGCCAGAGCAAGTCGCCGTCTTGGTCATACGCCCCGACGCCGCCCGCCCGGTCAGCGATGAATACGGTCCCATCGGGAGAAAATACGGGGCTTGTCGTGACCGTGCCGCTGGCGTTCAAGGTTTGTACAAGTTTGGGGGTTTCTGAAAGCGCGTGGGTTGAGAGGCCGCATCGCGAACGGTCGCCGCCCGCCATGCGCCAAATAGTTACGCCGTTGTTTTGGTCGGTTGACATGGTGCGCTCCTAGCGTTGGTAGGTCGGTTGAAAGTTGTAGCGGGCGGATTCGATAGGGAGGCCGACAACATCTAGCATCGAGATTCGGTTTTCGCCAAGGCCGATTTCACGCGCCAGTTTAAGGCTGTTGGTTCCATTCGCGAAAGGCGGCGTGCGGTCGGCGGCGTCGGGGTCGAAGCCCATCACGGAGGCAGCAACCGCGTCGGTGCAAACCGCGTTTCGGCCAGCGATCAACAGGTTGGGGCGGCATACTTCCACTAGCGATCCGGTCCAGGCGCCCTCGGCGTTTGAGATGGTGCTGACGCCGTCAATGATGGTCAGATCGATCGGGAAGGCGGCGTTTAAGTCAACGATGAATTGAGGCACATTAAATCCGTGGTCGCCTTCGATGGTCTTGCCCGTGAAGGTTTCAACCGATGTGGAGGGTTTTTTTGTGCAGTTGTGCATGGTCTGACCGCGGTAGCCCGTGGCGCTTTCGTTGGGCTCGTCGAGGCCGTCTTCGCCATACATGCTGCTGGGCGGGACGCCGAACAGGTTTTTCATGCCCAAGGTCACGCCGCCTGAGATATGGCTTTTGAGTTTGGTCAGCGAGACCAAGACATCGGTCTTGGTATAACTTTGGTTGACCTCCCAGGCGGAAGCCAGCAGGCCGCCGTTGGGTACTTTGGTGAGGGAATATTGACCATGGCGGCCTTTGTTGCGAGTGTTTTCAAAGACGGCCTTGCCGCCCATCACCTGGTTGAATTCATCAATGTCGTAATTGTAATTGGCGAAATCAGCGTTGTGACCCTCATCGAAGGGCAACTGGTCACAGAAGGTGGCCCGCTTGGCGCCATATTCAACCAAGAGGCTGCCGACGGCTTTCGCGACCACGGGGTGAACGACGGTGGTCATCCAATAAGGGACGCCGCTCCAGACGTTGGCGGGCGAGTTGACCAGATTGACCTTAATGGTCACAAACTGGTTTTTGACCAACTTTCGTACGCCGCCCACGTTATCGAACATGCCGCCTAAGAGTGACCGTATTTTTTTGTAATCATAACGGTTGCAGATTTGAATGGCGGTCGGAGTGCGGGGCGCCTGTTTGGGCGATGCCCACCCGGCTGGCGTCACTGCCGCTAACGCCGCAGTCTGCAAAAAGCGGCGGCGGGGCAGGGTAAACATCGGCGCTATAGGGGGGTGTGTCGGTTTCGTCATAATCGCGTCCTAAATTGGGTCTATCTATAGTATAACGAATATGACGAAGTAGGTGGTATGGGTTTGTTGGTCTTTTTATAGCGGCAACCACTATACAATTTCCAGACACGATCTCAAGGATGATTTTTTTATCGTTGTATTTGGCATGGGTACAACTCGGCTCGCTTCGGCGCCGCTCCGCTTTGTTGCACAGGCGCTCACAGAGTTGATCCCATGCCTGAGTTGGATTGTCTATTAGTGATAGGACGTATAACGTTTTTTGACCAAATTCCAGGTCATCCAGCAAGGGAAGAACTCAAATATCGGAAGCCCCTTTTTTTATGAATTTGGGGAAAAAGGGAAGACGAAGGCCGCCTAAATACGTTACAATGGTAGACGATTGTTCCATTACGAAAGAACTATGGACGCCTTTCGAATCTTACATCCTTGGTACCTGGTCTTGTTGTTGGCGGTTCCTGTATTGTGGTATACCGCTAAACAGGTGCGCGTCATGGGGCGCGGGCGCAAGACGCTGACGCTGGTTTTTCGTACGTTGGTCATTCTGTTTTTTATTCTCGCTCTGTCAGAAGTAGAACTAATCGACCGGGGCGACACGCTCTCGATCTTTTTCGCGGTTGACCGCTCGTCAAGCATCCCCCAAGACCAACAGCAATACGCACTGGCCTATGTTCAAGAACAACTCAACCAACTGCCGCCGGAAGACAAGGCGGGCATCTTGTTTTTCGGTAAAGAAGCCGCCATTCAAGAAAACCCGGGCGAGTCGGTGACGCTGCCCGAATACCAGGCGCTGGTCGATGTTGAAGGCACCGACATCGAGTCGGCGATTGGGCTGGCGATGGCGGCCTTTCAAGAGGGCATGCAAAAGCGCATCGTCTTAATTACTGACGGCAACCAGACCCAGGGCGACGCCGTCTCAGCCGCACAACGCGCCAAAGCGGCTGGAGTGGATATTCGCGTCTTGCCGCTTGAGTATGTGTATACCCAGGAGATTCTCGTCGAAGATGTTGTCTTACCGCCTCAGATTCGCGAGAAAGAGCCGTTTACCGTCAAAACGCTGGTCAAAGCCCAAGAAGAAGGCCCCGCCAAGTTGCGCTTGTATGAAAACGGCGAACTGATCGCCGAAGAAGACGTCGAACTCAAACCGGGCAAGAACGCGTTTCAATTTACCCGCGAGATTGAGTATAGCGGCGTCTATAACTATGAAGCCCAGATCGAGGCGGCCAATGACAAGCGCCCGTCAAACAACCGCGCCCAAAACTCGGCGTTGATTAAAGGCGCGCCGCGTGTGTTGTTACTCGAAGCCGAACCCGATTTGGGGCAATACCTGGTAGCGGCGCTGGTGTCAGAGGGCATCCAGGTTGACATGCGCGCGCCCGAAGAGACGCCGCTGTCGATTCGCGAATTGCAGGCCTATGACAGCGTGGTGTTGTCGAATGTTTCTGCGGAGCGCATCCCCCCGTCCCAGCAGCGTATGATCGAAACCGCCGTGCGCGACTTGGGCATTGGATTGATGATGATCGGCGGCCCCGATAGTTTCGGCGCGGGCGGGTGGCAAGGTTCGCCCATCGAAGACGCTCTCCCTGTTTCGATGGACGTGAAGCAACGCAAGGTGATCCCTAGCGGCGCGTTGGCGCTGATTATGCACTCCTGTGAGATCCCCCAAGGAAATTATTGGTCGCAAGAAATCTCACTGGCGGCGTTGGATGTACTCGGCCGCAATGATTATATGGGGTTCTTGCGGTATAGCGGCCAGTCGGGCGGGCCGGGGTGGTTGTTCCCGATGGCGAAGGTGGGAACCAAGCGCTCTATGCGAAATAAGATACAAAATTTGCGTTTTAGTGATATCGGCGACATGCCGTCATTCGACAATACTCTTCAAACAGCGTATGAAGGACTCTCAGAAGTCGAAACCAACGTAAAACACATTGTCATTTTGTCTGACGGCGACCCGGCGCCGCCTACCCAAGGACTGATTGATAGTATTCTCGAAGCGGGCATCACCATCTCGACGGTCTGCATCGCCCCGCATGGCCCCCAAGGCGCCGCCATCATGGAAGAACTGGCCGAGTATTGTAACGGCAAGTTTTATTATGTAAAAAACAACAAAAACCTTCCCAAAATTTTTATTAAAGAAGCGTCGACCATCCGGCGAAATATGTTGGTCGAAGAGACCTTTGCGCCGCGCCTGGGCCAGATGAGCGAAGCGATACTCGGCTTTGAGAGCGGCTTCCCCTCGTTAGACGGCTATGTGGCGGCGGGCTTTAAAGACCAGGCGGAAACCGTGTTGCTGACCGAAAAAGAAGACCCGCTGTTGGCCCATTGGCGCTATGGGCTGGGCAAGACCGCCGCCTTTACCAGCGGGGCCAAGGCGCGCTGGGCCAACAGTTGGCTCAGCTGGGGCCAATACGCCAAGTTCTGGGGGCAGTTGCTGCGCTGGACGCTGCGCAGCACCGAAGATGAAAACTTTATCGTCCAGACGTCGGTCGAGGGCGACCGGGTGAGAATCGCTATCGACGCCATGACTGAAGACGGGGAATTTCTCAACGACCTTGATTTTGATGGAACAGTATTAAACCCCGAGTTAGAAGCGCTGGATGTCGACATTCGCCAGACTCAGCCGGGGCGTTATGAGGCCGAGCTGTCAGCCAAAGAAGCGGGCAGTTATTTAATGAACCTCTCGTTTAAACAAAAAAGCGAAGACTTTGAAGGCCGACTGACAGCAGGCATCTCGGTTCCATACTCGCCCGAACACAGCACGACCAAACAAAATGATGTGGTGTTAAAGCAACTGCAGGAACTTTCAGGCAACCCGTTTTTAGGGCCTGACCAGTCGATCTTCGAACACAACCTGAAAGCGACGGGCGATATCAAGCCGCTATGGCCGTTGTTTATTGCGCTGGCGATCATCTTGTTCTTCTTCGATATTGCTGTGAGGCGGGTGTTCTTTGAATTGACTCAACTCGAAGCGTTTCTCGTCCGCGTCAGAAACTGGCTGTTGTACCCGTTCACGCGAAAGCTGGCGCCAGTCGGCCCCGCGACCGAAGAACTGGGCAACCTGATGCAGGCCAAGCAACGCGCTGGCGAGCGCACGGTGGTCCACGCCGAACAAAAAGACGCGCTGCTACAAAAGTTAGAAACTCAAAAAGCGGTTGACGACGCGCCCGAGGCCTTTACCGCCAGTGGAGAGGCGCTCTGGCAGGAAGTGAAGCCTGGCGAAGAGGCGCCCCCGTTTGAAGAAGAAAAAAAGGACGAATATACCAGCGCGTTGTTACGCGCCAAACAACGCGCCTCGTCTCGTATGAAAGAGTGATGATTTTGAAACGAGTTTCCCGCCGTCAATTGTTGAGTATTGTTCCTGGCGTTTTGGCTTTGGCTGGCTGCAGAACAGTAACCAAAAAGAAAAAAAATCCAGAAGGCTATAACTTAGACGCCCCGCCGCCGCCCTTTGAAGCGGGGGTGCAATACCTCTATTCGCATGTTGGCCCGCGTCCGTTTAGCGACGGCGCAAAGGATTGCACTGGCAGCCGTGTGGTTAGCGTATTAGGCCGCGATCCGGACTTTCAAAACCTGTGGGTGATTGAAGACCGCTTTCAATGCGGCCAGGGGGTTGAGGCCGGGCTGTACGATGACAACTACCTGCGTCACCGAAAGGGCCTTAGAAGCGATCAAGGGACCATCCAAATTGAGGAGGCGCCGCCTGCTCAATTACGCTATCTTGGCCTCAAGAAAAAACAGAAGAAGACGTATCAAACCACCCAAACGTTTCTGACCGCATCGGGCGAGCCGGTGGGCGCCGCGCGAATGACCGAAGAGGTTGAGCGCCAATTTGATTACCGCATCATCAACCCGATTGGCGCGATTTTGTGCCGCTATTTCAAAACTAACGTGAAGATTGAGGCCAACCTGAATGGCGTTTCGATGAATGTCGCGGCGTCGATAGATTCTTATTGGTCTGATACGCTGCATTGGTTTGTTGAAACGGAGTGCGAGTTTCAGCCGATGAAGCGCGGCGAGAAGGTAATTGGCCCCGCTTACAAAGCCAAAAGCGTACTGCAAGATATTCAAGAAGCCAACGCGTGATTTAATTTCATCTTTGTGTTGAGAAGACAAGGAACCCTTAAAAGAACAGCATGAAGTAGGGCGAGTTGAGCGTAAGCGATACCCGCCGTAAGGGTTTACAAAAAACCGATGGCGGGATTCGTTGCTCTCATCCCGCCCTACTTTGGCTGGTCGCTTATGCGTCGGCTTATCTTCTTCTCGAAACGTTTTCTCCTCAAATTGTCTGGGCATTTCAAGCCTTTTTAAGGGGAGACCAGCGAAAAGGAAGATCTGTCGAAAGAGTGAAATTAGATGGCTGGTAACGAACCCGTTCAGCCTCGGCCTTACACTCTCTTGCGAAGCAGCAACAGCGAGTTGCTTACTACACACACCGAGCTCATCGCCATCGCGCCGGCGGCGACCATCGGGGTGAGATAGCCCAGCGCCGCCGCAGGGACGGCGCAAATGTTATAGAAAAACGCCCAAAACAAGTTCTGTTTGATCTTGGCCAAGGCTGCCCGGCTGAGTTGGATGGCATAGGCCGCTTTCATCGGGTCGTCGCCAATCAAGACGATGTCGCCGCTCTCTTTGGCGATATCGGCGCCGCCGCCCATGGCCACGCCGACATCGGCTTGGCTCAAAGCGGGCGCATCATTCACGCCGTCGCCCGCCATGGCGACGACGCGGCCCTCGCGCTGCATCTCTTTTACCACATCGGCTTTGTCTGTCGGTTTGACTTCGGCGAAGGTGTGAGAGATACCGAGTTCTTGAGCGATGGCTTCGACCGCTTCTGTTTTGTCGCCAGAGAGCAAGTGGATGCGAAGGCCAATGGTTTGCAGACGTTCAACCGCGGCCTTTGATGACGGCCTCAGTGTATCGAGCAAAGCCAACGCTCCAACCGCGCGCTGGTTAACGGCGCAGGCGACTATGGTGCGGCCCTGTTTGGCGGAACGGCCGCACCATTCGCTCAGCGAAGACGCGTCAATCTGGTTTTTCTGTAAAAACGCAATCGAACCGATGTGAATTGAATTGCTGTCCACTTCGGCGGTTATGCCGCCGCCGCTGTGTTCGGATACGTTGTTGGGTTGGCTGATATCAATCTGTTTTTCATTGGCATATTGAACAATGGCCTGCGCGAGCGGGTGTCGTGAAGCCGTTTCAACAGAGGCGGCGGCTCTTAGCCAATTGTTATCTTCAACATTGAATACTTCAACAATTTTCGGTTTGCCTTGGGTGAGAGTTCCGGTTTTGTCAAAGATAAAATCGGTCAGGCGCCCGGCTTGTTCAAGCGTGTGGGCTTCTTTGATGAGAACGCCTTCTCGCGCTC
The DNA here is from genome assembly GCA_964556895.1 of uncultured bacterium. Lineage (GTDB taxonomy): Bacteria > Hinthialibacterota > Hinthialibacteria > Hinthialibacterales > Hinthialibacteraceae > Hinthialibacter. Next base: position 20,531 of record CAZKYC010000037.1, on the reverse strand, counting down.
CTTTGGCCGCGCCCGCCATCACCGCTGTGGGCGTCGCCAGCCCGAGTGCACAAGGGCACGCAATAATCAAAACCGATACGGCGTTGATGATCGCCGTTGAAACGTCACCCGGCGCGTATACCAGCCAGCCAGTGCAGGTGAGCGCGGCGATTGCGATAATGATGGGGACAAACACCGTTGACACGCGGTCAGCCAGGCGTTGAACATCAGCCTTTGACTCTTGCGCGCGGCGGACGAAATCAACGATGCGTTGAAGCACAGCGTCTGAACCGATGTGAGAGACTTCAACGTCGATCACGCTTGTTAGGTTCACGGTCCCGCCTACGACTTCATCATTGGCGCTTTTTTCAACAGGGACGCTCTCGCCGGTGATCATTGATTCATCTATGGTTGAGCGCCCGTTTGTGATGGTTCCATCAAGGGGGACGGCCTCGCTTGGCAAAACACGAACCACGTCGCCAGGCTTAATTTGTTCGACATCGACTTCTTGTTCACCACTTTCGACGATTCGCCGCGCTTTTGGCGGCGTTAAATCAAGCAATGACTCGACCGCGTTGGCTGCGGCGCCGCGCGCGTGGATTTCTAAATACTTGCCGATGCAGATAAACGTCAGAATCATGGCCGCCCCCTCGAAATAGAGCGGGGCGGCGGGGCCAAACAGGCTATAGACGCTAAACAAATAGGCCGCGCTGGCGCCGAGTACTATGAGTGTGTCCATTGTGGTTGAGCCGTGCCGGGCGGCTTTAAACGCAGCGCTGTAAAAGGGCGCGCCGACATAAATTTGAACAACCGTAGCGAGAATGAAGACGACGTGCTCTGAGCCGTCAAACGAGACCCACATGCTCAACGCCATAATGGGGAGGCAAAGCCCCACGCCGACGATTAACCGCCGCAACCAGGCGTTTAATGTTCGCTTTCGTTCCAAATGACTTTCTTTTCGCGATTGAGATTCAACGGCTTTGGCGCCATAGCCAGCGTTTTGAATCGCCTGGATGAATGGCTCGATAGATGTGTCGCTGCTGCTTATGGTTGCTTGTTCGGTGGCGAGATTGACGCGAACCTGGGCGTCTGGGTCGGCGCTTTGTAGGGCGGCTTCGACCCGGCTGACGCAGGACGCGCAGGTCATGCCCTCAATCGAAAGACGAATCGTGGATTTACCAATCTCTTGTAAGGTTGAAACAGGTTCTGATTTGACTGTTTGTGGCGGGGATTCAACCGTCAAGCATTTTTTTTTACTGGAGTGAAATCGGCTTGTCGGACCGCGTTAAATAATTCGTCTTCATTGGTCTGTTCAGGATCATACTCGACTATTGCGAGTTTGCTTTCTAGATCAACCTGGGCCAAGACCACGCCGTCGGTTGATTCGAGCGCCTTCGTGACCGTTTTGACGCAATGGCCGCATGACATGCCGTCTATTTTAAATTCGGATCTAGTCATTGTTTCACTCGAAGGACAATAAAGCGGATATCAGAAGCATACCTGATATCCGCTCAAATAGGAAAGATTGGGTAGGGTCTGATTAATCACTCGCCGTCTCTGCGTCCCAATTGGGGCCGTTGGTCACTTGGTCTTTGGCGTTGCGGCGAAGGTCTTCGTTAAATTCAAAATTGGCGTTCTTTTCGATGTAGTCTTGTTGTTCTTTCGGCACTTCATCTTCAGGGAAAATCGCGCTTACCGGACACACCGGAGCGCAGGCGTCGCAATCAATGCACTCATCAGGATTAATATAGAGCTGGTCTTCGCCTTCATAAAAACACTCGACCGGACAGACTTCGGCGCAATCGCCGTATTTGCACTTTACGCAGGGTTCACCAACCACATACGTCATAATGGTTCTCCTTCATGGTAGCTGCACGGGGATATTTGTTCGCTTCCCCCAAGCATCGTATCGGGTTATACCGCGTTGTGTATCGGCCTGCAACCCCGATATTTATTTCTTCCGGGTATGATTAGAGCCTCAAGGCAAAGAATGTCAAGCGGCATTTTCGTTCTCGATGAGTGGAACAAGCCTTACATGTATGAGAAGGTAGAACACGGAGTTGACATTGTTGATTGAATCACCTGTAGAGATTACACTTACTCGTATCGGGTGTTGGGGATCATAGTCAATTCTCCTTCCGTCTGGCGCCTAGTGATACAGATTGTACAGAGTCAGCAGACGTAACCTGATGACTACACGGTGTAAGGAAATTCGATTGATTCCCCGTTACTGTATGGGGTAACTTGCGTTACATGTGACGAAACAGGTTGCGTGTTTTTCGTACAGCGTCAGAACGTAGATGGTAGGACAAAACGATGGGCCGGTGGTTCTTGCTCTTTTGGTTTTCGTTGTTTGGGTTTCATGGCGCGGTCAACGCCCAGTTTGATTCCGCTGTCTATGAAACGTTTACCCGCCATGCGCCTGCGGTGTATTCCATCGAAGTGACTGTTCCTAAACATGTGATTCTGAAAGAATATGAAAAGTCGATTACACGGCTTCAAGAGTTTCATGACCGCTACGGCAACCTGGTCATGTCAAGCACCCAACCGTCTGGTTCGCTGTTTAAGCTCAACAGCCTGATTGACCGCTGGGAACGCCAACTCGACTTTCTCAAAGAGCAGATGTTGATGAACAACAGCATGCTCGGTTCGGGGTTTGCGGTAGACCCAAATCACATTGTCACGCTTAGTTCTGTGGTGAAGAGCGCGACCATGGGCGGCGATATCACGGTGATCGACCATCAAAACATTCAACGCCGCGCCTTGCTTCAGGGCGTTGATCATATGACAGGTGTGGCAGTGTTGCGCATCCCGGACGCGACCTTTGAGCATTACATCGATTTAGACCGCTTATCAACGTCCTTGCCCGTGTCGTCTTACATCATGACAATTCAAAGCCCTTATACGTTGCCGCCCTCGCCGTTCCCTGGCATGATTGGCGGGTATCACCGGAAGCTCGGAAAGTTTTTGTTAGAGCGCTACATCCAGACCAATTTGCCGCTGTTTCCTGGCAATGAAGGCGCGCCTGTTTTGAGCCCGTCGGGCCAGTTGGTGGGTATGATGGCCGCTGCATTCGGCGCGTCGCCGAGTGTGACCTTCGCCATCCCCGCAGAATTTATTCGAGACTCAGCGAGACAGATTATCGAAAAGGGCGAGTTGGTGCATGGTTGGCTGCCGGGCATTAAATTGCAGCAAACCGCCGATGGGATATTGATTTTAAATGTTGATCCCAATAGTCACGCCGCTAATTCCGGCTTGAAGCCCGGCGATGTAATTGTAGGGTTTGATGGAACTAACGAAGCCCAGTTGTGGCAGTTTTTATCGCGCATTGTGAACGCTGATCCTCAACAAAATATGAGAATCGACATCTTGCGGGGGCCAAACCGTCTTCAGTTTCAGATTCAACTTGTGCGCAAGCTTTAATTGGAACAACGTTACTTTCCTACGAGGCTAGGCGCTTCGCTCTCCACGCCGTTATACTAGTCCCTTACACGAACGGTATTTCTAACTGGCGTCTGGCGCTTGCTGGAGGCAGGGGCGTTTCATGAAACCAATCTGGCTCATTGCGGCCGTTTGTTTCTATTTCATTCCACAGTCAATCGCAGAAGACAAGCCGATTGGCTATTCAGACTTGGTCAACCAACTGGTCGATCTTGAAACCGTCTACCAGCCTCCGAATTTTCGCACGGGGATGGTGTCGAGTTTTGACCGCTCCGGCGGCGACCAGGATGACGTGGGGTTTATCCGAAAAGAAGGCGACTGGTTTGTCGCGGCAGAACTGCCCGGCCCCGGGGCCATTACCCGCATCTGGTCGGCCAACCCGCAAGGCATGGCGCGCATCTATATCGATGATGGCGGACAACCGTTAATCCAGCGCAATTTTCGCGATTTATTTCTCGATAAGATAGAGCCCTTTAAAAAACCGTTTGTCAGGGGAGCGCCGCGTATCTGGGGCGCTCATTGGTCATACGCCCCGATACCATTCGAGCGGTTTTGTAAGATTACGCTGTCGGCCCAATGTTTTTATCAGATAGATTACATTACGTTTCCAATTGACCAGATGGTCCGATCATTGACGCTGCCGTTATCAAAAATCGACAAGGCGGCGTTTACGTCCGTGGCCCAAAAGTTTACGGTCGCCAAGACGGAGCCATACAAAACCAGTAAGGCGATTAAACGAGAGAAATTTAGCGTATCGGTTCAGGCGGGAGACCGCATCCAACTGGCGACCTTTGAAGGCCCGGCTGTGTTTCGGGGGGTTCGCGTCCGCTGGAGCGGCGAGAAAGATGAAACCGGGCGGCAGTTGATGTTGTACTGCGCCTGGGATGATGAAGATGCACCCAGCGTTCAATCGCCGATGTACGACTTTTTCGGCGGCAGGGTCAAGTCGCTGGCGTTGGGGCGGTCTGAAACCGGCTGGCGCTATTGTTATCTGCCGATGCCTTTTCAACAGAACGCGCGCGTGTGGATTGAGAACGGCGCTGAAGAAACCACGCGGCGCGTCGATGTTGAAATTGATTGGCAGCCGGGCGCCGTGTTGCCAGACAACCTGCGCACGTTTCACGCCCTTTGGCGCCGAGATAATGACACCCAATTGGCGCCGCTCAACGCCACGATTGAGCCTCTTGCCGTCGAGGGAGACCCCCGCCGAAACTACACCGCCCTGAGTGCTGTCGGGGAAGGCCATCTGGTTGGCTTGACGCTCCATCGGCTGCCCGCGCCAGAGAGCGATTCGATGTTGTTTGTTGACGGCGACGAATGGCCCCCGATTGGGCCGGGCACGGGCAACACCGGGTTCTTTAACCAGGCGTGGGACGCCCAGACCGTGAGTTGGCCGCTAAGCGCCGCTACGATCAACCTGTACGGCATGAACGGCTTCTTTCGCCTGATGACGCCTTACCCCATCAATTTTCGTGAGCGGCTGACGTTGAGCTTTGAACACGGCCACGCCAATGCGATGCGGCAGGATTATTCGAGCACGGTCTATTGGTATCAACAGGGAATACACCCGTGGTATCATCATCCTGTCCCCGCCGCGGCCCGCCAGTTTCGTTCAGAACAATTGGCCCAACCTGAGTGGGCCATCGAAGAGGACAAGGCAGTCCCCACTGGCGCCTATGAAGGCGAAGACGTGATGGCGCTCGCGGTTGGCGGCTTGTTTGAACCTCAAGACATGCGTCCCTATGGGCCTGACTGGAGCGGCAACCAACAGCTGCGCTTTGAGGCCGAGTCGCCCGGCGCCGCTATCGAATTTCAAACCAGGCCGTTTGTTTATTCGGGTTACTACAATGTCGACTGCAGCGTGACCCAGGCGCCAGACGCGCCCATCATTGAAATCACCTTAAACAGCCGCACCATGTTTCCGTATGTCGACCTGTATGGCAAGACAATTCAGCCCGCGCGCATGAAAACCACCCAGCCGGATTTTTTTCACGCGTCTGAAACGCCGACTGTCCGCTTTGAGGTCACTGGGCGAAACACGGCGTCAACCGGCTATACCGTCGGCGTTGATTTTTTTACCTGGGAACTCACCAGCACAGTCCCAAAAACCCTTACCGTTCAAGGGCCTTACTCATTGGCTCCAACATCTTCTCTAGATGATATAAAGACGCGAACTGAGTCTGGTGGAGATACCGTCATATTAGGCTTTGAACCCGCTGATGGAGTGTCGATCAAACCGGTCAAGCCAGATTCAACAGACAATGTTCAACTGCCCGACACAATTGAGAACGGCTTATATGCTGTATTCTTAAACATTGATGCGCCAGAGAGCGGCGTCTATCGCTTTGAAGTTGGCCCCTATGAGGCGACTCCATTTTTGGTTCATTACGACTCTGAGACCATTGAAAAACAACCCAATTGGATTGTCATCAATGGCATCGCGATCCAAGGCGAGTCTGTCGCTCGAATTGACCCGCGCGAACAGAAGCGAATGCCCGTACGGTTTTCTCTTCCATTACGAAAAGGCCTGAATGAATTGATGTGGATGACTGACGCAAACGCGGAGCGGGCGATTCGCCCTGTGATCTATGGCATCTCGAGATACTAAAACTCTTCTACCAGCGGTGGAAATTCAGGAGCGGGCATGTCAAAACAAGTTGTTATTACTCTTGGTGAAACGGAATTTGTCGCTGAGTTTTATCTTAACCAGACGGCTGACGCGATTTATGATATTCTGCCTATCGAATTGCCCTATCAGGTGTGGGGCGATGAGATCTATTTTCATGTGCCTGTCGAAGTAGCCGAGCAGGGAGACAGTGATATCGTCGAAGTGGGCGAGTTGGCGTTTTGGCCGCCCGGCAAGGCGTTCTGTATTTTTTACGGGCCAACGCCCGCGTCAACCGATGAACGGCCCCGCGCCGCCAGCGTTGTCACCGCGTTCGGAAAAATTCAGGGCGACGCGACCATCTTGTGCGATCTCAGGGCCGATACCATACGGGTCGAGAAATTAGACGAACCTTCATCCTAAGGAGTGCATCATGCGTGTTTTCTTTCATTCTTTTATCTTGGTTGCATGTTCATTGCTGTCTGTTTCCGCTCAAGAATCCATCGATGATTTAACTATGGGCGAAGTGGTCAAACTCGCGGGCGGCAACCGCTTTGTTGAAGGCCCGGTGTGGCATCGCGACGGCTATTTGTTGTTTAGCGATATCCCCGCTAACCAGATCAAGCAATGGGCCGGCGCCGGACTCACCGTCTGGAGCCAAAACAGCAACAACTCAAACGGACTGACGATTGATACTCAAGGACGGTTGGTCGCCTGTGAACACAACGGGCGCCGGGTCTCGGTGTGGCTAGAAGACGGGAACACAGAAACGGTTGTCGATACTTACCAGGGCGACAAATTCAACAGCCCCAATGACGCCGTGGTTCGCTCTGACGGCGCGATCTTTTTTACTGATCCTGATTGGGGGCTGTCGGGCCGCCCGCGCGAGATTTCGTTTAACGGCGTCTACCGCTTTCAGCCCGGAGGCGAAGCGGTCTTGCTCGACAACGACTATTCAAAACCCAATGGCATCGCCCTCTCGCCCGATGAATCCAAACTCTATGTGGCTGACGACACCCGAAATTTCATTCGCGTTTATGATCTGGATGAAGAAGGCAATGTCAGCAACTCAACCCGGTTTGTGGGGATTTCAAATCCCGATGGAATCAAGGTCGATGTCGATGGCCGGGTATGGGCGTCAAGTTCGGCTGGAGTAATGGTATACGCGCCGGACGGCAGCCGAATCGGAACCATTCGCTTTCCCGAACAGCCCGCCAACCTGGCGTTTGGCGGCGCTGATATGAAAACGCTGTTTGTCACGGCGCGCACCGGGTTGTATTCGATTCAAACCACCGTCGCCGGGCTAGACCCGTGGCGGGTGGTTCAGTCGAACGTCAATCTCGATTCGCTAGAGTAGGTCAAGAAACTTCAGGTTTGCTTTGGGGAAAGCGTATTGGTTAAATTGCTTTCGAGAAACCCATTTCAGCGCGTCGTGATAAAGCGTCTTAGGTTTGTCTGAGAGCCATTCACATTGATACAAATGAATGGTTACGGTCAGGTGTGAATAGGCGTGGTCTACGGTTGCGACATGGGCGCCGACATTGACCTCGCCGCCTAATTCTTCACGAATCTCTCGCCGTAGCGCTTCGTGGTGAGTTTCGCCCGGCTCGACCTTGCCGCCGGGGAACTCCCACAGCCCGCCTAACATACCGCTTTCGGGGCGCCTGCCTAACAGATAGCGGCCGTTCTTTTTAATGGCGGCTGCGACGACATGCGCGTGAGGCGGCGTCTTTTTATCATTGCGGACGGGCAGCGTCCGTTCGATGTTCAACAACCGTGCAGAGCACCGTTTCACGAGAGGGCATTCATCACATTTTGGCTGCCTGGGCAAGCACACGCGCGCGCCAAGTTCCATTAGTGACTGGTTGAAGTCGCCTGGTTTTGAGGGAGAAACTAACTGTTCGGCGAGGCCCCACATTTGCGCGACGGTTTTTGCGTCGTCGATTGAGTCTTCAATAGCGAACAGGCGCGATAACACGCGCTTGACGTTGCCGTCGACTACTGGGGCGCAAACGCCGAATGCGATGCTACAGACCGCTCCCGCGCTATACCGGCCAATGCCAGGCAGCGCCATCCATTCGGTTACTGTTTCCGGGAACGCGCCCCGTTCCACAATGAGTTTGGCGGTTTTGTGAAGATTGCGGGCGCGGCTGTAATAGCCTAGCCCTTCCCATTGTTTTAACACGCGGTCAATCGGCGCTTTCGCTAGCGCTTTCACTGTCGGGAACGCCTTCAAAAAGCGGTTGTAGTAATCAATTACTGCTTCAACGCGGGTTTGTTGAAGCATAATTTCTGATGTCCAAATCTTGTAGGGATCGTCAGTACGCCGCCAGGGCAGGTCGCGGGCTTCGCGGCGATACCAGGCCAACAGCGCCCGCCGGATGGCGTGAATGGTTTTTTGTGAAGGCGCGTTATTCATGAAGACTCGGCGCTCCACAAGCGAAGCATCTGATCGCCGCCAATTTGAAATTCGTAATTGACTTCAATAATTTCAGGCTGAATACCGGCTTGTTTAAGTTCTGACAGCAATGAATTCAGGTGATGCGAGGGGCGGCCGTTTAGCGTTACTAAGGGGAAGATTCTCACTTCGCGGGCGACGCGCACCATCTCACGCGCCGCCTTAAGATGAAACGAAGCGTCTAATAAATGGCTGTAGGTGAACAATAAGTGTGAGCAGAGCGCCAGGTCAAACTCGTTGTCTTGAAACGGCAGGTCTGGCAGCGTGGTATTGAGATAACGCATCTCTCGTTTGCCCTGGTCATAATCGGCGAGAAAACGTTCGAGCGCGTTGCGGCGCTGTTGGCCCATTTGGTCGGGCGATTGAATGGCGTCCCAATTGAATTTGCCGGCGTTGTCTCGAGCCGCTTCGACCATCTGTGGATAGACTTCGTCAAAGCGGCGGCGAATTTCATCGCCTGAGAATTGATAGACCGGGTCGATTGACGTGACGCGCTTATTCTGGGCGGCCATCTCAGCGTTAAAACTCGCGGGGCCGTCGCCGCATCCCAAGAGTCGCCGATTGAGGTCGTCGTCGCTTAATGAAAACATGCGGCGGTATTCTTCGAGCGTACGTCCCCAGGGAATCACTTCGTTTAATACGATGGGCGATGGCGCGTCTGACGCTGGACTGCGGTGTGACATACTGAACCAGGCTCCTCGAACCCCATGATGAATGAAACGTATCATACTGAGATGCGGTTGTATTTCCATCCCAGGGGCGGCGCTGTTGCTTGACGTACTCGCTTATTGTCTCGAAACTAAAGCCGTCTCAATTAAAGAAGAAGAAAGAAGCCGCAGTTTAACAATGACCAACAAACGATCTGAGGCATTGGTACAACTCTGCTCGCTTCAGTGCGGGCTTTCAGGCCCTTTTGCAGAGGCGCTCCCAGAGTTGCACCAATGCCTGTATGAAGGAACCTTTCGTAATCATTGCGTCTAAGAGGGCTTCTCGATACATTGAAGCGTAGTTAGTTAGCAAATCAGTGAAAGCAGGCGACGTCATGGACCAAGACATGGTGACAATCGCGGCCCACGAACTGGCCGACCTAAAAGCGCGGCTTGAAGTCGCAGAAAACCATCGGGTGGGGTTGTTAGAACACGCCCAGAACCTCGAACATCTCGTGAAAGAAAAAGACAGCGACCTCAAACAAAGCAAAGAGATGCTTGAAGTGTTAGAAGCGCGTTGTTACCGCTACGAACAGATGCTGCAAGACTACGGGGTTGACCCCGCTGGAGACGATCGTTCGTGAGCGCCCACGACGCCGAATATCAGACGATGCTTGCCCGCGAAGGCGAACTATGGGGCCAGGCCAAGCCCGGCGAGCGCACCTCATGGCTCGAGTCGCCGCTGATTTACCGCACCGTCAACCTTCGAATTAGCGGCGCCCCCGATGTGGATTGTTTAGGCTACATTCGCGAGAGATACTTTCGCAACCCCGCCCAATTGGGCGTTAACGTCGGCTGCGGCCATGGCGAATTAGAACAGCTGTTGGTGAAGCGGAAACTGGTTCAAACCATGCATGGCTTCGATGTCAGCGAAGGGGCGGTAGAGGCCGCCCGCACCGCCGCCTACGACGCCGAACTAGACGGGCGGATCGAATACTTTGTCGCTGACGCGAACCACCTGGACGACGCGCCGCTGGCTGAACACTACGATGTCGCCTATGGCTTTATGGCGCTTCACCATATTGTTGATCTGGAGGCCTGTCTTGACGGCCTTCACCGCCGTCTCAAGCCGGGCGGCTTACTCATCGCCAATGAATTTGTCGGGCCGTACCGCTTTCAATGGACAGACAAACAGCTCGATATCGCCAACCAATTGTTGAAGTGTTTTCCCGTCGAATTGACGCGCAGCATCCGCGAACCCGAAAAACTCAAACGCTTGGTCGAGCGCCCTTCAATCGAGTTTATGAAAACCCACATGGCGTTTGAGTCGGTCTGCTCTGACCGCATCGTTCAGGCGCTGCATGACCGTTTTGACGTGTTAGAGCAAAAAGACTACGGCGGAACCGTGCTTCACATCTTGTTTGAAGCCATCATGGGCAATTTTAAGGAAGAGACCTGTCGCGAACACGCCGCCTTGGTCAGAATGGCGGCAGCCTGTGAGGAAGCCATGCTGCGCCATGGCGCCTTAGAACACGACCACACCTTCATGGTGTGCCGCAAGAGATAAACAATCTTACCTGCGCTTCGCCCAGTCGATATTGTGGATCGTGACGTCGTCAGGGCATAATTCGTGAATTTTTTTTCCAAACTCATCTGAATTGAATGCGTTGTTTGCAATAAAGATACAACGAAAACGGCCGCGCTCATTGTTGATGCGTTTACGTTCAACATGAAAATCACGCTCATGAATGAGCTGAATACACGCGTCATGCACGGCTTTGGGGTTTGTCGAATCGACTCGAATGTCCCACTTAGACAGCCGCGCGCCATTGGGGATGTCCATAATATACAACAGCAAGTAGATGAACCCGGTAATTGCCACCGCAATGGAATAATATTGAAGGCCGCAGGCCATGCCGAGACCGATGAGGATGAAGATCATCGACAGATCCATCGGGTTGCTGAGCGCTGTTCGGTAACGAACAAACCCGCCAAAGCCCGCCAAACCAAACGCCAGCGCCAAGTCGCCGCGAATCAGGGGGAAGATGATAGAGCCCGCGACGCAGATTAGAATTTGGGTTTTCTTTACGACGGCGTCGCTGACCTGGCTGTTGACTTCGCGGGCGCGTTTGGGGTGATAGGCCAACAGGGCGCCCAAAATTGACGCGATTGTCATCGCCAAAAACAATTCATGAAACGTATCGGCATACTCGACGGTTCCTTGGTGAGAAGGAGGGTCGGTGATAAATTTTGTAAAGAAGTCTAAGACATTATATTGCCCAGTTGCTTCTTTGATTGCTTGAGATGCACCCGTTGCGCCCATGCGTTCGAAAAATCCTTGCTGTTGATAACGAGACAGTAATAAGACGATTGCGTTTAGACTTACAGTATCCTAATAATCCGTTTTTGTCTGTAATTTCTCTAAAATTCTACAGTTAAGAGCATGAGAATTTCGTTATTGGTTGCGTCAGGGCCGCCTGTGTCTTCTAAATTCAACGCATACTCTGTACTGAGCGACACATTGTCGGTGATTTCTGAGATCAGGGCGAACAGCCATTGTTCTCTGTCCCAGGTCATTGAGCCGCCAAAAGAGAAGGGCCGTGCGGTGATGTTGGTGTCGAGTGCGCCGTACCGCACCAATGGACGAACCGATTGCAGGTATTTCATGTCGTCTACATCAAATTTGTAGGACCCCTCAACATACCACGAAAAGCGCTCTAACTCGCCGTCGCGCGCTCCGATGGCCTGGGCGAAAAAGTCCCAATCGGCGATGTCATACTCAAGGTTGACGCCCCACCAGCGGCGGTTTGAGCTCTGAGAGGTTCCATACCCAGGCACGCTCGTTAACAAAAAGTCGCGGTCATTTTGGTCGATTTCGCCAAACAAGCCAAAGCCCATGATGTCGAGCTTTCCGTAGTCGTCCCAATCAAAGGCGTAACTGACGCCTGCACTAAAGTCGCGGCTATTGTCGAAGGCGAACTCATCGCTGTCAGTACCGATGATATCCGCTGAGTCGTCTTCGCCTACCGAGCGGTTGTCGAGCGACAAGCCGTTGTAGACGCCAGCATAAACATTGACCGGGTCCCAATCGCCTTTCCAAGCGACGCCCAGATCGCGGTTGATCCAAAAGGCGCGGCCGGTGAAGGGAAATGATCTGGTAAAGCGGTCGGGCCGCCAGAAATAGGGTTGCAGGCCTGCGCGAAGTTCAGACGAGAGTATTAAATCTGAAAAGTCAACGTAGGCTTCGACCAACGCGTTTTCGCCATCAATATGAGTGGTGTCAAACTTGCTGACAAAGCGGATGCCGTTGGTAAAATCGGCTTCTAACTTCAACCGAAAGTCATTGAGAGCGAACGTCCCGCCCGGGTTCTCTGGAATGGCGGAGGGCAGGTCGGTTTCATTCTCGACGTCAAAATAACCGAAGCGCAGGCGGCCGCCCAGGCGAAAGTATTCGTCGCCGATGGATTGCAGCCAAGGCGGTTGTTTTTCGCGTATGCCGTCGTCTTCGCTTTTGTCTATCTTTTGATCGTCTTTTGAGTCTGAGTCGGGCTTGCCTTCTATTGGTTCGTCTTTTTTCTTCTTTTTCTTTTTGGCTTCGTCTTTCTTCTTTTCTTCTTCAGGTTCGCCGCCGTCGATGGCGTCCAGGCGCTCTTTCATCGACTGGATCAGGGCTTTGAGTTGGGCGTTTTCGTCTTCAAGCGCTTCGACGCGCTTTTGGAGACTGACGTCATCCTCAGCGAAAGTGTAGTTCGGTGCAAACAAGGCAAGCCCTACAGCCAGAGTGACTAATAGAACCGTGATGTAGAGACGGTATGATGAGGCCATGATGGTTGTCATTCGCTCCGACGAAGATTTTATAGTGGCTGCCAGAATTATGTGCGGATTGAGTTTACGTAACTGTATCTTTCGCTGTCCGCCGCGGCGGATACGGGCGCGCTTTACGCACATTTTTTTGACAAACGCTCTAGATCATACGATGTGTTTAACCAAACTACATCATACGGCTGTGTTTAGATGATAGAAAGTTATAATAACAGCAATCTGTGATTGTATTAGAATTATGTTAGGATTTCAATTATAGTACGACAAATCTGTTGATTTTGTTCATTTTTATTCACTCGAAACCGCAGAAATGATGCAATTCAAGTATCTCGACTCGGGCATGGAGGCCAAGACGGGGTGGTCTTTGGCCTGGCCGCGTACTTCAAGAATCTGCAACCGTTTGCGTTCACGATGGGCGGCTTTTTGAAGGGCGTCGATTAAATCACTCTCTTTGACAAAGTAAGAACACGAACAGGCGCATAGGATACCCTGGTGTTTGAGCAGGTGAATCGCCTGGCGGTTGACGTCTTCATAACCGCGTAGCGCGTTTCTGACCTGTTTAGGGCCTTTGGCGAATGCTGGCGGGTCGACCACGGCCACATCAAACCGGCGCGAGCCTGATCGGGCCGCCGACAGCCATTGAAAGGCGTCGGCTTTGACGCACTCAATTTTATCATCGACCCCATTGCGTTCGGCGTTTTGTTGGGCGGCAGTAATGGCCGGCCCAGACGAATCAACCGCGACGGCGCTCGCCGCCCCCGCGTTGAGCATGTGCAGCCCCCAGGCGCCGGTGTAACAGAAGAGGTCGAGCGTCTCTTTGCCCGAGGCGAACGGCGCCAGCGCGGCGCGGTTTTCGGCGTGGTCAAAAAAATGCCCGGTTTTTTGGCCGCCCGCCGCGTTGACAACGAAGCGAACGCCAAACTCATCAATCTCTACGGCGCCCGGCTCTTCGCCGTGAATGGTTTTGATGTAACTGGGCAGGCCTTCGAGGCTGCGCTTGTCATGGTCGTTACGCAAGATGATTGCGCTTGGAGACAAGACGATTTTCATGGCTTCGGTCAATTGTTCAATACAGAGTTCCATCCCGGCGGACAAAATCTGGACGGCGTAAACCGACTCAAGCCGGTCAATGATTACGCCAGGCAGGCCGTCTGACTCGCCATACACCAGGCGATAGGATCGCCGCCCGGGATAGATCGTCTCACGCAAGGCCAGCGCCTGGCGCAGTTGCTGGGCGAACCAGTCGACGTTCATGACGGGTTCTTTGGGTTTGCGCGATACAATACGAACAGCGATTAAACTATGGGGGTTATAGACGCCGGTCGCGTTATAGCGCCCCGAGTCGTCAATGACGCGGACAATGGCGCCCGGTTCGGGTTTGGGCTCGGGGTGTTCGATTTCATTACTGAACAACCAGGGGTGTCCGCTCTTGGCGCGGCGCCCGGCGCGGGGTTTAATCGTGATGGAAATGGTTGACTCTGATAGATTGGACATGAAATGCCTTTGTATGAAGATTGGCCGCCGCGCGACGCCGCGCAGGCCGGCCCCTTTTACGCTGTGTTGTTGTCGCCGCCCCGTGTCGCGAGCGGCGTTGCTCCGCCCGCGCTGGCGAACCTTAATGACGTCATCGTGGGCCGGCGCAAGTATACAGAGCAGTATATCGACCGTGAGCGCATATGCGAATCGCTGCGCGACTCTTATATCCAACGCGGTGCGCCTCAACCGGTTTTATCGAATGTTGAACGCTTGCGCGAACCAGACGTGCATCTGGTAGTCACGGGGCAACAGCCGGGGCTATTGGGCGGGCCGCTTTACACGCTCTACAAAGCCGCGCAGGCGATTGCGCTTGCCAAACAACTCAGCGCACAACGAAGTGAGACGTTCCTGCCCGCGTTTTGGAACGCGTCAGAAGACCATGACTTTAATGAAATCGCAACGGTCAATTGGCTAAACAAAGACCGCCGGGTTGATTCATTCACTTGGAACCTTAAATTAGACAAACGGCCGCTGTATGGCATCGCTATGGATGAATTGCCGCTTGATGAATTGATCGCTCACATCGATGAATCGACCCATCCGTCGGATTTCAAAGAAGATTTTTTCCAGTTGTTGCGGCGGCGTCAAAAGCAGGCGAAGTCGTACCCTGACTTTTTTGACGCGCTGGTATGGCAACTGTTTGGCGAAGACGGGTTGATCATACTTCGCCCGGATGATCAATACTCTCGCCAAGAAGCGGCGCGTATCATCGCCAGTGAAATTGAGCGCCCCAACCAATCGTCGCTTGATATCACAGCGGCCGGCGAAGCGTTGAAAGAGGTCGGGCTGCCCCAACAGTTACACAAAGCCAAAGACCGGGCTGCGTTTTTTTTGGTGAGAAACAACCAGCGCCAGGCAGTAACCATTTCGCCAAATGGTTTTCAAACCGAAAACGGCGAATTGTTATCATCGCATGAGATGAAGCGAATTCTCACCGAACGCCCCGACGAGTTCTCTCCTTCGGCCATACTCAGGCCTGTGGTTCAAGACGCGATTTACCCCACCATCGCGGCGGTGTTGGGGCCGGGCGAGATGGGCTATCACTTTTTGTTAGACGGAATCTATAAGCGCCATGGCGTCTCGCGTCCGGCTGTGGTTCCCCGACTGGGAATCACTTGGTTGGAACCGCGTGACCGAAAGACCATCAAAAAATGGTCGCTGCAGCCTGAGGATTTGAATAAAGACCTGAACGCGCTGATGAAAGAGTTGGTTGCGGCCAATTCTGGCGCAGCCCCGCCGCACAACCGACTCGACAGCGAACTAAACGCCTGGTTTGACGCATTAACAGAAAACGCCAAAGCGATAGATAAGAGTATCGAACCCGTTTTAGAAAAGAATTTGAAGAAAATTCAAAAAGAAGTTGAGAGCAGCGAATCTTTGGTTTTGCGCCGCATGGCGAACAAAGAGAGCGAAACCCGCAGCCAAATCGAGTCGCTTCAGTCTGCGCTCATGCCGAATGGGAACCTGCAAGAGCGCGAATTATCGTTTGTTTCGCTCTACCTCAAACATGGCCCCGCGTTTATTGAACAACTGAAAACGGTTGTAGACAATTCCCCACTTGGTTCGCATGTGTATGCGAAGATTTAACATACTGCCCTATTCCCCGCGCAGGCCGTAGCGTTTCATCTTGCGTTGCAGGGTGCGGCGGTCAATGCCGAGCGCGTCTGAAGCGTGAGATACATTGCCGCCGACTTGTTTCAGAGTTCGTTCAATATGTTCGCGTTCCACATCGTCGAGGCTGCGAAGTTTTGTTGAAGGGTGCGGCGCACCCATTTGAATTGGCGCGGATGGAGTTTGAAACGGCTGGCTCATTGACAGCAATGACTGGATGGTGGTTGCGCTGATGGTTGGCTCCTGGCTGAGCAAGACCGCGCGTTCACAAATGTTATACAGCTCGCGCACGTTGCCCGGCCAATGATAAGCCTGTAAGGCGAGGACCGCTTCGCTGGTGAAGCGCGCGCCGCGATGGCCCGCTGATGAACGCTGTAAAAAAGATTCAATCAATTCGGGGATATCTTCCTTATGCGCCCGGAGCGGCGGCGTGGTAATGGCCAACACGTTCAGGCGGTAATAGAGGTCTTCGCGAAAGCGCCCCTGGCTGACTTCAGCGGTCAAGTCGCGGTTGGCGGCGGCGATGATGCGGGTTTGGGTGGTTCTCACCTTGGTCGAGCCAAGAGGACGAAACTCGCCTGTCTCAATAACGCGCAACAAACTCGCTTGTACGTTCGGGTCCATATCGACAATTTCATCGATGAAAAGAGAGCCTTGATTGGCGACCGCCAACAGGCCTTCTTTTTGGGCGCTGGCGCCGGTGAAGGCTCCTGAAACATGACCGAACAACTCATTCTCTAATAGTTCCGGCTTAAGCGTCGCGCAATTAATGTCAATGAAAGGGTGGCTGCTTCTTTGGCTCTGGTAGTGAAGCGCCCGCGCCACCAGTTCTTTGCCGGTGCCGCTCTCGCCCAAGATCAAGGCGGGGGCGTCGGAATCTTTGACCCGGTCGATGAGTTCCAAGACATGTTGTATGGCGGGGCTGGCGCCGACGAGGCCATGTTGGTCTTGGGCGCGGTGCATGGCGTCGCGCAGATGGAGGTTCTCACGCTGAATCTGGTTTTGTTGGACGGCCTTTTGTAAATACGCGTCGAGTTCCTGAATGTCGCAGGGTTTGGCCATGTAGTGAAAGGCGCCGTTTTTGATGGCCTCAATTGCGGTCGAGATGTCGCCATGGCCGGTGAGTAGGATGACGGGGAGGCCGGGGGCCGCTTTGCCCAGCCGCTGAAGCAGCTCGAGGCCGTCGATGCCCGGCATCTTCAAGTCGATGACCGCCGCGAGACATTCGCCAAGGTTGGGCAGGGCGAGCGCGGCTTCTCCGCTGTCGGCTTCGGCCACGTCATAGCCTCGGCGTTGTAAGGCGCGGCTGGCGGTGCGGCGAAAGACATCGTCGTCATCGACGAACAGAATGGTGGTTTCAAATTCACTCATGGTTTATAGGCAATGTAATGGTTGCTTTGGCCCCGGCGCCGAGTTCGCTTTCGATTTCCAGGCGTCCGCCTAACTCGCGTATTGTTCCATAGGTGATGTAGAGTCCAAGGCCTGTGCCCTTGCCGACTGGTTTGGTGGTGAAAAACGGCTCAAAAATATGGGGCAGGTCGTCTTTAGCGATGCCCGGGCCGTTGTCGGAGATGCGAATGGCGATTGAGCCGTCAACGGATAGCGTTTCAATCGTGAGAAGAGGGGGGTGCGTATCTTCCATGGCGTCGACGGCGTTTAATATGAGATTGCATAACGCTTGTTGAATGCGGCTGGCGTCGGTGGTAATTTCAGGCAGGCTGGCGTGCAGCTGTTGCTCAATTTGTATGGATTGGGTTTTATGGCGCGTGATCTCAAGCGCCTGTGATAGTAACTCATTCGCATGGCAGGGCTCTAGTCTTGGCTCTGACATGCGCGAATAGTTTAATAAGCCCTGGGTGATGTTTTTGCATCGGGACGTTTGTTGATGGATGGTTTGCAGCGCGTCATCCAGTTCGCGTGTGTGTTCATTTGTCCGGCGAAGGTCGCCTAACAGGTCGCGGGCTTCTTCAGCGAGAATGCGGATCGTGCCCAGGGGCGTGTTGATTTCATGGGCGACGCCCGCCGCCAATTGGCCAATGGCGGCCAATTTCTCCGCCCTCGACCATTGCTCTTTTCGCTTCTTTTGGTCAGTCACATCATGAATCAATTTGATAACTTGGACGAGTTCGCCCTGCTCGTTCAGTATGGGCGTCACCATGGTGTCAAAGTCGCGAACGCCGTCGTGTAAAGTCGGCAGGCGAATCTCGCGGTACAGAGGCGAATGGTCAACAGCATTTTTTTTTGATACTTCATTGAGCGCATAAATTGCGCCCGCGCAGATGCGGTAATCGGCGTCATATTGATTGTTAGGGCCAAACCATTCGCGCACCTTGTCGTTGGTCCATTCCACCTTGCCGTCGGCGTTCATGACCAACATGCCCGCTTCGAGACGGCGCAGCAGATTGTCAAGTTTGTTGAATTCTAACTCGACGCGCTGGTGGGCTTCGGTCAATTCTCGCTCGCGGCGCCGCAGGTCGCTCATAATGACATAGACGAAGTACAGTGTAATCAGGGCGGTCGCGACAAAACTAATCGGCGCGCCCACGACGTGAAACGGCACTTTGCCCAATCCCAGAATGCCGTCTTCGCTCAGGTTCATGTCAACGGCTGACACATTGGGCGCCAGGCCCTGAATGCCAAAACAGAAAAAGATCAAACCGACCATGGCGACGACCTGGCGCGGCGGCAGCATGATGCCTGCAATGATTACCTGGAAGAAAAAGAAGGTGAAAAATGGATTGATAAACCCGCCAGTCATCAACAAGATCAGCGTCAACGACAATACGTCTAAAATGATTTGCTGCAGGGCCATGCCGCGCGGCCAGTTGGGGCGTTTGAGTTGTAGGGCGTAATAGGCGTTGTACGCGAACATAAGCAGCGCAATGGCGAACATGGCGGGCAGCGAGAAGTGGATGCCCAATACATAGCGGCCAAACAACGCCGAAAGAATGACGGCGCCCGCGCCATACCAGCGTAGGCCGATTAACCATTCGAGACGTTGTTTCTGAAGCGTCAAGTCTTCAGGCGGTAGTTGAGACATAGACGGCGTGTTTTCTCCTCACAGAGAATTTTGGGATATTGTACCACGTCTTTGATCTGGTGGCTTGGCTGGAGGAACGATGAAAGGGTCGTCAGGACGCCGTTCGCGAAGTAAGGTATGCACATCAAATGAGATGGGCGAAAAAGCGCTATGAAACCTTCATCTAAGACAATCGGCGTTCTCGGGGCGGGCTCGTGGGGCGCCGCGCTGGCGATGGTCTTGCATGACAACGGCCACCAGGTATATCTGTGGTCGAACGACGCGGATGAAATCGAGCGCATTACAGCGACGCGGCGGCTGCTGCACAAACTGCCCGATGTCAGGCTGCCTGAGACGATACGGGCGGTGACCCATCCGGGCGAATTCGCCGAAGAGTGTGAAATGGTGGTGGTCGCTGTGCCGTCAAAAGTGATGAAACCATTCGCCCAATACTTTGAACAATTCCTCATCGGGCGCCCCAAAATCGCTGTCAGCGCCTCAAAGGGCATCGAAGCCCACACGCTAAAACCAATTTGCGAACAGTTAGAAGATTACTGGCAGTCGGCGATTCAATCAGGAACGGTGCGCGGCGTCGCGGCCTTATCCGGCCCCAGCCACGCCGAAGAAGTCGCGAAGGGGCTGCCGACCGCGATCGTCGCCGCCCATTCTGATGAAACGGTCGCCAGCGAGATTCAAGACGCGTTTCAAAACCCGCGCTTTCGGGTCTATCGAAACTACGACCGCCGCGGGGTAGAGATCGGCGCAGCGCTGAAAAATGTGTTGGCGATTGCGGTGGGCGTCTCAGATGGATTGGGGTTTGGCGACAACTCGCGCGCCGCGCTCATTACTCGGGGGTTGTTTGAACTCAGCCAGATTGGGCGGTGTTTAGGCGCCCAGCCAGAGACCTTTATCGGCCTTTCGGGGCTGGGCGATTTGGTGGTGACTTGTACCAGCCAACACAGCCGCAACCGCAAATTCGGCGAATTGATCGCTAAAGGCTACAGCCCCAAAGACGCCGAAGAAGAAATCGGCATGGTCGTAGAAGGCATATCCGCCGTGAAGGCTGTTCCTCATTTGGTCGAAACTCACGGTATTGATCTGCCGATTTCACAGGAAGTCTACTCGGTCGTCATCGAAGGCCGCGACCCAAGACAAACAGTCGAAAACCTGATGATGCGCGAGAGCAAGCCGGAATCGTGAGCGCTGTCTCGATAGGTTCTCTGTTCAAGTTTGTAGGGGCGCAGCAGGCTGCGCCCATCAAATCTCACTTGGCGGTTTGGATAAAGAAACGGAGTGCAGCGAACTGCACCCCGTTTTGAATATTAATAATTAGGGCACATCCGGGATTTGGATACTTCCTCTCAAATTGAATTAAAATTTCCAGACACGATCTCAAGGATGATTTTTTTATCG
>CAZKYC010000036.1:0-40844 GCA_964556895.1 uncultured bacterium | reverse complement strand
AGAGTTGTACCCATACCAAATACAACGATAAAAAAATCATCCTTGAGATCGTGTCAGGAAATTTTAATTCAATTTGAGAGAACGTATCCAAATTCCGGATGAGCCTTTTTTAATTAAGTGGTAGCCCCAGCAGACAGCCTTCGATAGGAATCCCTCCCCCAGGTTGGGGGGAGGTTAGGTGGGGGGTGTTGGTTAATGCGTGGCGTTAATCTTTCAACACGTTCTGGAGCCAAACTCATATCACATGACATCAAGACAAACTCTCGATTCCACTCATTCCACCTTCGCCAATTCTGCCTTAAGAAAATCAATCGCCGGGATGGGCGTCGGGTCTTCTTTGTAGAGATAAGCCAGATAACAACTCGTAAAGTCGCCGAAGTGGATGGCGTACATCATTCGTGCGAGTAAGGTGTCGCCCTTAGATTGCACGACTGACAGCCCATGCGCGGCGGGTTCGATGATACGCCGCATGACCTCAAACCGACGAAGCGTTTGAGGGTGATAGCCCTCGTCTAAGAGATAGACGACGTGCAGTTTTTTGAGGATGCTGGGTTTGGGGTTTTTCCACCCCAGAATTTCGTTGTGGTTCATTTCAGGGACGACCATATTGTGGGCGAAGGTTTTGGCGTTTTCGTTGATTTGCGCCCGCCAACGCGCAGCGATGGGCTCAAAAGCGTTTTGGCCTGCATAGATGACAGGCACGGAACCATAGAGTTTTTTCGCCAATTGTTTGGCGCTGTTAGATTCAAACGGCGTGTCGTAGCAATGTTGTTGGGCTGATTCGTTTAACTCAGCCAGCGCCGATTTAATCGCGGCGGATTGGTTCTCGACCAACCCCAAGCGCTCAAAGGCCACCAACAACGGCATGAACGAATACCCCAGCGCGGCGCGCGGCGACATGCCGCCCTTAGTGATGATACAGGGATGCCCGTCGCGCTGGCAGCGTTGCGCCAATTGGCCGCCAGTGCTGATGCCGAGAATTTTCGCGTTGCAGGCTTTCGCTTGTTCATAGGCGGAGAGGGTTTCTTCGGTATTGCCTGAATACGAACTGGCGACCAACAACGTGTGTTCATTGGCGTAGCGCGGCAGGTGATAACTGCGTACGACTTCAATCGGCGCCAACGCAAACGACGACATATAGGAGCGCACCAAGTCGCCGCCGATGGCCGAACCGCCCATACCGCAGACCACCACGTTTTGGATGCCATGCAGGCTTGGCATGTCAAACGAACGGGCGATGTCTACGCCTTCGGCGCATTGTTGGTCGAAGGCCTCGATCCATTTGATCATGCCCGTCGGGTCGCATTTTTGCGGCGTTGTTGGGTCATCCAGTATCCGGTCCATCTCAATCACCTCAGCGAATTTCAGTGGTTCAATACGATAGTGGTTTCTGAATCAATATCGAAGTCTCGACAACAGGAGCATAAAACGACAAACGCCCGCGAGCGTGAGGCTCGCGGGCGCGTGACAGGGTTCCTACAACTGGGTGGTTACGCCAGTGGGTCTACGTCTTCGTCAACGGGTTCGGCGTCATCGTTGACTGGCTTGACAGGTTCAGGCTCGAGGCCGAGTTTGTTGAAGTTCTCGATTCGAAATTCCTCGATTTTTTCCGTCACCAGGCTGAAGGTGCGGTTGATGTTTTGTGCGACTTGGTTTTCACCACTTAGGTCGCCTAAGATGTCCCGCGCCTGGGCGAAGCCTTCTTCGATGGCGTTCGAGATCAGGTTGGTGAAGTTATTCAGCTGTTCTTCAGTGTCTTCGTCAGGGTTGTTGGCCTGAAAATCGCCAAAGAAACTGGTGGCGAAGCCGACGATGCGCTCAGCGGTGTTTTCGGGGCTGAAAAACTCGAGCAGGTCAGAGGCCGAAGCGTTTTCAGGCGGCGCGAATTCGATGCCTTGCGCTTCGGTTTGGCCTCCGCTCAGGCCGAAATAGTGTTCCAGCTGGTCTCTCACCTGGTTTTGTACTTCGCTGATTGACTGTTGCAGCAGATTCAGATCCCCCTGCAGGTTGAAGGAGATTGAGACCTGATCGGTTTCTTGTTGGCCCTTATTGGCGACAGTGTCTGAGGCTTCGATTTTTGACGCTTTCTTCACCAATTCGTCAGAACGAATAGACGTAGGGCGTTGTATGGGTTGACTCGAAATTGGGTCTATCAGGAGGATCACCCCCTCTCGCTTTCTTCAATTTGTGGGTTCTACCCGTTATCTATTATCGGCGGGCTACCTGAAATCTTAAGCGAACCGCTCGAAAATTCCCACAACTCTTTTAGTGAAGCGCCTCAATTTCGTTGTGGATATCCGTTTCAATTTCTTTGATTTGCGATGAAATATCCACCCATTGGGCGCGGTGTTTTTGTAGCGGCGCTTCAAAAAATTCCACCAATGACGGCAACCAATCTTCATACCACACGTCGCGTAGGGTCTCTTCGCCCGTCATAAAAATGTTGCGCGTGCCGCGCGCATAGAGCGCCATCAGCCAGACAAAATAGAACAACACTAAGAATATCAGGCTTTCGAGCATCGCTCCCGCCCCAATTAGCGAAATAAGCAGCGCGCCAATTTCTACGGCGCCGCTTAGCGACAACCAGGCGGTCTCGTCTTCGAGCAGATGAAGCAGAATGGGTTGTAAAAATGGGAACCACACCAGTGGGAGAAAGATCAGCGTTTTCATCAGCGCGCCCGGTGCGCGAAAGTCGCTGGTCAACCGCTCGACCACCCGGTCTTCATAGAGCCTCAACACCCCGCTGAATTTTTGTTCCAGGGAGCGTGAGAGTTCATCCGGCAGCGGCTGGCTTTCGAGTGAGTTGGGGTAAAGTTTTTGCAGGCCGTTTTGAATGGATTGCAGGCGCGCCGCCGCCGAGACGCCGTCATGCTTGAGCAGGTCGAGAGGGGTTTCAGCCCAATCCGACGATTTGGGGGTGAAAGTAAACCGCCCGCCGATGAACGACACCAGGCCTGATAGCGGGTAGAACAGCGTCCGCAGAATGGGCCAGTGGTCGATGCGCTGATAAAACACTCCGGCGCTGATGCGGCGGTTCACTGGCTCTAGCGATAACACACGCTGGCGCACCGCGCTGAAATAGTCGTCAGGAAACTGTTCGCTGGTTTGAGATTGGACATAATCCAACGCTTGGTCAATTTCTTGGATGCGGCGGTCAAGCGAATAATGGCGGTCAATGCGCTGGATATTCTTTTCAAATTCCGCTCGCAGGTTTTGCGCCTTGGCGCGGGCGATTTCTTCGGCGGAATGCACCCGAATTAACCGCTTGTAGAGTTCTTGAAACTCATAGCGGTCAGGATACAGCGCCGAGGTTAACCAGATGCGCCCCTGGTCAACAGGCGGGATGCCCGCGCGCTCGCACCCGTATTGAATGACCGACAACACTTCTTCGCGGATGGCGTCCAGCCCGGCCTTGCCATCGAGTTGGTCGACTTTGTTGAGCACCATGTAGAGGTTTTCGTGGCTCTGGGCGACGGTCTCAAGCCGGTCGAGAAATTCGTGGTCGGCGTATTTTCGCGGGCTGGTGATCCAAATGATTCCCTGCAGGTAAGGCCCCATGCGTTTGACTGACTCGAGGTGGTCGTCAAAGCGGCTGTCGAAGTCAGGGAAGTCGATCAACACCACATTGCGCAACTCGTCGCGGGTGTGGCAGGCGAATTCGATCTCGCTGTTTTGCTCTGAATTGAGCCGATTGCGCAGATGGGTTGCGTCGTCCTGGTGACAGTAGGCGACGCAGGTTTTGGTGCCTTCGTCGATCAAGTCGCTGTCGATTGAAATGCGCGCCCCGGCGAGCAGGTTAATCATTGAGGTCTTGCCGACGTCTTTACCGCCCAACACGCCATAGAGAAAGAGCATGTCGGCGCTGGATTCGCCGGTTTGATGAGACAAGGCGACCGGTTCGCGCCCGGTCAATTCAGAGAGCCGCTGGTTGAGGCCAGAGAGTGTTGCGCGGAGGGATTCAACCTTCATGCTGGTTCGCCACCGCCTTTAAGGCTTTGTGAAACGCGCTTGATTCTTCAATCGTATAGTTTGCCTGGATCTCTTGAAACTGGAGTTGGGCGCGGCGCAATTCATCGCGCACCAACTCGTGTACGCCCTGTTGAAATGTTTTCTTAATTGTCTCAAACCGCCCAATCGGTAAGTACTTCAACACGCTTGGTGTGATCAAAAAACTGCCAAAGCCGGGCAACGCGACCAGGTCAGCCGCCATCACCACCAAGACCAGCGCCCCTGAGAGCGGTTCATTTTTGAGAGCGCTTTTCAACGAGTCTGAATGAAGCGCCTCGCGGCAGTCGTCTTCTAACTTGGCGAGCAGTTCGCCTAGCCGCTGGTTACGCGTGTCTTTGTTAAACGCCGTTTCGGGGCCGAGATCGATTGACAGCGCTTTAAACTCTTTATGTTTCAACAACGACCCCCACGCAGCCTGTATGGCTTCGGTATGTTGATCGAGGCGGGCGTCGACCGCGCCACACAGTTTGTCGAGATCAAACTTGAGCATCGACTCGAGCGCCTGCTCGCGGTTGCCGCCAAACGCGAGTTGAAAGCTGCGTCCCACCGAACCCGTGGCCGCCGCGCGTTTGAAAAATTGAATGACATTGCTTAGCGCAAACCGCTTGAGGCCGAGGTGTTCGAGAGCCGAGATGACTTCATCATTCATGATTCGGCGTAACGCGATTGGTTTCTGGGTCTGCATCGCCGCCTGGACGCTCTCTGTTATCTCTCGTTCAACCCGCTTGAATTCATCCTGGCGGGTTGTGTTTGACTGGATGATTGTCGCGGCGTGTTCCGAAGCGGCTTTCACCCAGGGGTTCAGGTCAGTGTGGGGTTTGATCTTGAAAAGAGTCTCGCACAGGCCGCCAAAGTCGCCATGATCAATAAAGCGCTTGCCTTGGTTGATCTCAGTCAAGACAAACAAGCATTCAGCGCCAAACAGGTGTTGGACGTTGGCGATGTCGGGGTGTTCGCGCTCAAGCCGGTCGCGCCCGCGGTTGTTGAGTACACACAGTCGCTCTTGTTGAAGTTGGTTAGCCAACGCGGCGGGGCGGCCATAATCGCGGTGAAACAGAGTCTCTTCGTCAATCAGAAAGATCACTGCGTCGAGCCATACCATCAAATCGAGCGCAATCAAATTTTCATCTCGCGCCAAAGTCGTATTGATATCAGGCAGGTCGACCGCCGCCAGCCGCCGCCAGCGGTCATTGCTGGTTGAGGCCAGCGCCAGTTGTGTGACGGCGCCAGTGGCGTGAGTTTCTCCATTTGAGTTGAGTGTTTCCCGCTCCATCTGAGGAAACAGCAGCGGCCCCTGTTGGCCTTCTAGCGATTGCAGGCGGCCGAGAAACTCCTGATGCATGAGCGCAATTGGGCCGCGGGTGTTGTGGGCTTTCCAACTGGTTTCACTGATATCGGCTTCGGCGAGGCTATTGAATAACGTCGATTTGCCTGTGCCAGTGCAGCCGATTAAGCCGACCAGCGCGGGCCTGTCGGCCCCCAATTGGTTGCGAAAGGCCGCCGCCTGGGCCAAATTGAGCAGCAATCGGGCCGCCTGAACGTCAAACGAACGTTCAGCCAAGCGCTTCGACCATTGCGCAATCGACGCCAAGGCTTCAGTGGATTTCACAATTCACTCGTGTTGCAGTGTGTACTTTCATGGTTCTGAGCATTCTACTGTAGAATTACTACGCTGCGAACAGCCATAACCTTTCACGATTCAAGTAATTATTCATCCTGCAACTTGTGTGACCCAGGGGCGGGCGGAATTCAGCTGCGTCATGTCTTGCCTTGGAGAAATGATAGAGACCATGTAAACTTCAAATGAGCGTGTTTATGCTCTGATGCGCCCGAATTTGCGTATGGGAGGCTTGGCCTGGCGATGACAGTTCCAGCAATTTCGATCAATGGCGATGACCGCAGCAAAGAAAACGCGGTGGTGTCAATTTTTGACCATGGGTTTTTGTATGGCGACGGCGTCTTCGAAGGCATTCGCATTTCGAACGGCATTATTTTTCGCGGCGAACGCCACATGAAACGCCTGTTTCGCTCCGCTAAGGTTATTGGCCTCGACCCCCTATGGACGAAAGAGCAATATTTAGACGAAATCTCCCGCCTCGCCCGCCATTGGAGCGAGACCAATGGTGTTGATATTATCCAGGCTGAAGAGCCGCTTTACGTTCGCCTGGTGATCAGCCGAGGCGACGGCGACTTGGGTATGGACCCGCGAAAATGCCCCAAGCCGAATATCATCATCATTGTTGATAAAATTAAAATATACCCGAAAGAATATTACGAAAACGGTCTGATGTTGATCACGTCGGCCCTGCGCCGAAACGCGTCCGACGCCACGCCGCCCCAGGTCAAGTCGTTAAATTATCTCAACAACATTTTGGCCAAAATTGAGGCCAATCGCGCGGGCGCGGCGGAAGCGATTTTCTTAAATAATCAGGGCAACATCGTCGAAGCCACCGCCGACAACATCTTTATTGTGCGCGACGGCGTCGTGTATACGCCGCCGATCAGCGACGGCGCCCTGCCGGGCATCAACCGCGAGGTAGTCATTGAACTGGCGGCCCAAATCGGCGTGGAATGCCACGAAACTCACATTACTTTGTATGATTTATATAGTGCGGACGAGTGTCTCTTAACGGGAACCGCCGCCCGAGTGGTCCCGGTTACCGAAATCGACGGCAGGTCAATCGGCGACGGCCATCCAGGGCCTGTGACCAAACAGATTATGGGAGCGTTCGCTGGTCTGTGCACGACTGACGGCGTACCCGTTTACACAAAAGCAGCGGTGTAAGGCCAGGTAGGAACGAAAAACGAATGATTTGTGAGATTTGTAAAAAAAAGCAGGCCAAACTCCATATTACCCAGGTCAAAGAGGGCCAAAAACTGACCATTCATATATGCCATGATTGCGCCCAAGAGAACGGGGTCTCTGGCCCATCGATCAACACTTCGTTTTCGATAGAGTCGCATGTCGGCGGCGTCTCGCAACTCAAAGAGACCAGCGCTGAACCGACCCGCGACGAACACCTAAACAAAACCTGCTCCAAGTGCGGGCTGTCATACAGCGCTTTCAAAGAAAGCGGGCGCCTGGGGTGTTCGATGTGTTATGAAGTTTTCGCCGAACAGTTAAAGCCCTTGCTTCAAAAAGTACAAAAAGACGTTGTCCACAAAGGCAAGGCGCCCAAAACCGATGACCAATCGGTCGCCATGAAACGAGACATCTCCGACCTTCGCCTTCAGCTCAAAGACGCCGTCAGACAAGAACAGTTTGAACTCGCCGCCCAATTACGCGACCAGATTCGCGGCATGGAAGGCGAACTGTCAAATACGCCGGAATAGGTTTTCGGTTAGGAGCTTTACCCGATATGACCGAATTGCCCAAGCGGTACATTAACGAATGCGGTTGGCTGAAATCTGGCGATTCCCAAAATGACCTGGTGATTAGCAGCCGCGTAAGACTTGCGCGAAACATTGACGACCTGCCGTTTTCACAATGGGCGTCGTCGTCTGACCTGCGGCGGATTACGGAATTATCGCTGCAGGCGGTGCGCGCCAGCGACAGCCTTGCCAACGCTGATGTCTTTCATATGGAAGATCTCGACGCCGTTGACCGCAGTTTTATGGCCGAACGCTATCTCATCAGCCGTGAATTCGCCAAAAGCGGCATCGAGCGTTTTGTCGCCGTCCATCCCCAAGAAACCGCCAGCGTGATGATCAATGAAGAAGACCACCTGCGCGTCCAGGTGTTAATGGCTGGCTCCAACCTGCGAAACGCGTGGGATTTCATCAACCAGATCGACGTCGAACTCGAACAGAATATTGATTTTTCGTTTTCGAACACGTTTGGCTATTTGACGGCGTGCCCCACCAATGTCGGAACCGGCATTCGCTGCTCGGTCATGGTGCATCTGCCAGCCTTGGTCTATTCGCGCAAGATCGAGAAAGTGTTAAACGCGGTGACTCAGATTGGTCTGACCGTGCGCGGATTGGCGGGCGAAGGCAGCGAAATTAGCGGCAACCTGTTTCAGATTTCCAACCAATGGACGCTGGGCATCTCTGAAAAAGAAACCATAGAAAAAATTGAAAAGATCCTTCAACAGATTCTTCAACAAGAGCGTTCTGAAGAAGCGGCCATGATTGACCGCGGCCGCACAGAACTAGAAGACAAAGTTTGGCGCGCTTATGCAACCTTGCGCTACGCCCGAGTGATGAGTTCAAACGAGACCGTCGACTTGCTTTCAACCATTCGCTTGGGGCGTTCATTGGGGCTGCTTGAGTCGCCTTCGATTGACAGTATCAATGAAATGCTGCTGTTGATGCGGCCTGCGCACCTGCAGAAGCGCGCCGACCGCGTATTGAAAACTAACGAGCGCGACGAGTACCGCGCCGAATATGTGCGCGAATGGATCGCTGACCAACCCCGGTGAGTAACAAGGCGCTGGCGCTGTTCGCGCCCCGCCCGTTTCTGACGAATGGGGTTACACTATATCCATTCATTCGTTCGACCCATCTTGTATACTGCAAGTGCTTGCATTTGATCTTCACGCCTATCCGAACGCGTATTGACCTAGCGTGTTAGACGACTGGTAGTCCCGGCAGGACAGAGGAGAAGCCGATTATGATGTTCGACAGACTGACAGAACGCGCCCGTCTGGTAATGAAGCGCGCCAAAGAAGAAGCCGCCCGCATTGGCAGCAGCCACGCCTCAACCGAACATATCCTGCTTGGGTTGATCGCCGAAGGCGAAGGCGTCGCGGCGACCGCCATGCGTAACATGGGCCTGAACCTCGAATCGCTCCGTATGGAGATTTTGAAAAATATCAGCCGCGACGCTGGCGGCGGCGTCGCCGACAGCACCATCTCGCTCTCGCCCAGCGCCAAGCGCGCGATTGAGTTCGCCTACCAAGAAGCCCAGGCGTTTGGCGTTAATTTTATCGGCACCGAACATCTGCTATTGGGCGTCATACGCGAAAATGAAGGGCTGGCCGCCCGCGTTCTGGCGACCCACGGCATCGACCTGATCAAAGCCCGCAGCGAAATCCTACGCCTGATGGGCGGCGGCCCCCAACAAGAAACCGTCGCGGCCGGCAAGGGCGGCGGCGCAGGCGGCGGCAAGAGCAAGACCCCGGCGCTCGACGCCTTCGGCGCCGACCTGACCGAACTCGCCCGCCTCGGCAAACTCGACCCGGTCATTGGCCGTCAGGATGAAATCGAACGCGTGATTCAAGTCTTATGCCGCCGCACCAAAAACAACCCGGTCCTCATCGGCGAGGCGGGCGTCGGCAAGACTGCCATCGCTGAAGGCCTCGCCCAACAGATCGAAGGGCGCACCGTGCCCGACCTGCTGCTCAACCGCCGCTTGATCACTCTTGACCTGGCGGGCCTGGTGGCGGGCACCAAGTACCGCGGCCAGTTTGAAGAACGCCTCAAAGCCGTGTTGGAAGAGATTCGCCGTTCCAGCAACGTCATTCTCTTTATTGACGAATTACACACTCTGGTGGGCGCGGGCGCCGCTGAAGGCTCCATGGACGCCTCCAACATGCTCAAACCCGCTCTGGCGCGCGGCGAACTGCAGTGCATCGGCGCCACCACGCTTGAGGAATACCGCAAGTACATCGAAAAAGACAGCGCGCTCGAACGCCGCTTTCAGACGGTCATGGTTGATCCGCCCAGCGTGGATCAGACCATCCGCATTCTGGAGGGCCTGCGCGATAAATACGAAGCCCACCACCGCGTTCGTTACACCGATGACGCGATTGTCGCCGCCGCCGAAATGGCGGACCGCTTTGTCTCTGACCGGTTCTTGCCTGACAAGGCGATTGACCTGATTGACGAAGCCGGGTCGCGCGCGCGCCTTCAAGCGACCACGCGCCCCAAAGAATTGCGCGACATCGACGATGAAATCGAACAAATTATGAAAGAGATCGAGGCGGCCACCGTCGCTGAAGAGTTTGAAAAATGCCTCGAACTCAAACGCAAGCGCGAAGAGTTGCGCGACCGCCAGTCTGAACTGACCCGCCAGTGGGAAGAAGCCCGCTCAAAGTCAGGCCAAGAAGCTATGGTCGGCGACGATGAAATCGCCTACGTCTTGTCGAAATGGACAGGCATTCCCATGATGCGCCTCGAAGAGAAAGAATCGGAGCGCATCCTTCGCATCGAAGATGATCTTCACAAAAAAGTGGTCGGCCAAGATGAGGCGATCAAGACCATCGCCAAGGCCATCCGTCGTTCACGCGCAGGCTTATCCAATGAGAAGCGCCCGATTGGCTCGTTCTTGTTCTTAGGCCCGACGGGGACAGGCAAGACCCACCTAGCCAAGTCGCTCGCCGAATTTATGTTTGGCTCCGAAGACGCGCTGATCACCGTCGATATGTCAGAATATATGGAGAAATTCGCGGTATCGCGTCTGGTGGGAGCGCCTCCCGGCTACATTGGCCACGACGAAGGCGGGCAGTTGACTGAGAAAGTGCGCCGCAAGCCATACTCTGTTATTTGCTTAGATGAAATCGAAAAGGCCCACCCCGATGTGTACAACATCCTGCTTCAGGTTCTGGAAGACGGGCGTTTGACGGATTCGACCGGGCGTAAAGTTGACTTTTGTCACACCATTTTGATCATGACCTCGAATATCGGCTCTCAAGAAATCACCAACCGCATGACACTGGGCTTTTCTCAACAAGAAGCCGACACCAACTACACCGAGATGAAAGGCAAGGTCATGGGCGAGTTGAAAAAGACCTTTCGCCCTGAGTTTATCAACCGAGTAGATGAAGTGGTGGTGTTCCACGAATTAGGGCGCGACCATGTCATGCATATCTGTGATGTAATGATGATTGAGGTTCAAGAACGCCTCAAACAACTAGGGTTAAAGTTGGTTTTGACCGACGACGCCAAGTCGTTCCTGGTTGACAAGGGCTTCGATAAATCGTATGGTGCACGACCGCTTAAACGCACCATTCAGAAGTTTGTCGAAGACCCATTATCTGAAGAAGTGTTGCGCGGCAAGTTCAAAAACAATGAAGAAATTATTGTAGACCATAAAGATGGCGAAGAAGAACTCGAATTCAGGGAAGTATCTCCCAAGGAGGAGCGCTCTGAACCTGCTGCGTTGTAGGGCGTCTCTTTGGTTCATCCTGTGCCTGTTTGGTTTGGCGCCAGCGACGTTCGCACAACTCGTTACTGAAATTCGCATCGACGGCGCCGCCTATACAAACGAACAAGCCATTCGCGAAGTGATCACCCTTGAAGTGGGCGACGACCTTTCGTCGCCAGCCGTCCAATATCACATTCGCGACGACATCCGCGCTATCTGGGCCTTAGACTATTACACCAATGTTGAAACCGCCCCTGAATCGACCGGTTCGGGGGTTGTCTTTGTTTACCGCGTTCAAGAAAAACCCCGTATCACCGACTTAGTGTTTGAAGGCAATAAAAAATTCAAACGCAAACGGCTGAACAAAGAACTGGGCATGGAAGAAGCCCCGCTGATCTTCTTTGACGAGTCAGTCGCCGAGCAACTGAAAGAAAAACTCGAAGACTTTTACACCAAACAGGCGTTCCCAAACGCGGCCATTTCTTGGGGCCGTCAAGAAGGCGCCGAGCCAAACACCGTTGTCGTGGTGTTTACCATTGATGAAGGCGAGAAAAAGCCCGTCGAAGAAATCGTCTTCCAAGGCAACACCGTTCTTACTAAAAAACAAATGTTGAAACGAATGGAAACCAAAGAGTCGTGGTGGTTTCTGATAAAACACGAATACAACGAAGAAACCGTCAAGACTGACCTGCTGCGCATTGAGCGGTTGTATTGGGATTACGGCTACCTCGACGCCAAAGCCTCCATCGAACCTGTTGAGCCAGTCGACGGCGGGTTAAAACTGACATTCACCATTGATGAAGGCGAGCCCTATGTCTTGGGCGGCGTCTCAATCTCGGGCAACACTATTTTTTCTGATGAAGAACTGTTAGCGAAATTTACCTCAAAGCCGGGCGACCGCTTTGAGGCCAGCCGGATTCAACAACAAGAGATTGACATGCTCAATCTTTATCGTGAACAAGGCTATTTGGATGTCAGCGCCCCCATTCTGCCCGATCAGATTATCAAAGACGAAGTGAACAAGGTTGCCAGCCTGCAGGTTCCCATTCGCGAAGCGCCCCGCAAATATTTGGGCAAAGTCGAAATTCAGGGCGTTATTACATTAGATGACGGCGCCGTCGCCCCAACCCTCGAGGGCGAATATAAGACCAAAGACTTTGTCGTCCTCCGTGAACTCGAACTCAAAGAAGGCGAGCCGCTCGACTGGACCCAAGTGTTAGAAAGCGACCGCAACCTGGTCAACACGGGCTTTTTCCGCACCACCCCGTTTCCTCAACGCGGCCAGCTGAACTTGTCGCCAGGCTTCTCGCGCGAACGGACCAATGACCCGAGCGTCGAGAACCTATTGTTGAGGCTAGAAGAAGAACAAACCGGCTCGTTTTCATTCGGCGGCGGCGTGAGCACCACCTTCGGCCCGTCGGTCTTTTCGACCCTGGCCGAAGACAACTTGTTTGGCTACGGGGTTCGCGGCTCAATCACTGGCGAGTATGGCGAGTTTCGCCAGCGCCTCATTTTGAGTCTGTTTGAACCCTACTTGTTAGGCTCCGACATCAGCCTTGATTGGGACATCTATTGGACCGACCGCCGCGGCTTTGGCGGGCGCAGTTTCGACGAAGAACGAATCGGTACAACCTTCTTGTTTAGCAAAGAAATCACCGATGAGTTTGAATTTCTCTTCGGCTTCAAAATTGAAAACACCGACCTGTCGCCCGAAGACGGCAGCCGCTTCGACCTCGACCCGTTGACCATTCCAGACGTCTTTAACCTGGGCAAAAACCTGACCACCAGTTTGACCTTGGGCGTTTCATACGACACCCGTGATTTTCGTCAGGACCCGACCGACGGCATCTTCGCGCGCAGTACAATCGAAGTCGCGGGCATCACCGACAACGAATTTATCAAAAACCGCAATGAGTTGAATTACTTTCACAAAATGTTAGACCGGCTGGTCTTGGCCGCCTCGACCGAATTTGAATGGGGCTTCGCCTATGGCGACCCGGGCTTTATTCCGCTTCAGGAACGCTACTTTGTCGGGGGATCGCGCACGGTGCGCGGGTTTGAAGAAGGTGGAATCGGCGTCAATGAGCGCATCTTTTATAAAGACCCGGTGTTGGGCAGTTTCCGCACCTATCTTGGCGGCGAAGCCTCCCACGTCACCAACCTAGAAGGCCGCTATAGCTTCAGCGAAGTGGTTCAGGGCGTGGTGTTTTTTGATATGGGGACTGTCTGGTCAGAAATTGAAGACATCGATCCGACCGAGTACCGCTTCAGCACAGGCCTTGGCCTGCGTATCAAGATTCCATTCGCCAACGCCATTATTCGGTTTGATTTCCCGTTTGTGTTGCGAAAATTCGACGAAGACGAAACCGAACTTTTCCACTTCAGTTTCGGTCAAACCTTCTAGTTGCATAGGGCTACACTCATCCCTTTCGAAGCCTACCTCTTTACACGCAAGCGTTTATGCGTAAGGGTGGGTTTTTTAAGGCTGCTCGGATACAATATCTAAGTTTTGCACGGACTTTGGAGGCTAGAACCATGCGGACCCATTTTTCACTTTCGATTTCTGCATTGAGCGTATTGTTCGCCGTCGCGCTATTTGCTGCCCCGGCTGCGAACGCGCAGACCATTAAAATTGGCGTGATTGACATGTTGGGCATCTTTGAAAAGTCAGAGAAGATGCAAAAAATCACCAATGACGTCCGCCAACAGGTCGCTGAAAAACAAAAAGAGTGGCAAACCCAAAAAGACAGTCTTGAAAAGCAAATTCAAGATCTTCAGGTTCAGCGCGATTTGATGCCCAAAGAATCATACAACGCCAAAATGACTGAATTGCGCGCCCAACATACTGAGTTTATGAGCTGGTGGCGCAACCAAGAAACTGAACTTGAAAAAATGAAGGCCGAAAGCCTCAAGCCTTTCTTGCGCGAGCTGCGCGAGATCGTGAAAGACGTCGCCGTTGCGCAGGGGTATCTGTTGATTTTGAAGAAAGAAAATGCGTTGTATGTCGACGACTCGCTTGATATCACCGACGCGGTCGTCGCCAAAATGAACGCAGCCAATTAACGGCATTCCGCCGTTTGGGAGTTAGGGGAGTGTCGGCATTTACACTGCAGGAGCTGGCCAAAGAATTGGGCGAGCCGTTTGAAGGCGACGGCTCTATTCAACTCAAAGGCGTAGCGGAGATCACTTCGGCCAAAGAAGGCGAACTCTCGTTTGTCGCCAACCCCAAATATGTCGCCCAGATCCCTAACAGCAACGCCTCCGCGCTGATTGTCCCCAAAGATTTAGATACGGAATTCAGGCCGTTGATTCGGTCTGAGAACCCCTATCTTTCGTTCACCAAAGCGCTTCATTTGTTTCACCAAGAACGCCGACCCACCTCGGGCGGGGTCCATCCGACCAGCCAGATATCGCCCAGCGCCAAACTCGGCGCTGACGCCACCATTATGGCCCACGCCATCGTTGAAGATGATGTCATGATTGGCGACCGGGTGGTGCTTTATCCGGGCGTGTTCATCGGGCGCGGTGCCAAAATTGGCGCGGACGCGACTCTCTATCCCCATGTGTCTGTGAACGAAGGCTGTGAGATTCAAAGCCGGGTGATACTTCACGCCGGGTGTCGAATCGGCGCGTCAATCATCGGCTCAGACATGGCTCATCCCCCTGTCGTGATCGGCAGCGATGTTGAGCTCGGCGCCAATGTCGTGGCGTCGGGGATGCCCGGAGCGCCAACCAAAATCGGCGAGGGGGCCAAAATTGACAATCTGGTCCAGATCGGCGTCGGCGTCACCATCGGCCACCATTGCATCATCGTCGCCCAAGTCTGTTTAGGCGACGGCGTGACGCTGGGCGAACACGCCACCATCGCCGGACAGGTGGTCATCTCAAAAGACATTCAAGTCGGCCCCCGTTCGCGCATCGGCGCCCAGAGCGTTGTGACTGAAGACGTGCCCGCCGACGCCGACTATTGGGGCGCGCCGGCCCAGCCCCACTCACAAGAAAAACGCCAAAAAGCCAATTTAGCGCGGCTGCCCAAATTGTTTGAAAAGCTGCGCCAATTTGAAGACAAAATTTCAGGAACATCGTAATTATGGTCGAGTATCAAAAAACTATCGCTGGCGAAGCCAGCATCAGCGGAGTCGGCCTTCATACCGGGCAAGAAACCACCGTCACCTTTAAACCAGCCGAAGCCGATACGGGCGTACGCTTTGTTCGCGCCGACTTGCCCGACCGGCCAATCATCGAGGCGCGCGCCGACAAGGCGGTGTTAGAAGATTCGCTTTATCTGACCGCGCTGGGTCGAGGCGACATTCAGATTCAAACCGTCGAACACGTTTTGGCGGCGGTGTCGGGCTTGGGCATCGACAACATCGTTCTTGAGTTGTCGTCAAGCGAGCCGCCCATCGTTGACGGCAGCGCCCAACCGTTTGTCAAAGAGATACTCAAAGCCGGGCTGGTGACGCTCGACCGCCCCAAAAAGTTCATCGAAGTCAAAGAACCCATCTGGCTGTTTGAGAACGGTCTCGAACTCGCCATCATCCCGTCGCATCGGCTTGAAATCACCTACAAAATTGATTACGACCACCCGGCGGTCGGCATCCGCTCGGCCTCGTTTTTGATTACCGAAGACAATTTCGCCGAGAATATCGCCCCGGCGCGGACGTTTTGTTTTTTGAAAGACGTTGATCAATTACGCCAGGACGGCAAGATCAAAGGCGGCAGTTTAGAAAACGCCATCGTCATTGGCGAGCATGATTTTTTGAACGAAGAGCTGCGCTTTGACGATGAGATTATTCGTCACAAGATTCTTGACGTCATCGGCGATTTGACCTTGCTGGGCAGCCCATTAAAAGGCCACGTTATCGCGGTGCGCTCGGGGCACGCGTTTAACATTCGCTTTGTCCAGAAGGTGTTAGAGACGCTCAATGGAACGGTCCACAACGGCTCGATGCAGATGCCGCTCACGGCGAACGACATTCGCCGTATTCTCCCTCACCGCTACCCGTTTTTGTTGATTGACCGCATCCTTGAAATGGATTACGCCGAGATGCGTTCGATTGCCGTCAAAAACGTGACTTCGAATGAAGAATTCTTTAATGGCCACTTTCCTCAAGACCCGATCATGCCCGGCGTGTTGTTGATCGAGGCCATGGCCCAGGCGGGCGGGGTGATGTTGCTCTCGCTTGATGAAAATCGCGGAAAAGTCGCTTACCTGGGCGGCGTCAATAACGCCAAACTTCGCCGTCCGGTCGTTCCCGGCGACCAATTGATGATCGAAACCAGCATCACCAAACTGCGCAAAAACGCCGGACGCGCCCAAAGCGTGATTCGCGTCGACGAAAAAATCGTCGCCGAATCGGAATTGCTGTTTTCGATTGTAGATGCACCGCCCCATTGGTAAGATAGAAAAAACACAAAAATCAAACATTCCGGGCGAAAAATTTGAAAAATTCGATATAATAGGGCAGGCTTATTGATGTTGCGTCCGATCCTCAAATAGAAAGTAGAGTGATTCATGCCCTTGGTATCTAACACTGCAGTAGTCCACCCGAAGGCGAAGATCGGCGAAAATGTTGAAATTGGTCCCTACGCAATCATTGGCGAACATGTAGAAATCGGCAACGACTCTCAGATTGGCCCTCACGCCATGATTGAGGGGTGGACCAAGTTGGGCAAGAACTGTCGAATCGGCCACGGCGCCGTGATTGGCTCAGAACCCCAAGACTTAAAATTTCGCGGCGGCGAAAGTTATGTTGAGATTGGCGACAACTCAACCATTCGCGAATACGCCACCGTCAACCGCGGCACCTACGAAGGCGAAAAGACCCTCGTGGGCAAAAACTGTTTTGTGATGTCTTACTGTCACATCGCCCACAATTGCGTGCTTCAAGACCGGGTCATCATGTCGAGTTACGCCGGGTTGGCGGGCCACATTGAGATCGAAGAAAACGCCATTATCGGCGGCTTGGTGGGCATTCACCAGTTTGTCAGAATCGGCCGCTGTTCGATTATCGGCGGCGGCGCCGCTGTGCGGCAAGACATCTTGCCCTATACCAAGGGCGGCGGCAACCCATGCAAGTCGCGCGGCCTGAATTACGTCGGCCTCAAGCGGCTGAACTACTCGCCGGAGCGCATCTCAACCCTCAAGAAAGCCTACCGGATCATCTTCCGGTCTAACTTGACCGAACAAGTTGCGATCAACCAACTCATAGATGAATTCGGCGACGCGCCCGAAGTTAAACACATGGTCGACTTCATGAACGCATCTGATCGAGGCTTAGCGCGGGTATAACAATTATGGTTCTTCCGATATTTGAGTAGTTCCCTTGCTGGATGACCTGGGATTTGGTCAAAAAACGATATTCGTCCTTTCAATAATAGACAATTCAACTCAGGCATGGGTGCAACTCAGGGAGCGCCTGTGCAAAAAGGCGGAGCCGCACGGAAGCGAGCAGAGTTGTACCTATGCCAAATACAGAGTAAGTATCCCAATCCCAGATGAGCCACAATTATTTGATGTGAACACCAAACCGCTGCGGGGTTGCCCCGCGGCGGATACGGGGGCGCTTACCGCACGCAATTTTGTCAAACGCTCTAAAATATCAAGGACAGAATTGGTCTGGGGCTGGGCCCAGGCCGAAGTGATGGCGTACGCCCTGCCAAATTCGCTGAGACGCCTTGCCGTCGCCATAAGGAGACCGCTTCTGCGCCCGCTGTGCATACGCTTGTTCGTCAGTCAATAATTTCAGCGCAGCATTGATTATGCGCTCAGGGTCAGCCCCAACTAACTCGGCTGCCAGGCCGTCGACGCCTTCAAGGCGTTCTGTGGTTTCTCTCATCACCAACACGGGCTTGCCTAAGACGGGCGCCTCTTCTTGGATGCCGCCCGAGTCGGTCAGTATCAGTTTGGCCGCGCTCATCAGCGACGCCATCTCGGGGTAGGGAACCGCGTCGCGTAGCGTGACGCCGGGCGTGTCTTGAAGTATGCGCTGGGCCGTGTCTTTCACAATCGGGTTTGGATGAACGGCGAACAAAATTTGGACGCCGCCTTGTTGACGAACGATTTCTTGTAACGCGCCGCAGATCGCCTCTAAATTGGCGCCCCAGTTCTCGCGGCGGTGACAGGTCACCAGAACCAGCGTCTTGGTTTCATCCACCGACTGCAGCCATTGGTTGCGCTGCGCATCGCTGCTTCGCTCGGCGATCTGCAAGAGCGAGTCGATGCCAGGGTTGCCGACGATATGGATCGTCTTCGGGTCGGTGCGTTCTGCAATTAAGTTATCGCGCGCCAGGGTGGTTGGAGCGAAATTGATATCAGCGAATGCGCTGATCATGCGGCGGTTGCTCTCCTCTGGGAACGGCATCAACTTGTTGTAGGTGCGCAGCCCCGCTTCGATATGGGCGACGGCGACCTTCTGATAGAACGCCGCCAAACCGGCGATCATGGCGGTGGTGGTGTCTCCCTGG
Organism: uncultured bacterium; assembly: GCA_964556895.1. GTDB lineage: Bacteria > Hinthialibacterota > Hinthialibacteria > Hinthialibacterales > Hinthialibacteraceae > Hinthialibacter. Next base: position 22,282 of record CAZKYC010000036.1, on the reverse strand, counting down.
ACCAACACCACGCCCGGTTTTCGTTCTTCGAACCGCTTTGACAGCCCCAGCCATGCGTTGGCGACCAGCTGGGTCAAATCGGGACGCTCTTTCATCAAGTCGAGATCAAAATCAGGCTGGATGCCGAAGGCGTTTAATACTTCATCCTGCAACTGGCGGTGTTGAGACGTCGCGGCGACTTCGACGTCAATGTCGGCGTCGCGGCGCGCTTCGAGTATCACCGGCGCGCATTTAATCGCTTCCGGGCGTGTGCCCAATACAAACGTAGCGAGTGGTTTTGTCGTCATGTCAATGGATGGAATGTATTGGCAGGACGGCGATTAGGCAAGGCGGGCGGTTAAATTTCTTCGCATTGTTTGGCGATCGCGTCGAGAATTCCATTGACGAAGCGGTCTGATTCGGCGTCGCCGTAACACTTGGCAAGTTCGATGGCTTCATCAAGGACGACGTTGATTGGCGCGTCTTGGGCGAATTTCAGTTCATATACGCCCAGGCGCAAGATGTTGCGCTCGACCGGGCCCATGCGCTCGACGCGCCAGCGTATCGCGGTCTGTGAAATGGCTTCGTCAATCTCGGCCTGTTGGGCGGTGACGCCTTTGGCGAGTCCGCGTGCGAACTGTTCGGTTTCAAAGGGAATGGAGAGTTTGTCTTCGCCGCGCCACCAATTGGCTTTTTGTGTGAGGGGGCTTTCGATTCCAACCGTGGTTTGGATGTCGTTGGCAAACAACAACCGCAACGCAAATTCTCGCGCCAACCGGCGCTGGCCCGGCTGGCTCATAGTTGTTCGCAGAGGTTGGCCATTTCGACCGCGGTGACTGCGGCGTCATAGCCTTTGTTGCCCATCTTGGTCCCGGCGCGTTCGACGGCCTGTTCGATGGTGTTGGTGGTGATCACGCCGAACGAAATAGGGATTTCTGATTCTAAGCTGGTAATCGCCACCCCGCGCGACGCCTCGCCCGCGACATAGTCAAAGTGGGGCGTCGAACCGCGAATCACCGCCGCCAGGGCGATAATGGCGTCATATTTTTTTGACTTGGCCATCTTTTTGACCGCCAATGGAATCTCATACGCGCCCGGCACGCGCACCACGGTGATATCATCGTCTTTGACGCCGTGGCGCTTGAGCGCGTCCAAGGCGCCTTCTAAGAGCGGTTCGGTGATAAAACTGTTAAACCGCGAGACGGCGACGCCGAATTTTTTGTTTTCTGATTGCAGATGGGCTTCTATGTAGTTCGCCATGATTCGAGTCCTTCGAGGATGTGCCCCATTTTTTTGCGCTTGGTTTCTAAATAATGCACGTTATGCTCGTTTACGCCAACCTGCACAGGGATTTGTTCAGTGATTTCCAGCCCATACGCTGACAGCCCGACGATTTTTTTTGGGTTGTTGGTCATCAGGCGCATCTTTCGAATCCCTAAGTCAGCGAGAATCATTGAGCCGATGCCATAGTCGCGGTCGTCGGCCTTGAAACCAAGATGCAGGTTGGCCTCGACTGTGTCCAGCCCCTGGTCTTGAAGCACATAGGCTTTGAGTTTGTTGGCCAGGCCGATGCCGCGTCCTTCTTGAGGCATGTATAACAACACGCCGCGCCCAGCGTCGCGAATCTGTTCCATGGCGTAATGCAACTGCTCGCCGCAGTCGCAGCGCATGGAGCCTAACACGTCGCCCGTCAAACAGGCGCTGTGAACGCGAACCAAAATCGGCTCTTCATCAAACACATCTCCCAGGGTCAGCGCGAGATGTTCTTTTTGTTCGGGCAGGCTCAAATAAAGATGTAGATCAAACTGCCCATACTTCGTGGGAATGCGCGTCGCCAACACTTTGTCGATCAATTTGTCCGTACGGCGGCGGTAGGCGATCAGGCTTTCGATGGTCACGATGGGCATGTCGTGTTTTTCTGAAAGCGCTTCGAGGTCATTCATGCGCGCCATCGAGCCGTCTTCGTTTAAGATTTCACACAACACGCCGACCGGTTCAACCCCCGCCAGATTGAGCAGGTCAACAACCGCCTCCGTATGGCCTGAACGGCGCAACACTCCGCCGGGTTTTGAGATCAGCGGGAAGATATGGCCGGGCCGCGCGAAGTCGTTGGCCTTTGAGTTGGGGTCAGATAATTGACGTATGGTCTCGGCGCGGTCAAAGGCGGATATGCCAGTTGTGGTGTTTTTGACGGCATCGACGCTGACCGTGAAATTGGTGTTATGCAACGCTGTGTTGTTTTGCTCCATCAGGTTGAGTTCGAGGGTTTCGGCGCGGTCTTTGGGCATGGCGACGCACAATAGCCCTCGCGCTTCGGAGAGAATAAAATTCACTTGCTCCGGCGTGATGGTTTGGGCGGGGGCGACAATGTCGCCTTCGTTCTCGCGGTCTTGGTTGTCGACCACGATGATCATTTGGCCTGATTTAAGCCGTTCGACAGTTTCTTCGGGCGTGACAATCATACGTCTGGCGCCTTATCGGTTCAAAAATCCGTGTTGATTTAGTGTATCCATAGTTAGTCCAGTTCCATAGGCTTCGTCTTTGGTTTTGAGCAGCCGCTCAACATAGCGCGCCAACAGATCAACTTCTAAATGAATGGCGGCGCCGTCGCTTTTGGAACGCAGGTTGGTGTTTTCATAGGTAAACGGCACCACTGCCACGCCTGCTTTCGTTTCTTTGACAAAGGTAATGGTCAGGCTGACGCCGTCAATTGAGATTGAACCTTTCTCGGCGATATATGGCGCCAGGTCAGCCGGAAATTCAAATATCAGGTTCCAAAACTCGCCTTCTGGCGCGAGTGAGATAATTCGCCCGGCGCCGTCGACGTGGCCTGAGACGATATGCCCGCCCATGCGGTCAGTCGGGCGCAGGGCAGGCTCTAGATTGACAATGGCGCCCGCCTGCATGTCGTTAAACAGGGTGCGCTTCATGGTTTCGCTCGATAGGTCGGCTTCGAAGTCATTGCCGTCAATCACGGCGGCGGTCAGACAGACGCCGTTACAGGCGATGCTGTCGCCGGGCTGGGCGTCGGCGCAAAGTTTGGGCGCATGAATACGAATGCGCGCCGTGGTTTCCTGCGGCGTGATTGAATCGATGCGGCCCAGTTCTTGAATGATGCCAGTAAACATAGTCGCGTTATCGTAATCGCCAGCGCACCACGCCTTCGAGCAGCGCATCGTCGCCGAGAATTTGCCATTGCGAATGGTCCAATGGCTTTACGTCTTTCATTGTAGCCGCGCCCCGGCCCATAAAAAACGAGGGAGCGCCGCTGCCGCCAATTAATTTCGGCGCGATGTAGATATGGGCCTCGTTGACCAATTCTGAATCAAGAAACGATGTGTGAAGCGTCGGGCCGCCTTCGATCAGTAGGCTTTGAATCGAATCGCCAGCCAACGCCTCAAGTATCGAGCGCAGGTCAAGTTGATGTTGGTTGCACTGAACAGGCGTAACGCGAATGTCTAACTGATGAAGCCTTTCTATCTGGTCGGTAGGGACGCCTTCGCCGCAAAACACCCAGAGCGGCGACTGGTCTCGGGTTTGGACAAGTTTCGCTTCGGTTGGGACCTCCAATTTTGGGTCTAACACAATGCGGACGGGTTGGCGAAATTCATCGTCAGACAAGGTTTCGGGGCGGGCGTTGAGCAAGGGGTCGTCGGCCAACACGGCGCCAATGCCGACTACGATTGCGTCGACTTCAGCGCGGGTTTCATGAACATGAGCGCGGGCGGTTTTGCTGGTGATCCATTTTGAGTCGCCGCTGGCGGTGCAACTCTTTCCATCCAGAGACACCGCGCTCTTCAAGATCGTCCAGGGCAGGCCGCATTCATGGCGGTGGATGAAAAAGCGGTTTTCAAACCGGGCTTCGTTTTCTAGTACGCCCACGGTTACGTCGACGCCGTTTTTCTTTAAGGCTTCTATCCCCTTTCCGTTGACCTCGTCAAATGGATCAAGGGTTGCTGCGACGACGCGAGAAACGCCCGCTTCTCGAATGGCATCGGTGCAGGGCGGCGTGCGCCCGTGGTGGCAACAGGGTTCGAGGGTGACGAAAAGGGTGGAGCCGTGTGGGTCTTCGCTGCAATTCGTGAGCGCTTCACGTTCTGCGTGGGCTTGGCCCGCTTGGGTGTGGCAGCCCTCGCCGATGATGCGTAATGGTTGGGCGGGGTCATCAGACGGTTTGGCGATGACGCAGCCCACGCGCGGGTTGGGCGCGGTGAGAAAGCGTCCTTGATGGGCGAGTTGAAGGGCGCGGCGCATCAGCCGCGCGTCAAGCGAGTCTTGAGTTGAGGTCAATGAGAGAGTTGGCCGAATGAAAACTGTCCGGTTTCTTCGGCGAATTCAATCACATCAGACAGTGTGGTTGAGAATTTTCTTCCATCGCGAACTTCAACCACCAGCGGGCCATTGTAGTGTTGAAGGCCCTGAAAGACTTCAGGCCAAGGCACATTGCCTTGCCCTGGCGGCAGGTGTTCATCCACGGTGCCGCGGTTGTCGCTGGCGTGGATGGAGAAAATTTTCTCGCCGAATGATTCAAGCGCGTTGGTCAAATGTCCGCCAACGAACGCATGGCCGATGTCGAGGCACATGCCGACGTTGGGGATGTCCAACTCGGCCAATTTGTCATACAGTTCAATCGGGTTGCAGCCAAAGAACGGTTCGGGGAAGTTTTCGATTGCGATCTTGATGTCGCGGTCTTCAGCGTAGCCGCTGATCTCGCGTAAGGTTTCATTTAACGAAGGCCAGCGTTCTTCGCTCTCGCTGTGGTCGCCCTCGATGCTGGACGGGTGAAATGTGATCGTTGTCGCGCCCATCAACATGGCGGCGTCGAGCGCGCGTTGGCAGGCGAGCACGGTCTCTTCGCGTTCGCTTTCAACCGGAGACGACAGGTCGCCGATGGCGCTGGGCGCGTGCATGGATATAGTGCGAAAGCCCTGTTCACGCAGTTCCATCCCCGCTTGTTGGACTTTTTCGGGGTTGTTGATATCCAAATGGCGCGGCGTGCAGAAAATCTCTACTGCGTCGATGCCGTGTGATTGCAACGTAGCGAGCTCAGATAAAAACGAACCTGGCAACCAAGTGTATGAAGAGATCGTAAGAATCATAAATTACCTCGTCCCTCGTAACGAACGTCAAACGAACCACACTTCAGTCCAACCTTATCCTGAAGTATTATTAGCCGTCGCCGCCTGTCAACCCCACTCATACGTCCTCACGAACAATTTATGATGGTGTGATTGACAACGGCTCTCAACCACCGTTGATATCAGTATATCACCGAGTCTAAAAAATGGGCGAATTTTCCGACGATGTCTATAGTTCGACTCTATGTTTCACTCAAAGTTCCTGACAACACCGCGCGCAGCGCCTTGTCTGCGCTTCAACGCCGAATGGGGTACAGCAAATTATCAGACCTCGACCGTTCTGACTACTGGCAATTTGATTTCCCCGGTTTGTCAGAAGACCAGGCGCGAAGCGTGGTAGAACAATTCGCCCAAAAAACCGCATTGTTTGTAAACCCTAACAAACACCGCTGGTCGGTCATGACCGACCCATCGAACCAAAATGGTACTTCAACTCCATTGAATAACGCCCAGGCGTCTGTCTTGGTGTGTGACCGTGAAGACGGAAAGGCCGAAGCGGTGTTCGAAAGGTTGATGGCCCGCGAAGAGTCAGATCGCCCGGCTTCACTGGCTCACGGCGTGTGGTGGGATCTGCATTTCGACGGCGCTTCGAGCGGCGAAGTCAAACAAATGGCCGAAGAAATGGCGGTGGCTGAGTCTCGCCGCCAAGGGTTGTTCTGTAATCCACATTACCAGACCCATCGACTGTTTTTTGCGTGAACGATTCTTCATCCAATTTGCTTCTGTTGCCTGATGGCGCAGAAATTTGCGCGATAGAGGCCCCGTCTTTCCATCGTGTATTAGATTGCCTTGAGACGGCGTTTCCTGACGTTCCACGGGGGTTCTTTCACGCCATCGCGCTCAACGACCCTAACTATGACCCTCAGTTCAGTCTCGCGGTTGAAAAAGACGGTCGAGTGCTCTCATTCATCCATCTGTTTGACCGGACAATGCTCATCAATGGAGAAGCCGTGCGCTTCGGCGGCGTCGGCAGCGTCGGTACGCGGCCTGAGTGCCGCGGGCGCGGATACGCTCAGGCGCTGCTGAACTATGCCATTCACCTCATGGAGCGGCGCCAGATGCAAGGCTCGATTCTGTTTACTCAGATTCATCGTTTTTATGAACAATTAGGCTGGAAATCCGTCCCTCAAGTTGAGTATGAGATACCGATTGGTTCGCTCATGGAACAATCAAAGGGCGATTATCATTTCCGCCCAATGCGCGAGTCTGATAGACAAGCGATTGAGGCTATTTATCAGCAGCGATTGGGAACCTTACAACAAGGCTGCTTGCGAACTTCAGCGTATTTTAAGGCGCGGTCATCTTGGATGGATCATCCCGGCGTAGTCATTCTTTCGGATAGAGATGAGATCGTCGCCTACTATTGGTGTTCTCAATACGATCCCAAAAAGCCGCTGTTGGGAATCTCTGAATATGGCTGCCGCGATGGAGAGGATCGTGGACTCTCTGCGTTGTTGCATGCGATGGGGCGAAAAGCGCGTGATATGAAATGCGACCGGGTTCGCGGGCCGTTTCAACAAGACAACGGTTTCTTTGATTTCATCCAATCCCACAACATCAAGCGAAACCCGTGGACGAACGACTACCTGATGTGGCGCGACATCAACCAATCAGGCGTCTACAAAAAAATCGTGCAAGCCGCGGAGCACGGTAAATTTCTGTTCTGGCCAACGGACGCATTTTAACCATTTTTTTCTTTGCGATTCGGGCAAATCGAATTAGCATTGCTGTAACTTTTGAGTTTTGTGTGTTTTTTTGAAGACGGGAACTATGTCACAGCCCCCACAATTGCAATCATATAAGGTACTGGCTTTCTTTTTGAAGATTTGCCATTGGCCGATCGCGACAGTGAATTCATGGACGCTTTGGATTCGCAATGGGCAAACAAAAGTGCAACAATTAGACCCTACGCTTTCATCGCTTCGCGCATTTCGCTTGTCGTTGCTCGCTATTATCTTCATCGTTTTTGGCGGCGCGGCAGGATTGTATTTCTTTGGCCAAACCGGCGGGCTGTATGACGCCACCAAGATCAATCAACCTGAGACGTTTGTTGATTCGATCTACCTGGCCATTATCACTCTCACCAGTACTGGATATGGCGACATCTACCCCGTCACCAAAGCGGCGCGCATCTTTATTTCACTCTTTTTGGTCGTCAGTTTTATCACGCTCGCCTGGGCGGGCGCCAACGCGTTGGCCTTTATCGTCGAAGGCCATCTCAGCAAAGCGGTAAAAACGAGGAGAATGATGAAAAAAATTGATGCGCTTAGTGGTCACTATATCATCTGCGGCCTTGGCCGGGTCGGCATGGAGATCGTACGAAGTTTTCGCCAGGCCAATATCGATTTTGTCGTCATTGACGTCGCCGAAGAGATTCTGGAAGCCTCGCTTGATGTCGGCGAACTCTATCTGGCGGGCGACGCCACCCAAGACGAACTTCTCATCAAGGCCAACATCGAAAAAGCCAAGGGGGTGATTACCTGCTTCCCCAGCGACGCGGATAACGTATTCACCGTCCTCACGGCGAAAGTGTTGAACCCCAACTTGTTCGTGATTTCGCGCGGACTGAATGAAAATTCCCAAGACAAACTCATTCGCGCCGGGGCCGACCGGGTGGTCTTGCCCGCGCAGTTGGGCGGCGGGCGCATGGCGGCGATGGCGATTCGCCCGGCTGTCGTAGAGTTTCTTGACCAGTCGATGCACTCGCTGGAAGACGGAGAGCCGTTATTGTTAGAAGAGATCACCGTATGCGACCAATGCACTCTGAACGGCGTGTCGCTGAAAGAAGCCCACATCAAGTCAAAAACAGGCGTCAACGTGATGGGCGTTAAAGACTCGACCGGGCGCATGAGGTTGAATCCTTCAGCCGATTTCGTCTTTCATACGGGCCACACCCTCGTTGGCCTCGGCTTTCACTCGCAATTTGAAAAAATGAGGACAGAGTTTAATATCCCGCATGAAGAGTAAGTGTAACAAATGGCTGCGCACCTTGGTTTGAGGTATCTTATTATTGGTTGCCAGAATTATGTGCGGATTAAGTTTACGTAACTGTATCTATCGCTGCCCAATATCAGACAGTTCAGATTGCAGATATCTATCAAGTCATAGGTTATTATCTTCATCACAAAGCCGAACTTGACCGATACTTGAAGCAACGAAGCGAAAAAGCGCAGAGTGTTCGAAACCAAGTTGAGTCAAAGCAAGGCCGCATCAGGTTGCGGGCGAGGCTTTTCGCTCGCGTATCAAGTTACAAAGCTGGTCACTTTGTCTCCTAGCCGATACAATCAATATATGCAATTAAAACCAAACCACGACCGTTCGATCACACTATTCAACGCTCTTGTTTCATACCTGAAGCCTGTTGCGGTTCAAGATTTGACCGGAATCGCCTGCCTCTTCATCCATGGCGTGATTGTGATCATCATCCCTAGCATCATTAGAGACATTTTTGACGGCTGGCAGTCGGGCGAACTTACCCAGGCTTCACTCAATGAAATGTGCCTTTGGATTCTGGGTCTAGGGGTGTTATCTGCGTTGACCATGTTTTGGTCGCGGTGGCTGATTATCGGCGCGTCGCGCCAGATCGAAATGCGGCTGCGTAACGACCTGTTTGCTCATGTTCTCAGTCTGACGCCGCGGTTTTTTCATACCATGAAAACTGGCGACCTGATGACGCGCTTCGCCAGCGATATTGAGGCGGTGCGCTTGTTGGTCGGCCCCGGCGTGATGTACCCCGGCCAGACGGTGTTGGTGGTGATTTTGGCGTTTTACGCCATGTTTACGACAGACGCGTCATTGACGCTAATTATTCTAATTCCCGTCGTGATTTTGTTCATTTATGTGAATTACCTGACCCGGCGCATGCACCGCTACTACCGCCAAGCTCAGGAAATCTACTCAGAAATGGCGGCGCGCGTCCAAGAAAACCTGGCGGGCATTCGCGTGGTCAAAGCGTTCTGTCAAGAACAGGCCGAATATGATCGTTTTCGCGAAGTCAACGAGCGCTACGTTGACCGCAATCTGAAACAGGTCGAATTGCGTGGGCGTTTGTTTCCGTTCATGAAACTGATCGGCGGCGTGGGGCTGGTGTTGATTCTTTGGGCCGGCGGCGTCCGCGTGATTGAAGACCAGATGACCCTGGGCGAGCTGGTTCAGTTTGCATTTTACTATCAGTTGTTAATGTGGCCCATCATCGCCATGGGGTGGATCATCAACGTGATTCACCGCGGCGTGGCTTCGTGGCGGCGAATCAAGACAATTCTTGTTACCAAGCCCGATGTGAGCGACCCGCCGCTTGAGGGCGACCAGGCGCCGCTTAAAGGCGCGATTGAGGTCAAAGACCTGACCTTCGCCTATGAGTCAGACGCCCCGCCAGTGATTAACGACTTTCATTTGAAGATCGAACCCGGCCAGACCTTGGCGATTGTGGGGCCGACTGGCTGCGGCAAGTCGACCGTCGTGAACCTACTGCTTCATCTCTATTCTGTTCCGCGCGGCCGCATTTTTTATGACGGGCGCGACATCTGCGACATTCCGCGCGAGGTGTTGCGCGAGTCGATTGCGTATATCTCACAAGATGTGTTTTTGTTTTCTGACTCCATCCATAACAACATTCGCTTTGGCATCGACGACGACGTTGAGATTGGCGAATTAGAAATTGAAGAAGCCGCCCAGCGCGCCCAGCTCGCCCAAGAGATCGCCAACTTTCCTGAAGGCTATGAGACGCGCATTGGCGAGCGCGGCATCACCCTATCGGGCGGACAGAAACAGCGCACCGGCATCGCGCGGGCGTTGATCTTAAACCGCCCCATCTTGATTTTGGACGACTGCCTGTCGGCGGTCGACACCAACACCGAAGAGGCCATCCTGCGCGGCTTGTCAGACGCCATCCACCGTTCGACCTGCATCCTCATCAGCCACCGCATCTCCACCGTCAAAAACGCTGACCACATCATCGTCTTAGACGACGGGCGCATCATTGAACAAGGAAGCCACGACCATCTTGTTGAACATGGCGGCCTCTATTCACAGATGCACAACCGCCAACTTCTCGAAGACAGCCTGGGCATCCGAACTTAATCAAATGTAATCATTGATAGGCCTGCCTGCCGTAGGCAGGATTCGCTACGATCATCGCCACCCTGCTTGGGGGAAGACGTTAACTCGCTGATAAAAACCTGGAAAGAAAAAGTGAAGACATATACAAAGAATGAACACCGGGTTTCTCAGATGCTGCCCAATCGCGCCAATATGCGCGGGCGCGCTTTATCCCATGGCGGCGACGTTAGCGATTGCGTCTTTGGTGAAGCGGCAGATGTTCCAGTCGTCGAGCATTTTGGCGCCCAGGTTTTTGTAGAACTCAATCGACGGCGTGTTCCAATCAAGAACGCACCACTCCATACGCCCACAGTTTCGTTCCTTGGCCAGCTGGGCGAGGCGAACCAGAAGCGCTTTTCCAATTCCTTTACCGCGCAGTTCAGGGCGGACGTATAAATCTTCGAGGTAGATTCCAGGCCGGCCTACGAAGGTCGAGTAGTTGTGAAAAAAGATGGCGTAGCCCGCCGGGTTGCCTTCATGTTCCGCATAAAACGCCTCGATGACCGGGCGCTCGCCAAACAGGGCGCTGCGCAGGTCGTCAGCGGTGGCGTCGACGATGTCGAGAAGTTTCTCATAGTCAGCCAATTCGAGAATCATGGCGTGTATGGCGTCGACGTCGTTGGGCGTTGCGATTTGGATCAAGAAATCAGACATGGGCTGCCTCCAGAGATTTGACCAGCATAGCATGAATGGTGAGCGCATCTGAGACGGCGAAATTGGTTTTTTTCATTCCTCACGCTTGACCTTTTTCAAAATATCCCTAATTATTCTGCATTTTGTGTCGATTGAAGTAATAAGGGATAAGTTATCACAATGAGTACTGAAGAAGCCAGAACCATGAGGAAACTGACGTTTGGACGACATAGCCACTGGAAGGTCTTATCAAATTGCGCCCGGCTGGCCGCACAGAACCGCCACCTCCATCAAGCCGAACATTTATATGAATCGGCTTTGACTGAGGCCTTGCTGATTGGTGATGGTGCTGAAGCGGCTAGAACCTTTTGGCGGCTGGGCCGGCTGGCGGCCTATCAAAAAGAGTTTTTAAACGCTGAGCGCTTTTGGTTAAAGGCATTACAATCATCAACCAATTTAGATAAAACCGGGTCGTATTTCACTTTTCGCACCTACATTCACCTTAGTTGGAACTGCCTGCAACAACAGCGCGTCAGCGAAGCCAAGGTTTGGGTAGAGCGGGCGATGGCGTGTCACGAACAGGGGATTGCCACTCATACGCATACAATAAAACTGCTGCTGAAGTTATGTTGGGCGCTCAAACTCAACCAACACGCAACTACCGCGCACAGATCCTTGTTGTCTTGCAACGAAGCACAACGGGTGGAATTTCAACTTCAAGTGGTGTAAAGGGGTTATCTATCGCCTGCTAGATAGGGGCGGTGACGACGGTATTACTTCACCATGCCATAAACGATCAAGCCCATACCACAGGCAAAACCGAGAGTTACAAACGCAAAACCGAACATTAGCCTCAACCTCATTTTTTTATTGTGGTTGTCAGAGTTATGTGCGGATTAAATTTCGATACCTGTATCAATCGCTGTCTGAGGCGGCGGATACGGGCGCGCTTGACGCACATCACATGACACACACTTCAAGAAAGCGTCCATTTGACGCTTCACTAACTGTACTAGACATATCATACTCAATTCTTGATTCCTGCCAAGGGCGTTTATATCTTTTTTTTGTTTATAAACTCTTTCGATTTACTCGCTTTACACTTAATTCTTTAATAATTTGATTAAATATAATATACGACCAGCGTTGGCCCCAAGATCTGCTCGTCCAACTCTAGAAGATGATTTGACGTTAATCGACGAATGTTCAGGCGATATTAGCGTAATTTCAATTTTCACATTATCTTGGTATCCCAACAGGGGGGTTGAGGCCACCGCGTCGATTGTTAGCGATGTCGGATCGCTATTCATGAGTTTCCAGCCTGCTTCCTCTGTGACGGCGAGCACTTTTTTATACAGATCTTCAGCGGGAATTTCAAAATGAGGGGTTTGTAATTCGGGGAATTCATGATCGGGTTTGGTTTCAGCGATATTAGTTGAGAGATAGGTTTTGAGCCTGGTTGAGAACCCCGGCTGGTCAAAAAGGATGGCGCCGTTCTTCAAAATCGCGCCAAACGTGAGAAAAAACGGCAAGGCGAAAACAACAATAATAGTAGCAATGAACATTTTTTTGTATTTTTCCATGATTTTTTTTTCTGGAATGTTAGATTTACTCAACTCAGTATACTCGACAATAATCATAGAGAACAAATCTAAATAAATTCTCGATTATATATTATTTTCATACATATATACTTGAGTTGTCAAAGATTATATTTGTCGAAGTATAATTTATTGCCCTTTTAATTTCAAAAACACAGAGGTTAGATGAACTTAGGTTCAGTTAAATGGACAGGATTGAAGCGATAAGAATCTATAAAAACACAAATTTCTTACTTGCACCCCCACTTTACCCATGCTAGTATCCCAATATATCCAGACATATCCCTGAATAATACCTGTTTATCCCGTATTATCCCAGGATTGGCTCATTTTGGGGAAAGCTGATGATCGGCAAAGGGAGTGGCGACTTGGTGCAAGAACCAACGGCTCCGGCAATGGCGCCAGAGTTTCGTCCTCCCGTAACCAAGCTCATCGGCAGTTATGAAAAGAAACTCGATTCAAAATCGCGAATCGGGCTTCCGAACCAATTGCGCGACAAGTTGGGCGAGCACCCGTTAATTATGGTGCGCTGGCTCAAGCGCAGTTTGGCGATTTTTCCTGAATGTAACTGGCTGCCGTTCGCTGAGTCGATCGGCCGCCTCGACTTGTATACAGAGATCGGGTTGACCGTGCGCCATCAGATGTTTGCGCACGCCCGTGAGATCAGTATGGACAAAGAAGGCCGTATCGTTGTGCCGAATGACATGGCTGAGTATGCGCGCTTAGACGGAAAGATCATGGTGCTAGGCGACTGGGACAAAATCACAGTCTGGAACCAGACCTATTACTGCGACCAGGTCGAAGCCGATGACGTAACCGTGACCGAGCGCTTCCCGGCGGTAATGCAACTGGCCAAAGGCCAAAAAACGCTTGAGAGTTTTGAGGCGGAGATCCGCCAGAATTGACGTAGTCGATGAACAAGCCCAGTGCGCTTCACCTTCCCGTCATGGAGCGGGAAATCGTGGAGTTTATGCCTGTTCTGGACGAACCGATGGTGGTGGTTGATTGTACTGTCGGGTTTGGCGGGCATAGCGCGGCCATGACAGAGGGCTTTCGGGCTGAAGACCAGCTAGTTGGGCTTGACCGTGACGAAGACGCGTTGGCGTTTTGCCGCGAGCGGTTCAGCCAGGCGCCGTTTGATGTGACGTTGATTCATAGCGGGTTTGACCGCGTTGATGAAATGCTGGAGCGGGAGGGAATCGAACACGCTCATTACATCTTGTTTGACATCGGGTTTTCGTCGCCCCAGGTCGACCGCGCCGAGCGCGGATTTAGTTTTACGAAGGACGGCCCCTTGGATATGCGAATGGACAGATCGCAACCGATTACGGCTGCTGGCATTCTCGCCTCATGGGACGACCGCGCTTTGGCGGACTTATTTAAGAACTACGGCGATGAACGCTTTGCCCGAAAGATATCAAAGGCCATCGTCAGGCGGCGCAAGTTAGAGCCGATTGAGACGACGCAAGATTTGGCTGATGTGGTGTTGAACGCGATTCCAGACCGATATCAACATCAAGAAGGCATTCACCCCGCGACTCGCGTGTTTCAGGCGCTGCGCATCGAGGTGAACGATGAATTGAACCAGTTGCGAAAAGGGGTAGAGGGCGGTTTGAAGCGATTGGCCCCAGGTGGGCGCCTGGCCGTTCTGTCGTATCACTCTCTCGAACACCGAATCGTCAAAGAATGGTTTCGCCGATATTGCGGCCAGATTGGCATCGTGCCGGGGCCTGAACAACTGGCGCCAGCGCAGCAAGCCCCGGGCCGAGTATTGACGCGAAAAGCGCTGACGCCCTGCGCGGCTGAAAAGGGCCGCAATCCGCGCTGCCGCAGCGCACAACTCAGGGTGGTAGAACGGGTCGCATGAGACGAAACAAGCTTAAAGCCGAATATGAATCAATGGTCCCCATGGTGCGCATGGTGTTGGGATATGTCTGGCTGATTGCGTTATTTAGCTCGGTTTTGTTTATTGTTCAGGCCGCGATTGAAGTGAAGCGCACTCACTATCACATGACAGACAAATACCAGCAGAAGGTCGCGTTGTTAGACGACCTGCGCCGGTTAGACCAAAAAATCTATGAACTGGAACGCTATAGCCGGATCGAAGCCAAGGTCAAAGAGAGCCTGCCTCAATTGGGGCCGCCGCGGCATCCGGCGATCAGCATTCCAGTCAAAGGGTTATTCACTCATCGCGGCTTGCCCACCGCGGTGACGCTGCCGCCTGATGAGACCAGTTGGATCTTGAATGTTCGAGACCGCTGGTTAGAGACAGGCTCAAAAATCAAGAATTGGGCGAAACGAATGTTGGAGTAACAGGTATCTATGTCACAGCGTGTTCCCGCCATGCGCGTGTTTGTTCTCATGTTGGCCGCGATTTTTGCGTTCGTCGGTCTGATGGGACGTTTGTACTACCTGCAGGTCATTCGCGCCGAAGAGACCAAAGAGCGCAGCGTTCGCGCGCGCCAGTATACCGAAGAGTTGCCGCCCGCTCGCGGAGGCATTGTAGACCGAAACAACCGCTCGCTCGCGCAGGGAGTCTGGCGCTATAACGTCAAAGCTGATTTGAAGCGGATGGACAACCCACGCCAAACGCTGACACAAGCCGCTGGTTTACTGGGCCTCACCGCTGAGCAAATCGAGTTGCACCTGAACGCCAAAGTGGGCGTTAGAGGGCGGCTGATTCAATTGAATGTGACTCAAGACGTCAAAAACCAGTTGCAGCAAATGAAACTGCCGGGCATTCACTTTGAAAAAACCGATTTTCGCTATTACCCCGAAGGCGGGCTGGCAGGGCAGTTAATTGGATTCACGGGGCGAGACAACAACGGACTCGAAGGATTAGAACTCAGTCAGGACGATTGGCTGAAAGGCAACAGCAAAGAAATAACCAGTAGCAAAGACCCGCGCCGAAAGATGTTAGCGAAAGAAGACTATACCCATAAAATTACCCATGGGGCTGACGTGGTCTTGACGATTGACGGTTACATTCAATATGTGGCCGAGCGCGAGCTGCAGGCGGTGGTTGAACAATACCAGGCTGTGCAGGGCTATGCGGTGGTGATGCACGCCAAGAGCGGCGAGGTGTTGGCGCTGGCCAACGCGCCCGCGTTTGACCCGAACCAGTATGAAGAGTTTCCCGAAGTGACGCGCAAAAACCGCGCCATCGCCAATATTTTTGAACCAGGTTCGGTGGTGAAGCCGTTTGTTATCGCCGCCGCGATTGAAGAAAACAAAGTCACGCCTGACACCATGATTTTTTGTGAGAACGGCTCGATGCCGTTTCCGGGGCGTAAGCCGATTCGCGACGATATTCATCGTTACGGGTTGATCTCCGTCCATGACGTGTTGGTGCGTTCCAGTAACATCGGCACGGTGAAGATCGCCCAGTTGATGTCAGAAAACTGGCGCGGACAGGCGCAGGTTCTCTATCACTATTTGACCCAATTTGGCTTTGGCGAAAAGAGCACATACGACCTGCCCGGCGAGAGCAAGGGGCAATTACGATCGCCAAGGCAGTGGCATCCCGCCTCGATTGGCGCCGTGCCATACGGGCAAGAGTTTTCAACCAATGCGTTGGTGCTTACCACCGCTTACACCGCGCTGGCCAATCGCGGGTTGTATCGCCCGGCGAAATTGATTCGCGGCTTTCGCGGCCAAGACGAAATTTTTATTACCCGCGACTCCGAAGAGCCGCGCCGGATTCTTTCGTCTGATACGGCGGAAACGATCGTGCGCATGTTGGTCGATGTGACCGAAGACCCCGAAGGCACGGGCGACAAGGTGCGCATTCCCGGGTTTCACATCGCTGGCAAGACGGGGACGGCGCAAAAGTACGACCCTGAAACCGGCGGCTATGGCTATGGCATGCACATCGCGTCGTTCTGCGGCTTCTTCCCGGCTGAGAACCCTGAAGTGGTGATCAGCGTGGTGATTGATGATCCTCACAAAGCCAAGTATGGCGGCGCGGTCGCCGGCCCGGTGTGGAAGAAGATTGCTGAAGAGATTATCGCCTATTGGGGCGTCTCGCCGACCAATCAGCTTGACCCGCTACTGCGAGAGACACAAAAGAAAACACTGGCTAGGAACAGCGATGAAGACGCCAAGACAGAAACATTCGGGGTGAACCGGGTGTTGCCGGCGCCAGTCGCGAATCTGGTGGATTCACACCCAAGCAGTATGCCAAATTTAGTCGGTATGCCGCTCCGGGATGCGTATGTTTACCTGCGCCTGTTGGGCCTCGACGCCCAGATCGACGGCGTAGGCAAAGTGATGTGGCAAGACCCGCCCGCGGGCGCGTCGCTATTGGCGCGCACTCAGGCGGACCTGCGTTGTGAACCAGCGTTGACCGACCCGACATTGCATGAAGGCGCGATGTTGGCGGCCCAGCGTTAGAGATACGCGTTGTAGCAACTAATCAGCGATACCCCGCTTGGGCGGGGGACGCCATACGCAAATGAGATGATTGAGGGAAACGAGTTGTTTAAGGGCGTGGAAGTATTAGACGTTCGCGGCGATGCGCCGCCTGCGGCCAACGGCCTTGTTTGCGACAGCCGGTTGGTCAAACCGGGCGACGCGTTTGTTGCGCTGCGCGGCCAGACCGCTGACGGCCACCGCTTTTTAGCGGACGTCGCCGGGCGGGGCGCCTGCGTTGCGGTGGTCGAAGAATTCGCCGACGCCGCGGCGCCCCAGGTGCGCGTGGCGGATACGCTGGCGTCGCTGCCGACGATCGCGGCCAACTTCTACCGCCACCCCGCTGAGTCGCTCGACCTCATCGGCGTCACAGGGTCCAACGGAAAAACCACAACGACCTACCTGATAGAACAAATTTACCAATCGCTGAACGACCCCATCGCGGTGATTGGCACCATCGAATACCGCTATCAGGATTTCCATCAAGACGCTCAAACCACCACGCCGCTTCCTCATGAGATGCAACGGGTCTTGCGTGAAATCGTCGACCGAGGCTGCGCCTGCGCGGCAATGGAAGTTTCATCGCACGGACTGGCGCTGCATCGCGTGGACGGACTGGAGTTTGAAACGGCCGTATTCACAAATTTAAGCCAAGACCATCTCGATTTTCATAAGACGATGGATGACTATCGAGAGGCAAAAAAATTATTGTTCAGCCGCTATCTCGCCAGCGACGGCAAGGCGATTTTTAATCTTGATGATGAAGTCGGGCGCCGCTTTTCAGATGAGCTCAGTTCGATAAATCAATGCAATATCGCGGTTGACCGCGAGGCTGATATTCGGGCGACGAATTTGGATATCCGCCTTGAAGGAACCCGCTTTACATTACAGTTTCCTCAAGACTCGTTTGAAGTAATGACGCCATTGCAGGGCCGCCACAACGTATACAACATTTTGTGCGCTGTTGCTGTGGCGTATTCAGATGGCGTTGAACGAACGCAATTGGTGAAAAGTGTTGAGTCATTCAATCCGGCGCCGGGGCGGCTGGAGCAAGTCGAGAACGGAATCGGCGCGCTGGTGGTGGTCGATTATAGCCATACGCCTGATGCGTTAGAACAATGTCTGGAGACGCTCAACGCGGCCCCGCACCAGCGAATTCTGACCGTGTTTGGCTGCGGCGGCGACCGCGACCGCGCCAAGCGGCCTCAGATGGGCGCTATTGCGCTGCGGTTGAGCGATAAGGCGTTTGTGACGTCAGACAACCCGCGAAGCGAAGATCCACAGCAAATACTCAATGACATCGTCGCCGGAATGACGGGCGATGGCGAATCTGTCGTGATTGCTGACCGCGACCTGGCGATTCGCGCGGCGGTCGAAGAACTTCAACCGGGCGACATCTTGCTTATCGCGGGCAAAGGCCACGAGACCTATCAACTCGTAGGTCAAGAGAAAGTTCACTTTGATGACTGTGAACAGGCCCGCAAACACCTCGTCGACTGTGGAAAGGGGGCGGCGTAATGGCGCTGGAATTTTTGTTCCCTCTTTCTGAAATGTACGAGTCGCTCGGGTTTTTGAACGTGACCAAGTACATCTCGTTTCGCGCGGCGATGGCGGCGGTGACGGCGATGATCTTCGGCGTCTGTCTCGGCCCGGCGTTGATCGAGTGGCTGGTGAGAATGCGCATTGGCCAGACCATTCGCGGCGAAGGCGTCAAAGCGTTGTATGACCTCCACAAAGAAAAAGCGGGCACGCCCACTATGGGCGGCTTGTTGGTTCTCGCCGCGACGTTGTTCTCATTGATTATTTGGGGCAACTGGCGCAACGAATTGGTGGTCACCGCGCTGACAGTGACCATGGCGCTGGGCGCGCTCGGGTTTATCGACGATTACACCAAACTCAAAGAGAAAGTGTATAAAGGCGTTCGCGCCAGACAAAAGTTGTTTGTTCAAGTCAGCGTCGGCCTGGCGCTGGGCGCGGGGTTGTATTTCTTACACCCGCTGGTGAGCGAACAACCCTACAGCCTGCCGCTGCCGTTTTTAAAGAACGTGTTTATTCCATTGGGCGTTTTGTATATCCCCTTTGTGGCGTGCGTGGTGACGGGTGCGTCGAATTCGGTAAACCTGACCGACGGCCTCGACGGTCTCGCCAGCGGGTGTTTCATCATCGCGTGTCTGGCGTTCGCCATGTTGGCTTATGCCGTGGGCCGCGTCGACAGCAGCGCCTATCTGGGCATTTTGTATGTACCTAAATCAGGCGAACTCGCTGTATTTGCGACCGCGTTGGTGGGCGCGACCATGGCCTTTTTGTGGTTTAACGCCCACCCTGCCAAAGTGTTTATGGGCGATACAGGGTCACTCGCCCTAGGCGGCGCCTTGGGCGTCTTGGCGGTTTTGATTAAACAAGAACTCTTGCTCTTTATTATCGGCGGCGTGTTTGTGATGGAGTCGCTGTCTGTAATTATTCAAGTCACGTCATACAAATACCGAAACAAAAAGCGCGTCTTTTTGATGGCGCCGATTCATCACCATTTCGAAATGAAGGGATGGTCTGAAACGACCATCGTGGTGCGGTTTTGGATTATGGCCGCCGTATTCGCGTTTATCGGGCTCGCGACCTTAAAGGTTCGCTGAGAGGGGCGTCATGCTGGCTGGAATGTTGAGGCAAGAAGCGCGTGGACTGTTGCAGGGGCCGTTGCCCCAGGCGGCGGGGATGTGCGCGCTCATCGCTGGCATGGGCATGTCAGGCCAGGCGGCGCTGAAACTGATCATGCATGAAGGCGGCCGCGCCGTCGCGTTTGAAGGCAACTCTGAGAAGGCCGAAGCGCTGCGCCGCGAATGGGGGCCGTGTCAGTTGCCGGTCTTACAGCGCGAACCGGCCCAGCTAGATGATATCGATTTTTGTGTGGTCAGCCCGGGGTTCTCGCCCGAACACGCCTTGATGAAACTGGTCAGGCGCAGCGACGTCTACACCATCGGCGAGATGGAACTGGGCTGCCGCTTCTTCCAGCGCCCCATTCTGGCGGTGACGGGGACCAATGGAAAAACCACCGTGACCCGAATGATCGCCCATATATTGCAACGTTGCGGTTACGAGCCGCTGGCGGCGGGCAATGTGGGCCTGGCGGTGTGTGAGGCGGCGCTTAAAGAAAAACGCATCAGCCGCCAACCGATGGTGTTAGAAGTCAGTAGTTATCAATGCGAGACGATTGAAGAATTTCATCCGTGCGCCGCGGTGATTACCAACCTGGCGCCCGACCATCTTGACCGCTACGAGTCGGTCGAGGCGTATTACCAGTCGAAGTTTCGAATCACAGTGAATCAAGCGTCAATGGAGGCGCTTTGGATGGGTCCCGGGGTTGAGGGTTTTTGTCCGGAGTGGGTTCCGTCAAGGAAACGCGCGTTTTTATACAATGACTTGGGACCTGACGGCGTGTTTTACCTTGGCGGGGCCCTTCGGCTCCGCAACAACGAAAAAGAAATCGAATGCAAGGCCGAGTTCTTACAAGAGTGGCCTGAACAAATGGCGCTCAACGCTCTGGCGGCGATTGGCATGGCGACGTCGTTCGGCGCGCCGCTGGATGACGCGGCGGAGGCGGTGAAGTCGTTTGTTGGGTTGCCGCACCGTCTTGAACTCGTCGCCGAGATTGGCGGGGTGAAGTTCTACAACGATTCAAAAGCGACCAATGTTCACGCGCTTGAGGCGGCGTTGCGTTCGCTCAAGGGGCCGATTCGCTTGATTGCGGGCGGCGAGGCCAAAGGCGACGACCTGGCGCCGTTAGAACCGCTGTTGAGAGAAAAAGTCGCCAGCGCCTATTTGATAGGACGCGACGCGCAACAGTTTGAAGACGCCTGGTCATCCATTATCCCAATTCACCGCGAAGCGTCCTTAGACGACGCGGTCAACCATGCGGCCAATGACGCGGCCCCCGGCGACTTGGTGTTGTTGTCGCCCGCCTGCGCCAGTTGGGACATGTTCGCCAATTATGAAGAACGCGGCGATCGCTTTACTCAGGCCGTGAAGGAGCGCCAATCGTGATGCGCTCAGATTCTCTCATTAACGGATCGTTGATCGTGCTCATGTTGGGCCTGGTTTTGTTAGGGCTGGTGATGGTGTTGAGTTCGAGCCAGTTTATGTTGTTGAAAAACCCAGACACCAACGTCTATCAATTTATGGGGCGGCAACTGATTCGCTTCAGTATCGGCCTGGCGTGCTTTATCTATTTCGCCACGGCTGATTACAACCAATGGGAGCGCTGGGCGCGCCCCATCATGATACTCAATTTAATTTTACTGGCGCTGGTTCTGACCCCATTGGGCGATTCGGCCAAAGGGGCCCAGCGCTGGTTACAGGTGGGGTTGCGCTTTCAACCCTCAGACCTCACTAAACTGGCGGTGATTTTCTATCTCGCGGCCGTGTGGGCCGAGCGCCGCGACCAGTTGGAGTCGTTTTTCAAAGGCGTGTTTTTTCCCCTGGCGCTGGTGGGTTTCACCTTGGCGCTGATTCTGCTTCAGCCTGACCACGGCACCGCCTTCTTTATCGGCATCGTCGCGATATCGCTATGGTTCTGCGCTGGTGGAAAGATGATGCACATGGTCCCGGGGGCGGCGGCGTTCGCGACAGCGATTGGCGCGGCGTTGTACGCCAAGCCTCACCTGTGGCAGCGCATCACCGCGTTTATGGAGCCGGAGAAATACGCCTCGTCAAAGTATTACCAGGTGCTGCAAGCCAAGATTGGCTTCGCCCACGGCGGGCTGACTGGGGTCGGCATCGGCGACGGCGTTCAACAGTTGGGCTTCATGCCTGAGTCGCATACCGACTTTATTTTCGCCATCATCGGCGAAGAACTCGGGTTTGTGAATTGTTCCTTGTTGGTCGCAGCGTTTATGTTGATTGTCATCATCGGCTATTGGATCGCGATTCGCTGCGAAAACCCGTTCGGGTCGCTGATCTGCGTCGGATGCGCGACAGCGATTGGATTTCAGTCAGCCTTAAACATCGCGGTTGTAACGGGCAGCGTCCCCACAACAGGAATCGCTTTGCCGTTTATTTCTTACGGCGGCTCGGCGCTGATTATCAACATGATCATGATCGGACTGATGGTGAGAGTGGCGCGAGAGACGTTTGATATTGAACCGTCGACGCCGGCGCGGCGCCGGCGGGCCGGATAGAGGAGAACGCGTTGAACGCAACGCAGATGGGTTCCATCGTGATTACGGGAGGCGGCACCGGCGGCCACCTGTACCCCGCGTTAGCAGTGGCGCAGGCGGTGCAGGCGCTGGCGCCCGACGCGCCGATGTTGTTTATCGGGCGCGAAGCCGAACGCGACCGCCGCGAGGTCGAGTCGCGCGGCATCCCGTTTATGGGGCTTCACCTGCAGGGCCTGAAGCGCCGCATCACGTTGAGCAACTTCACCGCGTTGTGGTT